>JAHDDP010000139.1 GCA_020629285.1 Maribacter sp.
TTAAATAATTATAATAACTTATTTGTTTTGGTGTATAATCATTTTTAGATTTTTTTTATCAATATAAGAATTCTCTTCTCTACCAAATAACAATTACTCTCAATATCAAAAAAAGATTTATAAACCCATTTCTAATTTCTGTTTATAGAAAATAGAAATGGGTTATCTTTTTTACGAATAGAATTCCCTTAAATGAAATGGTTAATTTATTTTTGATTAAAATTAGAAATACATGGCCTCAGGTTTTTTTGCAATTTTAGATGATGTAGCTGCACTTTTAGATGATGTGGCAGCAATGAGTAAAATAGCCACTAAGAAAACGGCTGGTATTTTAGGTGACGATTTAGCCGTAAATGCGGAAAAAGCTTCAGGGTTTGTCTCTAAAAGAGAATTACCGGTGTTGTGGGCAATTTCTAAAGGCTCTTTATTAAATAAAATTATCATTTTACCTATAGCCTTTTTGTTAAGTGCTTTTTTGCCTTGGGCGGTAACTGTAATTTTAATACTTGGTGGTATTTATTTAGCTTTTGAAGGTGCAGAAAAAATATATGAATTCTTTGTACCTCATGAAAAAGAACATATAACTGCTGATACTGAGCCAATGTCAAAAAAAGAAATTTTGGCATTAGAGAAAACAAAAGTGAAATCTGCTATTGTAACCGATTTTATATTGTCTATTGAAATAGTGATTATTGCTCTAGGTACGGTTATAAACGAACCTTTGGTAACGCAAATAGCAGTGGTCTCGGTAGTTGCTTTAATTGCGACCGTAGGGGTTTATGGTATTGTAGCGTTAATAGTTCGTATGGATGAGTTCGGTACAAGTTTAATCAACCTTAATGAGGAAGATAACAGTGTCTCTGATAAGATTGGGCGTTTTTTGGTGGGTGCATTACCAAAAGTTATAAAGTCGCTAACTGTAATCGGCACACTTGCTTTATTATTGGTCTCAGGGGGTATTTTTGTGCATAATATTGATTTCTTACATCATTTATTACCAGACGTACCCAGTATCATAGTTGAATTCTTAGCCGGACTAGTAATAGGGTTTTTAGCATTGGTACTTTTTAAGGCAATTAAAAAATTGTTTAAAAAATAATTTTTCTATTTTGCTAATAGGCTTTGGTCTCTCCTTTTATAGCGTTGTAGATGGTCAAGAATACTATTTTAGCATCTAAACCTAGTGACCATTTTTCCATGTAAAAAATGTCGTAACGAACCCTATTTACAATATCGGCTCTTTCTACAATTTCGCCTCTACAACCTTGTATCTGTGCTAAACCGGTAATACCTGGTTTTAAGAAATGACGGACTAAATACTTGTCTACAGAGCCTTCATACAGTTGAGTGTGTACCACCATATGCGGTCTTGGGCCAACAACGCTCATATCTCCCATTAATACATTAAAAAATTGTGGAAGCTCATCTATACTGGTCTTTCTTAAGATTTTACCCAGTTTTGTAATTCGTACATCATTTTTAGTAGCCATTTGGGTGTCGCTAGTATCACTTTTGGTCATTGACCTGAACTTATAACACCAAAATATTTCTCTGTTGACGCCATGGCGTTGTTGCTTGAAAAATAACGGTCCCTTAGAATCGATCTTCATTAATATATATACCAATGGCGTTAACCATGATAGAATAAAAACTATGGCAAAGCTTGAAACAAGAATGTCAAAAATTCGTTTAATGAGATTAGAGTAATCCAAATCTAAAGGAGAAGCTCTTAAATTTAAGATGGGTACTGCTCCATATAACTCCAACGACATTGCCCTGGAAAACAATTCTTTATTATCTGGAATGATCTTTATTCTTTTAAGACTGTTGTCCGCTATCTTCATTACATACTGTATCTCTGCTTTAGATAACTTTGAGGCCATACAATAGACTTCTTCAATATCATTTTCAAAGATGTAATTAAAAGAGCTTTCTATATCTCCTAAACAGGTAGGGTGGTTAGATTTTACATTATCAAAATAACCCATATATCGATACCCGTACTCTGGATGATCAAAAATACGCCTTAGTTTTTGAAGGTTTTTATCTTTTCCTATTACTACAACTCTTGTACTGTTGAATCCTTTTGTTCTGTATAATTTTTTTGCCCAATAGAATAATACCCTGAATAAGGTTAATAGGAAACAAATTTGCATATACACCAATGAAAGATATAAAGGGGTATACGAATTCATGCCTAAAAACACAAAGGAGGTGAAATATACCAAACCATAGATAACAAATAGTACAACGAAAGTTTTTAGATTGGTCATAAAACCATCTCTTCTGGCCGTAGGGTAGAAGTTTAAACTATACGTAGTTATAAGCCACGTAAAATTGTAATAAAATATGCTATAGCCATTAAAATAGGTGTCTGGTATGTGTGCATATAGTGTTATATTAATTAACAGTATATGTGCGACAAATGATAATGGTATAATAAAATTCGATTTCTTCATTTAAGCTTTTAGTAATGGTTGATTAAAGAGCTAATGATAGGTTATTAATGTTGACCGATAGCTTTTTATGGCTGTCGGTCAACTTTAAATTTAAATTTGATAGAAATCTGTAGGTAAATAAACAATCAATTCTTAGCGGTATACCAAGAATACACTCGTTCTATTCCTTGTGATAATGAAACGGTATGTTTCCATCCAAGGTCATGTAATTTTGAGGGATCTGTTAATTTCTTTAAAGTGCCATCTGGTTTTTCTGTATTAAAATATAATTCACCTTTAAAATTGATTTTCTGCTGTATGAGTTCAGCTAAATCTTTTATGGTAATATCTACACCAGTACCTATATTAATATGTGTATTACGTACTTCTTTGGTGTCTTGTGAATAACAATCTTTAAAATCGCGTTGCTCCATTAAGAAAACACAGGCATCTGCCATGTCTTCGCTCCAAAGAAACTCGCGCATTGGTTTACCTGAACCCCATATTTCTAGGTAAATGGTATCATCTTTTCTTTTTATACCATACTTTTCTAAAATGGCAAGTATTTCTTTTTCAGATGAATTTCCGTTTACTCCTTCAATAGGCAATGCATTTAAATCTTCAGCAATTGTAGTCCAATCATTATTTTCTAAAGCCTTGCCTAGGTGCATTTTTCTAATTAATGCCGGTAGAACATGCGACTTTTCTAAATCGAAATTATCATTAGGCCCATACAGATTGGTAGGCATCACAGAAATGAAGTTTGTGCCATACTGTAAATTGTAACTCTCGCACATTTTTATACCTGCTATTTTAGCAATGGCATAAGGTTCATTCGTATATTCCAAAACATCGGTCAACAAGTAATCTTCTTTCATCGGTTGCGGACAATTTTTAGGATAAATACAGGTACTACCTAAAAACAGCAATTTTTGCACACCATGCAGATAACTTTGATGTATGACATTATTTTGAATCATTAGATTCTCATAAATGAAATCTGCCCTATACGTGTTGTTCGCAACAATACCGCCAACTTTGGCAGCAGCAAGAATAACATAAGATGGTTTTTCATTTTGAAAGAACTCAGCAACCTTGTTGGCATTAGTCAAGTCTAGCTCCTTGTGCGTTCGGTAAACTAAATTCGAATACCCTTGACTTTCAAGGTTTTTGACTATGGCGCTACCAACAAGACCTCTGTGACCTGCTATATATATTTTAGCTTCTTTATTTAACATTGGATGTTATTTACCTACTATTAGCAAATTAGATGATTATTTATTCAAAATAGTTAAAAGTCACATAACCACCTTTTTTAAGGTATTGATCCTTTTGCATTAATTTTAAATCATGAGTCATCATGTCTTTTACCAATCCTTGTAAGTCATATTCAGGAATCCAGCCTAATTTTGTATTTGCTTTTGTTGCATCACCAATTAATAGCTCAACTTCTGTTGGTCTAAAATATTTAGGATCTACCGCAAGAACTTCTTTACCAATTTCTACCTGAATATCTGGGTTAGAACATGATTTTACATAACCTTTTTCATCTACACCTTCACCTTTGAATTCTAATTCGATTCCCATTTCAGCGA
>JAHDDP010000033.1:0-11974 GCA_020629285.1 Maribacter sp.
GTAGTGCATCTTAATTTTTTATTTGCCATCAAAAATAATGAAAATATTTGATGGGTGTAGTCAATAATTGGTTGAAGCAAAACATAAATCGTTGAGATGTTGTCCTTACATATTATCTATCTTTGATATCATTGATTTTAAATATTCACATATGAAGTTTTTTATGAAGAAAAATGTATTAATTATTGCCACTGCTTTACTATTAAACGCTTGTGGGGCAGGTAAGGCTCTTTTGTCTGTTGAGAATAGTCCCGTGGTCACCTCTATTGATTTGGTAAATGTTGTTGATGATAAAGTTCAGGTAGGGATCAACCCTGGAGCGTTTACAACTTCAACGGTCATATTTAGAATACCTAAGACTGTGCCTGGAACATATAGTTCAGATAATTACGGTAAGTATATTGAAGATTTTGAAGCTCTGGATTATAAAGGGAATGTTCTGCCTAGCACTAAACTAGATGATAACTCTTGGAGTATTTCAAATGCTGCTCAGTTAGATAAAGTTCAATATTGGGTAAATGATACTTATGATACGGAGGATGAAGTAGATGATGCTGTTTTCTCACCGGCAGGTACCAATATCTCAAAGGATAGCAATTTTATGCTTAATCTTCATGGATTTGTAGGTTATTTTGATAGGTTCAAAGAAATACCTTATGCTATTCAGATTAAAAAGCCAACAGATTTAGTAGGTACTACCACGCTTGCCAGAGAAGTAAATAATAAGCCAGATCCTTTGTGGGATGCTTTTAAGGCAAATCGTTATTTTGAAGTAATTGATAACCCAATAATGTATGCAAAACCAAATACAGTGTCTTTTGAGATAAATGGTATTACGGTAACCTTAAGTCTTTTTTCGCCTAATAACGTTTACAAGGCGTCTGATTTAAAAGATAGAATGGTGGCTATGATGGGAGCTCAAAAGAAATTTTTAGGAGATGTTGATAGTACAAAGGAATATGACATCTTATTATATATGTCTGATAATACTGTGCCAGATGCTCATGGGTTTGGAGCATTAGAACATCATACCTCTACTGTGGTTGTGTTACCAGAAGCTATGGATATTGGACGTTTAGAACAGGCTATGGTAGATGTGGTTTCTCATGAGTTTTTTCATATAGTTACACCGTTGTCCGTTCACTCTAAAGAGATTCAGTATTTTGATTTTAACGACCCAAAAATGTCTGAACATTTATGGATGTATGAGGGCACTACAGAGTACTTTGCTAATTTATTTCAAATTCAGCAAGGTCTAATTACTGAAGAGGATTTTTACGAACGTATGTTGGCTAAAATCACTAATTCTAAATTTTATGATGATAGTATGTCTTTTACTGTTATGAGTAAAAATATATTGGAACAACCTTATGAGCCTAATTATGCCAACGTATATGAGAAAGGAGCTTTAATAAATATGTGTCTAGATATTATATTGAGAGAGAAGAGTGGAGGGGAGAAGAGTATGCTTTGGTTAATGAAAGAGTTGTCCAAAAAATATGGTACAGACGTTCCTTTTGAAGATGAAGCTTTGTTTGGGGAAATTGTTTCCATGACATATCCTGAAGTTGATACTTTCTTTAAGCAGCATGTAATTGGTACAACACCTATAGATTATGATGTGTATTTTGCTAAGGTTGGTTTAGTGACAAAGAATGTTGAGGAGCCTACCGGTTACTTTTTTGATGGTCAAGTGCCTTATATGGATGTTGATGTAAAAAATGATAGCGTAGTATTTATTCGTAAGAATATAGCCTTGAATTCTTTCTTTGATGATTTAAAATTGAAGGGTGGCGATATTTTTAGGGTTATCAATGGTCAAGATATTAATTTAGAAACACTACGCCCGATAATAGGTGAAAGCTTTGGTTGGACACCAGAAACCGTAGTAAGCATGACTGTAGAAAGAGACGGGGAAATGATATCTGTAGAAGGACCAGTAGGGCAACCTTTAAAGAAGGTCAGGAAAATTGTTACGTTAGAAGGGGTAACTGAAGAAACCGTTAAGTTGCGAAATGCCTGGTTGAAGAATTAAGAGATAAGTAAAATATTGAAAATAAAAAAACCGTCTACTTTTTACAGTAAGACGGTTTTTTATTGAGTTAGTTGTATTGTAATTAACCTACGGTTACACGTTTAAAACCTAGAACAGAAACATCACCATGAGATTCAACATATTTAGCTACGTTGATTTTCTCATCTTTAATGAAGTTTTGGTCTAATAAACACTGCTCTTGATCTAAAGTGGTATTGTCAGATACGAATCTTTCCATTTTTCCCGGAAGAATTTTATCCCAAATTTTCTCAGGTTTACCTTCAGCTTGTAATTGCGCTTTAGCATCTTCTTCTGCTTTAGCCATAACTTCAGGAGTTAACTGTGACATAGAAATATACTGAGGTACATTTTTAAGTGTTTTACCTAAACGACCTAATTCTTCATTGTCTTTTTCAATAACAGCTATTCTAGCTTCTGTTTCGGCAGCTACAAATGTAGGGTCAAAATCTTTATAAGATAATGTAGTCGCACCCATTGAAGCAACTTGCATAGAAACGTCTTTAGCCAACACATCAGCAGTATCAACTTTAGCGGAAAGACCAACTAAAGCAGCAATCTTGTTAATGTGAACGTAAGAACCAACGTATGGTGCTTCTAATTTTTCAAAAGCAGTGATTTCTAATTTCTCGCCAATAACACCAGTTTGCTCAACTAATTTGTCAGCAACTGTCATACCTCCAAAATCAGCAGCTAAAAGTTCCTCTTTAGAGTTACAGTTAAGTGCTATTTCAGCTAACTGATCGGCAAGGGCAAGAAAGTTTTCATTTTTACCAACGAAGTCAGTTTCACAACCAAGTACTATGGCAACACCAACAGTTTGGTCAGAATTCAACTTAGCAATTGCAGCACCTTCTGACGATTCTCTGTCAGCTCTTTTCGCTGCTACTTTTTGTCCTTTTTTACGAAGCACTTCGATTGCTTTGTCAAAATCACCTTCGGCCTCTACCAAAGCGTTTTTACAATCCATCATTCCAGCGCCAGTCGCTTTTCTTAATTTATTTACTTCTGCGGCGGTAATTTTTGCCATTTTATTTTCTTTTAGGATACCCGTTTTAATGGGTTGTTCTTAGATTTATTTATATCAAAAATAGAATAACTTATTCTACACCACCTTTGGTGTTGTCTTGCCATTCTTTAAGTTCGTCCCACTTACCCTCTGCAGCCATTTTAGCTTGCTTTGGCCAAGATGTTGGATCCAAGTGAGCCATTCTAGAACTTGCTTCTGTTAAGATTTCTTTGATTTTTTCAGCTTCGCCTTTAGAAAGGTCAGCGAATGTAGCTATACCGGCAGCAACTAATGCTTCGGCTGCTTTTGGTCCAATACCTTCAACTTTCGTTAAATCGTCTGCTTTAGTATCGTTTGCAACAGCTTCTTTAGTAGCCTCAACATTTACTTCAACGTTTGGTACGTTGTCAACCATAGGTGCCGGCTTGGTGTCAACTTTTGCAGGAGATGGAGCTGGCGTTTCTGCAACAGCTTTTTTCTTAGGAGCTTTTTCCTTTTTCTCTGCAACATCACCTTTTTCTGCTTTACGTTCAGCAAGACCTTCGGCAACTGCATTTGTTACTTCTGTCATGATGATGTCAATTGACTTGGATGCATCATCGTTAGAAGGTATAAGGTAATCTACATCTCTAGGATCACAGTTGGTATCTACCATTGCAAAAATAGGAATGTTCAATTTTTGAGCTTCTTTTACTGCAATGTGTTCTCTCATTGTATCAACGATGAACAAAGCACCTGGTAAACGAGTCATTTCAGAAATAGAACCTAAGTTCTTTTCTAATTTTGCACGTAAACGGTCAACTTGCAATCTTTCTTTTTTAGATAATGTAAGGAAAGTACCGTCTTTCTTCATACGATCAATAGAAGCCATTTTCTTAACAGCTTTACGGATAGTAACAAAGTTGGTCAACATACCACCTGGCCATCTTTCTGTGATGTAAGGCATGTTTACTGCCGCCGCTTTTTCTGCAACGATATCTTTTGCTTGTTTTTTGGTAGCTACGAAAAGTATTTTTCTACCTGATGCCGCAATCTTGCTAAGAGCCTCATTGGTCTCGTCTAATTTTGCAACTGTTTTGTAAAGGTTGATTACGTGAATACCATTACGCTCCATGTAGATGTAAGGAGCCATGTTTGGATTCCACTTTCTTGTAAGGTGACCAAAATGTACACCTGCTTCTAATAATTGTTTTACTTCGACTCTCGCCATTTTAAATTTAGTTTACGTTCTTTTGAATTAGCAATAACAAAGTGGTATCTCGAATAATAATATCAAGAAGCCTTCATCATTTAGATGCTAAACTAATCTTACCTTCAATTTTTAGGAATTAAAGGATTTTTAATTGTCCTGAAAGGACTTTCAATGAACTTGTTAATATATCTGGTTTCCCAGTGTGATAAAATATAAAAATAGGCACCCAAAAAGGGTGCCCGGTACTCTTGTAATCTCGAATTAACGTTTCGAGAATTGGAATTTTTTACGTGCTTTCTTCTGACCGAATTTCTTACGTTCAACCATTCTTGGATCTCTAGTCAATAGACCTTCTGGCTTTAAGATGGTTCTGTTTTCAGCATCGATCTCACACATTGCTCTAGATAAAGCAAGGCGAATAGCTTCTGCCTGACCAGTGATACCACCACCGTAAACATTTACTTTTACGTCGTAAGTATCAAGACTTTCAGTTAATGTAAAAGGTTGTTTTACTTTGTATTGAAGTGTTGCAGTTGGAAAGTATACGCTTAAATCTTTATTGTTGATAGTGATGTCACCATTACCATCAGAAAGATATACTCTAGCTACAGCGGTCTTTCTACGACCAATTTTATGAATTACTTCCATCTTATTTAATGTCTTTTAAATTAACAACAGTAGGCTTTTGAGCTTCCTGACCGTGCTCTGTACCTGCGTAAACTTTAAGGTTTCTAAAAAGTTCTGCACCTAATCTGTTCTTAGGTAACATTCCTTTTATTGCTTTTTCAAGAATACCTTCTGGATTTTTGTCCAACAATTGTTTTACACTAGTAGTACGTTGACCACCTGGATAGCCAGTATATCTCATATATGATTTATCAGACCACTTGTTTCCTGTAAGAACAATTTTCTCTGCGTTGATAATAACAACATTATCACCACAATCAACATGAGGGGTGAAACTTGGCTTGTGCTTTCCTCTTAACAAATAGGCGACTTTTGAAGCCATGCGTCCTAATGTTTCTCCTTCGGCATCTACCAATAACCACTCTTTGTTTACAGTTGTTCTGTTGGCCGAAACGGTCTTATAACTTAATGTATCCACTACTGCTATTTTTAACTATTATTTGAATCAATCCCTAGAAAGGGGCTGCAAATCTACAATTATTAACTTGAATTGCAAATACTTGTTTCTTATTTTTTTACATTTTTTAAATAAATGTAAGATCTAAATACTTTGTCTTCATGTAGATACTGTTAAACTTATCGGTTTTATTACTATTTCTGTAACAATTACAATTCTTTTGTGTCTCTACATTATTACCATCAATCAACCAAAGAACACACGATTATGAATAAATGTATATTCCAAAGTATCTTATTTCTGCTATTTATATCGACAGTATTTGCTCAAAAAGATGCGGCAAAGGTACAAAGGGAATATGTTACCAAACAACTTCCGGTAGAAGAAGAAATTACAATTGACGGCTTATTGTCTGATAAAGCTTGGGATACTGTTTCTTGGGATGGTGATTTTACCGTTTTTGACCCTAACAACGGAGAGGCACCAAGTCAAGCCACAAAATTCAAAATTGCCTATGATGCTAAATTTCTTTACGTTGGTATTCGTTGTTATGATAGTGTTCCTTCTAAAATAGAAAAAAGACTTGCCAGACGTGATAATTTTTCTGGAGATTGGATAGAGATCAATATTGATAGTTACAATGATAAAAGGACCGGTTTTTCATTTAACGTTTCTGCTGCCGGCGTAAAAGGCGATGAGTTTATATCGCAAAATGGAGATTTTTGGGATGCCAGTTGGAATCCCATTTGGTATACGGCATCTAAAGTGGATTCCGAAGGTTGGACGGCAGAAATGAAAATTCCCTTCAGTCAATTAAAATTTGGGGAACAAAAAGAACAGATTTGGGGGCTTCAGTTAAACAGAAGATTTTTTAGGGCAGAAGAACGTTCTCTTTGGCAGCCTGTTTCTTTAGACGCTCCAGGTTGGGTAAGTGAATTTGGTGTACTTAGAGGACTCATTGATATTCAGCCACAAAAGCAATTGGAAATTCAGCCTTTTTTGGTAAATCAGTATGATGCTTATCCTTCACAGGAAGGAAATCCTTTTCGCGATGGTAGTGATTATAAGTTAAATGTAGGCTTGGATGCCAAAATTGGTTTAACCAATGATCTTACTTTAGATTTAACCGTAAATCCGGACTTTGGTCAAGTAGATGCTGATCCCGGAGCTATTGCTTTAGACGGATTTCAAATCTTTTTTGAGGAGCGACGACCTTTTTTTATCGAGAACAAGAATATTTTCGATTATGAGTTTGCCGATGGTAATGACAATATTTTTTATAGTAGAAGAATAGGAAGAAGTCCGCAAGGTTTTGTAACGACAACACCAGATGAATTCATTGATCGGCCAACCAATAGTACAATTTTGGGTGCTGCTAAGTTCTCTGGTAAAACCAAAAACGGGTGGTCATTGGGTCTTTTAGAAAGTGTTACCGGTAAAATGTATGCAGACATTGAAGATGTTGTAGGTAACAAACGTTCAGAACTTGTAGAACCACTAACTAATTATCTGGTAGGTAGGGTGCAAAAAGATTTTAATGAACGTAATTCTTTTATCGGTGCAATTTTTACTGCTACAAATAGAAATATACCAGATAATCTAGATTTTTTAAGAAGTGGTGCATACACTGGCGGTTTTGATTTTAAACACAATTGGAAGGATAGAAATTATTATGTGGAAGGCAACATTATTGGTAGTCATGTTACAGGAAGTGAAGATGCCATTACAAGAACGCAAACTAGTATAACACACCTTTTTCAAAGAGTTGATGCGGATCATGTTTCTGTAGATTCTAATAGAACCTCGCTTACAGGTACTGGTGGTAAAATAGAGATAGGTAAAGCAGGTGGTGGTAATTGGAGATATGACGGTGGCATCATTTGGCGATCACCAGAATTGGAACTTAATGACATTGGGTTTCTAAGACAAGCAGATGAAATAAAACAAACTGCATCTGTAAGTAGATTGTTTATTAAACCCACTAATTTCTATAGAAGGGCAAATATGGAATTAAGTCAGTATTCAACCTACGATTTTGAGGGTAATTATAATAGAATTCAATATCAGTTTGAGGGATTTATAAATTATAAAAATAATTGGTGGACAGAAGTTGGGGCAGCGCATAAACCCCGTATATTCTCTAATACCGTATTACGTGGCGGACCACGTTGGCGTTGGTCAGATGAAAATTTTGCATATCTATTTTTCGGTTCTGATAGTAGAAAGAAACTAAGTTTTACCTTGGGTTATGTAAATAGTCAGGCAGCCGAAAAAAACTTTTCGTTAGCGCGTTATGTATTTAGATTATACTACCAACCTTTTGATGCTTTTAACCTGTCTATTTCTTCTGAATTTGAAGAGAACCCTAATAAAACGCAATATGTTACTGAAACCAATTTTAATGGAGATGCTAGATATATTACCGGTAATATTGATCAAAAAACGTTTAGTACTTCCATCCGTTTTAATTATAGTATAAATCCAAATCTATCTATTCAGTATTATGGCGAGCCATTTATTTCTAGAGGAACGTATACCAATTTTAATTACGTGAATAATCCCATTGCGGAAAGTCTCAATGAGCGAGTAACTTTATTCTCTGAAAATCAAATTTCGCAATCTAATAGCACTGATAATTATTTGATTGATGAGAATTTTGACGGAATTACAGATTATCAGATTGAAAATCCAGATTTTTCATATGTCCAGTTTCGATCGAATTTAGTATTGAGATGGGAATATGTGCCTGGGTCGGAAATCTTTTTGGTCTGGTCACAAGGAGTTGTAGGGGCAGGGAATCCTGGTGAAACTTTGGGTAGGAATTTAGATCGTCAAATACTAGGGCAGAAAAAAGATAATACCATTTTGTTAAAGGCAACGTATAGATTTATACTCTAAGTCCCCGCTTTTGTTAGGTAGCTGTTTGTTTGGATATGAAATAATAAGTTGTTTTTTTCGTTTTTATGCTTGTACAACCAAAAAAACTAAAAAGATGTATAAGCATATTTTACTAATTGCAGGAGTAGTATTAACACTTGTATCTTGTAGTTCTGACAAAGATGAGACCCAAAATGAAGCAGAACTCAATAGTGCGGCTATTATAGGTACTTGGGATGCTACAGAACTTGAAATTGACAATGAAACGGCAAGTGACGATGCTAAATTTGGAAAACAGATTCTAGATTTTCTTACAGAAGAAAATTGCTTCATTATTACTTTGCAGTTTAATGAAGACTTAACGGCTAGCGCTTCTAATTCCGCAAATTATATTGAAGTTAACGCAACTGCTACGGGTTTAGATGTTCCTTGCCCAACAGAGTCTGATGTTAATGAAAGTACTTATACTTTTGATGGGGAAACCGTAACTACCATAGATGAAAATGGTGAGGAAGTGGCAATAGGTGTTACTATTGAGGGTAATGTAATGACATTAGATGCCAGCGATCTTGATATTCCTAACTTTTCAGAAGACGGGCAATTGATTTTCGTGAAGCGATAAACAAGCTTTAATTATAATAATAGAATTGACCCTTGCACTTTGTGTGAGGGTTTTTTATTGCTTGTAAAATTTAGTTTTTACATTTTGATGTTCGGATTGTATGGTAATCATGTACAAACCTTTTTCAAGATTGAAAACAGGAATATTCAGGGAATTTCTTTTAATATCCCATTGGTGAAAGATAATTTGGGTTCCGTAACTATCTCTGATGCTTATAGCCGCATTCGAATCATTTTTGAGTCCTAAGACATTAATGACATTCGTTGCAGGGTTAGGAAACACTTTGATAGTACTTTCCGCATCTTGGGCACACAACTGTGTTGCGCTACAAATGATGAAAAGTGATATAAGAAAAAGACGTTTCATAAAATATAGCGTACCTCATTGTAGAAGTACGCTATATGCTAACGTTTTAAAAATACGTTTTCGTCTCCTTTTAAATAAACTTTAACTTTCTAAAAAGAAAAGGAAGTTTCGCTGGTAGATGAATTGTTGTTACTGTCTTTTGAAATAACTTTAATTGCATACTGTTGACCAGCAGTAATGTTATAGGTGGTGTTTAGCAATGTTGTATTTTCTAATATCAATTCTAAAGTTTCGCCCGATCCAATATACACATCATAATTTTCTAAGTCGTCATCTAAATCTTCACCTACCCAAGAAACGGTTACGGTACCGTTACCATTATCTGAAACACCAATTTCTGCAGGAAACGGTGCAAAATTCTCTGTACTCGTACCTTCCGAATAAAAGTTCCAAGAATCACTTACCAGCGTTTTCGAGCCCAAAATAGCGGTTACTGCCCATGAAAACTGTGTGCCTTTAGGCAAACCTACAGCAAGGGATGTTGTGGTTACCGTTCTTGAGTCGGTAGAATTGGTTTCTTGATTGGTAATTTTTACTTCATACGATGTAGCATTGGTAGATCCCGACCATTGAAATTCTATACTTACCCCGTCTGTACCATTGTCTTCCCCTTCAGTGCATATTAAATTGTTCTCAGGAAATACAAGATTGAAAGCGCCCAGTTCTTTTTCTGTTTCCTCTGGAGGATTATTGTTATTGTCATCCTTACCGCCGCATGACGCAACTAGTAATCCCATTAAAATTAATTTTATAGCTAATCTCATTTTTTTACAAATTTTAAATTGATTTCTTTATCTCCTTCCACGATGGTTAACATGTAGATACCTGGCGATAGGTTAGAAATATTCATTTCTAATGTGCCGTTACTAATTTGTCGGTTTTCTTGTAATGTTGTTACTCCGCTTACATTAGATACTATAATTTGAGCGCTAGTGATCATATCTAAACCTTCAACTCGTAACATATCAGCCACTGGGTTTGGAGTTAAAATAGCATTACTGATAACCACATTATCATTAAAAACACCTTGGCAAATTTTATCGGTTTCTATAGAAATAACATTAATCCCTTTGTCTAACGGGAATGATAATTGCTTATTGTCAATATTATCAACTTCAAAGGAATATACCTTATCATTCACTAAAACCTCGTAATGTTTACTTCCAGAAACCACAACACTTGCTTTTTTAGCAGTGAAGTCTATAACGGTTTTACCAGAAATAAATTCTTCGGGCGTTTCTATTGTTACTGTGTAGCATTGCTCATAACTTGGATATTCTGGTATAGTCACACAAACCGTATACGAACCAGAAGAAAGATCAGATCTTACTAGACCATTTGTAGCGTTAATATTATCAAAAGTATTGTCCAATAAGAGTCCTGTAATTTGAACTGTGTAGTTGTAATCTTCATTAAAGGAAACAGAGATTTCTCCGTTTGCAGTATCTGGACAACTGGTGCTTGTTGCTTTTACTTGAATGCCGTCATTTGAAATATATGGGAGCGTATTTTCAAAAATCGTACATCCGTTAGTGCCTACCGTCTCACCTTTAGGCGTATTAGGGCAGTCATCTTCTGTATCTGCCACTCCGTCGTTGTCGGAATCTGTTATTGTGGTTATTGTACATCCATTTTCATCAACCGTATCTCCGCTTGGAGTATTCGGGCAATCGTCATCATCATCTGCTACACCATCATTGTCTGCATCTGTTATTGTGGTTACTGTACAACCATTAGCGTCTACCGTCTCACCTGCAAGGGTATTAGGGCAGTCATCTTCTGCATCCGCAACGCCATCATTGTCTGAATCTGTTATAGTGGTTACTGTACATCCATTCTCATTAACTGTATCTCCTGTTGGCGTATTTGGGCAATCGTCATCTGCATCTGCAACACCATCATTGTCTGAATCTGTTACTGTGGTCATTGTGCAGCCATTTTCATCAACGGTATCTCCTGTTGGAGTATTTGGGCAATCATCATCTGCATCTGCTACACCATCGTTGTCTGAATCTGTTATTATGGTTACTGTGCATCCATTTTCATCAACTGTTGAGTTTGTTGGTGTATTAGGACAATTATCTATATCATTGGTAACACCGTCATTGTCATCATCCAGTTGGCTTTGAGAACAACCATTTATATCTACTGTTTCTCCTGCTGGGGTATTTGGGCAGTTGTCATCAGTGTTAATTATTCCATCATTATCATCGTCTAGTTGGCTTGGTGAGCATCCGTTTGAGTTTGCAGTTTCATTTACAGGGGTATTTGGGCAGTTGTCGATTGCATTGTTTATTCCGTCACCGTCATCGTCCAGTTGGCTTTGGGAGCATCCGTTTGAGTCTGCAGTTTCATTTATAGGGGTATTTGGGCAATTGTCGATTTCATTGGTAACACCGTCATTGTCATCATCCAGTTGGCTCTGTGAGCAGCCATTTGCATCTACTGTCTTACTTGTAGGGGTGTTAGGGCAATAATCATCTGAATCTGCTACTCCATCGTTATCGGAATCTGTTACTGTCGCTATTGTACAGCCATTCTCATCAACTGTTGTGTTTACTGGAGTGTTAGGGCAATTGTCTATATCATTGGTAACACCGTCATTGTCATCATCCATTTGGCTTTGGGAGCATCCGTTTGAGTCTGCGGTTTCATTTACAGGGGTATTTGGGCAGGTGTCGATTGCATTGTTTATTCCGTCATTGTCATCGTCCAGTTGGCTTTGGGAGCATCCGTTTGAGTCTGCGGTTTCATTTACAGGGGTATTTGGG
>JAHDDP010000033.1:12074-31649 GCA_020629285.1 Maribacter sp.
TTATTCCGTCATTGTCATCGTCCAGTTGGCTTTGGGAGCATCCGTTTGAGTCTGCAGTTTCATTTGCAGGGGTGTTTGGACAATTGTCGATTGCATTGTTTATTCCGTCACCGTCATCATCAATTGATCCGGTTACATTAACAGTTGTAGTCTCTGTGTATAACAATAAATCTGGCGCTAATAAATTAGTTATACGACAACTATACCTACCAGAATCATCAGGACTAACATTTGTTATTTCAAGAGGGTTAGTTCCGGCATTAGGAAGAACAACTCCGTCCTTAGACCATTCATATTGATTGTTTGGTTCAATAGTTTGATCTACAAAAATAAAAAGTGTTTCACCAGTATTGAGTGAAATATCGCTATTGCCAAATAGGTTGTTTTGAACACTGTAAACTATATCATAACCTTCACTTACAACATTAACAAGGTCTTCAAATACGTAATAATTTCTTTCAACATTAATTTTGATTTCCCTATTCTCAAAAAGTGGAATTTCACCGTTTAAGCTATTATCATTCAGCTTTAATTCCTTTAATCCTGAGAAACCTAGTGAACTAGGAATGCCGCCAAATATACCGGAGTTGGAAAAATCTAATCTTTCAATAGAGAAAGATGTTTCCATATTTGGTGGGAATTCACTTATCATACAATAACTAAAATCAATATCTTGAAGGCTATTTCCGAATGAATTAGGAAGGTCTATCATTAGAGGATTGTTACTTAAATCTAGATAATTTAAAGAAGGCAAATTCCAAACTTCAGATGGTATTTCGCCAAAAAGGTTTGAATTTTCTATATTCAAATCGATTAGATTTTCTAACTGAGTTACTTCGACAGGAAAAGTTGATAAGTTTAAATAACTCAAGTCTAAATATCTTAATTCCATTAAATTTGAAAAGGAAGCAGGTAGTGGGGCGCTGATTCGATTTCTTGAAAGGTTTAAATTTTCGAGGCCTGTAAGGTTTCCAATTTCTTCAGGTATGTTCGTTAGGCTATTGCCGCCTAATTCTAACCTTTTTAGATTTGTCAATAACCCAACAGAAGGTGGAATATCTCCTTCTAAATCACAACCCCTAAAATCTATATCTGTTAGTTTGTTAAGGTTTCCAATTTCAGAAGGTATTTGTCCTCTAAGGTTTGGGTTTTCATGAATAGATAAGCGATTCAATTCTGTTAACTTGCCAATTTCAGGAGGAATCGTTCCACTCAGATTGTTAGCACGTAAATAAATTTCCGTCAATCTGCCTTCATCATTGTAAGTGCTAAAAGGAAACAGGCTTATATCTCTATGATAATCCCAAGGGGAAGTCCAACTAGGACCATTCGTAGCCTGATAAAGTGCCACAAGGGCTTCTCTATCAGGATAAACAGGGATTCCAGATTCTAGTCGAACATCATCTATTAATATTTCTACATCTGAATTCGTAAATTCTTTTTGTATGATGAGGTCAATGAAATGATTGCTTGTTGCGTTTGCAGTAAATTGTTGAGAGATTGTAATCCACTCATTATTGTTTAAATTTTGGGTGGATCTAGATCCGTAATCAATACCACTAGTTGGATATGCAGTTCCTGAAAATCTTTCTACATTGCCTTTCAATACTTTAAAGCTATACGTCAATGTATAGGTATTTTCACTTTCTAAAGGAAACCAATCACTAAGAGCAACCGATAGTTTTATAATTCTTAATTCATCACTTGATAGTTTTAAACTATAAAGACCGTCCAATGCATCAGTGTCTTGTTCACGATTAATTCTTGTATCTAATTGCCATCCAACAGGAATGTCGTTAAGATTATCCCATTCTTCAAAACTTCCATTGGTTAAATGTTGTGTTTGTGAGAAAGTAAAAAAAGTTGTGATTACTAAAAAAAGAAAAACATAGTTTGTTTTCATACGTTGATATATCTAAAAGCTTACAAAATACTTATTTCGAGCTATATTTCCTCCTTTAAAAGTTTATAGACATTTATTTTAGTCGAATGGTGCGCTCTTAATGCGCTACCAACCAATTCTCACCCAAACCAACCTCAACATCTAAGGGAACTGCAATTTTATACGCATTTTCCATTTCAGATTTAATTAAAGTCTGTAATTCTTCCAATTCTGGTTTGTAAATATCGAACACTAATTCATCATGTACTTGCAATAACATTTTAGATTTGTAATTGCCTTTTTTTAGTTTGTTGTGAATATTGATCATGGCGATTTTTATGATATCTGCAGCACTACCTTGAATAGGTGCGTTCACGGCATTTCGCTCTGCAGCGCCACGAACAATGGCGTTACTACCATTGATATCTTTTAAATAGCGTCTTCTGCCCAATACAGTTGAAACATAACCATTGTCACGAGCAAAATCTACTTGCTCGCTCATGTAATTTCTTAGCTTTGGGTAGGTCTTGTAGTAGGTGTCTATCAGTTCTTTTGCTTCTTTTCTTGACAAGTCCGTTTGGTTGCTTAAGCCAAATGCAGATACACCATAGATGATTCCGAAGTTAACTGTTTTCGCATTGCTACGCTGCTCTCTAGTCACTTCTTCCAAGGGCACATTAAATACTTTTGAAGCCGTAGAGGCGTGAATATCTTCACCATTTTTAAAAGCTTCTATCATGGTGGTTTCTTCACTTAAGGCAGCAATAATACGTAGCTCTATTTGAGAGTAATCTGCCGCCAGTAAAGTGTAGTTCTCATCTCTTGGTACAAACGCTTTTCTTACTTGTCTACCGCGCTCTGTTCTAATAGGTATGTTCTGTAAATTTGGATTATTACTGCTTAAACGACCTGTTGCCGCAACGGTTTGCATATAGTCTGTATGGACTCTACCAGTAGATGGTTCTACTTGTTCTGGCAGTGCATCTACATACGTGCTTTTCAATTTGGCAAGACCTCTATAATCCAATACATTCTGAATAATTTCATGGTCTTTTGCCAAATTAGACAATACATCTTCTGCAGTAGAATATTGACCTGTTTTGGTCTTTTTAGGTTTGTCGACTAGTTTTAGTTTGTCAAACAGTATTTCGCCTAGTTGTTTGGGTGAACCAATATTGAATTCTTCACCGGCAACTTCGTAAATTTTCTTTTCTAGATTGTTGATATCATTGTTCAAGTCTTCGGAGAGTGAATTCAAGAATTCCTTGTCTAAATTGATGCCTTCCAATTCCATATCTGCCAATACGCGTAGTAACGGAATTTCAATTTCTTCAAATAACTTTTCGGTATTGGCTTCTTTTAATTCTGGTCTAAAATGTTGAGCAAGCTGATAGGTGATGTCTGCATCTTCTACCGCGTATTCCGTTTGTTTTTCTAACGGAACATCGCGCATGCTCAATTGATTTTTCCCTTTTTTACCTATAAGTTCTGTTATGGAAACCGGAGTGTAATTTAAATACGTCTCTGCCAGTACATCCATATTATGGCGCATATCCGGATTAATTAGATAGTGTGCCAGCATAGTATCGAACAAAGGTCCTTTGACATCAATATTGTATTTATCCAATACTTTGATATCATACTTTAAATTCTGACCTATTTTTTCAATTTCTTCGGCTTCAAAGAAAGGGCGTAGCTCTTCTAAAAGTGCCTGTGCTTCTTCTTTGTTATCTGTGAAAGGAATGTAATATCCTTTTGTTGCTTCCCAAGAAAAAGCAATACCAACTAATTCTGCTGTCAAAGGATCTAAACCTGTAGTTTCGGTATCAAAGCAAACAGAAGTTTGTTGCATTAAGCTTTTTAGAAATAACTTCATTGCCATGCCGGGAGCCACACTTTGGTAAGAATGTGCAACATCGGCAATAGTTTTTCTGCTTGAAAAATCTTTAACGGTTGCACCAGCATCTGCAGGACTTCCAAATAGCGAGAACTGTCCCGATCCAGCATCTTGTATCTCTTTTTTAGCTGCTGGTTTGTTTGTAACTTCTGTATTCGCCTCTTCGGCTTCCGTAGAAAATAATTTTATAAACTGATCTTTTAATCTTCTAAACTCAAGCTCTTCAAATATTTTCTGTACTTCTTCACCATTCGGTTCAGACATTTCATAATCACTAGCATTAAAAGTGACATCGACATCTAAGCAAATAGTAGCTAATTTTTTAGAAAGTAAACCAAGTTCACCATTGGCTTCTACTTTCTCTTTCATTTTACCCTTTAACTTATCTGTATTTGCCAGAAGTCCTTCCATAGAATCGAACTGTTCTATGAATTTTTTAGCGGTTTTATCCCCTACGCCCGGTAAACCGGGGATGTTGTCACTGGCATCACCCATCATACCTAGGTAGTCAATAACCTGTTCTGGTCTTTGAACTCCAAAACGTTTTTGAATTTCTGGAATACCCCAAATTTCAATGCCGTTACCCATTCTTGCCGGGCGATACATAAAGATGTTTTCAGAAACTAACTGCCCAAAATCCTTATCTGGCGTTACCATAAAAACCTTGTATTCTTCTTTTTCTGCCTGTTTTGCCAATGTACCTATAATATCATCTGCTTCCCATCCTTCTTTTACAACTACGGGAATGTGCATTGCCTTTAGTATTTCTTGAATATAAGGTATAGCTATACGTATGGCATCGGGTGTTTCCGATCTGTTTGCTTTGTACTCGGGGAACAACTCTGTACGTTCAGCGCTTCCTCCTTTATCAAAACAAACGGCTAAATGATCAGGTTTTTCACGACGAATTACATCGAACAAAGAATTCATGAACCCCATAATTGCCGAGGTATCCATGCCTTGAGAGTTTATTCTAGGGTTTTTTATAAGTGCGTAGTAACCACGGAATATTAGTGCGTATGCATCTAGCAAAAAGAGTCTTTTTTGATCTGCCATTTTTGAGTATTGATTGTAAAAGGTTAAAAGTACAAATTGATAGGGAAACAATAGGTGGGATTACGCTATTGCTTAGAAGTTTTGTTATTCAATATTTATTTTTCAGGAGATTCATAATCCCCATATATTCTAAAATATTTATAAACGTAATAATAAATGTTTTCATCCTCATCATTTTCAAATTCCTTATACCTTATTTCGAGATTGCCCCTATCTATCAGGTTTACTTCAAAGAGTTCCATATTCAATTCGGTATTGTCGATAGTATTTGCGAGTTTAAAAATAACCTTGTTGCCTGGTATTACTTTCCACTCTCCGTTATCACTAGTTTTTGTATCAATTTCACAGAAATCAGTTCCTCCGGAATTATTTTGGGTTTCAATATAATCTTCAAAGTAAAGACTGCCATCTTCAAAAAGAATTAATTCTGTTTGACTTTCACATATACCTGTAGATATACTATCTGCTGAAGAGCCATCTTTGAAAAAAAATAATCTTTTGGTCCCGACCCATTTACCCGCAATCTGTTCTTTAAAGGTATATTCCTCTTCTATTGTACATCCAGAGAATATAATCATCATACCGGCTATATATAAGTAGATTGTTTTCATTTATGGTATATTAAAATCGTTTGCGGAATAATAGTCAGCTTCTTTTTCCTGAAGTATGTCGTAATAATCGACACCGAATAAATACTGTACATTATATAAGCCTACTTTTAAAGGGGCATTCAAGTCTGTATAAAAGACTTTACTGTACTGTTTAAAAAAACTACTGTTTTCTTCTAATCTTTCAATAGGTTCTTTAAGATAGGCATTGATAAAAAATGCACTGGTATATTGATAAACATGAATAATTTCATGTGCAATAACCGTTTCTAAATCAATATTAATATTGCGTTTAAATTGAATTGTATTGTATAAAGCCGCTCCATCTGGTTCAATATCTCTTGTTTTAGGTAATTTTTTGTTTTTGAAAATAAAATGACCAGAGTATAATGTTCTTTTAAAATCAAATTTTGAGGTTACAAATCCATATGCATTACCGTAAAGTGCAAAGGGTAAAATTCGATAGCGCAGTTTTTTTTCTCGCTTAAAATCATATTCCAGATAATTAAAGCCGAAATCCATGTGCCATCGTTCCCAAAAGTTCCGATTGGCGGCAGCGTTATAAATAATGGAGTTACCTGCCGAATTTAAAATCTTAGAAGGCCATAAATAGGCATAGTTGTCAGTTCTGTTAAACTGTCTTACCAATCTTTTACTTTCAAAAGTCAAATAACCTCCTAAAGCACCTTGATACATGCCTTTGAAAAAAACTTTTGAACCCTTTTCATTAGGTTTCTTATTAATCAATGCTCCAACGCCGCCTATGATAGCTTTGGATCCTACATTGTAGAAAGCTGCTTGTGAATCGTTTCTTTGTGGATATAAATATCCTGAAATCAATAAAATTAAAATTATCCTCATGGTTGGTTTTGAGGAAAATCAGAAATCAAAAACTACGCCATTTGTAAGATTTTTCAGAAATAATCTTATTTCTTTAAATAACTATCTGAAGGATTGTTTATATGACCTTCTTTAGAATAAGTTCTATAACTGAATCCTGGGTGAATACAGTAACCACCGGTTTCTCCTTTTTTATTAATAGCGATAAACCCAATTTGAAAATCTTGTTTGTCCTTGTTTTTAGCGATAATGCGTTTTACACCTTCTTCGCATGCGTCTTGTGGCGATTTGCCTTGTCGCATTAATTCTACGATTAGAAAACTACCAACGGTTCTTACCACTTCTTCACCAACACCTGTTGCCGTTGCGCCACCAACTTCATTGTCAACAAAAAGTCCGGCGCCTATAATGGGCGAGTCACCAACCCTGCCTGCCATTTTATATGCCATGCCACTAGTGGTACATGCACCGGCAATATCGCCATCGGCATCAATTGCTAACATACCAATGGTATCATGATTTTCTATATTTATAATAGGTTTATATTGTGATGTTTTTTTCCATTCTTCCCAAGCTTGTTTTGATTCTTCGGTAAGCAAATTAGTTTTTTCAAAACCTTGTTCGTAAGCAAACTGTTCGGCTCCTTTGCCGGCTAGCATTACATGCGGAGTCTCTTCCATTACCTTTCTTGCTACAGATATGGGGTTTGCAATATGCTGCATTGCCAAAACCGCTCCACAATTACCGTCTTTGTCCATTATACAGGCATCTAAAGTAACATTGCCATCTCTGTCTGGTCTGCCGCCATTTCCTACGGTGCTATTGTTGAGGTCATTTTCTTCGACCATTACACCTTGGTGAACTGCGTCTAATGCATTGCCTCCTTTTTCTAAAACTTCCCATGCTTTAGCAGTTGCGTTTCCAAAATCCCATGTACAAATTGCAATTGGTAGAACTGGTGCGTTATCTGCTCCTTTTACTAGAGGAGTTTCTTTGTATGAAGCTAATATGGGTGCTGATACTATTCCTGCAGCGACAGTAGTAGAATTTCTGAGAAACTTTCTTCTTTTCATGGGATCGGTTCTTTACTTTTAGTGACCTTAAATATAGGAATATGATTGTAGAAGTTTGTGCTAATTCATTGGAATCTGCTTTAGTTGCCGTACGTGCCGGAGCAGACCGAATTGAGTTGTGTTCAGAATTAGCGGTGGGCGGATTAACACCTTCTTACGGATTGTTGAAAGCGGTAAAGGAACAAGTTTCCATTCCTGTACATGTTCTGATTCGTCCACGTAGTGGAGATTTTACCTATTCAGCTAATGAATTGAATATGATGATTACCGATATTGAATTATGTGTTGAATTAGGTTTTGACGGAATTGTATCGGGAGTACTCTTAAATGATTTTTCGTTGGATGTAGCACAAACTCAAAAGTTGAAATCAGCAGCAGGTAATTTAAAATTCACCTTTCATAGGGCATTTGATTGGGTGAAAAATCCGTTGGAAGCATTAGAACAGCTTGATGCTATGCAAATGGATTATGTACTTTCATCAGGTCAACAAAAGTTGGCACCATTGGGTATCGAACTATTATCGGAATTAAAAAAGAAAAGTAAGACCGTACAGATTATGCCTGGGTCTGGTGTAAATGCTAATAATATTGATGTTTTTAAGAGTAATGGCTTTAATGCGGTTCATTTGTCGGGTACGGCTATGATTCAAACACTTGCTGAAGAACCGGCTATAACTATGAATTCAGAACGCTTTTTGAGCGATAATTATATAGCAATTACGCAATTGGAAAATATTAAAGCGGTAGTTAACAAGGTTAAATAAAATGCAAATGAGCTTATATACCGCTGTGATACAGATATCTTTGTTAAAATTTTAGTCATGATTCGTTGGTTTGTTTTTGTCTTAGCTTATGTTGCTTTAAGTTTTTATGTGCTTCAGGCATTAAAAACCATAACCAAACAACCGTGGTGGTCGTGGATTTATATTGCAATATCATTAGCGGTCATGTTAAATTTCATCTACCAATTTTCTGTAGGGGAAGAAACAGGTCGTGTTTTAAGTATATCTAAAAGTTATGCTTTTGGTTTTTTATTGACCATGTTAACGTTCAATATCATTACTATCTTATTCTTGTTTTCTGAAGATATATATCGTTTTATAGCTGGTGTATATCAAAAAATGTATGGTGAGGAAAAGCAATTCGGACTTCCGGCACGTAGACGTTTTCTTAGTTTATTGGCACTGGGTGTAGCTGCTGTACCATTTGGGGCGCTATTATATGGTATGTACAAAGGGAAGTACAATTTTAAAGTATTGAAATACGATTTGGAATTCGAAGATCTTCCCGATAGTTTTGATGGGTACCAGATCACCCAAATTTCAGATATACATAGTGGTAGTTTCGATGATAGAAAAAAGATTGAATACGCTGTAAACCTTATTAATCAGCAGAAAAGCGATGTACTCTTGTTTACGGGCGATATGGTGAATAATATGACTTCTGAAATGGAGCCGTGGGCAGATCTTTTTAGTACCCTTCATGCAAAAGATGGTAAGTTTTCAGTTTTAGGTAATCATGATTACGGTGATTATATTCCTTGGGATACCGAAGAGTTGAAACAACAGAATTTGGAAGACCTAAAAACACTGCAAAAAGAAATGGGTTTTGATCTTTTGCTTAACGAGCATAGATATTTACAAAAAGGGGATGATAAGATTGCTTTGGTGGGAGTAGAGAATTGGGGAAAAGGCGGATTCAAAAAAGCCGGGGACCTAAAAAAAGCTGCCTCACAGATTAATGCCGATGATTTTAAAATTTTAATGAGTCACGATCCATCGCACTGGGAAATGGAAGTAATTAAAGATGCATACCATTATCATTTAACTTTAAGCGGACATACGCACGGAATGCAATTTGGTATTGAAATACCCGGTTGGATCAAGTGGAGTCCCGTAAAATGGAGATACCCTTATTGGGCGGGTATTTACAAAGAAATGGGGCAATTCATTAATGTAAATAGAGGTTTTGGCTTTTTAGGATATCCTGGTAGGGTAGGTATTTGGCCAGAAATCACGGTAATAACTTTGAAGAAAAAGGCATTAACATGATTTTAACCCTCTAACTGCGCTACTATTGGGGTGTTAAGAGTAGTATTTTAACAATTTTTATTACATTTGGCTAACAAAGAAAAGCATTTTATATGTCCAAATTTGGTGAATTAATAGATTTAAAAGTACCTGTTCTTCTTGACTTTTATGCAGAGTGGAACGAGCAGTCAACTGCAATGCATTCTGTATTAAGAGATGTAGCCGCTGCTTTAGGTAGTAGGGGTAAGGTTATAAAAATAGATGTGGATAAGAACAAAGAGCTTTCTCAGGCTTTACGTGTTAAGGGTCTACCTACGCTTATGATCTATAAAAAAGGTGAAATGGTATGGCGACAAAGTGGCGAACAAGATGCTACTACGCTAATGGGTATTCTTAAAGAATACGTTTAAAATTTAATATTATTTAGAACATAAAAAAGCTTTGAGTGTAAACTCAAAGCTTTTTTTAATGCGCTATTTTGACAGAATATCTATTCTACAATTTCAGTTTTAGTATTGTCAGGTAAAATGGTGTCAGAAACCGGCATGGTATCCATCATATCTGGATTGGTCTGCTGCATTTCTTCAAGCATGTCCATATCGTCCTCGTCTTTATAGAAGTGTTGGAACTTATCTATATACTCATTGAATATTAAGGTTTCTTTTTCAGCAACATCCTCGCTATCATTGGTTATGATCATATCTATATTACGTCTATAAGCTTCCATATCTGCAATGATGTCATCAATATTGCTGTATTGCTCGTCTAAACTTGTAGAAGCGTAATACTCTAACCTTTCTTGGTATTTGCCTTTCAACTTTTCAAAGAGAGCACGTGCTTTCTGGTTTTCACCGACTTTATAATAGCCGTCTACAAAAGGTTCCACTAAAGTGTAGTATCCAAATTTATCTACAGGCATGTTGGTCAATGAAATCTCAATGATATCTTTAGCCTTGTCCATTTTGTTCTCTTTGATCAAAGCTTCCGTTAAACGAGCTAAATTACCTCTAAAAGATACGCTCTGAATACGGGTTTGTGTATCGTGGTAAATGTCGCCACCTGCATTACCCCAATCCCATCCGGTAACGATATCATACATTAATTCGGTATCAATTCGTCCTAATTCAAATGCATTAGGTCTTTCTGTACGAATAGGTACAAGCTTGTACGCTAAACCATCTAATTGAAGATAGTCTTTCATCCATAAGTACTCAGCATCGTCAAAACTACCTCCAGAGAAATATAAAGGACGTTTCCAATCGTTGTTAGCTAAGATGTCAAGCATCATCATGCTCTTCTTTGTAATAGCACCTGGTAAGTCAATATCAATGTAATCTACAATAAGGTCTGCGTCTTTTGCTTTGACCAAGCCGCTGCTTAATACATTTTGTTTGTTTACAGGAACCCTAATTTTATTAGTAGGGTAGTAGACCATGTTCTGAGTATCTTCAGAATACTGACTTAAATCTGCACCGTTTTGCTCAAATAAATACTTAAGCTTTGTTCTAGGTTTATCGCTGTCGATCCAATTGATGAAGTCCTTAATGGGCCATCTATTTTCTGTAATACCTTGGTGGTATAGCACATCTCTTGATCCCCATCTATATTTTTCATGTGTAATCTGAGAAGGTATTGGTGCACTTTCATAGGCAGCAACCTTCATTTGATCCACATACCAATCTGTTTCAAAAAGACTCGTACAAACTATACGAACATCTGTTCTGTAGTGTTCAATCTCTTGTGCGTACCAAATTGGGAAGGTGTCATTATCACCAATGGTAAATAAAATAGCTCCCGCATCTTCTTGGCAAGAATCTAAATATGCTTTTGCAGACGAATTTGCCGTGAATTTGCCAGATCTATCATGGTCATCCCAGTTTTGTACCGCCATTACGGTTGGTACGGCAAGTAATGTTACAACAACTACTGCAGGGGCTAATATTTTAGGAGTGATCCATTCTTTAAAACTATCATACAATCCGTAAACCCCTAAACCAATCCAAAGAGCAAATACATAGAATGAACCTACAAGTGAATAATCTCGTTCACGAGGTTGAAAAATACCTGGGTTTGTATAAAACTGTATAGCTAGTCCGGTAAACAGAAAGAACATCAATAATACCCAAAATTGCTTTTTGTCTTTTGAGAGTTGAAAAACTATACCTATGATTCCCAAAATTAATGGCAAAAAGAAATAGGTGTTTCTGCCTGGGTTATTTTTTATATCGCTAGGTAAGTTCTCTTGACTGCCTAATCTCATGCTATCAATAGCGTTAATACCACTTAACCAGTTTCCGTTTTCATTATAGCGACCCTGAACGTCATTCTGTTTTCCAACGAAATTCCACATGAAATAACGCAGGTACATGTAGTTGAATTGAAACTCGAACATGTATTCAATATTATCCCATAAGGTTGGCGGCTGTACTTCTATATATTCATCAAAACGTTTTAAGAAGCTTATATATTGGTCGGCACCGATTTCGCCATTTGCAAAACCAATTTTAACTTGTTCTGCAGCTTGTCTTAATTCTTGATTTGGTTGTGTGATCCTAAAATTTAAGGCTCCAAAATAACGCATGTAGTTTTCGGCATTTTGCGAACTCCACATTCTAGGTAACAAACCTTGGTGTTTAGGGTTGGGACCTTGAACGGCATCTTTGTATTTATTTACAATAATGTATTTTCCTAATGTGTAATCTTTCTCATATTTAGGTTTTCCATCTTGATCTTCCCCTGCAGGTGCAAACATATCTGAATAATAGGTACCGTAAACGGGACTGTCAACACCTGGGTATTGCTCTCTATTATAATATGCTAAAAGTGCTCTTGCATCTTCTGGATTGTTCTCATTGATAACAACTTTGGCATTTGCTCTAATAGGCAACATTAACCAGGAGGAAAAACCTAGAAACAAAAACATCATACACAGAACAATGGTATTGCCTGTCTTATAATTGTTTTTACGAGTATAGTTTAAGCCGAAGTAAAAAGCAGCTATAAATAAAAGACCGATAATAATAGAACCTGAATTAAATGGTAGACCTATACTGTTAATAAAGAATACCTCTCCCCAACCAAAAAGTTGAAGTACATAGGTTAGTGAAAATTTATATACTAACATTAGAATCGCTATAACAATGATGTTAGCTAACAAAAAGTTCTTTACTGTGGTCTCTTTGTAGGTTTTAAAATAATAAAGTAAACCAATTGATGGTATTGCCAAGAAGCCCATAAACTGAACTCCAAAAGTTAACCCGACAACAAAAGATATTAATACAAGCCACTTATTTCCTCGCGGGTCATCAAGATTATCTGTCCATTTTAATCCTAGCCACAACAACAAGGCCATGATAAAACTTGCCATAGAATATACCTCTGTTTCTACGGCATTGAACCAAAAGCTATCTGAATATGTAAATGCCAATGAACCTACTAAGGCACTACCAAATACTGCAATTGCTTTGCTATTGGTGAAAGGACCATCGTTATCTATTAATTTTCTGGTGATATTGGTAATTGTCCAGAACATGAATAAAATGGTAAATGCACTTGATACGCCAGAAACCAGGTTTACCATCATAGCAACTTGACTTGGTTCTAAAGCGAACATTGCAAAAAATGCGCCTATCATTTGTAGTAAAGGTGCTCCTGGTGGGTGACCCACTTGAAGCTTCGCTGCTGTTGCTATATACTCTCCCGCATCCCAAAAACTATTGGTGGGTTCAACGGTAATGTAGTATGTAATAAGGGCTATAAAAAATACGGACCATCCTAATATGGTGTCCCACTTGTGGTAGTTCTTTGAAAACATGAAGCTTGGGTTAAACCTAAGTGGCGAATTTACTAATTAATCTAGAAAGGAATGAACTATTTTTATAAACCTTTAACACAGGTAAAGTAGATTTTTTTCATTTTTACTTAAAAAAATGTTTGGTGAAACAAAACTTTGTTTTAAATTTGCAGCCTCTTAAAAGGTATTGGCCCATGGTGTAATGGTAACACTCCGGTTTTTGGTACCGTCATTCAAGGTTCGAGTCCTTGTGGGCCAACTAAGAGAGCAATCCTGATGTCATTTGATGTCAGGATTTTTTATTTTTATGATTTATGTCATTTTAATTGTAATCTAATTGTCTGACCTTCGTACTTATACATATTTCAGTACGGAATGTTAAGTGTTGATAACCGTTGTGTCAGTATTTTTGTACATTTAAACCGATAACGTTACAAATACATCGGAAAAGAAACCATTTCGATTTTGTTATTATATACTTTGGTACCCTAAAGAACTTAGCCCTATGAAACTCTCTCCAAAAGTTTTAAAGATTTTATTGATTGTTGTTTTGCTTGGATTCGGAATTGGATTCTACTTGCAAGATGTAAAACATGAAGAAAGTACTGCCCATGCTTGGAAAGCGAATCGTTATAATTTGGATCGCTTCAACAAGATTATGGAGTACAATAATAAAATGAACTCTTCTAACTGGAGAGTGCTTAAAGATAGTATTGATCAACAGCTAGATACATTAATGATACTTCGTTTTCGTAAAGAAGTAGATAGTTTAGAGGATTCTGAACCGCAAGCATATAGTGGTCAGGTTGAGGAGCATGCATCTTTCATGCCTCAATAGTTTTAAACAAACTTCTTAATTTAATAGATTCCTTTTTAGTGCTATTCATCTGGGTCAATTTGTTGTGGAGTTTTATCTTCTAACTCTAAAAGTTCTTCGTCTTCTGATTGTCTAATTGCGTCTTCGGCTAAATTTCTAACGGTTATTTCTTCGTCAATTTCATCTAGCATGGTACCCATTTTTCGTTTATCACGTATCATAGCCCATGTCATTACTAAGCTAGTAGCTATTATTACGAATAATAGTATGCCAGATTCAAAACCTTCAATTTGTGCTTCCATAGGTATGGCATAGAAAAGTAGTACGGTAATTAATCCCCTTGGGGCAATGAATAACTGCGGTAACATGTCTTTACCGACGAAAACTATAAGTATCAAAAACCGTATGGCATAAATAGATGCTATTATCAATATGCTGACTATAGCAACATTAATGCTCAGTAATGATGAGAGTACTATGGTGATACCAAATATTACAAAGAAGAAAGTTCTGACTACAAATGCAGTTTCTAGAGTGACGATGTGCAATTCATGATAAATTTGTTGCATTCTTTCCTTTTCAAGAAAGATTTTGGTCTTACCGGGGAAAAATAAGTTGACATTTTTTACGATCAAACCAAAGATTAGAATGATAATTAAAGATGATAGGTGCATTTTCTTTCCTATGGCATAAAGAAGTAACAGGACAGAAATCAATAAAAATAGTTTTGCTTGGCTTTTTATGCGTTGAAATACTAAAATAATCGCATAACTGGCAACCAATGCTATTACTATAGTTACAACGAAATTTATACTGAAACCAGCAACACCCGAGTCTTCCGCAGGATTTAGTTTTCCTGTTAAAAAGTAGAACATCATAATACCCATGATATCAGAAAAAGTACTCTCATAAATATGGAATTCTTTTTTAGCTTCACTTAGTCCGCCAACGCTTGGTATAATTATGGCGCTAGAAAGAATAGACAATGGTGTGGCATATAGCCATGCAGATTGCATAGTCATATTGGGTATAAATTGATATAGAATTAAAGCGGCGACATATGCAGAGCCTACCAAACCAATTAATGCAATGGCCATTGATTTGAGAATGGGCCATAATTTTTCTTTTTTTAATTCTAGTTCTAAAGCAGCTTCTAAAACAATCATTATAAGACCAACAGTGCCTAAAATTTCTAAAGAACCTTTAAAATCTGGAATCTCCGGTATAAAGAATTCTAATCCTATTTTAATAAGAATCCCCAGAACAATGAGCATGAGAACTGCTGGTATATTCGTTTTTTTAGAAATGCCGTTAAAAAAGAATGATAAAACTACAATTAAAGAAGCCCCTATGATAAGGTTGTAAGATGAAATAATTTCCATTACGTATTATTTTGGTTGGTGTTTTGCTAAAAATAAGATAATTTCTAAAAGAGGATATTTTTGAGGTATTAATTATTTATTTAGATTGTTTTCAAAGTGAATGAATTAGGTGGGAATAGTCTATTGTAGGAAATTAAATTTATTGTATATTTGCAAAGCTGAAAGGATATAAAAGTATTCATGAGGGGACAATTAGTCCCCTCTTTTATTACTTATTATTTATGCTAAAGGAAAAAGTAAAGGAATTATTGGATCAAGGTCTTCAGGAAGACCCCTCCCTATTTTTAATCGATTTCACAATGGGTGCTGATAATAGCATTCATGTGGTAATAGACGGTGACCATGGGGTTACGGTCAGTGATTGTATTAAAATAAGTAGGGCGATCGAGCATAATTTGGATCGTGACGAACATGATTTTTCGCTAGAGGTTGCCTCTGCGGGTGCATCGGCACCGTTGGTTATGCCTCGTCAATACGTTAAAAATGTGGGCAGAAAACTTGAAGTTCGTACAAACGACAATAAGTTTGAGGGGAATTTGACCGCCGTAAATGATGATTCTATTGTTTTGGAATGGAAAGCTAGGGAGCCTAAGCCAATAGGTAAGGGGAAAGTGACCGTTCAGAAAAAAGAAGAAGTAAATTTTTCAGATATTATTAAAGCAAAAGTTGTATTAAAATTTTAATTGTAATTACCAATGGAAAATATTGCGTTAATTGAATCTTTCTCAGAGTTTAAGGACGATAAGTTCATAGACAGGGTAACATTAATGGCCATTTTGGAAGATGTATTTAGAAATGCGCTTAAAAAGAAGTTTGGTTCAGATGATAACTTTGATATCATTATAAACCCGGATAAAGGTGATTTGGAAATTTGGAGAAACCGTATCGTTGTAAATGATGGTGAGGTTGAGGAGCCAAATGAAGAAATTTCATTATCTGCGGCACGTAAAATTGAGCCAGATTTTGAAGTTGGTGAAGATGTGTCTGAAGAGGTGAAGTTGATTGATCTAGGAAGAAGGGCAATTTTGGCATTACGTCAAAATCTTATTTCCAAAATTCATGAGCATGATAATACAACCATTTATAAGCATTTTAAGGATTTAGAGGGCGAGATTTATACGGCAGAGGTACATCATATTCGTCATAAAGCTGTTATTTTGTTAGATGACGAGGGCAATGAGATAATTTTGCCGAAAGATAGACAGATACCTTCTGATTTTTTCCGTAAAGGTGATAACGTTAGGGGTGTTATTGAAAGTGTAGAGTTAAAAGGAGCTAAACCTACGATTATAATGTCTAGAAGTTCGCCTAAATTCTTGGAGCAATTGTTCTTTCAGGAAATACCAGAAGTGTTCGACGGATTGATTACCGTCAAAAAAGCGGTTAGAATACCAGGGGAAAAAGCAAAAGTTGCTGTAGATTCTTATGATGATCGTATTGATCCTGTTGGTGCCTGTGTGGGTATGAAAGGATCTAGAATTCACGGTATTGTTCGTGAATTAGGTAATGAGAATATAGATGTTATTAACTGGACTGCTAACCCACAATTGTTAGTGACCAGGGCGTTGAGTCCGGCAAGGGTTTCTTCTGTTAAGTTGAACGATGAAAAGATGACCGCACAAGTTTACCTGAAGCCAGAAGAGGTTTCTAAGGCAATAGGTAGAGGTGGTCACAATATTAGATTAGCTGGTCAACTTACTGGTTATGAGATAGATGTGTTTAGAGAAGGAGTTGAGGAAGATGTTGAATTAACGGAGTTCTCAGATGAAATCGATGCTTGGATTATTGAAGAATTCAAGAAGATCGGTTTTGATACTGCGCGTAGCGTATTAGAGCAAGATGTTAATGATTTAGTGAAACGTACAGATTTAGAAGAGGAAACTATTTTAGAAGTTGTTCGTATACTAAAAGAAGAATTAGAAGATTAGCTATATATTAGCACTTAAATAAAAGAACGGGAATCAGTATTTATGGCAGACAATGCAAAAATAAGGCTTAATAAAGTTCTTCGTGAACTTAATATTTCCTTGGATAGGGCAGTGGACTTTCTTAACGGAAAAGGACATGATGTGGAAGCGAGGCCTACCACAAAAATTTCTGATGATGTTTATCAGGTTTTGCTTGACGAGTTCCAGACGGATAAAAGCAAAAAGGTAGCCTCAAAAGAAGTTGGTGAGGAAAAGCGTAAAGAGAAGGAAGCAATTCGAGTTCGATTAGAAAAAGAACAAGAAGATCGTCGCTTGGCCCGTGAGCGAAGAAACGCTGAATCTGAAGATAAAACCTTGGTTGGTAAAGTAGAGCTTTCCGGACCTAAGATGGTTGGTAAAATAGACTTAAATCCTAAGAAAAAAGTGGAAGAGGAGCCTGTTAAGGAAACTCCGAAAGCTGAGGAAAAAGTCGCTCCTAAGGTTGAAGAAAAGACTGCGCCCAAGGTAGAGGTAAAAGAAACTAGAAAGGTTGTATTACAAGGACCTAAAATAGTTTCTCAGCCTGTGAAAAAGACAGAGGATAAGAAAGAAGAGCCTAAGGTCGAAGCGCCAAAAGCAGAAGAAGCTACTAAGCCAGAAGCTAAACAGGAATCTGCCAAAGTAGAGTCTGCTACCGAAGAGCCGGAAGCTCCTAAAACTATTGAGACCCAATATCAGAAATTATCAGGTCCGAAAATTGCTGGTGAGAAAATTGATCTTAGCAAGTTTGAAAAGCCTAAGAAAAAGAAAGAAGATAAAAAACCTGCTGCCGGTGCAGATCGCAAAAAGAGACGTAGAAGAATTGTAACAAAAAATACTTCTGGTCCAGGTCAAAATAGAAGCACAGGGAAACCAGGTGATAGAAATAAAGGTAGAGGAAGATTTGCGCCAGTGGCAAAGGTTGAGCCTACCGAAGAAGATGTTCAAAAGCAAGTACGTGAAACCTTAGAAAAACTTCAAGGTAAATCTAAGAAGGGTAAAGGGGCCAAGTACAGAAGAAGTAAAAGGGATCAGCACCGTGAGCAGACCGAAAAAGATCTAGAACAACAAGAATTAGAGAACAAGGTACTTAAAGTAACCGAGTTCGTTACGGCAACCGAGGTTGCTACTATGATGGGTGTTTCTACAACCGAGATTATTTCTGCTTGTATGTCTTTAGGTATTATGGTGACCATGAATCAGCGTTTAGATGCTGAAACATTATCTATCGTAGCCGAAGAATTTGGTTATGAAGTTGATTTCGTTACTGCAGATATCGAAGAAAGTATCGTAGAGGAGGAAGATGCTCCTGAAGATTTAAAACATAGAGCTCCTATTGTAACCGTAATGGGTCACGTGGATCACGGTAAAACTTCTTTGTTGGATTACATTCGTAAAGAAAATGTAATTGCCGGTGAAAGTGGTGGTATTACACAGCATATTGGTGCATATGGGGTAACACTTGAAAATGGAGAGCGAATTGCTTTCTTGGATACACCGGGTCACGAAGCGTTTACCGCTATGCGTGCAAGGGGTGCCCAGGTTACCGATATCGCGATTATCGTAATTGCTGCTGATGATGATATCATGCCACAGACGAAGGAAGCAATTAGTCATGCGCAAGCTGCTGGTGTGCCAATCGTTTTTGCAATTAACAAGGTTGATAAGTCCACATCTAATCCTGATAAGATAAAAGAAGGTTTAGCGCAGATGAACTTATTGGTTGAAGATTGGGGCGGTAAAATACAATCTCATGATATCTCTGCCAAAACTGGTTTAGGTGTTAAAGAATTATTGGAAAAAGTTTTGCTTGAAGCTGAATTGTTAGAGTTGAAAGCTAATCCAGATAAGCATGCTACCGGAACCGTGGTAGAAGCTTTCTTAGATAAAGGAAAAGGTTATGTGTCTACTGTACTGGTTCAGTCGGGTACACTTAAGATAGGTGATTATGTATTGGCCGGTACCACTAGTGGTAAGATCAAGGCAATGCAGGATGAGAGGGGTAATAATATTAAGAATGCAGGGCCGTCTACTCCAATATCTATTTTAGGACTTGATGGTGCTTCGCAGGCAGGTGATAAGTTCTATGTGCTGGAAGATGAGCGTGAGGCAAAACAAATTGCTTCGAGAAGATCTCAATTGCAACGTGAGCAGTCTGTAAGAACACAACGTCATATTACACTTGATGAAATTGGGCGTAGAATTGCATTAGGTGATTTCAAAGAACTTAATATTATTCTTAAGGGTGATG
>JAHDDP010000009.1 GCA_020629285.1 Maribacter sp.
TGTACTTCATTATTTTGTAAGTTTATTAATACTAAATAAGTAGATAAGTTGTATTGATGCATGGTTAGATTGTTTATTAAACATTGTAACGATACATGTCAATTGCTTATAAATATTTAAAATTAGGAAGTATTATCTATTAAGGGATATAGCTTTTTTATTTTATTAAAAAAATTAAGAGCTGTATGGTCTTTAACGCAATCAATTCCCAGTCTTTACATAGAGAATTGTAAGTGTAAATTTTCTGAAATTCTAAGGCGTAATGTGTTCAGGATTGTTATGCCTATATTTTTCTATTTGTGCAGGCAGGGGTTTTAAACTTCAATTTTCTTTTTTAACGATAACCTCATAATCCAAATCATAAAAGAAAACATCTGTCATGCCGGCTTCTTCTATGGCGTTTTTTAATCGTTCTGATACTATGTAGTTATAGCGGTCAAAGAAAAAATCAAAAGGTTCATTTATGCACCAAATATGCGGTTTGAATTCATGAGTCATCATATATGGCTCTGATTTATCAAAATATTCTTCCAAATCATTATACGCTACAATTTCTACATCTGATTTGTCTTTGATTCCAATTTTTTTAAATTCAGATTTTTTAATTTCTATAAATCTGTAATTAACTATTGGATAGAATAACCAATAGTTATGCGTTGTTTGTTTTTGATAATTCTTAATCTCTAATTCTAAAAACTGTTCGTTAGTTAAATTGAAATTCTTAAATATTTTATATAGTTCATCACTAATACACATTCCTGTAATAAATGGTATAAAAGCAGCTTTATGCCATTTCTGACTTCCACCACCGCTAGACCATAACATGGCATTACGCAAAATGGGTTCATTAAAGTCTAATTGTTCATGATCTGGTACATTAGTGTCTGCATACAATTGAATAGGTTTAGGGTTTTCCCATCTTTCTCTATTTCTTAATAAATGGACATCTAATTGTAAACGTGCAGTTTCTTCTTGGCTACAGTACAGTTGCCAATAAACTGATCCCCTTTCTATTTGATAATATTTCATTTTTAGTAATTCTGTAATATGCTGTTTACTACATTAATTAACATTTGTGATTTTTCTTGTAGAGATAAGCCATTTAAATGTATGTACTCCAAACAATCATTTTAATTGGTATAACCTTTTACAGATTGATCTAACAATGCCTTAAGTTATTAATTTACATCATACATCATACATCATACATCATACATCATACATCATAAGTCATAGACTTAATTTGTTTTAATCAACCAGTCTTCAAAGAAATCAATTCCCAATCTTGCCCTAAAGAACTGTAAGTACAAATTTTCTCAAATCCTACGGCGTAATGTGCCCCAAGAGAACGGGAGTTAGTTGCGTCAACTTCAGTGATAATTGCATCGTATTTTGGGTAAGAAGCAATTTTCATAGCATTATAAAGTCCGCGAAAAATCCCCATTTTTCTATGGGTCTTAGCAACACAGATTTGCCCCATGGTAATAAAATTTTGAATGTTTACGTTATCTAATTCGGTAAACATGGGTCTTAAAACAGAGATTTCATCTTTAAAGTCATCGGTCATTGAAAGGGCGTAACCGACTACCTTATCTCCATCTTTCGCAATAATATGCGGACAAGCATTATTCATTCTAGTAAGTACATCTAAAGTGTGGTGTACAGTAACGAAACCTTCTTTTTCCATTTCATCGCTAGAAACAGCTGATTTTAAATTCATCTGCTGTAAAGAAAGAATCTGTATCAATTCTTCATTTGTTGTGGCGGTGGTATATATCAAATTCATTTACTCAACTTTTAACCAAGCTTTGCGGGCTTTTAATATTTTTTTTGAAGGAGCTTCCTCATTTTTCTCTATCAAGCTAATAGTGTAGTTAGGGTCAGCGGTCAAGGTGACTTCGGTTTTCCTTTCGGATCCATCCCGTAAAAAGCTTATTGAAAGATTGTCATTTGGCTTAAATTCATTTTCTATGAACTTGTTGAACTGAATGCCGTTGGGGAATTTATCTCCATTAATAGCGGTAATGATATCGCCTTTATTTAGTCCGGCAATATAAGCGGGACTCCCAGTTTTGGTATGGCTTCGAATTTTACCGTTTAAATCGTCTGTTATAGATACAGCGGCGCCAAAATAAGCAGCTTCTTTGTTTTGAGATACACTTACCCCAACAGTTTTAAATAGTTCGGCATAGCTTGGCATTTCGCTTTTGTAGATAAAACTATTAAAGAAGTTATTGCCAAAATCTTCGCCAGCATATGTGTTTAAAGTTTTATTCAAGTTTTCAATGGTATATGGATTTTCAGATTTCCCGTAGGTATTCCAAACCAGTTTCATGAAATCATCTAGATTCAAACCGCTCTCTCTTAAAGAAAGGTCTAGGGCTAAACCTAGAACACTTCCATAAGAATAATAAGAAATAAATGTGTTCTCTCTATTCACCGGGTCTACAGAGGTTGCGGCATCTACAAAAGGAGCTTGGTAGCTCATTTCAATTGGGTTGAAAAACTGCCTTGCGGGTGAATTCCAGACATAATTGAAAGTCCCCGTTATTCCCTCTACATATTTTTCAGGTGTAATTAATCCTGCTCGGCAAAGTATGAGATTGGTATAGTAGCTGGTAAAACCTTCTGCAAACCAAAGCTCACCACTCATATTGGCTTCTTCAAAATTAAAAGGTTCTAAAGATTTTGGTCGTATACGTTCAACGTTCCAACTATGAAAAAACTCATGAGAAACCGTACCAATATTACCATCCATGCCGCCATTTGCCAAAGTTCTAGTGCTAGTTAAAATGGTAGAATTTCTATGCTCCATACCATCACCGGAGGCATTAGGTACGTAACAGGCTAAAAAGGTATAAGAATCGTAATCGAATGTAGGTAGTTCACCAAAAACCTCTTTTTCAGCCAGAACAACTTTTTTTACTTTCTCAAAATATTGATCAGCCTCTTGTTCGGTACCAGGGTCATGCAAAGCTAATTTTATGATTTGATCGTCTACAGTGAATTCGCGAACCTTGTGGTTGCTCAGTTCAGTAGGGCTATCCATAAAATAATACAGATTAGGAGCGCTATAGGTATTATCTTTTACGTGTGGTAGTTGTGTTGCTATCTTCCAATTTAAATCTTCTCTTGTGTTAAAATCTACTTCTATTTTTCTTTCACTAAGTGAAGGGGCATACATAAATGTAGCCGGTATGTTTAAATGTGCATGAGACTCATCTATTTGAGAATAGGTACCATCACCTCTATTGGCAAAAAGGGTATATGTAATTTTAACGGTACCGTCATGTCCAAAAACGTTCCATTCGTACGGGTTGGTTCTTGTGACCTTCAGATTGTTTCCTTTACTGTCTATAGCTTTAAAGTTATAAACGTTTTTAGCAAATTCATGTAGTGCATACCTGCCGGGCGATGTTCTACTCATTCTTAGAGATAAAGTATCTGATGATACTTTTATGAATGTAGCTGAGATATTTGCCTCATGATGTTGGGCATTCTCAAAAGAAATAGTGTAAGAATTGGTCTGGGCGACTAGTTGAACAGATTGTAATCCGCAGAATAATAGAATAAAGAGATAGCGCATACTTAGATTTTTAGCTAAGATAATGAAGCTAATTTAGGTATGTGCCTTCAATATTTTATTTGATACAATGTTGGCTATGTTGTTTGATTTTGTTCAAAATTACCTTCTATGTTTTCTTTGATACCCTTCAATAAATATTCGGTAATAGGTTTGGTAACAAAATCTGCTACTAAGGGTTTTTTCTTTAGTTTTTCAATATCATCCCTATATGCAGATGAGGTGAGTACAAATACCATACAATTATCTGTAGAGGCCAACGATTCAAGCTCATCCATAAATTCCCAACCGTTCATGACCGGCATGTTAAGGTCAAGAAATATAATATAGTTTTTTTGGTCTGAATATTCTTTGTTCAAATATTCTATAGCAAGCTTTCCGTTAAGAAAACTAATAGTATCCCCTTTTAAATCTGCGTGCTTAATACCTTTTTCTAATAAAAAAGTAAAAATGGGATCATCTTCAATCAGCAATATTTCGTAGTTCATATAATATCGTCTATATCAATGGCATTAATGGTATTTTCAACTATATCTTTTATTACATGGTCAATTTCATCTGCAGAATTTACTATAAAGTTAAGAATTTGTTCTCTTTCTTCAGCTTTTAATTTTTCATTATCATCTCTTAGCAAATCTACCAATCCCATTAGTCTTGCAACAGGGGCTCTGACGATGTGCGATTGGGTCCAAGCAATTTTTCTCAATTGCGCATTCTGTTCTTCAATTGCTTTTAAATGCTGAACCTTAATAGTAACGTCTTTGGCATTTACTACTATACCGTTAATAGTGGGTTCTTCTAATTTATTCGTAATAATGGTTTCTAACCATATCCAGTGGCCTGATCCATGTCTAAAACGAAATGGTTTTATGTTTACCTGTGGTATTTTGAGAACTTTTATGAACTCTTCGTATACCATGTCATAATCATCTTTGTGTACGTGTACAAAGGCATTGGTGCCAACGAACTCTTCTGGAGTAATATTCAGAATCTTAGACGTAGTTGGGCTAGCATAAGAAAAATTCGCTTTTTCGTCTACAATACAGATCATATCACTGCCTTCTTGAACTAGCGTTTTATAACGACGCTCACTTTGTATCAATTGCTCTTTTGCGTTTCTGGTTTCGTGAATGTCTCTAGACGTAATAACGACACCTTGAATTGACGGTTCTTCTAATTGGTTTGATACATTTGCTATAAACCATCGCCATTCGCCAAACTTGTTCCTAAATCTAAAAGATTCTATAATAACCGAAACATGATTGGCTATCAAATCAAATTTAGCTTTTACTCGGTCTAGGTCATCGGGGTGTATGAAATCAAAGGCATTCTTGCCCATAAACTCTTCTGGGCTCATATGAATGACCTTTGTTGAACTAGGACTTACATATTTAAAATTACCCTCTATATCTAAAATGGAAATAATATCGCTACTCTCTTGAACTAAAGTTTTAAATCTTCGTTCACTGTTTTCTAATTTGAGATCAGATTTTTTCTTTTCGGTATTATCTCTGGCAATACAATAAAAAACCCCTTCTTTTTCGTCCCAATTAGATGACCAGAGCATTGGTACCACATGTCCGTTTTTATGTATATACCTGTTTTCAAAATTGACTATTTTTTCTCCAGATGATACAGAGGAGGCAGATTTTTCGGTTACTATCTTATCCTCTTCATACACCAGATCCATATAGTTGGTGCCTATAATTTCTTTAGGGCTATAGCCCCATATTTCTTTACTGGCTTGGTTTACAGTTAGAAAGTACCCGTCTTCATCGATGGTGCAAATTATATCTAAAGAAGTATCCATTATTTTTTGCATCTCTTCTTTAGCGTTGATCAATACTTGTTGGGATAAAACTTCAGAAGTGATATCTTTTAGAAAACAGGTAATGCCAATGGTTTCCCCTTCTTTATTATACATAAGGTCAAAAGAGGTTAGGCCATACGTGGTCCAAAACTTTTTTGGGTTTTGAATTTTTTGCTTCACTGAAAACCTACCATTGTCCAGAGCTCTTTGATAGTAAGATTTCCATTTTTTTGTAACCTGTAAGGGTACTTCGTCAGAAAAAACGGGATCACCTTCTTTGAAAGGGGTTCCTTGAATTTTTTCAACTAAATCGTGAAATGCGGTGTTAGCGGTAATCAAGTTGAAATTTAGATCAATAGACCACATAAGATCTCTGGTGCTGTTGATCATTGCATCTTGATTGTTTTTGATTCTTTGAAGTTCGGTAGAAAAACTTTTCTTTTCGGTAACATCTTGTATGGTACCATACATTAACAAAGGTTCTTTTTTAGGGCTCCATTTAAGCACTTTGCCTTCTTCGTAAATCCATTTATAGCTACCGTCTTTCTGTAGAAATCTATATTGCACATTACAACTTACAGATGGGTAAGTTAAACAATCATGCATTTTTTTCTTGACTAAAGGCAGATCATCTTTGTGAATACGACTAAACCAGTGGTCAGTTTTAAAATCTTTTAAAGAATCTTTATCTAAACTAAAAATTTCAAGCCCTTGTTCACTAAGGGTGAGGCTATCATTTGCAAGGTCGCGTTCCCATATTCCAATACCCGTTGCAGAAACAATATTATCTAATAGTTTGCCTTTTCTCTCTAAATCTATTTTTTGCTCTAATTCTAATTTTTTGGCTTTTCGTAATTCAAATAAATGAACCACTTGTTTGGCCAAGGTTTTTAGACCTTTTATTTGTGTGTCGTCTAGTTCCCTAACTTTATTGTCAAGCACACATAGCGAACCCAAACGGTTACCATTGGGAGAGGTCAATGAAGCACCGGCATAAAACTTTATACCGGGATCATTTTTTACTACTGAAAAATGTGCAAAACGGTTATCGTTTTGAGCGTTTTCAACTATAAACAAGTCTAAATCATCTTCAATAAGATATTTACAGAAAGACTCACTTAAAGGAGTTTCGTTATAATCTATTCCGTGGTGAGATTTAAAAAACTGTTTTTTATCATCAATTAAAGAAATAAGGCTAGTAGGTGTATCGCAAATAGAAGCCGCTAACGATGTAATTTCATCATATATGGCTTCAGGGTCGGTATCCATGACGTCAAATGACATCAAAGTTTCCAACCTATTTGTATCTATAATATTACCGCCTTTCATTTTATATTGACCAAAAGATATACTTAATCTAATACTTTAATATCAAAGTAGGAAATTTCTCCAAAAAAAAGAGTCAAAAATAACAAATAACTTTATAAATTATTTACAAATAGTATATTCTTTTTATGTTTTTTGATCATTTTTATTATGGTGTAACTAATTGGTAATCAGGTTTATATTCGATATTTTAGTATTTTGGGTAGATAATTGTTTGAACATCAGAAATATCTTCAGTGGTTTAGCTAAAATTTTAGGAAATTGTTAATTATCCCGCGTTCATTTCAAAGAAAGGCTATTTTTGTGATATGATCCAACTGCCTAAAAAATTACAACGCGTTATAGCGGCGCGTAAAAAAGAGGAAACCTTTCGTTCACTTGAGTCTAAAGAAGGTTTAATTGACTTTGTTTCTAACGACTACTTAGGATTTGCATCAAACGAAGCCTTGTTTTCTAAGACATTTCAATTATTACTTACAGAAAGTGTAGCATCAAATGGATCAGGAGGATCTAGGTTACTTTCCGGTAATCATAAATTGTACAACAAATTAGAGCCCTTGTTGGCTAATTTTTATAAATCTGATGCTGCATTGGTATTCAATTCTGGTTATGATGCTAATATGGGGCTGTTTAGTGCTTTGCCCCAAAGAGGGGATTTAGTGTTTTATGATGAATATGTTCACGCCAGTATACGAGAAGGTATACGAATGAGCCATGCAAAAGCTTATAGTTTTCTGCATAATGATTTATCAAGCTTAAAAGACAAAGTAGATTTAAATACGGCCAGAAACGAACAAAAAGATAGTGCTGTTTATATTGTTACAGAAAGTGTTTTCTCTATGGATGGAAATACGCCCGATTTAAAAGCCTTTGCAAAATATGCAAAGTCCAACGATTATAATTTAATAGTCGATGAAGCACATGCTGTTGGTGTATTAGGAAAAAACGGAGAAGGATTAATACCTGAATTAAAGCTAGAAAAAGATGTTTTCGCAAGAACAGTTACTTTTGGTAAAGCCTATGGTAGTCATGGGGCAGCAGTTCTGGGTTCTATAGATTTAAGAGATTATTTAGTAAATTTTGCGAAATCATTTATTTATACCACAGCTTTAACGCCGCATACCTTAGCTACTATAATTACTGCTCATGAACAAATGGGTGATTTAGGAAAAGAACCGAATAAATTACTAAAAGAGCATATAGATTTTTTCAAAAAGCAATTAAAGGCCCATAAAATAGAACAGCTATTTATACCTAGCGAAACTGCAATACAAGGTTGTATAATTTCGGGTTCAAAACAAGCAAAGTTAGTGGCTAAAAAATTAATTGATAAAGGCTTTAATATCAAAGCAATTCTTTCACCAACGGTACCAGAAGGTCAAGAGCGATTAAGAATATGTTTGCATAGTTTCAATTCTAAAGAAGAAATAGGATTGTTGGTAAAATTACTATCTAGTTATATTTAAGCTTATATGGAAGATAAATTTTATCAACTGGCAACTTTTGAATATGTTGCTGATGTACAGATTGTAAAAGGCAAGTTAGAGTCTGAGGGTATACCGGTATTTCTTAGAGATGAAAATACATTAAATTCTGACCCACTTATCAGTAATGCCATTGGTGGTGTAAAGCTACAGGTCTATTCAAAAGACAAAGAGAGGGCAATTAAGATATATGATGAAATAAGGGCTTATGCCGTTAATAATAATGGAAAACCGATTATTTGTCCGAATTGTAAGGCTCAAAAATCTGAACCTTATTATAACAGTACAGGTCTATTTTATAAACTTTTTCCTTTTTTTGAAAAAAGAAAATATAAGTGCCTAAATTGTGGTATGATCACTAATTCAAATAATGAGTAATATGCAAAAGATATTTGTAGCAGGAATTTCAACAGAAGTAGGAAAAACTATTGCATCTGCAATTTTTACCGAAGCTTTAAAGGCGGATTATTGGAAACCGGTACAAGCCGGTGATTTGGATAATACCGATTCCGATAAGGTGAAAAGACTAATATCTAATGATCAAACTAAATTTCACGAAAGCAGTTATAACTTAAAATTACCAATGAGTCCGCATGCAGCGGCAGAGATAGAGGGTATTAGAATTGATAGATTTCATATTAATGAGCCAGAAACAACTAATGATTTGGTTATAGAAGGTTCAGGTGGTCTTTTAGTTCCTTTAAATGAAGAAGATACGATGTTCGATATCATTATGCCAGATTACAAGGTAGTAGTGGTTTCTAGAAATTATTTGGGTAGTATTAATCATTCTCTATTGACCATAAATTGGTTGTTGCAAAAAGGCTATGAGGTTTCGGTACTATTTAGTGGTGAGGTCAACCCACATACAGAAAATATAATTCTACATAAAACAGGAGTATCTTTAATAGGTAGAATAGATGAAGAAAAGGAATTTACCAAAGAGGTGATCAAAAAATACGCTGATAAATTTGAAGGTGTTTTAAGAACATTATAATCGTTGTAAAATTTCGGCATTTTCTACCGTGGCAATTACCTTATAATGTTTAGCTAAATATGCGTCTATATATTCATTTTCTTCAATTTCTTTTTTGTCGAAAATTCGCTTGCCCTTACGTATAACCACTGTTTGGGGGCGTAATTCATGCATGATATATTTAATTTCTTCAACAGAATTTTTCCTGGGGTTACCGTAAAAGGTAAATAATTCATTTCTACAAATATTACTTGGGTGTGTAGAGGCGGTTGTAGGTGGTAAAGTGTCTAAATTCCAATAGCCAATATGATACTCAAAAAACATTATGTTTTCGGTATCTAAATTATGTTCTAAAATATACTGTGGTGCAGCAAAGCCTTCTCCATTATAAAATGTGCCCTTTTCAAATTTATTTTGCAAGACGTTCGCATATTCCAGATAACTTTCGGCGGGTATCAATAATGCAATAAAAGCGGCATAAACCGGTAGTTTAGGTTTGTACTGTATTATTAAGTTGTAGCTAACTAACGCAACTAGAATAAGTAACATGGGGTGCAATTGAATTAGGTAATGACCGTTGATTCTTCCTCCTTTCGCAAAAGAGAATAATACCCCGATAAGGGCAACTAATAGCAGTTGTACGGTTCTATTTTTAAAATCAAGTTTTTTGCTTTTAAAGGCATAGACAAGAAAAATTCCTGTAATGACGAAAATAGGTGCCAGTTTAAAAATAGAATATCTTCTTGCTCCGGTATATTCTAATGGTGCCAATACCACAGATTTCCACCAAATATTGGTTTGTTCGGTTATATAGTATGGTAAAATAGTCGCTAAAATTACTGTGATAACACCCGTTCCAAATAGTAAAACATGAAACATAGATACGCTTGTCTTTTTGAAAATAGCCTCATATGTCAAGAATATACCGATGAATAGAATAGGGAAAGCCATGTTCAATTTTACCATAACCGTTGCGCCCATTAATAGTCCGGCAAAGAAAATATAACCGAGAGACTTTTTAGTTTGCAAAAGATAAATGGCTGGTACAAAAAGCGCAATACAAATATGTTCTGACATTACACCTTGCAGGCTGCCAAAAAGGCTTAAAAGAACAATACAAAATACACCAACAATAATAGAACCCTTTTTTGGGATTATGGTAGAAGCAATTTTATAGGTGTAAAAAGCGGTAATGGTAACCAATAACACACCGGCAAACCTAATGGCAACAAAGCTTTTACCAAATACAGTAATAATAGCGGCAAAGAATGCAAAGGTCAGTGGTGGCTTTAAATCCCATAGTTGTGTGTAGGGTAGAAAACCATTTGCCCAAGATTGCCCTAATAGTATAAACGTACTTTCATCGCGATCTATGTAATCTCTAAAGAAGAAGGGAAAACGTATGAAAAAAGTGATTAAAGAAAGTATGAGAAATACAGTAGTATTTTTCATTTGGGAAAAATTTAAAAAGGCATTTTTGTTTCTTTCTAGAGGCATCTATTTATTGCGGTTTATTTCCCGATCTTTGCAAGATAGATAAAATGAAGAATTATAAATTCTATGAAAGTGGAAAATCTATCTAGTCGAGATAAAAAATACTTATGGCATCCATTGACCCAGCATAAGTTGGGTAGACCACAGTTACCAATAACTAGGGCAAAGGGTGCTTTATTGTTTGATGAAGAAGGAAAAGAATATATTGACGGAATTGCATCTTGGTATACCGTAATGTATGGTCATGCAAATGATGATATAATCTCAGCTATGAGCCAGCAAATGCAGAAGTTAGATTTTGTAATGTTTAGTGGATTAACTCACGAACCGGCCATAGAATTATCTGAAAAATTAATGGCTATTTTGCCGGATAATCAAGCAAAGCTATTCTTCAACGATAATGGTTCTACCGCTATAGAAGCTGCGATAAAAATGTCGCTTCAATATTTTCATAATAATGGGGAGAAAAGAGATACATTAATTGCTTTTGAAGATGGTTTTCATGGCGATACATTCGGAGCTATGAGTGCATCCGGTCTGTCATCTTACAACGGTCCGTTTGAAGATTTCCTTTTAAAAGTGGTTCGAATACCTGTTCCGCAAGAAGATACTATTGAAGAGGTAAAAAGTACGCTTTCAAAAATTTTAAATGAAAATGAATGTGCTGCATTTGTTTTTGAACCTTTAGTACAAGGAGCTGCCGGTATGAAATTTCATTCCGCAGAAGGATTGGATGCTTTAATTAGTCTATGCCAAGAACAAGAGGTGTTATGTATTGCCGATGAAATAATGACCGGTTTTGGTAAAACGGGAAAGAATTTTGCATCAGATCATTTATCGAACAAGCCCGATGTTATTTGTTTAAGTAAGGCATTAACGGCGGGTATGTTTCCATTAAGTATTACCAGTTGTTCACAGAAAATCTATGACCGTTTTCTTAGTGATGAGGTGCATAAAGGTTTTTTTCATGCGCATACTTTTAGCGCGCATCCTTTAGGTTGTGCAGCTGCTTTGGCAGGAATTGAACTTTTAAATTCACCGGAAATTATAGAAAGAAGAACATATATCGAAAATGCGCATAACTTATACGCGGGCAAAATTCAGAATCACGAAAGAGTAAAAGAGGTTAGGGTAATGGGTGCTATTCTTGCTATAGACCTTGAAATAGAAATGGAACGTTATGGTAGCTTGCGAGACGAACTTTATAACTTCTTTTTAGAAAGAGGGGTGTTGTTAAGACCTTTGGGCAATACTATTTATACCTTGCCTCCCTACGTAATTACAGATATTCAACTTCAGAAAATTTACTACTCTATCACTGAAGCTTTAAATACATTTTAGATTAAATTTTGAAAGAAAAAATATCCATAACAGCTATAGCCTCAATGTCACCTTTAGGTAGTACGTTAAAAGAAGCTTGGCAATCATATAAGAACAAAGAGCATTACTTTTCTTTGTCAGAAATAAATGGTTCTGAAACTTGGGCGGCACCTTTATCTACATCTGCAAGATTACTAGTAGAAGAACTAAGGCAGTCTGATAGTAAATACAAAAAATTAGATGACAGTGTGCTATTCGCAATGGTAGCTTCAAGAATGGCAGTGAAGCAATCAGGTTGGGGAAACAGCACCGATTTTGGTATTAATATGGGCTCTTCTAGAGGGGCTACAAAATTGTTTGAAGAATATCATGCTGAATTTTTGAAAACCGGTATTTCATCAACATTAAGTTCACCTACTACTACGCTTGGTAATATATCATCATGGGTATCTCATGATTTAGGAGCAACCGGACCAGAAATATCACATTCCATTACCTGTTCCACAGGCTTACATTCGGTATTGAATGGGGTAGCGTGGCTAAATAGCGGAATGGCAAATAAGTTTTTGGTAGGTGCCAGTGAAGCTCCGTTGACCAATTTCACTATTGCCCAAATGAAGGCATTAAAGATTTATGCCAAAGCACCTGAGTCGAATACAGATTCAGTAGTTGAGCGTAGCCGAAGTTTTCCGTGCCAAGCATTGAACATGCAAAAACAATATAATACCATGATTTTGGGCGAAGCAGCTTCTGTGGCTTGTTTAGAAACGGGTGTGGTAGAAAATGCACTAGCAGTTATTGAAGGCGTAGGGTTTGCTACCGAAATTTTAAAACATAATACTTCCATTTCCGCGAACGCCGTATGCTTTCAAAAATCCATGAAAATGGCTTTGGGTAATTTAGATGTTGCCGAGGTAGATGCTATTGTAATGCATGCCCCAGGTACTATAAAAGGAGATTCTTCAGAATTTAATGCCATTAAAGAAGTGTTTTGTGAGCATGTGCCCCAATTGACTACTAATAAGTGGAAAATAGGTCATACGTTCGCAACATCAGGAATGCTAAATCTAGAACTGGCGATTTTAATGTTGCAGCATAATAAGATGATTTCAGTACCTTTTGTAGCATCGGAATCAAAGAATAGAAATCTTAAAAAAATACTGATAAATGCTGTAGGTTTTGGTGGCAATGCAGTAAGTATTTTGATAAGTAAAAATGAATAATCAACTTTAGATAACGGGGTAAGTCATTATTTTAAAAACATCCAATTATTTTTTCAATATAAATTCCGTTATTTTTGAACTCTGGTAACAACCTAAGATTATATGAGCGAAGCAAGACATAATTGGTCAAAAGAAGAAATCCTAGAAATATACAACAAGCCTTTAATGGAGCTACTTTATGAAGCAGCGACCGTACACAGGAAAAATCATGATCCCAACACGGTACAAGTTTCTACATTGCTTTCTATTAAAACAGGTGGTTGTCCAGAAGATTGTGGCTATTGTCCGCAAGCAGCACGTTACCATACTGATATTGAAGGTAACGATCTTATGGCCGTTTCTCAGGTAAAAGCTCAGGCCCTAAGGGCAAAGGCGTCAGGTAGTTCTCGTGTATGTATGGGTGCTGCTTGGAGAAACGTAAAAGACGGTCCTGAGTTTGATCAGGTATTAGAAATGGTACGTACCATTAACAAGCTTGATATGGAGGTTTGCTGTACGTTAGGTATGATTACAGAGAATCAAGCAAAACGTTTAGCAGAGGCAGGTTTATACGCTTACAACCACAATTTAGATACTTCAGAAGATTATTATAAAGATGTTATTTCTACACGTGCCTTTGAGGATCGTTTAGATACTATTGAAAATGTTCGTAAAAGTAATGTAACCGTTTGTAGCGGTGGTATTATTGGTATGGGTGAAGCATTGGAAGATAGAGCAGGTATGTTAGTTGCTTTGACATCATTGAATCCGCAACCGGAATCTGTGCCAATTAATGCATTGGTTGCCGTAGAAGGTACACCTATGGAAGATATAGAGCCAGTTTCTATATGGGATATGATTCGTATGGTCGCTACTACAAGAATAGTAATGCCAGAGACGCAGGTACGTTTATCTGCAGGTCGTACGGAAATGAGTAGGGAAGGGCAGGCAATGTGTTTCTTTGCAGGTGCGAATTCAATCTTTGCTGGCGATAAATTATTGACCACTCCCAATCCTGATGTAAATGAGGATATGGCGATGTTCAAGATGTTAGGTCTAAATCCGCAAAAGCCGTTTACAAAGGTATCACAGCCTAAAACTGTAGAAGCAGAAGATTCTCAGATTGAATCTTTGGGTGAAAAACCAAAGTGGTCTAGACCTGGTCATTCTATTGAGCGTAATGAAAATGCAAAGCAGAAGGCTAAAATTGTTGAGTAATACTACATTATTACATTTTTAAGAAATTATTTTCTTAACGTTAATTACCTTTGTTTTCCCTAAAAAACCAAGTGTAATTGAAGTTAACAGATATTCCAAGGGTAAAGCATATTACCAAGGAGAACTTTATTAAAGATTACTTTAAACCTCAAAAGCCTGTTGTATTGGAACAGGCTATTGAAGATTGGCCTGCTTTTAAAAAGTGGAATCTAGATTATGTTAAGGAAATAGCTGGTGATATCACGGTGCCTTTATATGATGATAGACCTGTACAGCATAAAGATGGTTTCAATGAGCCACATGCCAAAATGAAAATGTCGGCATATGTGGATTTATTGAAAAAAGAGCCTACCAAGTATAGAATATTTCTTTGGAATATTTTAAAGGAAGTACCAGCACTGCAAAAGGATTATAAGTTTCCTGATTTCGGATTAAGGCTTTTAAAAGGGGTGCCTATGATGTTTTTTGGGGGACGTGACTCCTACACTTTCATGCATTACGATATAGATTTGGCGAACATATTTCACTTTCATTTCGATGGAGAAAAAGAGGTAGTGCTGTTTCCGCAGTCAGAAACGAAAAATCTATATAAGGTACCACATTCGTTAATTACCCATGAGAGCATAGATTTCTCAAATCCTGATTATGACAAGTGGCCGGCATTAAAAAATGCAAACGGATTTAAAACAACCCTCTCTCATGGAGAAGTTTTATATATGCCAGAAGGTTATTGGCATTATATGAAATACAATACTCCGGGCTTCTCAATGAGTTTACGTGCATTTGCGCGTAATCCCAAAAATTTGGCGAAAGCATCGTATAATATTCTTATAATGCGTTATTATGATGTGCTTATGCGAAAGCTAAAAGGGCAAGATTGGATAGATTGGAAAAATAAAAAGGCTATTTCTAGAACAAATAGTACGTTAAAAGCTTAAGGAATCAATTCCTTTAATTTCTCATAAACCAAGTGGCTTTCCCAGCCTCTGTATAATAAATAATCGGCTAGTTTTTTTCTACGCTTTTGAATGTTGGTTTCGGTAATCTGCTGTAATCTTTTATGGGCTAAATCATCTAAAGTAGTTAGGTATGCTTCAGGTTCAATTTCTTTTAAGGCAGTAGTAATATTGTATTTAGAAATATTTCTGAATTTCAATTCTCTAACAATTCTATTTTTTCCCCATTTTTTAATGTTGAATTTGCCACGAGCAAAGCTCTTTGCAAAACGCTCTTCATTTAAGAACCGGTCTTCAATAAGTTGAGCAATAATGGTATCAATAGCTAATGGGATCATGCCCATGTCTTTCAATTTTGAAACTACTTCTTTATGGCAGCGGTCTTGATAGGCGCAGTAGCTTTCTATTTTTTTAGTAGCTTCTTGAACAGTGTATGACTTTGCATGGTTCATCAATGCCAAAGTTATTATTCTCAAAGAATATAGCCTATCTTTTTCTCGGATGAATAGTGCAATATTTTTTTAGGTAAGTATTGTCAATGACTGGGTTAAATATTTTATTCTTTCTTGCAGGATGCTTTTTTAACTGTTCTGTTGGTCTGGTAGGCCTTTTTTCAAAACCGCCACCACAATTGGGGCATACGTTCATTAAAACTTCAGTAACACAACCTTCACAAAAAGTACATTCGAAAGAACAGATCATTGCTTTATCGCTGTCATTCTGTAATTCGGTATCGCAGTTTTCACAGTTCAATCTTATTTCTAACATTTTCTTATTTTGCTTTTGTCAATGCCATTTTCAATGCAAGACCAGTTAATACTGAAGCCATAAACCATTTCTGTATTCTTTGCCAAATGGGCTGGTTAGAGAACCAACTTGCCATCTTAACAGCAGAAATCACAATTAAAAAATTAATTAAAAAACTGATGAATATTTGTATGATTCCAAGTTGAAAACTCTGATCTAATATAGAACCATATTCCGGTTTTATGAATTGTGGAAAAAAGGAAAGATAAAATACTGCCATTTTCGGATTTAAAATATTGGTCAAAAGTCCGGTTCGAAATAGCTTAAGCGACGTGTCAGATATCAAATTTTGATCAACATCAAAAAATTTATTTTTAGATTTTATAGAATTATATGCTAAGTATAATAAGTACCCGACCCCAAGAATTTTAACGATTACGAAAGCAAATGGTATTGCAAAAAATATAGCGGTTAGACCAAAAGATACCATAAGTATGTGAAATAAAAATCCGCTCATTACGCCCAAAAGGGATATGATTCCAGCTCTTTTTCCTTGCGACAATGACCTAGAGATTAAATAAATCATATTTGGTCCTGGTGAAAGCACCATTATCAAAGCCGCTAATCCGAATAATAATAAATCGTCAATAGGAATCATAGTTCTATTTTATATGATGTACTTTTTAAAGGTCAAAAGCACGGGGTTATTGTTTGAGATTTTCATAATAGGTCAGTACGTGTTCTGGAACAGCAATATCCTTTGGTAATAAATCGTCACTAATAGGAAATTCTGCAACTTGTTTTAAAGGGAGCAAACCGGCCCAAATAGGTAGCTTTAAATCTGCATTTTCGTCTTTAACCCCTACATCCCTTATTTTTGCAGAGGCAGTGGTTATGGTCATTTCGACCACTAGCGTGCCATCGAGCTCTTTTTTGTGTATAGGTCTTATTCCATCCCATCTACCGGGCATCATATGATCAACAACACATTTTAAGGCTTTTTCTTTCGAAACAAGATTCGTTGTTTTTTGTACGGTTCCGAACAATGTTGTCGATCTATAATTTACAGAGTGATGTAATCCAGAGCGTGCCAAGACCAGTGCATCTAAATGCATTACGGTCATACTTATTTCTTTATTTTCCAATAAAGCCAGTAACATTCTGTTTTTATGAGAGCCATGCAGGTAAATTTTATTACCATCTCTACCGTAGGCCATGGGCAGGCATATTGCTTTATTTTCATAAATATAACTTACATAGCCAACGAAGCCTGCATCAAGAATAGTATTGATTTTTTCTACATCGTACGTAGCTCTATTAGCTCCTCTTTTTACCTTGTTAATTTCGTTGATGGCGTAATCTTTCATGTAAAACATTTTTAAGACAGTTCAAAATTAATAGTTTTGTGGATGGTGTAAATCATCCAGAAATATATTTTTGAATAGTCCAGTTTATGATTCCATATAAAACAAGTATTCGTATAGACAGAACTTCTAAACAAGCCGTTTATCTGCAACTTACCAATCAGTTTATCACTTTGATTAAAAAAGGAATACTGGTCAAAGGAGCTAAATTACCAAGTAGTCGAGAGCTTGCTTTATTGATTAATGTGCATAGAAAAACTGTCATTACTTGTTATGAAGAACTTATCTTGCAAGGTTGGATAGAAAGTATACCGCAAAAAGGAACCTACGTTCATTCGAAGATTCCTATGTTGAAACAGCAAAAGTTAGGAGCTGATCGTATAGATTTAAAAGGTAAAGATGAAGCGGGATTTTCATTTAAAAAACAATCTTATTTAGATAGAAGTTTTCCGCAAAGCTTCAATAAAGAAAATCTCTATGTAAATGATGGGATCGGAGATGTTAGATTAGCGCCCAGAAATGCCATTGCCACATTGTATCGTAGTATTAGCGCAAAGAAGAGTACACCTTTATATATGGACTATGGCACAACGTATGGGAATTTAGAACTTAGAAAAACGTTGGTAAATTATCTAAACGAAACAAGAGGGCTTCGTATAAGTATAGATAATATTATGATTACAAGGGGTAGTCAAATGAGTATGTTTTTGGCAGGTCAATTACTTTTTGATAAAGATGAGTATGTTATTGTAGGAGAGACCAATTATAGTTCTTCTGATACTACTTTTGAATATGGTGGTGCTAAATTGTTACGGGTTAAAATTGATGGCGAAGGTCTACAAACTATTGAAATCAAAAAACTTTGTGAGAAATACAAGGTAAAGGCAGTATACACGACGCCACATCACCATCATCCTACCACAGTAACTCTTTCTGCAGAGCGGAGGATACAATTGTTGAATTTGGCAAAGACATATCGCTTTGCCATTATAGAAGATGACTACGACTATGATTTTCATTATAATCATTCGCCTATATTGCCCTTGGCTAGTCATGATATACATAATAATGTTATTTACGTAGGTTCTGTATGTAAAACTGTTGCCCCGGTATATCGTGTGGGATATTTAATTGCTTCTAAAACCTTTGTAGATGAATGTGCAAAACTGAGAAGGTTTATTGATCGTCAAGGTGATGCATTGTTAGAATTAACGTTTGCGGAATTCATAAAAGATGGAAGTTTGGATAGGCACATTAAAAAAACACTTAAAATCTATAAAACACGAAGAGATGAGTTTTGTGCCTTGTTAAGAGAAGAGTTAGGAGATTATTTTTCCTTTGAAATACCAAAAGGAGGCATGGCTATTTGGGTGACATTGGATAAGCGATTTTCTTGGGAAAGTGTTGCGGAAATCGCGAAAAAAGAAAACCTAATATTTTTCGAGCTACAAAGATATGATATGGCAAAAACTAACCATAATGCTATTCGTATTGGTTTTGCAGCCTATAATAGAGAAGAGGCTAAAACTTTTGTTCATCGTTTAAAGAGCACAATGAAAGCATTGGATATTTAATTATATGAGTCGTCCTAAAATAGGTTGACAGTTTTTAAATAATTAAATCAATCCTGCGAAGCTAGCTTCGCAGGATTTTTTGTTGTGTATAAAATTAGGTGTTTCATAATTAAGACTCAAGTGGGGTCTTTTGCTATTATACGTTTTTATAGATTCTTTGATAAGCTGTCTTAATTCTCTTGCTGTATTACATTTATGAATCAAGAACTCTGTTTTTAAAATACCATTTACACGTTCTGCTAAAGCATTTTGATAACAGTCGTATCCATCCGTCATTGATGGTATGACCTTAGATCTTTTTAGTTCTCTTTGGTATGTAGCAGAGCAGTATTGTAGACCTCTATCAGAATGGTGTATTAATCTGTTGGAAGTAACTCTATTCTTTACAGCCATTTTCATGGCTTTTACTACATTTTCCGTACTCATATCATCACTTAGATGATACCCCATAATCTTTCTGCTAAAAGCATCTGTAACTAGAGAGAGATAATGAGTTCTTTCTCTGCTTTTGATATAAGTTATGTCACTTACAAAATACTGTTCTGGTCTTGTAGCAACTGAACTTTTCATTAGATTAGGATACTTTCTTAGCCAATGTTTAGAATGAGTAGTTTTTGTATAGTTCTTTTTTGGTTTTATAAGCATTGATTCAGATCTGAGGTAATCGAAAAGTGCATCCCTACCTATCTTGACACCTACTATTTCAAACTCAGCCTTGAGCAGATAGTAGAGTTTTCGAGTACCAAGTCTGGGCATTTCTTGACGTATTTTTGAAACTAATGGTTTAATTTGAGCTAGTTCACGAGCTCTTTTATCAGCACGTTTTTCTGCTTGATAAACAGCTTGTCTACTTATCCCAAACAATCTACAGCAACGCGATAGGCTTAGCTCTTGTTGTTGTTGGACTCGTTGGATTGCTTGGGTGAATACTTTTTTCTGATAGAAGTACCATACTGCTGTTCAGAGATGTCGATCATCGTGTTAAGCACTTTATTCTTGAGCTTCTCATCAGAGAGTTCTCGTTCCAAACGCTTAATTTTCTGAGCTGGAGTCTCTTTGGATTTTGGCATTTGATGCTTAATTGGGTTTGTCCAGTCTAAGGTACCGTGTTTACGCAACCAAACCAAAACAGTACTCCTGCCTTGAATACCATAAGCCTTTTGAGCTTGCTTGTAAGTCATCTCGCCCTTTTCTACTTGGGAGATGACGGCTAATTTAAAGCCTAAATTGTAATCGCGCTGAGTGCGCTTATTCCCTGGGTTCTCTGAAGGTTTCATAAATAAGTCGAATTTGTGTCAACTTATTTCAGGACGGGACAATAGGCACAAAAAAAGCGACTCTTTTGGGAGTCGCTTTTTTCATTAATATATTGTTTTACCGTCTTTATTTTTAAAACGATATTCTAGATACGTATACGCATCGCGCGGTTGAATTTTAATCCATTTTTTATACTCTAAGAACCATTTTGTCCTCAAAGATGGAAAACCTTTTGTAATATAGGCTGCAATAAAAGGGTGTATATTCAAAGTTATACTGCTATCCTTTTTAGGGCCTTTAAGAAGTTTTTCAAGGTCCGCTGTAATTTTATCTATTAAAACAATAGGTGCTTCCACCTGTTTCCCTGCATTGTTAGGGTCCTCTTCAGTTGTTTTAATATTCATTTCAGGTCGTACCCTTTGTCGGGTAATCTGAATTAAACCAAATTTACTAGGAGGTAGTATTTTGTGTTTGGCACGATCGTCTTTCATCTCATCTCTAAGATGTTCAAAAAGCTTTTTTCTATGCTGAGGTTTTACCATATCGATAAAATCTACAACTATAATTCCGCCCATATCACGAAGGCGAAGTTGCCTTGCAATTTCTGATGCGGAAAGGAGGTTTACCTCTAGGGCAGTATCTTCCTGGTTTTTAGCTTTGTTTGATCTGTTGCCACTGTTAACGTCTATAACATGAAGTGCTTCGGTATGCTCTATAATTAAATAGGCGCCTTTGCTCATAGCTGCAGTACGGCCAAAAGACGTTTTAATTTGTCTTTCAATACCAAACTTTTCAAAAATAGGTACGTTGGTGTTATAGTGCTTAACGATGCTCTCTTTTTCTGGAGCGATCTCTGCCACGTAATCCTTAATTTCATTAAATAAGGTGGCGTCATCTACATGTATACCTGTAAAACTATCATTAAATACATCTCTTAGTATAGAAGATGCCCTGTTTAGTTCTACGAATACTTTTGATGGTGTTTGAGCACGATGTAATTTTTTGCACATTGCTGTCCATTTGTTCAGCAAGTTTTCTAGATCTTTGTCCAGTTCTGCGACTTTTTGTCCTTCTGCGACCGTTCTTATAATAACACCAAACCCTTTAGGTTTAATACTTTTAACGAGTCTTTTTAACCTGTCTTTCTCTTCTTTGCTACCTATCTTTTGAGATACGGATACACGATCGGAAAAAGGAACCATTACCAAGTAACGCCCGGCTATTGATAGCTCAGAACTAATTCTTGGTCCTTTAGTAGATATAGGTTCTTTTACAATTTGAACCAATAATGATTGGTTCGCTTTAATGACATCGGTAATAACACCGTTTTTGTCAATATCGGTTTCAAACGGGAAATTTTCTAAAGTGTAATCCTTTAGTTTTCCGGTGCTCACTTGTTTAATGAACTTAAGCATTGAGGATAACTGCGGTCCAAGGTCATGGTAATGCAAGAATGCATCCTTTTCATAACCAACGTTTACGAACGCTGCGTTAAGACCGGTTACGGGCTTTCTTATTTTGGCAAGAAAAATATCGCCAACAGAAAAGTCGTTACTGTTCTCCTCTTTATGTAGTTCAGTGAGTTTTCCGTCCTTTAGCAAGGCAAAGTCAACAGATTGGGAACTAGATCTTACGATTAATTCTCTATTCACCTGAATATATTTTTAGTCGTTTACCTAAAAAAAAAGGTAACGAACTGATTAAACAATACCATAGACAAATACAAATGTATCTGCCGAAATCCAAACTCTGGATCTCTATGTCAATGAACGTATTTTAAAAAGAAAAAGTAGTTATAAAACTACTTTTTCTTGTGTCGGTTAGCTCTTCTACGCTTCTTGCGCTTGTGTGTAGCTACCTTATGTCTCTTTCTTTTCTTACCACTTGGCATAAAGTTCTTTTTTTAAGTTAATTATTTTACGTGTACGTTGCTCTTAACCCCTTCAACAAAAACCTTTGCAGGCTTAAATGCTGGGATGTTGTGAGCGGGTATTTTAATAGTTGTGTTCTTGGAAATGTTTCTACCGGTTTTTTCGGCTCTAGTTTTAATGATAAAACTACCGAAACCTCTTAGGTAAACATTATCACCACTTTCTAATGATGTTTTTACCTCTTCCATAAAAGATTCAACAGTTGCCTGTACATCTCCTTTTTCAATTCCCAGCTTATCTGAGATCTTCGATACAATTTCCGCTTTCGTCATCTTTCAATATTAGATTTTCTGTATGTTTTTTCGGGTTGCAAATATATAAATTAAATTCAATCTTTCTTTCTAATGGGTTAATTTTAAGTGTATAAACTGCTACTTTTATAACTTAGTATGAAAGAGCATGTCATTTTCGGGTAAAATTTTAGATTGGTATCATCAAAATAAGCGCAGTTTACCATGGCGCGAGACCTCTGATCCGTACAAAATATGGCTATCGGAAATTATATTGCAACAAACACGTGTGGCTCAGGGAACCCCGTATTACTTGAGTTTTGTAGAAAATTTTCCCAGTGTTCATGATCTTGCCAAGGCAAATGAAGAACAAGTTTTAAAACTTTGGCAAGGACTAGGGTATTATTCAAGAGCTAGAAACCTTCATGCCGCTGCAAAAATGGTAGTAGAGGAGTATGAAGGTAAGTTTCCTGATAACTATAAGAAACTTTTAACACTAAAAGGTGTTGGCGACTATACCGCAAGCGCCATTTCATCTATTTGTTTTAATGAACCACAAGCCGTAGTGGATGGAAATGTATATAGAGTGCTTGCTAGATATTACGGTATAGATACACCTATTAATAGTACTAATGGTGTCAAATATTTTAAAAGCTTGGCCCAAAAAGTAATGGATCCCGCAAATATTCGAGATTATAATCAAGGTATTATGGAGTTTGGGGCAATACAATGCTCTCCTAAAAAGCCTTTATGTTTACTTTGTCCTTTAAATGATAGTTGTGTTGCCTTAGAAAAAGGCTTGGTAGATGCCTTGCCGGTTAAGTTAAAAAAGACAAAAGTGCGAAATAGGTACTTCAATTATCTTATACCTATATATAAGGATGCGGATGGGAATCAATTTACAAGGCTAAATCAAAGAACGGGCAAAGGCATTTGGCAAAACTTATGGCAGTTTCCTTTATTAGAATCAAAAGAGGTATTGAAAATAGATGATATTACTATAAGGTATAAAGAAGTGCTAAATGATATAGATGCTAATGAAGTTCTAAGTTTCAATGAGAATGCTGTAGTACATAAATTATCACATCAACATTTACATACAAAGTTTTGGTTGGTCTATACGAATGACGATTTCAATGACATGATTCCGGTAGAAAAAATAACCGATTTTCCGGTACCGGTTTTAATTGCAGATTTTATCAAAGCATTTAAATTTTAGTACTTTTGAATTTTATATCTTTAAGTTATGAGCGGTACATTGAATAAGGTAATGTTGATTGGGCATTTAGGTGATGAAGTTAAAATGCATTATTTTGAAGGGGGAGGTAGTATTGGTAGGTTTCCAATAGCTACTAATGAGACATATACCAATAAATCTACTGGTGAACGTGTTACAAATACAGATTGGCACAATGTGGTGGTTAGAAATAAAGCTGCTGAAATTTGTGAAAAATATTTAAGTAAAGGCGATAAGGTTTATGTAGAGGGCAGATTGAAAAATCGTCAATGGCAGGGTGAGGATGGTAATACCAGATATTCAACTGAGGTACATGTACAAGAATTTACTTTTTTGACTACCAAGAAAGAAGGTATGCAGAATAATGGTGGTTCAGCTCCTGCTGCTCAGAAACCGGCAAGTACAGAAACTAAAGCACCGTCTAAAGCATCTGCTCCTGCACCCGCAAGTCCAGAAGAGGATGATGATTTACCGTTCTAAATATAATTTAAATAACAACTATTGGACCCAGACCCCTTACCGTTATTAATGACAACATTGGTTGTAAACGGTGTTTTTGCAATGAATATAGTTGTACTATGCGTACTGCTTATTTGCTCTGCACTTATTTCTGGTGCTGAAGTAGCCATGTTCGGCTTATCTACGACCGAAATAAAAGAACTACAAGATGAAAAATCTGCTAAGAGTTCCATTTTAATAAAACTTCTTGAACGACCTAAAAAACTACTGGCAACCATATTAATCGCAAATAATGCTATTAATATTGGAGTAGTATTGCTGTTTAGTATTATAGGGGACACCCTTTTTGAAAATGTCAACCAGGTATTATTTGGTATAGTTTCCGTACGCTTTTTATTAGAAGTCGTGGTTGCTACTTTTCTAATTTTAATGTTCGGTGAAATATTACCCAAGGTCTATGCCAATAGAAATAGAATGAGCTTTGCGCATTTTATGGCATACCAATTAAGAGTGTTAGATTTTATTTTTGCTCCATTGAGTTTGCCCATGCGATCAGGTACACTGTTTTTGTATAATAAGCTTGGTAAGCAGAAATCGAGTTTGAGTGTAGATCAATTGTCTCAGGCATTGGACCTGACATCTCAAGGCGATACTACTAAGGAGGAGAAAAAGATTTTAGAGGGTATTGTAACCTTTGGTAATACGGATACCAAACAGGTAATGCGACCTCGTATAGATATTTTTGCGCTTAATGAACAGATGAAATTTCCTGAAGTGCTTGGGGAAATCAAAAAACATGGGTATTCAAGAATTCCGGTTTTTGGTGAGAATATAGATACCGTAAAAGGGGTTCTGTATGTAAAGGATTTATTGCCTTATTTAGACCGAAAGACCTTTAATTGGATGACCTTGATAAGAGAGCCTTATTTCGTTCCAGAAAATAAAAAACTAGATGATTTATTAGGTGAATTTCAAGAGAAGAAAAACCACCTGGCTATAGTTGTAGATGAATACGGTGGTACTTCTGGGTTAGTTTCATTAGAAGATATTATTGAAGAAATCGTTGGGGATATTAGTGATGAATTTGATGATGAAGATTTAATATTCTCTAAGTTGGATGATTTTAATTATGTCTTTGAAGGTAAAACACCTCTAAAAGATTTTTATAGAGTTATTAAGTTGGAGGATAATGATTTCTTTGAAGAGAATAAAGGGGAATCTGAAACCTTGGCAGGCTTTGTCTTGGAAAAAGCAGGTAGTTTTCCAAGACGTGGAGAAAAAATAATGTTCGAGTCCTATACCTTTGTGGTTGAGGCGATGGACAAAAAAAGATTGAAACAAATAAAAGTTACCTTACCACATGAAGAGTAAGTCGTTCGTTACGTTTTTAGTAGTATTTCTTTTGATCATCAGCTGTAAAGATGAGCAAGTACTACCCAAACCAAAAGCTAAAATGCGATTAGAGTATCCGCAGGGAAAATTAGCGGATTTAGAAACAGAGAACTTTAGGTTTAAATACAATCAACTGGCAAATGCAGAGCCAAATGGAGATCAAGCCTATACTATCTCTTATCCAGAGATGAAAGGCGCTATTTTTTTAAGCTATAAAAAGATTAATGGTAATTTGTCTCAGTTGATCAATGATTCTAAAAGACTTAGTTATGAGCATGCGGCAAAGGCAGATAACATCGTAGAACAACCATATGTTAATCCAGATGAGAGAATCTATGGCGCTTTATTTGAGGTGCAAGGCAACGCAGCATCTCAATCGCAATTTTTTGTAACCGATAGTACAGAGCATTTTTTAACAGGGTCTGTTTATTTTTATACGAAACCTAATTACGACTCTATCTTACCGGCAGCATCATATCTTCAGAATGATATAAGAGGAATTATTGAAACCTTAAGGTGGAAAAAATAAATACGCATGTTGACAAAGCAAGATCTTCTAGATTGTCACGAACGAATAACTCCATTTGTTCATAATACGTCAGTTCTAACATCAAGATTAATTGACAAGGAAGTCCATGCAAAGGTATTCTTCAAATGCGAGAATTTTCAAAGAGCAGGAGCCTATAAAATGCGAGGCGCTACCAATGCGATCCTGCAATTATCCGATGAACAAAAGAAAAGTGGCGTAGTCACACATTCGTCAGGTAATTTTGCACAAGCTTTATCATTAGCCGCTCAGAGCGTAGGTGTTACGGCGCGTATTGTAATGCCAAATACAGCTCCGGAAGTCAAAAAAGTAGGGGTTAGAGAGTATCTGGGGAAAATTTATGAGTGTGAGCCAACAGTAGAAGCAAGGCAATCATTAGCCGATGAAATAGGACGGAAAACGGGAGCAACTTTTATTCATCCTTCAAATGACAATAATGTTATTTTAGGTCAAGGTACGGCTGCATTGGAATTATTGGAAAAGCAACCAGACTTAGATTTTATATTTTGCCCAGTTGGTGGTGGCGGTCTTATTGCCGGTTCTGCTTTGGCGGTAAAATATTTTGGAGATGATTGTAAAGTTTATGGTGCCGAGCCTTTTGAGGCAGATGATGCTTATCGTTCCTTAAAAAGTGGTAAAATAGAAAGTAATGATACCACGAATACCATTGCAGACGGATTAAAAACAATGTTGGGCGATAAGAATTTCCCGATTATAAAAGAGCTGGTTAGTGGTATCGTTAGAATTACCGAAGATGAGATCGTAACTGCTATGAAATTGGTTTGGGAACGTATGAAAATTATTATAGAACCCTCTAGTGCTGTAACTGTGGCTGCAGTTTTGAAACAATCAAAAAAACAGCCAGAAGTTTTTCAGAATAAAAAAATCGGTATTATCATTTCAGGTGGTAATGTAGATCTTTCTAAATTGCCCTTTCAGTAAAAGTTTGCTATTGCTTGGCAAGAATCTTTTCAGCACTTTCAATACTAGAATTGATGTTCTCTTTTACTTGTTGTACTTTCTCTTCTTCTTCATTTAGCCAAGCTTTTTTTTCATCAGAAAGTTCTTTACCGTTCATAATTTCATCAGCGTCAAAACGGTCTCCAAAACCTTGCATCCAATCCATCATAGATTTATTTGCTTCTTGAAGATCTTTCATTGCCTTTGCTTCAACTGATTCGGCTCCAAGAGAGTCGGCCATTGGTTTTAATTGTCCAACTAATTTCCCTAATGTTCCCATTTTTGGCATTACTTCGTCATGAATGCTCATTACATGTTCCATTTTAGAAGGTTCCTGTGTTGTTTTCGATTCCTTACAAGCGGTAAATACTAAGAATGTAACTACAGTAAAAATGTATAAAGCTTTTTTCATTTTAATTACTTTGTGGGGTAATAGCGGTAATAGTTTTTGCTGAGGAAACAGTATAAATGTAATTTTTGACTTTAGTGCCGGTAATTATATTTTTTACTTCCTCTTCGGTAATGACTTTAGGGTCAAAAGTTATTACTCCGCTTTTGTTTTTATAACTGATATCTGCAGAAACAACCCCGTTACGCTCCATTAAGTTAGATGAGATTTTATCGGCACAACCTTCTTGGCAAGCCATACCTTCAATAGTAAGTAAAAGTGTGGTACTATCGCTTACATTGATTTCAGTGGTTAAAGTTTCGCCTTCTTGAGCCAAAGACGACTGTATTGATAATGTAAATATTGATACGAAAAGAATTAATGTTTTGAAGTTCATGAGTTTATATTTAGCATATACTTGAAAAAAGCATAATAGGTTATAGTGTAAATATACCAATTATGTAAAAATTTTTAACCAAGGTATGGAAAAAAAATTATTAGACGTCATGCTCACTTATATGAAAAAAAGCTCACTTTTGTTTTAAAATCATCAATATTGAAGAATTTAGACCAAAAATGGATTTACCTAGTAGTGCTATCATTTATATGGGGTTCTTCATTTATATTGATTAAAAGATCTTTGCTAGGGTATACGCCTCTGCAGGTGGGCGGATTAAGAATTCTATTTGCATCTGTCTTGTTATTTATATTGGGGTTTAAGTCTTTAAAAACACTTTCAAAAACCGATTGGAAATGGATAACTATCGCAGGGCTATGTAGTTCTTTTTTTCCACCATTTTTCTTTGCATTGGCACAAATGGAAATAAGTAGTGGAGTTACGTCTATTTTAAATTCTGTAGCACCTTTGTTTACTACCTTGGTTGGTATTGCGCTTTTTGGTCTTTCGCTTAAAGGAAAACAAGTGTTGGGCGTTCTTATAGGTCTTCTTGGTACTGTTGTATTAATTGCTGCGGGGATGGAGAATAATGTAGACCAAAATTATTGGTATTCTTTTTTCATAATTTTTGCTGCATTGGGTTATGCTTTTAATATTAATATTATTAAGAAGTATTTATCTCATTTAACCCCCTTGGCTGTAACAACTGCTAGTTTTGGGGTTGCCTTTCTTCCTGCGGTAATTATATTAGTGTATTCTGGGGTATTTCAGCAATTTGTGGGAAATAGTGCCATGCAAGAGGCAGTGTGGTATATAATGGCGTTGGCTTTTTTAGGTACTGCATTGGCAAACATTCTGTTCAATAAACTGATAAAATTGTCCAGTCCCGTATTTGCGGCTTCCGTCACCTATTTGATACCGCTTGTGGCAGTGCTATGGGGCTTTTTAGATGGTGAAAATATTAGCTTTCTTCAATTGTTAGGCGGGCTGATTATACTATTTGGGGTATGGCTGGTAAATCGCAAAAAGACAGTAGCTATACAGAAATAGGATCTGTACTGTAACAAAATGATTTTAGACTTGTCTTTGTATTGAACTAATCAAAAAAACGGAAATCATGAAAAGAATATTAGTAGCACTACTGGCGATAATTATGACGCTTGGTGCAATTCAGGCTCAAGAAAAATCATTCAACGTAAAATCTTTTGATAAATTAATTGTTAGTCCGCACATAGCGGTAAATCTAGTAGAAGGTGAAGAAGAGGGTGTGGTAATTGAAAATGCAAAAGTTTCTTTAGATAAAATAAATGTTGAGGTAGAGGGCAGAACCCTGCGTTTATATTTAGACGGTGCCAAAGTGGTTACAAAATCTGAACGCATTTCAACTGATCAATGGCGTGGTAGTAAGTCGCTATATAATGGTACAATGGCAACTGCAACCGTTACCTATAGAAAGTTAGAAAATTTATCGATAAGAGGGGAAGAAGTAGTGCGTTGTAAAAATCTTTTTAATGCCGATGATTTTAAAATGTCTTTGTATGGCGAGGCAAAAGTGTACTTTGATTCGGTTTCTATAGATGAATTAACAGTAGCTATCTATGGCAGCAGTTATTTGGAAATAGGTGAAGGTACTGTAGCTAGACAAGTATTTAGGGCGTACGGAGAGAGCGAAGTAAATACAGTAGGTATGATGGCAGGTGAGACTAAAATTACCGCCTATGGCGAAAGTAATTTTAGGGTTCATGTAAAAGATAGGTTAAAGGTAACGTGCTACGGAGAAACAAATGTGAATTATATGGGTAGCCCAGAAGTGGATAAAGGATTGATTTTTGGCGAAGCAAGAATAAGAAAAATAGGATAAGCTTAACCTATAAATTAGAAAACAAAAAACCCGCTCATGAGCGGGTTTTTCTTTTTAGATAAAATTTTAGTTATTCAAAATCGGTAGGTGATACACCATCATTTACTTTGATTTCAGAAACTACAAACTCAAAAGATTGAGGACCTACGGTTTGTAGTATTTTAAAAGGAAATAATATACCAGAAACTTCTTTGTAATCTTCAAAGTTAGAAGTGCTGGCAATTTGTTGTCCCTGCATTTCGGTTATGGTAACCTCTTGTAGTTTAAGTCCGGTTTCGGCATCATAGAAAGCAGATTTATCTTCTCCAACCTTTAGTTTGTAAGCATTTTTATCGCCTACCATTTCCATACCTTCTATAACTACAGATGCATCGTTAATTAATTGAAGTTCGAAGAAAGGGGCAGATTCCTTTTTAATAGCTTGCAATTCCTTTTCTTCAAGATCTTTACGCTGACCTTGCATGACCATATAGCCTTTATCACCGTTTACAACCTGTTTGCTAACGGAGTTACCCATCATTTGTACATCTTGCATAAGTTGATTGCTAGATGTTTTTTTAAGGTTTAAGTCTAATTTCATTCCTTGCATTTCTGCTGAGGCCATCATGGCCAAAGTATTTACGCTCTCAAGTTTATCTTTTCCGCCAATAGCCTTAATATACTTTTCTAGTATGGATTTTACTGATACATCGGTTGGTACGGCGGCATTGTAATCTGGAGTTTCAACTCTGTCGGCAGTTTTTGAATAGGCAAGCACCGGAAGTTTTTTACCTTTAAATTCTACATTCTGAAGATTGGAAAGGATATCACTTCCTTTACCAACTACGATTACTCTGGCGTTATCGACATTGAAATACTTTTTTGCGGCAGCTTCTACATCTGCTTTGTTAACCTTGTCAAGCTTCTCAAGAAAGGTTTTATAAAAGTCTTTAGGTAGATTTTCTTTTTCGGTATTCAAGGCATATCGAGCAATGGTTTCTGGATTTTCTAGCGCCATAATGAAACTACCGGCATATACGGCTTTGGTATTTTTTAGTTCCTCATCGGTAACAGGTTTAGTGACGATAGCATTAAGCTCTTTTAAAATTTCAACTACAGAACTATCGGTGACCATATTTCTAACTTCTGCAGATGCACTAAATCTAGATGGACCATATTTATCGTTGCCAATAGAAGAATAGGCACCGTAAGTATAACCCTTGTCTTCTCTGAGGTTAGAATATAATCTGCTGTCAGCTCCACCGCCCAAAATCTCATTAGCTAAAAGAGCAGCGATATAATCATCGTCCTTCATTTTAAGGTTTACGATATTTTGAACCGTTATTTCTGATTGTACGGCATTTGGCATATCGACAAAATTAATTTGCGTATTAGGTACATTCTTAGGTTGAGAATAAGAGAAACTTGGTGGTACGGCTTTTGTCCAAGAGGTAAAGTATTTCTCGGTCAATGACTTTACTTCTTCAAGGTTCACATCACCAATAACAATTAGGTATGCATTAGCCGGTACAAAATAATCTCTGTAAAATTCTTCAACATCACTTAGAGTTACATTGTTTACGGTTTCTTCTGTAGTGAATTCACCATAAGGGTGGTTTTTACCGTAAGCTAAAGCACGTTGTACTCTACTGGAAATTGAGGAAACTACTTTCTCTTCGGTTTTTAATCCAGTAATAAGTTTTTCCTTTTCTTTGTCAAATTCCTCTTGCGTAAAATTTGGATAAATAGCGGCATCGGCCATTAGCTCCATCATTCTAGAAAAATATTTGGAAAGAGATTGGGCATAAGCACCTTGAGCGCTAAAATAAAGTCTGGCCCCTAAAAAATCGATTTCTTCATTGAATGCTTCTTTCGTTATATTTTTAGATCCTAGTCCTAATAGACTGCCTGTTAAGCTCGCAACACCAGCTTTGTCGCCTTCTAATATTGGCGGGTTATCTATAGATAGTTGCATAGAAACTCTAGGTAATTTATGATTTTCTACTACAAGTACTTTTAAGCCATTGTTAAGGTTGAATGATTGTGGTACTCCTAGGTTAATTTCAGGTGCTGGACCTGGTTTAGGCATAACCGTACGGTCTACCTGTGCTTGTACGGCAATAAAGGAGAATAATGTTAGTAGTAATATATATGTATTTTTCATAGTCATTTTTAGTTTGCGGTATTTTGTTCAGGTAAATATTCTAGAACCAATCGTTGGTTAGGCTTTAAATACTTGTTTGCGACCTCTTTAATCTCTTCTCTGGTAATGGATCTATATACTTCTATTTCCTTGTTGATAAGAGATGTATCGCCATAAAGCGCATAATATTCTGCGAGAGATTCTGCAATACCTTCAATACTGGCATTACTGTTTACAAACTGATTTTCAAATTTGTTCTGTAGTTTTTGATAATCATTTTCAGAAATAAGTTCATTTCTCAATTTCTCTACTTCTGTCTCAATAGAAGAGTTTAGAGTGTTTAAGCTAGTTTCACCCACCGGAAGTGCAAAAACGATATACATACCGTAATCTTCTAACGTAACCGGGATTGCACCGATTTGTAAGGCCTGCTTCTCTTCGTCGACCATTTTCTTATAAAGTTTAGAAGAAGGTCCGTCAGATAAATAGGTAGAAATCATTTCTAATACTTGGCTATCTCTATTTTTAAGACCGGGAGTTCTATAGGCGATCATAGTGGCCGGTATCTGAATATTAGAGTCGTAAGCTTTTGCATTGATTTCTGATGTGATAGGGGTTTCTTTAGGGAAGGTTCTTGTAATTTCTGCTCCCTTTGGGATGTCCTTAAAATAATCTGATATCAATTTTTTGGCATTTTCTTTCTCAAAATCGCCTGCAATGACCAAAACGGCATTGTTGGGAGCATAGAATTTTTTCTGGAAAGCTATAAATTCATCTAAAGTAGCGGCATCCAAGTCTGCCATTTTTCCAATAACCGTTTCTTTATAGGGATGGCTTTGAAAAAGGTTCTTCTTTATGTTTTCAATGAATTTTCCGTAAGGAGAATTATCAACGCGAAGTCTTTTTTCTTCCTTGACCACTTCATTTTGAGTGTCAACACCTTTTTGATTGATAACAGGGTGAAGCATTCTTTCAGATTCTAGCCAAAGACCTAATTCTAAATTGTTAGAAGGAAAAACTTCATAGTAATATGTTCTATCTTCATTGGTAGTGGCATTACCTGATCCGCCGTTTGCAGATACTATTTTGTCCCATTCTCCTCTTTCGATATTTTCAGTTCCTTCAAAAAGTAAGTGTTCAAAAAAGTGAGCAAAGCCTGTTCTTTGTGGGTCTTCGTCTTTTGATCCTACATGGTAAAATACAGAGATGGAAATAATTGGTGCGGTGTTATCTTGATGTAAAATAACGTGTAAATCGTTTTCAAGGTTGTACTCTTCGTAAGCAACCTCTTGTGCGAGTCCGGCAAATCCAATAACGGATAGTGCCGAAACCAATAGTAATTTCATTTTCATTTAAACTGTTTTAGGTTCGTGTTTAATTGTTCTGTTCTATTAGTGTCCATTCAAATTAAAATGTTACACCTAATTTTAAATTTTGTAAGAACAATCTTCAATATAGGAATTCTTTAACAGTTATTATTTTAATATGTTTTGTTTAATGATTAAATTAAAAGTCTAAACAAAAAAATATTATTATGAAAAATTATGCCTTACCCCTTAGATTTGGTGTTGCCGCCAGTGGTTCTTTAATTGCTTATTTCTTAATACTATCATTACTTAATTTGCATGTTAATGTCTTTTATAGTCTTTTTAATGCGGTAATTACCGGTTTTGCCATTTTTGAGTCAATCAAATATTATAAGTTAAAAAAGGGTAGTGAATTTAGTTATGCAGGTGGTTTCATGGCAGGTTTGATAACCGGTGGTGTAGCAACACTTATTTTTACAATCTTTTTTGCCTTTTATTCTACAGAATTACAGCCAGGTTTTTTAGAAGAATTATCAACAAGATGGGCAAACACGTATAGAAGTTTTGAGGCCATTGTTTTTCTAGTGGTAGCTACTATGGGTTTTACCAGTAGCGTTGTTTTGACCCTTGCATTTATGCAACTATTTAAGACTTCGAACACTAGAATACTAAAGACTGTTTAAAAATCGTAAAAAACACTTGTAAATTCACGATTAAGATCTATATTTGCACCCGCCTATGGAAAAAATCCATCAGGTTTAATCATTACATTTAACAATATGTACGCAATTGTAGAGATGGCAGGGCAGCAATTTAAAGTTGCAAAAGACCAGAAAGTGTACGTTCACCGTTTACAGGCAGAAGAAGGTAAGAAAGTTACTTTTGACAATGTTCTTCTTTTAGCTGATGGATCGAACGTTACTATCGGCGCCCCGGCTATAGACGGAGCCGCAGTAGAGGCTAAAGTCGTTAAACACCTAAGAGGTGACAAAGTAATCGTTTTTCACAAGAAAAGACGTAAAGGTTACAAAAAGAAAAATGGACATCGTCAGTCTTTAACAGAGATTGTAATCGAATCTATTATTTCTAAAGGAGCGAAGAAATCTGAAACTAAGAAAGCTGAACCAAAGGCTAAAAAAGTTGAAGAAAAAGCAGCTCCGGTAGCAGCACCAAAAGCAAAAGCAAAAAAGGCTAGCGCTAAAGGTGATGATTTGAAAAAAATTGAAGGTATCGGTCCAAAAATTGCCGAGACTTTAAACAATGCAGGTATTTCTACTTTTGCTGAATTGGCAAAAACAGACGCAGCTAAGATTTCTGAAATTATAGCGGACGTTCGTGGAAATCACGTAACCGATACATGGCCAAAACAAGCGGAATTAGCTGCTGATGGTAAATGGGACGAGTTACAAAAATGGCAAGACGAATTAGACGGTGGTGTAGCTAAATAAGCTAGGTCATCAAAGTATAATAATATTTAAAACCTTAGACAATGGCACATAAGAAAGGTGTAGGTAGTTCGAAAAACGGTAGAGAATCAGAATCGAAACGATTAGGAGTTAAGATTTATGGTGGTCAAGCTGCTATCGCTGGTAACATTATCGTTAGACAGCGTGGAACAAGACACAATCCTGGTGAAAATGTTTACGCAGGAAAAGACCATACATTACACGCACGTGTAGATGGTTTAGTTAAGTTTGAAAAGAAAGCAGGTGGAAAATCATTTGTTTCCATTGAGCCTTTTGAAGCTTAAGCTTAAAAAAGTTATTTAAAAAAACCCCCTTCAGTAATGAAGGGGGTTTTTTATATCCTATCGTTTAAGATATAGTAATTATTGCAAAAGTTTCTCCCCAATCTCAAACCAAGTATTCACACGTTCAAAACCTTCGGTATTTACGTTATGTGGTGAGGTAAACTGTAAACTTCTACCATCAAAATTCTCTAAATTAAAACTGCGGTCGTCAATTAAAACATCTCCTTTTAGAATATGTTTGTGACCACATAGAATTCGGTTTTGCCAAGGTAAAAAAGGAAAGTGTTCGTCTAGCCATTCACTTTTTTCCTCTAATGAATTTGGAAATTGCATGGCGGCAGATGCAATATAAACTTCATGTTTGTCTGCAAGTTGAGATAATATTTCTTGGCTACCCGCAATAGGTTTTAAATTTCTAAAAAAGCCTCTTCTTGTGGCATGTTTGCGAACACTATCTTGGTGTGCTTCTGGCACCATACGCCATACTTCTGTGCCAGAACATAAATCTTTGGTTAATTCTCCCTTAAACTCAGCATTGTAAAGTTCTATATGAGCGCCATAGGTATCGGCGATTACCTCATCCATGTCTACAAATATGATCATAGTTTTGTGTTTTAAGCGAAGTACGTAAAATCTTGGTTAAGAGAAAAGAGATAGTTTAAAAGTTGATGTTCTACGAGATATATTTTGAAAAAGGGGATTTGTAAATAAAAAATTATTGGATATTTTTAAGTGATTAATTAAAATTCTTTATGGAAACTAAAAAACTACCTAATTCTACAATTATTTATCTACTGGCCATTCTAAGCTGCTTTATTTGCTGTTTTGGTGGTATTGGTATTATACCTGCAATCATTTCTTATTATTTAGCATCTAAAGCTGAAGGAGTTTATAAAATGAACCCTAATGGATATAGTAATTTTTCTACTTTAAAGAAAAGTAAAATTATAGCTGTAATAGGTATAATCTTAAATGTTATAATAATTGGAATTACTATTTGGACGTTAAGCACCATTGGTTGGGATGCCTGGTCAGATGAGTTTGTAAGAAAATGGAACGAGGGTTTAGAGAAAGGTATGTAAATTAAAATTACGGTTATTAATGATTTAAGATTGATGATGTAATTTCCCTATAAGAACGGATACCGTTAACAAAATAATTTATAAGAGAAGTTAGAAGGGGCAACTAGCGGTATTTTGCGGGTCTAATTCTAAATAATCATATCATGAAAAAATCAATTATCTGTGTTGCAATGGCGAGTACCGTATTATTCTCTAGTTGCTTAGGTTCTTTTAGTGCTTTCAATAATTTAAAAGATTGGAATCAAGGGTTGTCTGATAGCAAGTTTGTGAACAACCTGGTATTCTGGGGCTTAAATATAATTCCTGTTTATGGATTATTCTTTTTAGGTGATGCCGTAATCTTCAACGTAATAGAGTTTTGGGGAGGTTCTAACCCAATTGCAATGGAAGAAGGAGAGTCAGAGACTCAAATGGTAGAAAGAGACGGTAATACTTTTGAAATGACCGCTACTAAGAACAGAATGCAAGTAACCGTAGTTGACGGTCCTAAAAAAGGAAAGAAAATTGATTTAGTTTATAAACCAAGTGAAAAATCTTGGAACGCAGTGAGACCTAATGGTGAGATAATTAAACTTTCATCTTTTGAAGAAGGGTTTTACATTGTTTATATGCCAAACGGAGAAGAGGTTAAGATAAATCCGCTAAGCACTAAAGAAGAAGGTTTGGCTCAAATTAAAGAGCAAACAGATTGTTATTACTTAGAGGGTATGTTGGCAGAGAATAACTAATCTCAAGAAAGTATAAAGCATAAAAAAGTCCTGATGAAAATCAGGACTTTTTTAGTTTCTAAAATCAATGTTTTAGTATCTGTAGTATTCAGGTTTGAAAGGGCCTTCTACCGTTACACCAATGTAATCGGCTTGGTAATCTTTCAATTCTGTAAGTTCGGCACCTAAACGAGATAAGTGAAGTTTTGCAACCTTCTCATCTAAATGCTTAGGTAGCATGTATACATCATTCTCATAGTTGGCACTGTTTTTCCAAAGCTCTATTTGAGCTAATGTTTGGTTTGTAAAAGAATTACTCATTACAAAACTAGGGTGACCTGTAGCACAACCTAAGTTTACCAATCTACCTTCTGCCAAAATGATTAAATCTTTACCGTTGATAGTATATTTATCAACCTGTGGCTTAATTTCATCTTTGGTACTACCATGATTTTTGTTCAACCATGCCATGTCGATCTCATTGTCAAAATGACCAATATTACAAACAATGGCTTTATCCTTTAGGGCTTCAAAATGTTCAGCTCTAATAATATCTTTATTTCCAGTTGTAGTAATTACGATATCAGCGTTACCGATAACCGTTTCCAGTTTTTTAACTTCGAATCCGTCCATACAAGCCTGTAATGCACAAATTGGGTCGATTTCGGTAACGGTAACAATAGAGCCAGCACCTTTAAAAGAAGCTGCAGTACCTTTACCAACATCACCATAACCGGCAACAACTACACGTTTTCCTGCAAGCATGGTATCTGTTGCTCTACGTATAGCATCAACAGCACTTTCGCGACATCCGTATTTGTTATCGAATTTAGATTTGGTAACAGAATCGTTAACGTTTATGGCTGGCATAGGTAAAGTCCCATTCTTTACACGTTCGTATAAACGGTGAACACCTGTTGTAGTTTCTTCAGAAAGACCTTTGATTTCTCCGGCCATTTCTGGGTACTTATCCAATACCATGTTGGTAAGGTCACCACCATCATCTAAAATCATGTTCAATGGTTTTCTGTCCTCACCAAAGAATAAAGTCTGTTCAATACACCAATCAAACTCCTCTTCGTTCATTCCTTTCCAAGCATAAACAGGTACGCCTGCCGCCGCAATAGCCGCTGCTGCTTGATCTTGAGTGGAAAATATGTTACATGAGCTCCAAGTAACATCTGCGCCAAGAGCGGTCAATGTTTCTATAAGTACAGCAGTTTGTATTGTCATATGTAGACAACCTGCAATACGGGCACCTTTTAAAGGTTGCTCATCTTTGTACTCTTCTCTTAATGCCATTAAACCTGGCATTTCAGCTTCTGCTAATTCGATTTCTTTTCTTCCCCAATCAGCAAGGGAAATATCCTTAACCTTATAAGGCACATACGGAATAGTTTTCGTGCTCATATCTTTATTATTTTATACTTTCGTTTATCTGTGTACAGCAATTTTTAATTCGTGCAAAGGTACGAATAACACAAAGAAACCCATGCCGCTTTACAAAACTATAACAGTAAATGAAAAAACCTCTTTGGCCATTTGGAAGGTTGAAGAGACCGAAAATAAACTTTGGGAAGGTGTTGAGCTAACACCATATTGCCAGAATAGGTTCAATGGTATGAAATCTGAGCTTCATCGCAAAGCTTTCTTGAGTATAAGACACTTACTTGCCAAGTATGGCTATACAGATGCCGATTTGATCTATGATGAAAATGGAAAACCACATTTAAAGGATGGTAAGTTTATTTCCATAACACATTCTCATAATTTTACGGGCATCATCATAAGTTCTGTGGAACATGTAGGTATCGATATTGAAATGCAGCGTGATAAAATTTTGCGCATAGCACATAAATTTACACCCTTTGAAGAATACAGAACATTGGCAAATACCGCAGCCGTAGTTAGAAAGTTGACCATTGTATGGGGAGCAAAAGAATCACTCTATAAAATTTATGGGCATAGGGGAGTTAGTTTCTTGCATCACATAAATGTTCAGGATTTTAAGTTCGATGCCAATAATACTACGGCACAGATTATTTTTCAAGGGAACTTATCAAACTATAAAATTAGATTTATGGAGTTTGAACAGTTCACTTGCGTTTATGCAACAAGGAACAGAGAATAAATTAAAATATAAATAGCGCGTTATAAATGAATATATCGGTAGAATTAACATTTTCGCCATTGCAGGACGATTTTGAACAGCACATTATAAATTTTATAAAGAAACTTCGCGATTGTGGTCTGGTCGTTCTTGAGAATCCGTTAAGCACACAGGTATACGGACCATACGATGAAGTAATGAAAGTGCTGAATACTGAAATTAAAACAGCGTTTGAACTTATGGATCGCGGGCTTTTATTCATGAAAATAGTTAAATCTGATAGAAGCGACTATGAGCCCCATTTTTGATTATCTCTTTGGTCAATATGCCGACTATGATACTTTAGATATTGTCCTTGAGGTCGTAGCGGTCGTTTTTGGACTGTTATCGGTGTGGTTTTCCAAACAAAACAACATTTTGGTATACCCCACGGGGTTAATAAGTACTTCTATATTTGTATACCTCCTTTTAAAATGGGGGTTGCTGGGCGATATGATGATTAATGCCTACTATTTTATAATGAGTTTGTATGGTTGGTATATATGGACAAGAAAAGTAGATGCAGAACATTACACACCAATAACAAGAGTAACCAAAAAGGAAAATAGTACCTCGGTCATCATATTTATAAGTACCATCATTTTTGTTTTTACCGTATACCAATTTTTTGATAAGTGGAATAGCTGGACGGCCTATGTTGATACCATAACAACAGCTATATTTTTTGTGGGTATGTGGCTGATGGCCAAAAGAAAAGTAGAAAATTGGATATATTGGATCATTGGAGATTTAATATCTATTCCATTATACTTTTATAAAGGATTTACGTTTACTAGTTTTCAATATCTCATTTTTACAATATTGGCCTTTTACGGGTATAATGCATGGAAGAAAAATATAAGCAAGAACCTTCAGATGTCTTAAAAGTGGTCCTTTTTGGTCCAGAATCTACAGGTAAGACAACCTTATCAGAACAGTTGGCAAGGCATTACCATACCGTTTGGGTACCAGAGTATGCAAGAGATTATCTTCAAGATAAATGGAACAATGAGCGTAAAACTTGCGAACCTCATGATTTGTTACCTATTGCCGAAGGGCAAATGCGTTTAGAAAATAAGTTGTCTAAAAAGGCTACGGATATTCTTATTTGCGATACAGATTTGTTGGAAACCAAAGTATATTCAGAAGCATATTATATTGGGGAATGTGATCCTGTACTAGAAAAATATGCGCTTGAGAATTCTTATGATCTTTATTTGCTGACTTATATAGATATTCCTTGGGAAGCTGATGATTTAAGGGATAAGCCAAATGAAAGAGAACAAATGTTCAATTATTTTAAAGATACTTTAGAAAAATACGGCAAAAAATTTATTACCTTGAAGGGGAACAAAAAACAACGTTTAGAAAAAGCCATTAACCATATAGATACCTTATTAGATAAATGATTGAACTTACAGATAAAGATTTAAAACAATTAGAGCAAAAGGGAATTTCTAAAGAGCAAATGTTGAGTCACATCAACACCTTTAAAGAAGGTATACCTTTTGTAAAATTAGAGAATGCTGCCGTAATCGGTAATGGTATTCTTAAGTTTTCTGATGCAGAAGAGCAAGAGCTCATTGCATTTTATGATTCGAAATTAAAAGACTTAGATATATTAAAGTTTGTGCCGGCTTCTGGTGCGGCATCAAGAATGTTTAAAGCATTATTTAGTTTTTTAGGTGCTTATAATCCTGCTGAGGAAACTCTAGACGCATATTTGACAAGAACTAATGATAAAGATATTAAGAAGTTCTCTGAAGGCTTAGAGCGTTTTCCGTTTTATCAGAAAGTTATGGATAGATTAAATTTAAAATCTGATGCTCAAGGAGAAAAGGTTTTTAGTTTTATCTCTGAACTTTTAGGCGAGAATGCATTGAACTATGGTTTTTATCCGAAGGGATTATTACCATTTCATAAGTATGAATCTTCTGCAGCTACACCATTTGAAGAACATTTAAAGGAAGGTGCATTATATGCAGGTTCTAACGGAAAAGCAAATTTACATTTTACAATCTCTGAGCAGCATGAAGAAATGTTTGGGGAAGAATTTAAAGCCTCTGGACCAAAAGTTTCTGCCGACACTGGTATAACTTATAATGTAGATTACTCATTTCAAAAACCTTCTACAGATACCTTGGCCGTAGATATGGACAATAATCCATTTAGAAATGAAGATGGCTCTGTGTTGTTTAGACCAGGAGGTCATGGTGCATTGATCCAGAACTTAAACGAACAAGACGCCGATGTTATCTTTATTAAAAATATAGACAACGTTGCTGTAATGAAAGATGCCAAGGCAGTTGCCGATAGTAAAAAGGTTCTGGCAGGTGTACTTTTAAAAGAGCAGGAAAAAGCTTTTGAATATGCTGCGTTGCTAGATAAGGGGAATGTAGATGATACACAGATTGAAGAAATCAGAAACTTTTTGGTTACAAACTTGAACGTTCGTTTCTCAGAAGATTTTGATACCAAATCCAACAGTGAAAAAGTAGCTGTACTTAAAGATAAAATCAACAGACCTATTCGTATTTGCGGTATGGTTAAGAATGAAGGTGAGCCAGGTGGTGGTCCGTTTTGGGTAACTAATGGTAAGGGGGAAGTTTCTTTACAAATTATAGAGTCTGCCCAAATAGATATGGATAATTCACAACAAGCGGATCTTCTTAAAAATTCTACACATTTTAATCCGGTAGATTTAGTGTGTGCTGTACGTAATTATAAAGGTGAGAAATATGACCTATTAAAATTTGTTGATGAAAAGCAAGGTTTTATTACAGGCAAAACTAAAGATGGTAAAGAATTAAAAGCTCTTGAGCTACCTGGCTTATGGAACGGTGCAATGGCTTTTTGGAATACCATTTTTGTAGAAGTGCCCTTAGTGACCTTTAATCCTGTAAAAAGTGTAGTAGATCTTTTAAAAGATTCGCATCAGGCTTAAATCATAATATAGAGTATCGTATAAAAAAGTGTGTAGTTTCTACGCACTTTTTTTATTTACGCACATTTTTACCCAATAGTCTTAAAACGATTATTTGGTTTATATGTTTGACAATCAATTACATATATTTAAACAGGATATCGTATTTCGTGTTGGCACAATTATTCTAATATACCTTTCAAGAATGTTTAATTTAAATATAAGAAAGATGAAAAAATTAGTATTTGCCACAGCTTTAACCATAGGTAGTTTAACAATAGGTACTGCCGCAACTCCAATTATATTTCACGATGGTATAATGGAAGATGTTTTTTTACAAGATTATACAGAAGTAGCTGCTTCTAATCTACCAACACCAATTGTAAATGCTTTAGCAACAGATTATGAAGGTGCAATGTTGAATAAAGCGTACGTTGATGATGAAAATAAATACAAATTAGAAATTACTTCACAAGATGGTGCTTCTTCAGTGCTTTATGCAGATGCAGAAGGTAACTGGTTAGAAATGTAAGGATTAGAAGTTTGAGTTAGTTGTTTGTAAAAAAGCTGCCTAGGCAGCTTTTTTATGTTTAAAATTTTAAAATTTCATTAAAGGATAATCCATATGTAAGATTACTCCGTAAGTATTTTAAGATTTAGAGTTATTAACGATTAAAATTATTAGCATGAAAAATTACGCATTACTAGTATTCTTGACTTTCGGAATCATGTTTAACGCATCAGCAAACAATAGTTCAGATATAATTGAAACAGAAGTCTTAGTCAAAATAGCCGATGAATACGTAAAAATTAAATCGAGCGAATTAACACCACCGGTAATTGAAGAAATATTAAAGCAATACCCAACATCTAAACTTGGTGGAGCTTTTAAAAATAATAAAGGAGAATTCAAATTAATAATGGTGCTTAAAAGCGGTACAAGAAAGACCGTATATATAGACCAACATGGTAATTGGATCAACAAGAGATAGTCCGTTTTATCGATAGAAATAAAAAAAAACTGCTAAATGCGGTTTTTTTTTTATTTAAAATGTGACCTATCAAATAATGTTGTGTCTAAATAAGTGAAGCAAGTTATGAAACAATGGTCACTATAGTATTTATTTCGGTCACAAGTGCAGTTTTGAATTTAGCAATGACTATGATATCAAAATTGTTTTGGGAGGAATAAATAAGCATAAAATCACTTTCATTTAAACACTAACCGTTAACTGTGAAGGTGCCACCAAATAATTGTATTTGAAATAATCCCCCGGATTAGCATTGTCCAATATTAGTTGTTGTTGAATTGATTGAGGTGTTGGTTAAAATTTTAAAACAAGAGTTTGATAGGTGGTTTGAGGGGGGCTGCAATTTGCAGCTCCTTTTTTTTGTCCTCATTGCAGGAAAGCAATTTTATCTCAAGTAATAGATAAATTGAGTAAAAATTACACAGAAGAAATTATTAGATACAATTTTACCCAACTACACATAAAACTTAAATCACATAAATACCTGATAATCAGTAATATTGTTGTCTATTGGTTTACTGGCATTCTTTTTTCTTAGTTAATAGTATTGAAAAGTAGTATTAACTTAAATATTAGAAAGATGAAGACTTTATTTTTATTAGGAGCATTGACATTAGGTGGTTTTACAATGAGCGCACAAGATGTATTAATGGCAGAAAACGGAATCCAACATAATCAAATAAATGAAACGTTGGTCGTGGCCGATGATTTTAAGGAAATTTCAGTAGCAGAAGTTCCTCAAGCAGTATCAGATGCAGTAGCTAAGAATTTCCCGACTGCTAGTCTAGATAAAGCATATACGAACAGTGAGAAACAGTATAAGTTGATATTGTCTCTTGAAGATGGAACACAAGGAACCGTATATGCGGATGAAAATGGGAATTGGATAGATATGTAATTATAGAGAAACTTGTTTGTTCAAGTTGGTTTGGTCAGGAAAGGATAGCTAAAGGCTATTCTTTCCTTTTTTTTATGCCTTTTTTTAAATGTTTGAACAAAAGCTTTATGATAATTTTAAAATACAAGTAGTCGGCATATGGTATTTTTACGTAGATACTAAGAACACCAAACTGACTATGACTAAAATTCTAATTATTGAAGATGATACTTCATTTGCTCAAATGCTTCAAAAGTTTTTAGCTAGAAATAGTTATGATGTAGTGTTAAGTCATACTGGGTTAGATGGTGAAAAACAGCTAAAAGAACAAAATTTTAATTTAGTAATAACAGATTTGCGTCTGCCGGATTATGACGGCATTAAATTAGTGTCTGAATTAAAAGGAAAGATTCCGGTAATAGTTATGACCGGTTATGCGGAAGTGTCAACTGCGGTAAAAGCGATGAAAATGGGCGCTTACGATTATATTTCCAAACCATTCACGCCTGATCAAATGTTGGCGGTTATTGATGGGGCGTTGAATTCAAAACCTGCAGCTGTAAAAGAGACTTCCAAAGAAGAACCTGAAAACTCTAAGGTTAAAGTAGCTAACAAAGAGAGTGAAGCTAGTTCAAAGGAATTGATTCTTACAAGTGATGTAACTCAAAAATTAGAAGAACATATTGTCTTAGTCGCGCCTACGGATATGTCAGTTTTGATTATAGGAGAAAGTGGTACGGGTAAAGAGGTTACGGCAAAAGCCATTCATCAAAAAAGTACAAAAAATAAAAAGCCATTTATAGCACTTGATTGTGGGGCAATACCGAAAGAATTAGCGGCAAGTGAGTTTTTTGGACATTTAAAAGGAAGTTTTACCGGTGCAGTTGCTGATAAAATAGGGAGTTTTGAAGCTGCCAATGGCGGAACATTATTTTTAGATGAGGTAGGTAATCTTTCTTATGAGAATCAAATTCAGTTGTTAAGAGCCTTACAAGAGCGAAAAATAAAAAGAATAGGTAGTAATACAGAAATTCAGGTCGATGTTAGAATATTATCAGCGACCAATGAAGATTTAAAGTCTGCGGTTGAGAATGGTACTTTTCGCGAAGATCTGTATCATAGATTGAACGAGTTTTCATTGCAAATTCCCGCTCTAAAAAACAGACACGGAGATTTGCCGGTATTAGCAGCTCATTTTCTAAGAAAGTTTAATGAAAAGTTGAACAAACATATAGTCGATTTTTCTGATGAGGTTTGGGATATTTTCAATGCGTATCATTGGCCTGGTAATATTCGCGAATTACAAAATGTAATTCAGCGCGCAGTATTATTATCGACTACAGATAAAGTAGAAGCAAAGGTTTTACCGTCAGAATTAATGAATCCGGTTTTGGAAACTGCAGAACTAGGGAGCCTTTCAAAAGCAGAATTTGAAAAAGAACAAATTGTAAACGCTTTAAAACGTACTAATTACAATAAATCTAAAGCAGCTAAATTACTTCAGGTAACTCGCAAAACGCTATATAATAGAATCAACCAATATGATTTGGATCTGTAGCTGTTTGTTGTGAAAGTACATCAACTAAAATTTCAATCTCGCGCTGCACTTCTTGAAATTTTTTCTTTAATTTTTTACTGCTAATTTCATCGCTCTTTAATACTTCAAAAGTTTCTAAAACGGGTATGGCATTATCCACTTCTAATTGACGAAACATAGGAAGCATTTTATGTGCTGTTTTGTTTAGCAGCTTAAAATCATTATTGGCAACGGCGGTTCGAAGTTGAAAAAGGTTTTCTTCTGTATCCTTTGTGAAAGTTAGCAATAGTTCGTTAATAGCATTTTGGTCATCACCTAAAAACATTTTTATATTAGTTAGGCTAAATGGCTTGTCATTGCTTTCTTTATTTAAAATAACAGTACTACTTGGGGTTTTGGTGTTATTGTTAAATAATGTATTTAGTTTTTGCAATAAGTCGGTCTTTGAAAAGGGTTTGCGTAGCAAGCCGGTAAATCCTTTTTCGGTGAAATGTTGTAATGATAAGTCTCGTCTTCCGGTCATTGCCAAGACGGGTTGTTTTTTATAATTTTTGAATGCTCCAGATTTTAATTTGTTTACAATTTCATAGCCGGTAACGGTAGGCATTTCTATATCGGTCAAAACCACATCAAAGTTGAAATCTTCTTCAGATGTAAAAGCATTAAAATCTGAACATAATTGAGCTTCAATTCCTGCAGATTTTAGCATTTCGGCAATGAGTTTTAAGAGAGATGCATCATCATCAAATACAATAATTTTTAAATCTTCTAATGCTATAATTGATTGATATTCATCTTCAGAATCTTCTCCCAATTCAATAGGTATTTCAAGCGTGAACGTACTGCCTTTATTTATTTCGCTTTCTAACAAGATAGAGCCTTCAAGTAATTCAGTGAGTTTTTTGGTAATGGTAAGTCCTAATCCGTATCCACCATATTTCTTATCGGTATCGTTCTCAGCTTGTGTAAATTCTTTGAAAATCAGTTCTTGTTTCTCTTTAGAAATCCCTATTCCCGTATCGTCTATTTGTAGTTTAAGCGTTTTATTGTTTAATATGGTTCCGGTCAATGTTATAGAGCCTTTATCTGTGAATTTATAAGCATTTCCTAAAAGATTCGATACAATTTGTCGTAGACGAAAAGCATCGGAAATAATAGGTTGTTTTAAAGAATCATCCAATTTTAAAACCATCTCAATTTTCTTGTTTTGATATTGAGAAGCAATATTTTTAGAGCTTTCTAGTATTAATTGATCAATCCTAAAAGAAGAATGCTTAGCAACCATTTTTCCAGCTTCTAACTGAGAGAAATCCAGTAAGTCATTTACAAGGTTATTGACATAGGTAGTAGCAGATTTAATATGGGTAATATGTTCTTTGTGGTTCTTACTGTTATCGCTTTCTTCTATAATATCGGCATAGCCGCTTATGGTGTTTAATGGAGTGCGTAGATCATGACTTACGGTAGCGATCAATTGCTCTCTACTTTTTAATAGCGATTCTGAATATGCCTTTTCCTTTTCAAGTTTTTCTCTGTATATGTTCGCTTTCCAAAAATCTCTATTAAGAATAAAAGTAAAAATACCTACTACTAGAAAACCAAGAATTGCGGCGATAACGGCTAGGCGAATACTTCGTTTAAGCAGCGTTTCTTTTTTTATGGAACTTGCTAGACTGTTCATGATGATCTCTTGCTCAAAAGAAGAAAGAATGGTACGCAATTGCTGAGATAGTTCAAGATCTGTTTTATTGATGGTTGTTTCTCTAATAGCTAAAGAATTTTTATTTGTGGTATTTTCTTGCTGTACGTCTTTTAAAAGATTTTTAGAAACCTGAACGACACTGTCCATTGTTTGAACATTTTGTTGTTTATCTTCATCTACAGGTACATTTGCATTTAAATAATCGGCAACTTTTTTTATGGCACTTTGTGCTTTTGGTGAAAGCTCGTCCAAGTTTGGTGCTAAACCTTCGGGTTTAATAATACCTAAAGATTCTTCAAGCTTGTCAAATTCTTTAAGAGCAGAGTTTATAGCGGTGTCAGTTTGATCTTTAATTCTAATGGAGCGTAAAGCATTGATATTGGTCACCTTTTTGCTCAGTAAAGAATTAAGGCTATCTAGAAGCATGCGCTGATGCTTACTTTCAGTAAGTGTTTTTAATTCTTCAATATTGGTGTAGAGAGTGTCTATTTTATTCTCATAAGCGGTAAAATTGATGTTGCTTTTGGTTTGCAAGGCAAGTTTAGAAAGGCTTTCAGCTTCATATAATTGCGCGAGAAAAGAGTTTGTTTTTAGCAGTTTATGATCTTTTTCCGTTGTTTGCTCAGTTGCTATATACTCTTGTACTTCATTATAGATATAATAAGAGGCGATGATCCCTAGAATAATTAAAAGAAGGTAGCTAATGGTTATCTTAAGGGTGAATCTATTTTTTTTTGAATTCATATAGTTTTGGTGCTGATACATTAAATACGTTAAAACTGCAGGAAGAAGTTCTAAAAAGATGTTAATTAAACAAGTTGTTATTTTTTTAAATTTCTTTATGACAGTATAAATAACTGCATTACATTTGCCGCATCTCAAAGGGGTGCCTAGTTCTAGTCATAGAACAAAGCTGAGATTATACCCAAAGAACCTGGGCAGGTAATGCTGCCAAGGGAAAGTCTAAAAAATTTAAAACAATTTTTTAGAATAAGATGTAGTATGTTTTTTTGTTCATATGAAGTCTTTTGGAAAGGGAGCTTAGTTGCTCTAAAATCAATTTTAATATTAGAATAATAGCCCCTTTTATTCGTGATTATTTTACGAATGAAACTATCTATTTTCACAATTGCGGCGTTTCTTACGCTGAGTATGGGTCTAAGTGCCCAAGAGCAGGAAACCGACACCTTAGAAGGTAAAAAAGTAGTGTTAGACGAGGTTTTCGTCTCGGCGGTCAGGGTGACCAAAGAATCTCCTGTTACATTTTCAAATCTTACAAAAGAAGATATCAAGCCTCGAAACTTAGGTCAAGATATTCCTGTATTAATGAACTTTCTACCATCTGTAGTCACCACTAGTGATGCAGGTGCCGGAGTAGGTTATACAGGTATCAGGGTAAGGGGTAGTGACGCTACTCGTGTAAACGTTACCATTAACGGTATACCTTATAACGATGCGGAATCTCAAGGTACCTTTTGGGTAAATATGCCAGACTTTGCATCTTCAACAGAGAGTTTACAGTTGCAACGCGGTGTAGGTACGTCAACAAACGGAGCAGGTGCCTTTGGTGCCAGTTTAAATCTGTTGACTGACGGATTCTCGCAAGATGCCTATGGGCAAATATCAACTTCAATTGGTAGTTATAGCACCTTAAGAAATAACCTGAAATTCAGCACCGGACTTTTAAATGACCATATTGAAATTTCGGGTAGACTATCTCAAATCAATTCTGATGGTTATATAGACAGGGCTAGAACAGATTTAGAGTCTTATTTTTTACAAGCTGCGTATAAAGATGACAATACCTTGATCAAAGCGTTGATGTTCGGTGGTCATGAAATTACGTATCAGGCTTGGTACGGCATAGATAGTCAAACTTTAAAGGATGATAGAACCTTTAATCCTTCAGGTATTTATACAGATCTAGATGGAAATACCCAATTTTATGATAACGAGGTAGATAACTATAAGCAGGATCATGCACAGCTTTTATGGAACGAACAAATTTCAGATTTCTGGAGTACCAACATAGCTTTGCACTATACCAGGGGTAGAGGCTATTTTGAGCAATATATAGATGAAAGTGCGGATATTGAAGGAGGTGATTTTAACAGTGAAAGCGATGATTTCGCTACCTATGGTTTTGAACCGTTAATAGTTGATGGTGTTGAGGTAAATACCACAGACCTCATTAGAAGACGTTGGTTAGATAATGATTTCTATGGTACCGTTTTTTCCGCAAACTATAAGAAAGACAAGCTAGACTTAATAATGGGTGGTGGCTTCAATAAGTATGAAGGCGACCATTTTGGCGAAGTAATTTGGGCTAGATATGCTAGCAACAGTAGTTATAAAGACCGCTACTATGATGATAGTTCAACTAAAACTGATTTTAATCTGTATACAAAAGTAAATTATAAACTAACAGATCAATGGTCTTTCTATGGCGATTTACAATATAGAACGGTAGGCTACAAGGCAAATGGTGACGAAACCGGTTTGGTTGATGATACCTTCAATTTCTTCAATCCAAAAGCAGGGGTAACATTTGATTTAAATACAAACAACAATTTCTATTTGTCTTATGCGGTAGCTAATAGAGAGCCAAATAGAAATGATTACGAAAGCGGTAACCCTAAGCCAGAAAAATTAAATGATTTTGAATTAGGGTGGAGGTATGTATCTACTAATGTACAGGTCAATACCAACCTATATTACATGAACTATAAAGATCAATTAGTGGTTACAGGTGAATTAAATGATGTTGGTGCACCATTAAGAGAGAATGTTGGTGATAGTTACAGATTTGGTTTAGAGGTCGATGCGAATATTAGATTGGGAGATAAATTTAGTGTGCGCCCTAATATTGCTATAAGCGACAATAAGAACAAAGATTTCTTTATTGATAGAGATGGATTGTTACAAGGTTTAGGCGATACTAATATTGCATATTCTCCAGGTTTGGTAGCAGGTAATATTCTAAGTTATATGCCTTGTGAAGCACTCAGTCTTTCGCTGTATTCAAAGTTTGTTGGCGAGCAATATTTAAGTAATACAGATACAGAGGCGTCTAAGCTAGATGCTTATTTTACGAACGATTTCAATGTTACCTATGAAGTTAAAATGAATAGTATTGTTAAATCTATCGTATTTTCAGGTCTGGTAAATAACATCTTTAATGAAAAGTATGTTTCTAACGGCTATACCTATGTAGACAGTTGGTCTACACCCGGTAATTCTTTTGAGGTGCAGGGGTATTATCCGCAAGCTGGTACTAACTTCTTGTTGGGAGCCACCGTTAACTTTTAAATATTTTGAGAGCGATCAAAGTATTATAAATAATTTTAAGTCTTATAAAAGGGTGTGACTTTTAAGGTTGCACCCTTTTTATTTTTTGAGAATATTTCAATTTGATATCTAGAACTACCTAAAAGTGCTTAATTAAAAATAATTACACTGCCCCCGTTAAAACTGGCACGATATTCTAACATGTTATAATAACGATTGCCATCATCAGGTACGTCCAATAACTGACCGGTAAATAGACTATACTCATAACCTTCACATGAACATGTGGCAACTTGTCCTCTAAAAGACATGGTAGAGCAATCATTAGGGGCGTGATTTGGGCAACTACCTTCAAAAGCCCTAAATTGATCAAAGCCAGAGTTGATTACGAAAACCCCTCTAGTACCGGCAAGATCACTATTTATATAAACCACACTGCCAGTGTTTGTAAGAGGACTGTAGGAAGGTAGGTTTAAATTGGCTTCAAAACGAAAACCTATTTCTTGTAAGTAAGGATTTCTATTTGTACCGTCATTGCTACAAGCGGTAATAATCAATAGAATAACAATGCCTAATCTCTTCATTATACTAAAAGTTTAGTTTTGAAAAACTTCAGCAAAAGTGCGTAAAAATTATGTATATTTGTGTTAAATCCTCGCTTAAAAAGCCGAAATAACAGGCAATTGCAGAGGATTTGTTTATTTATAAAACAAAGAGGTAATGAGTAATATATCATACTATACTCCAGAAGGGTTGAAGAAACTCAAGGAAGAACTAAATCATTTACGAGATGTTGAGCGCCCAAAAGCGTCTCAAGCTATTGCCGAAGCAAGAGATAAAGGAGATTTGTCAGAAAATGCTGAATATGATGCTGCGAAAGAAGCACAAGGTCTTTTGGAAATGAAAATTTCAAAGATGGAAAATACAGTGGCAAATGCACGTTTAATTGACGAGTCTCAATTAGATACTTCAAAAGTTTTGGTGCTTTCTACCGTAAAGCTTAAAAATCAAAATAATGGCATGGAAATGTCTTATAAGTTGGTTGCCGAAAGTGAGGCGGATTTAAAGACCGGTAAAATTTCAGTGAACTCGCCAATTGGTAAAGGTCTACTTGGTAAAAAAGTAGGTGATACTGCAGAGATCGTAGTGCCAAGCGGAGCTATAAAATTTGAAATTCTTGAAATTACAAGAGCATAATTTTTTTAAATAACTATATTTAATCCTATCCTTTGCTAATGGATAGGATTTTTTATTACCATTAAATACAAATGACTATGCCAACTATTTTTACGAAGATTATCAATGGTGAAATTCCGTGCTTTAAAGTAGCTGAAGATGACAATTACCTGGCTTTTTTAGATATTAACCCCAATGCAAAAGGGCATACATTGTGTATACCTAAAAAAGAGGTGAATAAAATTTTAGATTTAGATGAAGAAACCTATTTGGGCTTAATGTCTTTTTCTAGAAAAGTAGGGAAAGCATTAGAGAGAACAGTTGATTGCAAGCGTGTGGGTATGTCTGTTATTGGTTTGGAAGTACCGCATGTACATGTTCATTTAATTCCTTTAAATGAAATGAAAGATGCTACCTTTCAGCATAAGATAAAATTGAGTAATGAAGAACTTAGTGCTTTAGCTAAAGCAATAGGTTCTAAAGTTGAATAGCTCCAGAAATATATAAATAAATTGCACCGGCTACTAATGCTATAAGAATTAAGATTAAGCTATAGAACAATAATGTTGGCTTAGATGATTTTTTGGTTGGTATAGCGGTTTTTTGATAGTAATTGAACATGCGTTCAATATCATCTGTCCAAGTAACAGGGTAAATAGTAGAGTGGCAGGTATTGCAAACTAATTTATTGCTTAGTTCTCCTGTAATTTTATGAAAAAAGCTACCATATGTATGTTTTTGATAAAAAGTTAAATTTAAATCTTGATTAAAACACTCAGGACAGTTATTCGTCAGTTTGGCTTCTTTAATAATTTCTAATTCTTCCTTCGCCATAATTAGTGCACCACTTTTAAAGAAATTTGCATTATAGTACCTTCTTTGCCAGATGATAACACTTTTATTTTGCCATCATGATATTCTTCAACAATACGCTTAACCAAAGAGAGACCTAGGCCCCAACCTCTTTTTTTAGAAGTAAAGCCGGGTGTAAAGATACTATTATAGTTGCTTTTTGAAATACCATGTCCTGTATCGGCTATTAAAATGTTTACATATTTGTTGTCTTGAACTATCTCAATGGCAATACTACCCTTGCCTCTCATGGCATCAATGCCGTTTTTAACCAAATTCTCTATGGTCCAATTGTATAAAGAACTGTTTAACATAACCGGTAGGTAATCTACCTTTGTGCTGAAAGAAAAGTGAATAAGTTTAGAGCTTCTTCGCTTTAGGTAATCGAAAGCATCTCGGGTTTCTTTTACAATATCGCTTTCTTCAAGTTTTGGTAATGAACCAATTTTAGAAAAGCGCTCGGTAATGGTCTCTAGTCGATCAATATCCTTTTCAATTTCTTTTGTTATGCTGGGGTTGATCGCTTCAGATTTTAACAGTTCATTCCATCCTAAAAGAGAAGAAAGCGGCGTGCCGATTTGGTGTGCGGTTTCTTTGGCCATACCCGCCCATAATTTATTCTGTTCAGAAGCTTTGTTGGTCTTGAATAAGAAATAGATAACAGTGGCAAACAAGAAAATAATAAGCAGTAATGCTATTGGATAGTACTTGAGCTTCGTTAAAACATCAGAATTTCCATAATATAGGGTAGCTAAATGTTCGCCTTGTTGATCAATAGAAATTGGTACGTTTTCGTTTTTGAATTTTCTAAGCTGACTTTGAATAAAGGCGGAGTCTTTAGATTTTTTAGGTGGAAAATTGTTTACCCTGATCGATTTGTCCTTGTTAATAAGGATCATTGGGGTAGAGGTGTTGTTTTGAAAAACCTTTAAATGTAGGCTACCTAAATCTACAGTTTCAGAAGATTGTAAAAATTCTGATTGAGCCGTCGCCCAAATTTCCATTTTAAGCCGCTCTTCTTCTTTAAATTGTTTAAAAAAGCTATTGGTGTTCCATAAGATCAGACTCACTACAACAAAGGAGCCTATCAATAGAAAAATGTTGGAAATTTTGTTTTTAGGAATAAAGTTCATCCAATAGTTATCTAATACTAAAGATAACCCTAATTGTGAATAATTGTTGTGTGGTTATCGTTGTAGTCTGTTTTATAACAACATCATTTTATGTATTTTTGGACTCTATTGTAAAAAGAGTTCAAGATGGAAATAGAAGGTAAAGTAAAATTGATAGGAGAAACCCAAACTTTTGGGTCTAATGGCTTTAGAAAAAGAGAATTGGTTGTTACTACAGATGAACAGTATCCACAGCATATAATGGTAGAGTTCGTTCAAGATAAATGTGATTTATTGAACAGCTATAATGTAGGTCAAGATGTAAAAGTAAGCATTAACCTTAGAGGAAGAGAATGGACAAATCCTCAAGGTCAGGTCAAGTACTTTAACTCTATTCAAGGATGGCGTATAGAAGGTTCACCTCAAGCAGGAGCAGCCGGTATGCCGCCAGTTGCACCAATGGAAGCTTTTGAGCCTGCAGATAATTTAAATGAAGAGGATCATGATGATCTTCCTTTCTAAAAAATTGTAAGGACTTATAAAAGACGTTATGTCTTTATAAAAGTAAACTTGTTTAGCTTTAAAAAGTTAAACAAGTTTTTTTGTTTTAAGACCTTTACTTATTTTATGAATTAACTTAATAGTTACGGCTAGTCATGTATTTTTTGACAGATGAACTTATTTTTCCACCGGTAGATAGTGCCAATATAGAAGGTCTATTGGCAGTAGGCGGTGATCTTTCTCCAGAACGGTTGCTATTGGCATACCAAAGCGGCATATTCCCGTGGTTCGATAATGATTCCATTATTTTATGGTGGAGTCCCGATCCTAGAATGATCCTTTATCCTGATAAGATAAAAATATCTAAAAGCATGCGTAAGGTTATTCGAAATCAACAGTTTCGATTAACAAAAAATACGTGCTTTAGAGAAGTGTTAGAGTATTGTTCGTCTGTACCGCGTGAAGGTCAAGATGGTACTTGGATTACGGATGATATGAAAAATGCGTACATAGTATTACATGAAAAAGGTATTGCAAAATCATATGAGGTTTGGGAAGACGATTCTTTAGTTGGTGGGTTATATGGGGTTGATTTAGGTGATGTATTCTGTGGCGAAAGTATGTTTAGTTTAACTTCTAACGCATCAAAATTTGCATTCATAAAACTTGCCGAAGAATTAAAAGCTAAAGATTATAAGGTTATTGATTGCCAATTGCATACAGATCATCTAGAAAGTATGGGCGCACAAGAAATACCAAGAAATGAGTTTATGAAGTTTTTAAATTGAGATGACCAGACTGTTTAGAAAAAGGAAAACATGTTCAGTACTTTCTGTATAATTTTCCATTCTAAATTGAACTCCAAACTGTGCTTTTAGTTTTTGTGAAATAGACCAACCTACTTGAGATGTCAGTCGTTGGTCGTACACGGGGCTTAAACCTTTGCCTATACTCAACAAAGATTCTGTAGTAGCGACCAGATAAGGTTCGCCAATATCCATCTTTAACCCTTTTAGTGGAATGTCTATGGCGAAGCGATATCTAAAACGATGAACGAGCTTAGAGGGTTGAATACGTTGCTCTATTCTAAATCTATTACCAAAACGAACACTGTTCGTTTTTTTAGTGATATTGAATTGTTGGGTAAGCCTAAGTTCATTTTTCTTGTCACTTTCAAATGCTTCTCTAAATCGATATTGAACACCTAGACCTATGCTTTTATCTGGATCTATTGTTAAAGATGAAAAATGTGCGATTTCTATTTGTCTTATGGTTAGTTGGGTTTGATTGTCTTGATATGTATAATTTCTATTGGATAAAGAAATGTTCTGTTTAAGTAATGGGGTAACCTTGTAGTTAAATGCAACTTCAGGTTCCCAATATGCAGTTGTGGTATTTTGTGATTGTACAAGGTAAGTGCCTAAAAGTAAAAATAGGACTATGCCGTACCCAACTCTAATACAGTACATGATCATAATTAGGAGGAAGCGAGGTTCTCGTGTTTTTAAAATTACCATCGGCATCAAACAGAATTTCATAGTCTAAATACCCTTTGTCTTTTTTACCTACCACAACTATTTCATAGTTATTAGAGGGTAGCATAAGGTTTTGAAATGCGTTTTTGAAAATATCTTCTACCATTTCATTATTTGAAGGATATTGTTGTTGAAGCCTTTTTATTTTATATTTTGTGAAAGTATTGTTCAAATAATCTAAAATTTTGGCATAGGTGTCATTTGGGATATCAGTAGGTTTAATGAGTATTTCTATATCTTCTAAAGTGCCTTCTTCATTAAATTCTATACTGTACCAAAGCTTGTCTTTTTTAAGTTTAGCTTCATAACTTATTTTGGTGCTATCGGTTTCTTTGTAGTATTTAATACGTTTAAAATCTGTAACATTTTCCGTTATGTTCGCAATGGCCAAAGCGGGAAATTGAGATTTAAGAATACGATGTTCTCTTTCATATTTATATTGAGAGAGCCCTACTTGAAAACATAATAATATACTAGCGATAGTTAATTTTAAAGGAAAATTTTTCATGTTGCACGTAATTGGTTTACCTATACTTGATTGTATCTAAAGCAATCTACTTGATGGTCGTTTACCATACCGGTTGCCTGCATAAAAGCATAAATGATGGTGCTGCCTACAAATTTAAAGCCTCTTTTTTTTAGGTCTTTGCTTATGGCATCTGAAGTTGGTGTATTTGCAGGGGCATCTTTATAGTTTATGACTTCATTTTTAACGGGTGTGTTATTTAGAAATGCCCAAATGTATGCAGTAAAAGAACCAAACTCTTGTTGAATCTTTATATAAGCTTGTGCGTTGGTGACTGTGGCGCGAACTTTTAATTTATTTCTAATAATACCCTCATCTTGTAATAAGGATAAGATTTTTGTTTCAGTGTATGTTGCTATTTTTTTATAATCAAAATGATCAAAAGCTACCCTAAAGTTCTCTCTCCTTTTCAAAATGGTGATCCAGCTTAAACCTGCCTGAAAGGTTTCCAATACTAAGAACTCGAACAATAAAGCATCGTCTTTAACAGGTACACCCCATTCTTGATCATGATAAGCTTCGTAAAGTGTATCGCCTTTACACCAGCCACACCTGTTTTTCTCCATAAAATAAAAGTACTATTAATTGAGTTCTGTTCAAACTAAAACCAAGTAACAATACATAGATACAAGGGCATACCCAAAGTAATGTTGAACGGAAATGTAATTGCCAAGGCCATAGGTAAATATAAGCTAGGGTTTGCTTTAGGTGCTGCTAAACGCATAGCTGCAGGCACGGCTATATAAGAAGCACTTGCCGCTAAGATGGCAAATAAGAATCTATTTCCTACACTTTCGGTAAAAATGGCGCTGACCATAGCGACGATACTACCGTTTATAAGAGGTATTACTATAGCGAAAATAAAAGCAAACCATCCTTTTTTAATAAAATCAGCCAGTTTTTTACCGCTGGTAATACCCATATCTAAAAGGAAAACTGCTAAAAAGCCTTTGAAAATATCTGTAGTAAACGGTTCTATGCCTCTGGCATGTTGATCACTGGCCAAAAAACCGATAATTAAACTACCGATTATTAAAAGTACACTACCGTTTGTTAAAGAATGCCTTACTACGTTTGGTAGACAAATTTTGTTTTCTTTGTTTTTTTGAAAATAAGACATCAACAGTACGCCGATAATAATAGAAGGTGCCTCCATAAGTGCCATTACCGCGACCATATGACCGCCAAAATCTATCTGTTCCATTTCTAAAAATGATACAGCGGTGACAAAAGTTACAGCACTTACCGAACCATATGATGCGGCTATAGCACCAGAGTTTGCAACACTGAATTTTCTTCTTAAAATAAAATAAGTGTAGAATGGTACGAACAAAGCCAAGAAAACACCGAATAACAATGACCATAGAATTTCTATGTCGAGATTGCTATGCGAAAGTTCTAGACCACCTTTAAAGCCAATAGAAAACATTAAATAAAGGGAAATGAACTTTGATGAATTCGGCGGAATTTCTAAATCACTTTTTAATTGAACGGCAATTACCCCTAAGAAGAAAAAGAGCAGGGCCGGGTTGGTCAGATTATCTAACAGTAAATGTAAATCCATAAAAGTTTATTTGTAAAAAGGTTAAAGGGAGTTACTTGATCTAAATGTCATAACATAACTCCCCTTTATAAAAGAAAGATTGAATATTATTACAGGGCGTTCAGTTTTCGTTCACCCTGGTCTTAATGAATAATATTAAAGTGATTATACTACAAGAAACTAAGATTTGGGTTAAAAACAGCCCATTGTTTTTATAGGAAAGTAGGATAAGGGTTCCCATAAATAGAATGGTGGCTAACAAGGGTAGACTTACTTTTTTAAGCATAATGTTTTTTTTAAGAAAGAAATTAAGACTATTCGTTTATGGTTATTTCTAGTACACCGTTAATTGTAACCGTTACGTTTTTACCAAATTGATCTTTAAAAAACTCATTTGAGATTTTCTTGTCATTTTGAAGTTGACCTATTCTACTGTCAGGAAATTCTGTGTTTGATTTTGAAAAACCTTCGCAAAGAGATAGGCGTTGTAATTTGTGAAAGTTTATTTTTTCATTGATGAGGTTCTTTACGATATCATTAGCCTCAGAAACTGTAAACTCACCATCTACGAGTTGAATGTTCTGTTTTTTGATAGTTTTTTTGACTTCGTCTTTAACTTCTGCGTTCATAATATTTAGTTTATAGAATTAGATTCGGATGCAAATCTTATATTTTTTATTCATTTAATTTTATTTATATTTATTATGTCATACATAAAAATATTTTATGAATTATACATTACATCAGTTAAAGATATTCTTGCAAATAGCTGAAAGTGAAAGTATTACAAAGGCTTCTGAAGAGTTGTATCTAACACAGCCAGCAGTGTCTATTCAGTTAAAAAATTTTCAAGATCAGTTTTCTATTCCTTTAACAGAAGTTGTAGGGCGAAAGCTTTATGTAACTGATTTTGGTAAGGAAATTGCAGTGGCCGCTAAAAGAATACTCCAAGAAGTAGATGCTATTAATTATAAGATTCTATCCTATAAAGGAGAGTTGGTGGGTAAATTGAAATTTTCTGTAGTGTCTACCGGCAAGTATGTAATGCCGTATATGATTTCAAATTTTTCACACCAGAACAAGGGTGTTGATTTAGTAATCGATGTTACCAATAAATCTCAAGTAATAGAAAGTTTAGAATTGAATACGGTAGATTTCGCCATGGTGTCCGTTTTACCTAAAAAACTGAAGGTGGAACGTGTAGAGCTTATGCAAAATAAATTATATCTAATTGCCGGAAAAAATGGATTGGGGAGCAAAACCCTTTCTAGAAAGAAAATATTTGAGCAATCACCATTAATTTATAGAGAGGCTGGCTCTGCAACAAGGGCCGCAATGGAAAATTTTATAACTAAGAATAAATTCGAGGTTCGTAAAAAAATTGAACTTACCTCTAATGAGGCCGTAAAGCAGGCGGTAATAGCAGGTTTGGGTTTTTCGATTATGCCTATAATTGGGTTAAAGAATGAACTCAAAAATAAAGACGTGCAAATTATACCGATCAAGGGTCTGCCTATAGAAACCAAATGGAATTTAATTTGGCTTAAATCAAAAAAGTTATCACCTACCGCTTTGGCATTTTCAGACTATTTGGAGGAAGAAAAAAATCAAGTAATTGAAGATAATTTTAGTTGGATAGATGCTTACTGAGTTTTTAAATTTTTGCTGTTTGATCTCGTAGTAATTGAATTTGTTCATCATCCATATAAATAATGGGAACGGCATAGATCAATGGCATGTTTTCAGGGTACTTTTGCCTTAATGCCTTGTTGATCGTAGTAAATAATAGCGCTTTTGTTTTTCCTTCTATAATTGTTTTCTTCTTAGAAGTGATCTCTCCGTTCTCTTCATTTTTATTGAAAGCTTTATTGCTTATGATGTTGGCGCTATATATTAACTTTTGAGTTAAAAGTAGTCTCGCAATTTCTTCTGCCTGTTTTTTTGTCTTGACAATTATACGTGCTAAAATCATATGTATAAATTTTATTGATTTCGATTATTTAAAATAAAACCCAATTTTTTTTCATGTTGCAAGGTGAATAGTACGAGGATAATCAGATTTTTTAGTTAGGAAAATACGAATGTAAGGGCTATCAAAAAGGTGTTACTATTATAAATTAATGTTAAACTATTAGAATATGATAGTATTACTATTATATTTGCAATCGACTTAATTTAAATATTATGGATAGGCTCTTACAAGGGGTACAAATAAGAATCAATGAGAAACTCTTTCTAAAAGATCCAGAGTCTTCTAGTCTGGGTAGAAGAATAATCGAGTTTAGTATTCAATTGATAGATGAAATAGGCTTTGAAAGTTTTACTTTTAAAAAACTAGGAAAGGAAATTGGTTCTAACGAAAGTAGTATATACCGTTATTTTGAAAATAAGCACAAACTTTTGCTGTATTTGACCTCATGGTATTGGGGTTGGATGGAGTATCAACTGGTTTTTGCTACAAACAGTATTAGAAACCCACAAGAAAAACTAATGAAGGCGATCTTTATTATGACCAAAACAATAAAAGAAGATTCTGCTTTTTCGCATATCAATGAGGTTCTGTTGAATAATATTGTAATCAATGAATATTCTAAGTCTTATTTGACAAAAGAAGTGGATGTTGAGAACAAAGAGGGCTATTATATTATATACAAAAGACTCGTAAGTAGACTTGGGGAAATGATTTCAGAAGTGGATCCCAACTATAAATATCCAACAAGTTTAGCAAGTACTATTCTTGAAAACGGTTTGCATCAGCATTTCTTAAAAGAACATTTTCCTTCACTAACAGATTGTAATAGTAAGGTTACACCAACTCAGTATTTAACACACTTAGTGTTTAATACCTTAAATAATACTATCGATGAATAAAAACATATTAACCGCCTGGCAACGTTTCTTAGGTCTTTTAAGATTAGATAAGAAAGACGTTTTTCAGATATTTTATTATGCCATTTTTGCCGGTGTGGTCAACCTTTCATTGCCTTTGGGTATACAGGCGATCATAAACTTAATGCAAGGTGCACAGATCAGTACATCATGGATCGTATTGGTTATTGGGGTAACCATAGGTGTAGCGTTTGTAGGTATTTTACAATTAATGCAGATAAGGATTATAGAAAACGTTCAACAAAAGATTTTTACGCGGGCATCTTTCGAATTCGCCTATAGATTTCCTAAGATTAAAATGAGCGAGCTTCATAATTATTATCCGCCAGAATTAGCGAATCGGTTTTTTGATACCTTGACCATTCAAAAATCATTATCAAAAGTATTGATAGACTTTCCTGCAGCATTATTACAGATTGTTTTTGGTTTGATATTACTTTCTTTTTATCATCCGTTTTTTATAGTCTACGGCCTACTATTGCTGTTATTGATTTATGTAGTTTTTAAGTTTACCGCACAGCGTGGTTTAGATACTAGTTTAGACGAATCTAAGAGTAAATATAAGGTGGCGCACTGGTTACAAGAGATAGCGCGATCTATAGTTAGTTTTAAGTTATCGGGTAAAACTTCTCACGCTTTAGATAAGAACGACACTTTGGTGGTAGAATATTTGAATGCTAGAGAAAGTCATTTTAGGGTTCTTGTGTTACAATTTATCCAAATGATAGGTTTTAAGGTGTTGGTAACGGCCGGTCTTCTTCTAATAGGTGGTTTATTGGTATTGAACCAAGAAATGAATATTGGTCAATTTGTGGCTGCTGAAATTATTATTCTTTTGGTCATAAGTTCCGTAGAAAAACTAATATTGGGTCTTGAGACTTTTTACGATCTATTGACTTCTCTAGAGAAAATGGGTCAGGTAGTAGATAAAGAACTGGAAATACAAGAAGGCGAAAAGCCATTTATGGAAAACCAAGCTTTTACTGTTGAATTAAATGATATTTCTTATCGTGTACCGCAACAAAAAAGACAGGTAATTTCAGATTTGAGCTTGACCATAACTCCGAATTGTACTATTCTTTTAAGGGGTAATAGCGGGTCTGGTAAAAATACACTATTACGTATTATCGCAGGTATTATTGAGCCAGACAGTGGTGGGGTGTATATCAACGGAGTCTCTTTAAGGGGTATGAACCTAAACTATTACCGTTCTCATCTAGGTCAGTCATTGCCAGAAGAATCTCCTTTTGAAGGCACTATACTGCACAACATTACTTTTGGAGATAAGGAAACTACAAATGAGCAAGTTTATTGGGCATTGGATAAAGTAGGACTTACGGAATTTGTAAAGAAACAGCCAGAAGGGTTAAATACCGTTCTATATCCCGAAGGAAAACAAATTCCATATACCATATCAAAAAAGATCGTACTGGCAAGAAGTATTGTTCGTAAACCAAAGTTATTGATATTAAAAGATCCTTTAGATCAGTTCAATAGTGAAGAGGCTGATAGAATTTTAAGCTTTTTAAGTGATTCATCTAATGGGTGGGCACTACTTGTGGTGAGTGAAAATGATAAATGGATCAAAAAATGTTCTCGTATTATCACTATGGACCAAGGTCAGATTATTAACGAAATCTCAGGAAAAGATGCTTAATATTTCTCATAAAAAATTGAACGGAAATGTATCTATAGCGCGTTTTAAATCCGTTCAAAAAGTAAATCATAAAAGGCACTATAAACACTTTAATCGCTTTTTGTTGGCTTTCGCGATAGTTGGCGTTATCGTATTGTTTTTGCCTTGGACCCAGACAATTAATGCAAGAGGGTACTTAACAACACTAACACCAGGTCAAAGGCCACAAACCATTCAATCTCAAATACCGGGTAGAATTGAAGAGTGGTACGTACAAGAAGGTGATTATGTAAAAAAGGGAGATACAATACTCTTTATATCTGAAGTAAAGTCTGAGTATTTTGATCCAGATTTAGTAGAAAGAACTGGGCAGCAATTAAAATCAAAATCATCTTCTGTTACGTCTTATGAGGATAAGGTGAAATCTCTAGATAATCAGGTAGCGGCGTTGTTCAATGAAAGAAGATTAAAGTTAGAGCAGGCCAAGAATAAATTGATGCAAGCGAAATTAAAGGCACAGAGTGATAGTATTGATTTTGAAGCGGCAAAGACGAACATACAAATTGCAGAACGCCAATATGAACGTACGGCTCAGTTACAAAGCGAAGGCTTAAAGGCGGTAACAGATGTCGAAGAAAAGCGCTTGAAATTACAAGAAACACAGGCAAAATTAATTTCACAAGAGAACAAGTTATTGGCTGCCAAGAACGAGATTATCAATGCAGAAGTTGAAATCAATAGGGTGCAGGCTTCTTATACAGATAAGATTTCAAAAGCGCAAAGCGATAAGTTTACGGCGATGTCTAATCAATTCGATTCTGAGGCTCAGGTTAGTAAATTAGAGAATGATTATACCAATTATCAAATGCGAAACCAATTACGTTACGTAAGGGCACCGCAAAATGGTTATATCAATAAAGTGCTTACGGCAGGTATTGGTGAAACTTTTAAAGAAGGTACACCCTTGGTAGGCATTATGCCCGCTGACTATGATATGGCGGTAGAAACGTTCATAAATCCTATAGACTTGCCTCTGGTTCATTTGGGTGAAACGGTCAGAATTCAATTTGATGGTTGGCCGGCAATCGTTTTCAGTGGTTGGCCAAATGCATCTTACGGTACATATGGCGGTAAGGTAGTGGCTATAGAAACTTTTATAAACCCTAATGGTAAATATAGAATACTCTTGTCGCCAGACAAAGAAGATCAACCATGGCCAGACGCTTTACGTGTAGGTACTGGAGCAAATACCATAGCCTTGTTAGAAGATGTACCGATCTGGTACGAACTTTGGCGTCAGCTAAACGGTTTCCCGCCTAATTATTATCAGCCGGAAGGCGCTCAAGATAAACCTGTAAAAAAATAAGAATGAACAGAATTATTATCTTTTTCTATCTGTCATTTGGGCTGTTTGCGAACGCTCAGACCGTAGATTCTGTGCAGCTTAATTTTAGGGAGTATTTAGGGTATGTAAAAAAATACCACCCTGTGGCCAAACAAGCAGAAATGGTAATTAGTGTTGGTCAGGCAAATTTAATGAAGGCGCGTGGTGGTTTTGACCCAAAGATAGCTGTAGATTATTCTACGAAAGAATTTAAAGGTTCTGAGTATTATGATTTAATGAACTCTACCTTTAAAATACCAACTTGGTACGGTATTGAATTAAAGGGTGAATTTGAGCAGTATACCGGTGAATATGTAAATGCCGAAAAAAATGTGCCCGATGATGGTTTGTATAGTGCGGGTGTTGCACTTTCATTAGGTCGCGGCTCTTGGATAAACGAACGTATGGCTACCGTAAAGAAAGCCAAATTTTTTAGGGAGCAATCTAAGGCAGATAGAGATTTATTGGTGAATCAGATTTTGTTCGATGCTTCTTTAGCATATTTCAATTGGTTACAAGCATATAGAAATAGTCTGTTGTTCAATGATTTTTTGTTGAATGCCAAAGTAAGGCTTAAAGGTGTTAACCGTAGCGCACAAGCAGGTGAAATTGCAGCCATAGATACGGTAGAAGCAAAGATTGCAGTACAGAATAGGGCGTTGGAAAAAGAACAGGCCAATGTGGTTTTGCGTAATGCCAGATTAGAATTATCGAATTACCTGTGGATGGGCGAAAACATACCAATGGAGTTACAGGACGGTGTGGTTCCAGATACCTCATTAGATACCGAAATTGATCAGGCTCTAGAGATTTTAGGCAAACCGCTCGATAGTTTTGTGCTAGAGAACCATCCAAAATTAAAATCATTGAACTACAAAATCGATGGGCTAATAGTGGATAAACGCTTAAAGACAAATAAGTTGTTGCCAAGAATAGATGTGGAATATAAGTTCATTACAGATGAACCGGAGTATTTGAATTCATTTGAAAGACAAAATTTTAAAGCAGGCGTAAATTTCGAACTTCCTTTGTTTCTTAGAAAAGAACGAGGAGATTTAAAATTGGCAAAATTGAAATTAAAAGACGCCGAGTTTGAGAGAGATAATGCAGAAGTACAGATTCAAAATAAGATAATCGCGATTTACAATGAGCTCGATTCTTTTCAAAATCAAAATGTACTTATAAATGACATAGTTACTAGTTATGAAGCGCTGCTATCTGCCGAAGAACGAAAATTCAGTTTTGGGGAAAGCTCCCTTTTCTTGATTAATTCAAGGGAAAGTAAATTGATTGATGCAGTGTTAAAGCAAAATAAGGTCGAGAATAAATATTTTACCGCCAAAGCCAAGTTGTTCAACAGTTTAGCGGTAAATCCAGAGAATTTGTAAGCATTGAACTTTTAATACTACTAAAGGGTTCCATTACAAAAAATAGAATAGCAAACGCATGGAATTACTCATAGAAGATTTGATAAAAAAGGGAATGGAAACCGGTTTTAGCTATGCAGAATACCGAGCTCTGGTAGCAGATTTAGCTGAAAAAGGCATATCTACCGGTCCTCAACAGTCAGAAGCACTAACGCAATACACGCAATTGAACAATAGCCGTATGCGTAGATGGGACAAAACCTTAAAATTTAGTGACGAGGCTGTGGCTAGAATTAAATCTGTAGACAAGAAAATTTCATGGTTGGTATTATCTGAAAGTTGGTGTGGCGATGCTTCACCTGCATTACCGGTAATGAATAAGATTACGGAAATCAATCCGAATATATCCTTATCTATTATCCTACGTGATGAGAATTTAGAGATCATGGATCAGTTTTTAACCAACGGTGGAAGATCTATTCCTAAATTAATAGCTGTTGAAGAAGGTAATGGTGCTGTAGTTGCAACTTGGGGACCACGATCGGCAAAAGCTACAAAGATGGTAGTTGATTATAAAACAGAACATGGTAAGTTAACTCCAGAGTTTAAACAAGAGCTACAAATGTTTTATAATAAGGATAAGGGTCAAAGTATTTTAGAAGATGTGCTAAAGTTACTTCCCTTGAAATAGGTAAGTAATAGTTCCCTTCTGAGCCTCTTTTGTAGAAGAATTAAATCTTGCTTTTAAGGCATAGTTGATGGCGTTATCAACAAGGCATCCGTTAGAGGTATCTGAACTTTTAGCATTATAATCGGCTTCGGTAACATAGCCTAAAGCATTTACCTCAATATTGATGACCACTTTACCGCCTTCTATACAAGTGTATATTGGTGGTGGTAATTTATAATTGTTTCTGTCTACTAAAGAATAAGAAACAGATGTTCTTCTTGCGGCCAGGTTGTTTGTAAATTCTTTCTTTTGAGCTTCCTTTTCTCCTAGAAGTTGTTTTTTTTCTTCTCGTTTTTTTGCCAGGGCTTTTACTCGTGCAGAATAAACGTCGTCAGAAATCATGTTTTCTGTAGGGTCGCCATCACTCATTTCATTACGTTCTGCCATTAGCTCTTCTAAAGTCTGCAGTGGTTCTGGATTACCGTAACTAGGTTTAGCGGTTTCGTTAAAGGCCAAGTGACTTTTAATTGGGTCTATTTCTTCTTGTTCTTCTAATGGTTCTTCCTCTTTTAGAATTTCTTCTAGAACCTCTGGATCCATAACCATTTCAACAACATAATCTTCTTTAGATTCTTCTTGCCCCCCAAACTGAATATTATACAATACCAACACTACAATAGACATGCTAAAGACAGTGGCAAGTAATGATAATTGTTTTCTGTTCAGATTCATGGGTATATAACCTTAATAAGACCAAAATATTTTAGAAGATCGACAAATGGTAATCAATTGTTTGTTACCTGTTTTCTTCTGTACCTAACAAGATATCGGCATAAACCAAAGGGTCTTGAGCATTATCTACGTTAAAATCACCTATTTTGGTTCTTCTCAATGCTGTTAAATGCGCTCCAGAATTCAATGCTTTTCCAAAATCATGAGCCATAGACCTTATGTAAGTTCCTTTGCTACATGCAATTCTAAAGTGAACATTCAATCCGTCAATATCGGTAATTTCAAAAGCGCTTACGTTTACTTTACGCTTTGGTATATCTACTGTTTTTCCTTCTCTTGCCAATTCATATAAGCGCTTGCCATCTTTTTTAAGTGCTGAAAATACAGGTGGCGCTTGTTCTATATCACCAATAAATTCATTGGTAGTTGCTTTTATGAGCTCAGGTGTAATATGTTCAGTACCAAAAGTCTCGTTTATTTCGGTTTCAAGATCATACGAAGAAGTAGTTGCACCTAAAGTGAAAACACCTGTATATTCTTTTTCCTGCCCTTGGTATTCAGTAATTTTTTTAGTGAATTTACCTGTGCAAATAATTAGAAGTCCTGTTGCTAACGGATCTAAAGTACCCGCGTGCCCTATTTTAAACTTCTTTAAACTGAATTTTTTTCTAATAGCCCATTTCAATTTATTGACCGCTTGAAAAGAGGACCATTCTAGTGGTTTATCGATCAATAATACCTGACCGTTCAAATAGTCTTCTTTGGTCAAATCTTCCATGAATTTGGGTGTTTATATTGTGTTACGGATTAGTAAAACCGTATATAACGGCAATTAATCCTACCACAAGGCAGTAAATGGCAAAGTAAGATAGCTTGCTTTTGCGAACCAATTTAATCATCCAAGTACAAGCGGCAAGACCGGCAACAAAGGCGGCAATAAAACCAGCGCCCATAGCTACATTATTTTCTCCGTCAAAAGTTAAATCTCCGCTCATAAGGTCCTTGGCAATTTTACCAAAGATCAATGGTACTACCATTAAAAATGAAAATCTGGCGGCTTTAGATTTGTCTACACCTAAAAGAACAGAAGTAGAAATGGTGGCTCCACTACGTGAAATACCAGGTAGCATAGCTATCGCTTGAGAGATACCTACAATAAAGGCATTACCAAAACTTACTTTCTTATCCGTGTCTTTAGCTTTATCGGCAAAATATAAAAGTACTGCCGTAATGATCAACATAAAGCCTACAAATCTAATATTTCCACCAAAAAAGGCTTCTAACTGTTCTTCGAAAAATAAGCCCACAAATACAGCGGGTAACATGGAGATGATGATTTTAGCGGAAAACTGACTTTCTTCGTTCCATTTAAACTGAAACAATCCGCTTAAAATTTCCCAAATATCTTTTCTAAAAACTACAATTGTACTCAATGCGGTTGCAAAGTGTAGTACTACGGTAAATAATAAACTTTCTTCTTGAACAGAGTTATCTCCTAAAATGGCTTTACCCAATTCTAAATGCCCACTTGATGAAACAGGTAAAAACTCGGTTAATCCTTGAATAATACCGAGAATAATAGCGTCTAAAGTATCCAATTAATCTTTCTTTTTGTGTGGGTTCAATAAAATGGCATAAATTTCTATGCCTAAGCCAATAAGCACTAAAGTTGGTGCAAGTCTTATTCTTCTAAAATTATAGATTTCAGGATTAAAAACATTGGGGTCGTCACTACCGCCACCGCTCATTAAAATAAAACCTATTGCAATACAGGCAAGACCAATAAACATGAACATGTAATTTTTCTTCTGAAAAATGAATTCTTGTTTAGAATGCTGTTCCACTTTGTTGTTTTTACTCATGCCGCAAATTTAATAATATAATTCGTCCGTTCTAAGGTTTAGGAAGCGTTGGGTCGCAAAATAGGTGCTAATGAACGAAATAAGTATGCCCAATAGAAAAACGCTAACAAATAAAATGACCAAAATATAGGGCTCGTCAAATAAACCTAAATCTTGAAAATTAGTATTTACATAATACACGACACCACCAATGGCCAATAAAGCAATCGCAGCTCCGATCATGCCTAATTTAATATTTTGCCATATAAACGGCCTTCTAATGAAGGTTTTCGTTGCGCCTACCATTTGCATGGTTTTAATGATAAATCTTTTTGAATAAATAGATAATCGAATTGAGCTGTTGATCAATAATACCGCAATAAAGGTAAATATGGCACTGGCAACCAAAATCCAGAATCCAATTTGTTCAACGCTCTTGGCAACCATGCTCACTAGAACTCGGTCATAGCTTACTTCGTCTACAAAGCTCTTTTCTGAAAGGGTATCGGCTATTTCTTCAACTTTCTCTGCGGTAACGAAATCTGCATTTAATTTTACGTCGATGGAGTTTTTTAGCGGATTATACCCTAAATAATCAACAAAATCCTCGCCAATATCTTCACTATGCTGTTTTGCTGCCTCTTCTTTAGATACGTATGTAGAAGATTTGGTGTATTCAGACATTGCCAGGGTTTTTTGAAGCTGTTCAACTTCAATTTCCTTGGTATTTTCTTTTAGAAACACGGAAATGGTGATTTGTTCTTTAGAACGATCTGCCATTTTTTTGGTGTTCAGAACCAGTAATCCTAAAATGCCCAGTAGAAATAAGACTAATGCAATACTTAGCACCACTGAAAAATAGGAGGAGATGAGTTTGCGTCTTTGATAATTTTCGAAGGAGTTCGCCATAGTACTTAAAAGTGCAGTAAAAATAGCAAAGTATTGTTAAATGGAACTTAAAAAAATAAAGCCTTAACGTTTTAAGCTAAAGTGTCCTTTAAATTGAGTGGTGTCTGCCTCAATTAGATACCAATAATCATCTTCCGGCATTAGTTCACCTTGAAAAGTACCGTCCCAAGATGTAGCATTTGTATTCCCAAATTTGATGAGCTGGCCATAGCGATCAAAAATTGAAATCGAAACAGAATTAAAAACCTCTAATCCGTCAGGTTCAAATAGGTCATTGACAGTATCTCCGTTAGGTGTAAAGAATTTTTGAATGACCAGATGGTAAAAATCTTCTGTTACAACACCACAATCGGTATTATCTTGAACGTAAATAGTGTAGAATCCGCCTTCTACAGCTTCAAAAATAGGGTTGGTTTGAAATGAGATTCCATCTAAAGAATATTCGAAATTTCCACTGTTGGCAGTAGAAACTACTATTGATGGTCCGTCAGATACTATTTTATCAATTCTAGGTAAATCTATTTGTTCAACTGTAATGGTTCGTGTGGCAGAGCATCCATTGGTGTTAGTTACAATGACTTCGTATTCGCCAGCTTCAGTAACGTCTATCATTTGGGTGGTAGCGCCTGTAGACCATTGGTAGGTAACATTCTCAATATCGGCATCTAGAGTAATAAAAGAATCTTCACATAGAAAAACATTAGAGTCACCAGGTATGATCGGTAAAGGATTAACGGTTAGCGTAACTGCTGTTCTTGTGGTAGATGCACATTCAATTTCTGTTGAATTAGCTTCTGCGTAATAGGTGCCGGCAATGCCAATTTCTAAGTTTGGATTATCAGATAAAATTAAATTTCCGCCAGTAGCGGCATCGTACCAATTTATGGAATATGAATTTAGTGTATTAACGGATAGCGTTCCTAATTCTCCTTCACAAATGGTTACATCTCCGTTACTTGTAGGTGCAGCGGGAATAGGTAGAACGGTAATGTCAAAAACATCGGATACCACGTTGCATAAATCATTGTTTACATTGACAATATCCTCTGCAATTTTTGTTCTAAAATAGGTAGTTGTGGTAACTGCCGGAGTATTTAAAATCGCACTATTTTCACCAGCGATGTCTACCCAGGTTTGTTGGTCTGTACTTTGCTGCCATTGGTAGGCATGTGAACTGAATACAGAAGAATCTGGTGTTGCTGTCAATGTTCTTGAAACACTGCCTTGATCTTCGCAAACTACCAAACTAGCTTCATCTGCTGCGGTAGCTATAGTAACATTGTCTCCGCAAGATCGAAATAGAATATCGTCAATGGCTACATCATTTCCACATCCTCCATTACTATTATTTCTCATCTTCAAAATAACCGATGTTTGTCCCGGTTCGGTTTTAAAAACCAAAGCATATTGTTCCCATTCTAAAGTACCAGTACCGGGTATGCTGCCAGTGTCCCCTTGCGCAAGTAAATTGCTGTCTGTTTCATCCCATATTTGAAAGCGAACATTTACAGGTATGCTATTGCCCTCGCAGCTTCCAGCGGGTTGTAGGTTAATAAGCCATGATGAAAACTCATAGGTGGTGTTTTCACACAAGCCTGTAACTTGACGTTGATAAAATTCCCCAGCGGTAAAACTGGCGTTGACAATAAAAAGTTTTCCGTTGCTATCGCCAGGTGTGTGGTCTTGAATGGAAAGCCAGTCAAAATAGTTTGTGGTACTAGAAATGGTGTAATCGCCATCATTTGGTGTGCCAGTAGTAAATTGATATGAAGTAGTGCCTGCAGGTAATTCCGGTCCATCGGTAGTGCCGGATCCAAAATCTTCCGTAAAAATGGGGTCGCCAGAATTGCCACCACAAAAACCAAGCTGCGCTTGCAGTTTCATAGAAAAAACACAAATTACGGCTAAAAAACAAATTAATTTTTTGGGGTATGATAATTTCACGAAACTAAGATACCAAATTTAGAAATAGGTGATATTGCGATACTTTGGTATGGTAAAACTGTTAATTGCCAATATCTTTTTAACTCTCATTGATTCAACCTATTTTTGCGACTTACAGAAAAGAAGTAAAGATCATGCAATACAATTTCAACGAAATTGAAGCCAAATGGCAAAAATACTGGGCAGAAAACCAAACATTTAAAGCGGAGAACGATTCTGAAAAAGAAAAATTCTATGTGCTTGATATGTTTCCTTATCCTTCTGGTGCGGGTCTGCATGTTGGGCATCCGTTAGGTTATATTGCAAGTGATATTTATGCGAGATATAAGAGGCATAAAGGCTTCAATGTATTGCATCCACAAGGGTATGATTCTTTTGGTTTGCCTGCAGAGCAGTATGCTATTCAAACAGGTCAGCATCCTGCAGTGACTACAGCAGCAAATATTAAAACGTACAGAAGGCAGTTAGATCAATTAGGTTTTTCTTTTGATTGGAGCAGAGAGGTAAGAACTTCTAGTCCCGAATATTATAAATGGACACAGTGGGTATTCATACAAATATTCAATTCTTGGTATAATAAAGATACCGATAAGGCAGAAGATATAGAAACATTGATTTCTAAGTTTTCTACGGATGGTAATGCCAATGTAAATGCCGTATGTGATGATGATATAGAGGCATTTACAGCTGATGAATGGACTGCTTTTTCTGATGTTAAAAAACAAGAAATATTATTACAATATAGATTAACGTATTTGGCTGATACTGAGGTAAACTGGTGCCCTGCACTAGGTACGGTATTGGCAAATGATGAAATCGTAAACGGAGTATCAGAGCGTGGTGGTCACCCGGTTATTCGTAAAAAAATGACCCAATGGAGTATGCGTATTTCAGCATATGCACAACGTTTACTAGATGGTTTGGCGAAAATCGATTGGCCTCAGCCCTTAAAAGATTCGCAGACCAATTGGATTGGAAGAAGTCAAGGAGCTTCGGCTATTTTCAATGTTAAGGAACATGAAGAGAAAATAGAAGTTTTCACAACTCGCCCTGATACCATTTTTGGAGTGTCTTTTATGACCTTGGCGCCAGAGCACGAATTAGTAGGTAAAATAACTACACCAGATCAGAAAGCTGAGGTAGAGGTTTATATAGAGGCAACTGCAAAGCGTTCTGAGCGCGATCGTATGGCAGACGTAAAAACCATTTCGGGTGCTTTTACAGGAGCGTATGCTGAGCATCCGTTTACCAAAGAACCTATTCCTATCTGGATCGGAGATTATGTCTTGGCGGGTTATGGTACAGGAGCTGTGATGTCCGTTCCATGTGGAGATCAGCGCGATTATGATTTTGCCAAGCATTTCAATATTGATATTCCCAATGTATTTGAAGGCGTGGATATTTCGGAAGAAGCATTTGCCGATAAGGAGAAGACTGTTATTGCTAATTCTGATTTCTTAAACGGATTACCATATAAGAAAGCAATGAAGCTGGCTATCTATGAGTTGGAAAAAATTGGGCATGGCGAAGGAAAAATAAACTACCGTTTGCGTGATGCTGTATTTAGTCGTCAAAGATATTGGGGAGAGCCTTTCCCAGTGTATTATGTAGATGGTATGCCACAGATGATTTCTCCAGAACATTTACCAATTGAGTTGCCAGAGGTTGAAAAGTATTTACCAACAGAAACTGGGGAGCCGCCATTAGGTAATGCTGAGGTATGGGCGTGGGATACTGTTGCCAATAAGGTTGTAAATAATAGTGAGATAAATAATACCACTGTGTTTCCATTAGAGTTGAATACTATGCCGGGTTGGGCAGGTAGTTCGCAGTATTTCAATAGATACATGGATGCACATAATAATGAGGAGATATTCTCTGAAAAAGCGATTAACTACTGGCAAGATGTAGATTTATATATAGGTGGTAGCGAGCACGCAACAGGTCACTTATTGTATTCTCGTTTCTGGCAAAAATTCATGTTTGATAAAGGTTTGGTACCTAAAGATGAATTTGCTAAGAAGCTTATTAATCAAGGGATGATTACGGGGACTAGTGCGTTTGTTTACAGAGATGAAGATGGAAAAACACTGGTATCTAAAGGTTTGATTGATGGTAGAAATGTAACCCCGATTCATGCAGACGTATCATTAGTTAATTCTTCGGATGAGCTAGATATTGAAGGGTTCAAAAATTGGTTGCCAGAGTATGCAGATGCCGAATTTATTTTAGAAGATGGAAAGTATACGGTTGGTCGCGAAGTTGAAAAAATGTCCAAATCTAAATACAACGTTGTAAATCCTGACGCAATTTGTGAGGAGTACGGTGCAGACAGTTTGCGTTTGTATGAAATGTTCTTAGGACCATTAGAGCAATCAAAACCGTGGAATACGGCAGGTATAACGGGAGCACATGGTTTCTTGAAGAAACTGTGGAAATTGTACACGCCCTTTTTAGATGAAACTGCGGTCGCTGAGCGTAGCCGAAGCGAAGAAGAGCCTTCTAAAGAATCATGGAAAACATTGCATAAGACAATTAAAAAGGTAGAAGAAGATATTGAGAATTTTAGTTTCAATACATCTGTATCTACATTTATGATCTGTGTAAATGAACTTTCATCACAAAAATGTGTAAGCAGAAAAGTATTGGAGCCATTGGCAATTTTAGTGTCTCCTTATGCACCTCATATTGCAGAAGAATTATGGAGCAAGTTAGGTCATACAACATCTATAGCTACGGCGACTTTTCCGAAATTCGAAAAAAAGTATATTAAGGAAAGCGATAAGGAGTATCCAATTTCTTTTAATGGTAAAATGAAATTCACCATGCAATTATCTTTAGACTTAAGTAAAGATGAAATAGAAGCAGCGGTTATGGCACATGAAAAAACACAACAGCAACTAGCGGGTAGAACACCTAAAAAGGTGATAGTGGTACCTGGTAAGATTGTGAATATCGTGGGTTAATGCTCATATTCTATAATTTAAAAAAGAGGTAATGACAATTACTTCTTTTTTTTGTTTGGCTATTTGGCAATAGTAGGCCTAAAAAGCAGGGTTTTATTTTGTAAATAGTCATAAAATAAAATATACCCCCTAAAAAATAGGGGTATAAACACTATAAAATGATAATTATAGCAAGTAACCCCTGTGTTTTATCGATTTAATGTTTGATATATGCATAATTAGTTTCAATTTTGCAGTGTAACATAAAATGATAAATCATGATTGTTGGTATTCCAAAAGAAATCAAAAACAATGAAAGCAGGGTAGGTATGACGCCGGCCGGAGTTTTCGAATTGGTAAAAAACAACCACAAAGTATATGTCCAGTCAGATGCTGGTGAAGGCAGTGGTTTTTTTAATCAAGATTATCAACAGGCAGGTGCTATAATACTAGATACAATTGGTCAGGTATACGCCATGAGCGAAATGATCGTAAAAGTAAAAGAGCCTATTGCCGAAGAATATGATTTAATTCAACAAGGGCAAATATTGTTCACATACTTTCATTTTGCATCAAGCGAAGCTTTAACAAAGGCAATGATAAAGCAGAAGGCAATTTGTATAGCTTACGAAACCGTAGAAGATGAAGAAGGTACGTTGCCACTTTTAACGCCAATGTCTGAAGTTGCAGGTAGAATGGCAATACAACAAGGTGCTAAATATTTAGAAAAACCAGTAAAAGGGCGTGGTGTATTATTAGGTGGGGTACCAGGTGTAGCTCCGGGTAAGGTTTTGGTCTTGGGTGCTGGTGTAGTTGGTATACAAGCTGCTAAAATGGCAGCAGGTCTTGGTGCTCACGTAACTATCTTAGATGTTAATATGAAACGTTTGCGTTATGCAAATGATGTTATGCCGCCTCATGTGGTGACCGAATTTTCAAATGAGTTTAATATAAGAAGACTTATAAAAACACATGATCTAATCATTGGTGGTGTGTTGTTGAAAGGAGCAAAAGCTCCAAATCTGATTACTAGAGACATGTTGAAAGAAATGAGACCTGGAACGGTAATCGTTGATGTAGCTGTGGATCAAGGCGGATGTGTAGAAACAACCAAGCCTACCACACATGAAGATCCTATTTATATTATAGATGATGTAGTGCATTATTCGGTAGCGAATATGCCTGGTGCGGTACCTTATACGTCTACAATGGCCTTGACCAATGTAACCTTGCCATATGCATTAAAATTGGCGAATTTAGGTTGGGAAGCTGCTTGTGAAAAAGATGCGGCTTTAAAGAAAGGATTAAATATCGTAGAAGGAAATGTAGTGTACCAAGAAATTATTGAAGCCTTTGGTTGGGAAGAGATAGTTGCTTAGCCAGTACATTTTGTCAGTAAAATATGCCTCGCCATATCCGAAAGGAATTTGGCGGGGTTTTTGCTTTTATATCAATAGATTCTTAAAAAAGTGGGAATCTTTAGTATATTTAATCGATTTAAAAATTGAAAAGTTATGATGGGATATTATATACTGATTGGGGCAATAGCTTTGGTCAGCTGGTTAGTTAGTAGTAAATTAAAGAGTAAGTTCAAGCATTATTCTAAGGTGCATTTGCAAAATGGAATGAGTGGTGCCGAGATTGCTGAAAAGATGTTGGCGGATCATGGTATTAGGGATGTAAAAGTTGTTTCTACACCTGGTATGCTTACGGATCACTATAACCCTGCTAACAAAACGGTAAATTTAAGTGAAGGAGTATACAATCAAAGAAATGCAGCTGCCGCGGCAGTTTCTGCGCACGAAGTAGGTCATGCTGTACAGCATGCAGAAGCTTACGAGTGGTTGGGTATGCGTTCAAAATTAGTGCCTATAGTCAGTGTAACATCCAGTATGTCTATGTGGGTCGTATTCGGTGGTTTGGCGTTAGGTGCCGCAGCTGGTGTAGGATTTGGATATTGGGTTGCTGTCGCTGGTTTAATAATGATGGGTATGGCAACCTTATTCAGTTTTGTAACCCTACCAGTTGAGTATGATGCTAGTAATAGAGCATTGGCATGGTTAAAAAACAAAAATATAGTAACGCCAGAAGAATATAAAGGTTCTGAAGATGCATTGAAATGGGCTGCACGTACGTATTTAGTTGCTGCAATTGGTTCATTGGCAACTTTAGTATACTGGGGACTTCAAGTTTTTGGAGGTAGAGATTAAGCTAAAACTAGTATTTGATATAAAAAAGCCTTCCCAATTGGGAAGGCTTTTTTATATACTTATTTGTCTATCTATTTGTTGGGCCAAAGAAATAAACGTTTCTGTTCTTGAAACCCCTTCTATAGCTTGTATTTCTTTATTAAGTACTTGCATTAAGTGTTCATTATCTCTGCATAATACTTTTATTAAAATAGACCAATTTCCCGTAGTGTAATGGCATTCCAATACTTCTGGAATTTTCTCTAATTGTTTTACGGCCATTGGGTTGCTCATCGCTTTATCTAGATAGATGCCGATATATGCCATGGTAGTATAACCTAATGACTTGGGATTGACAATAAATTTTGAACCAGATAAAAGTCCTGATGCTTCTAGTTTTCTTAAACGTTGATGTATAGCTGCGCCGGATATTCCAATACTTCTCGCAATTTCAAGTACTGGTTTACGGGCGTCTTCCATTAAAAATCGTAAGATTTTTTTATCGATTCCGTCAATTTTAGCCAAAGAAGTAGGTGTTTTCATGTTTTCTCAAATCAATTACCTCAATTGTAAAGGGTAGAGGTATGCTAATTAATTTATAATTTCAAGGCAAGCCTTGGGTAATTGAACCCTTAATGAGGGTTTAAAACATAAATGTACTTATTTGGTTTCAAATTGATAGTTAAAAAGTGTTAGTTGACTACAGAATTTGGATTATAACCTAAATAAGGTATGTCATATTCCATGAAATTGACTCCGTAATCCTCAAGTTCCTTCAATATAGGTTCGTACACTTCTTTAGTAATAGGTATCTGTACACCTGGTGTAGTTATATCGCCATTCAATATTTTTAAAGCTGCCATGGCTACTGGTAAACCCACAGTTTTTGCCATTGCCGTAAACGTTTGGTTTTCGCCCGTAACTACAAGTTTAGAATCTATTTGTTTCTTTTCTCCGTTTAATTCATAACCAAATTTATGATACATGACAATCATATCTTTTTCTTCTGGCTGAAGTGTCCAACTATCTTCTAATATTTTTTGAAGAGCTTGAGCAGGTGTGGCATTTGGTATTCCAATGATTTTATTGTTATCAAAAAGATTTAGTTCCACTAATTTATCCCAACGGATGTCATCTTGATCCAATTTCAGGTAATGTCTAAGTTTTAATTCGACAGAATCTGTTGGTGAGTAAGGAAGAAAAAGATTAATGAATTCGCGATAACTCATTTTTTCAGAGTTTTCTATAGTAAATGTATCGTCGGTTGCTCCTAATTGAATGAACATGTTCCATGCTTTGGAAAAGCCGACACGGCGCATAGTACCTCTGTAAATAGTTAGAGCGTCTTGTAATTTATAAGCCTCTCTGTAATTTAACGAATCGCGATTAGCGTATCCTTCAAAACGACCGTATCCTTCAATTTCAAAAAATTCCGTACGCCTAAATAATCGGTGATAAGGTATGTATTTATAAGTGCCCTCTTGAATGAACTTGGCAGTTCCGCCTTGCCCTGCAAGAATTACGTTTCTAGGGTTCCAGGTAAATTTGTAGTTCCAAAGGTTGTTATCGTGTTCCGGGGCTACCAAGCCACCACAGAAAGATTCGAACAGGATTATTTTACCACCTTTATCTCTTATGCGGTCTATTACTTGCATGGCGCTCATGTGATCTAAACCGGGGTCCAATCCTATTTCGTTCATAAATACGAGTCCCGCTTCCTTCACCTTTTTATCAAGAGCAAGCAGTTCTGAACTAACGTATGATGCTGTCACCAAATGCTTTTTAAGATGAACACAATCTTCTGCAACCTTAATATGAAAGCGAGCGGGAAGCATAGAAATAACGATGTCTGAATTAGCTATCGCTTTTTTTCTTGCGGTATCGTCGAATATATCAAGGGCAATGACGGTGCAAGAAGGATGTTGTGCAATCGATGATGGAATTGCAGCAGGATTAATGTCGCCAATGGTGACTTCCAATTTTTCAACTTCCGCTTTTCCTAAAAGGTAATCCAACAAATAGGAGGTAGATTTACCTGCGCCTATAACAAGAATTTTTCGCATCATACGATTTCAGTATTTTTGATTGGTAACGATTTACTAAGGTATCAAATTGTTACATTTATAAAAAAAGTTATTATAAAAGTTATGAAAAAAACAATTTTAGGTACTGCGTGTCTATTTGGAATGTTGGCAGTTGTTCTTGGTGCTTTTGGTGCACATGGGTTAAAAAATTTGGTAGATGCACAATCTGTAGCCACTTTTGAGACGGGAGTTAGGTATCAAATGTACCATGCCTTTTTCTTGTTTGTACTTGGGTTGTTGCCTTTAGAATATGTAAAGTCTAAAAAGACCATTTATATATGTACCGTAATTGGTATCGTTTTATTTTCTTTTTCTATTTATCTGCTGTCATTAAATTCATTGGTAGCATTTGATTTTAAGGTTATCGGCATCATTACACCTATCGGTGGTTTGTTTTTAATTGCGGCTTGGGCACTTATGGGCTATGGTGTAATGAAATCAAAATTTGTAAAATAGCTGGTGAATACGTCGATTGAGTGACTAAATAGCTTATTTTCAACATATCAATGGCTTTTTCATGACTAAAACAAAATTACTAGGACTAGTCTTGGGTCCTCTTTCTTTTATATTGATTCTTTCCTTTTTTCATCCAGAAGGACTTTCCATACAGGCAAATGCAGTATTGGCATCTACCATTTGGATAGCCATTTGGTGGATTACAGAAGCAATACCGATAGCTGTAACGGCATTGTTGCCATTGGTGCTATTTCCGCTTTCTGGCGGATTGGATTTGTCATCTACCTCAGGTTCTTTTGGGCATAAATATGTATTTCTCTATATGGGCGGGTTCATCATTGCCATTGCCATAGAAAAATGGAATCTCCATAGAAGAATAGCCTTGAATATTATCAACCTCATAGGTTCAGATGTTAGAAAGATTATTCTGGGCTTTATGTTGGCAACTGCTTTTTTGTCGATGTGGATTTCCAATACGGCTACTTCGGTAATGATGCTTCCTATAGGTTTAGCGATTATAAAACAGTTACAAGATAACCCAGATACGGTAGAAGATGAAAATAAGACCTTTGGTAAGGCACTAATGTTGGCAATAGCTTACAGTGCTTCTATAGGTGGTGTGGCTACACTTATAGGTACACCGCCAAACCTAGTTTTGGCAGGTGTGGTTTTAGATACTTATGGTTACGAAATTACCTTTATGCAATGGTTTGCCTTTGGCTTGCCCATTTCAATTATTCTGATTTTCATTTGTTGGAAGTATTTGACAAAGTATGCTTTTAGCTTTAAGCAGAAATCCTTTCCAGGAGGTAAGCAAGAGATCAAACGTTTACTGTCCAATCTTGGTAGAATTTCATATGAAGAGAAAGTAGTGGCTTTTGTATTTGCTTTGACTGCATTCTGTTGGATCACGCGCTCGTTTTTATTGCAAAAGATATTACCGGGCTTAGATGATACTATCATAGCCATATTCTTTTCAATTGTATTATTCTTGATTCCTTCAAAGAAAAAAGGAGAGCAACTCATTAATTGGGAAGAAGCCGTAAAAATGCCATGGGGTATTATTCTTTTGTTCGGTGGCGGTATGGCATTGGCAAAAGGATTTGAAGTTAGCGGATTGGCAGTGTGGATCGGTAGTCAAATGACATCTTTAGCAGGGTTACCTATAATAATTCTGATTTTAGTATTGATAGCAGCGGTGAACTTTCTAACTGAAATTACGTCCAACCTGGCAACCACGGCAATGTTGTTACCAGTATTAGCCCCTATGGCGTTAACCATAGATGTGCATCCGTTTGTTTTAATGGTGGGTGCTGCGGTTGCGGCATCGTGTGCTTTTATGTTACCGGTTGCAACACCTCCAAATGCAGTGGTTTTTGGTTCGGGTTACCTCAGAATTCCAGATATGGTAGGCAAAGGTTTTTTTATGAATATAATTTCTATTATCATATTAACCTTTTTCGTATATTTTGTTCTCCCAGAATTGTGGGATATTTCTATTTATAGTTTTCCCGATAAATTTAAATAAATGAAGCTTTTACTTATTCCAGATAAATTTACCGACTCTTTGTCTAGAGATGACTTTAAAGATGCGTTTACCGAAGGTATGAAGAAATCAGGGATTGGTTTTTCTACTCGTTATTTGAATGCGACGGATGGAGGTGAGGATTTTTTAACTGTTGTAAGTAAATACAAGCCTTGTATATCTATACAGGTAATAAGTGAAAACCCATTAAGAAAACCTATTCAATCATACTACCTATATAACAAAGAAGATAATGCGGCATATATTGAGCTGGCCAACGCTTCTGGTATTGAACTACTGTCCAGTGATGAACAAAACCCAATGTTCACTACAACTTATGGTACGGGCATTGAAATTAAGGATGCAATAGATAAAGGAGTCAAACATATTTATATCGGTCTAGGGGCAAGTGCTACCAATGATGGCGGTATAGGTATTGCCAATGCCTTAGGGTACGATTTTCTTAACGAGAACGGTGTAATATTGCCTCCGATGGGATCTAGTTTGCAATTAATTAAGTCTATTGATGATTCGCGAGTGCCCGAAAACGTAAAAGATGTTAGTTTCTACACGATCAATGATGTTGTAAATCCCTTGTTCGGTATCAATGGCGCTGCACATGTATATGCAAAATATAAAGGAGCTACAGAAAATATCATTACAGATTTAAACAAAGGTCTAATACGTTTAAATAGAGTGGTGACAGATAAGTATAAGGTGCAGTACAACAACCTGGCAGGTGCCGGTGCGGCAGGAGGAGCTGCTTTCGGATTAAAAGCATTTTTAAACGCAGAGTATTTGAGTGCTATGGATTTTGTTCTAAATATCTCTGGATTTAGAAAGATTTTAGAAAAAGAAAATTTTGATTATTTAATTACCGGCGAAGGTAAAATTGACGAGCAAAATTTAAATAGCAAGTTATTACAGAGTGTTATAAATTTAGGTAAGGAATATAAAATACCAACAATTGCCATTTGTGGGTCGCTTGATATCGCAAAAGATGAATTACAAAAAATAGGTGTTTTTGATGTTTTGGAAATTCAAGATAAAGAACAGGATCTTGAGTATAATATGAAGCATGCAGCCTTGCTTTTGAGTGCGAAAACGGCTGAATATTTTGCTGAATTATAAAAATCGACTGTCAAAAAAAGACCCTTTTTTTTATTTATTTCTTAAAATTTTTAGTCTTAAATAACAATAATGTATTTAAATTTCGTTTATGCTTTATAAAATGTATTAAAAGGAATAAATAGCCTGAGAATAATTTTCGTTTTTGCTCAATCTTTAAATGATTTCGTATTTCGACGTAAATTAAGGTGAATTGAACTCTGAAAACCAGTGGTTCAGCTTTTATTTTTTTAGTTTTACACGAACAAATTTTCTAAAGCATGAAAAGCTCAACGACAAATGCGAATACCATATCCCTAAAAAACTACGGGATTACACACGCCAATTTTCATTATCAGGAAACACCCGTAAATCTCCAAAAAGCCACTCTAGAAATGGATATGGGAGTTGAAACCAGCAACGGTACACTTGCTGTAAATACTGGTGAATTTACAGGTAGATCCCCTAAAGATAGATATATCGTCAAAGATGATATAACTAAAGATAAAATTTGGTGGGGAGATATCAATATTCCGTTTGAAAAGGAAAAGTTTGATGCCTTATATACTAAGGTAATTAGTTATTTAAACGAAAAAGAACTTTTCGTTAGGGATAGTTATGCATGTGCAGACGAAGACTATAAATTGAATATACGTGTGATCAATGAATATCCTTGGTCAAATATGTTTGCGTATAATATGTTTTTACGTCCTACAGAAGCAGAATTAGAAGATTTCACGCCAGAGTGGACCGTTATCAACGCTCCTGGTTTTATGGCAGATGCAGAGTTGGATGGAACAAGACAACACAATTTTGCTATTCTAAACTTCACTGATAAAATTGCATTGATTGGTGGAACAGGGTATACAGGGGAAATTAAAAAAGGTATTTTCTCTGCCTTGAACTTTATTCTACCGGTTTATAAGGAAACATTGCCAATGCACTGTTCGTCAAATGTAGGTGAAGATGGAGATACGGCAATCTTTTTTGGATTATCAGGAACAGGAAAAACAACTTTATCAACAGATCCCAATAGAAAATTAATAGGAGATGATGAACATGGTTGGACGAGTAGAAATACCGTATTTAATTTTGAAGGAGGCTGTTACGCAAAGGTGATTAATTTATCTGAAGAGCAAGAACCTGAAATTTACGGAGCTATCAAACCAGGCGCAATACTTGAAAATGTAGTACTAGATGATAAGGGCAATGTTGATTTTGCCGATACTTCAATAACACAAAATACAAGGGTTAGTTACCCAATTCATCATATAGATAACATACAGCAACCATCTATTGGTAAGAACGTAAAAAATATTTTCTTCTTAACTGCAGATGCTTTTGGTGTACTGCCTCCGATATCTAAGCTTACACCTAGTCAGGCTGCATATCACTTTATTTCTGGTTACACGGCTAAAGTTGCGGGTACAGAAGCAGGTGTTGTAGAACCTGTACCATCGTTTTCAGCTTGTTTTGGCGCACCTTTTATGCCATTACACCCAACAAAGTATGCTGAAATGTTGAGTAAGAAAATGAAAGAATCCGGCGTTGATGTTTGGCTTGTGAATACAGGATGGACAGGCGGACCTTACGGTATTGGTACAAGAATGAAATTAAAGTATACGAGAGCTATGATATCTGCTGCCCTAAGTGGTGAGTTAGGTTTGTATTCTTATGATAAGTACCATATTCATTCGGTATTCGGTGTTGCCCAACCAAGAGAATGTCCTGGTGTACCAACATCGGTATTGAGTCCGAGAGCAACTTGGAACGACGATGAGAAATATTATAAAACCGCATTTAAATTGACAAATGCATTCAGGGAAAACTTCAAAAAGTTTGAAAGTTATGCCAGTGAAGAAATAAGAAGGGGCGGACCACAGCGGTACGCATTTTAAGACAATAAAAAAAGCCTTGCATTGCAAGGCTTTTTTTTATGCTATACTTTAAGCGACCTATTTATTTACACTTATAATATACTTCTGTAACGCCATGGTCATAGAAGGTGTTTCAGGTGTTGGTGCTTTAATGTCTATACGTAAGCCGGCTTCGGTCGCCGCATCTACGGTAGAGTTACCGAATACGGCAATTCTGGTTTCCTTTTGATCGAAATCTGGAAAATTCTGCAATAAAGACTCAATTCCAGACGGACTAAAAAATACTAAAATGTCATAGTACACATTACGTAGATCAGAAAGATCGCTAATAACGGTTTTATAAAAAATAGCTCTTTTCCAATTAATGCTTAGAGAATCTAAAGTGTCAGGAACGTCTTGTTTAAGTACATCTGAAGAAGGAAGTAAGAATTTTTCATCCTTATATTTCTTGATCAACGGTACTAAATCGGTGAATAATCGTTTACCTACGTAAATTTTACGTTTTCTATAGACCACGTATTTTTGAAGGTAATAGGCTACCGCTTCAGATTGGCAGAAGTATTTCATAGAGTCTGGCACCTTAAAACGCATTTCGTCTGCAATTCTAAAGAAATGATCCACTGCGTTTCTACTTGTTAAGATAATAGCGGTAAAATCATTCAGATCAATCTTTTGCTGTCGCACGGTTTTTGCGTCAACTCCTTCTACATGTATGAACGGTCTAAAATCAACCTTTACTTTCTCTTTGTCTATAAGCTTGGAATAGGGGGAGTTTTCCATTTTCGGCTCAGGTTGAGAGACCAAAATCGTTTTTACTTTCATATGATGCACTATTTTAGAAAGCTTCCCATAATAACTAGGGGTGCAATTTCAAGTGCGCAAAGGTACAAAATAAAATAGAAAAAATAGTTGCTTATAAATTTCTGGTAATTCCTGAGGACTGTTACCCAGCCAATTATATTGATCCCTAAAAATAGAATTAGCGCTATAAATATTACTATTTGTGAGTCTTTAAAAACATAAGCTAGAAAAACGTTGGCTACAAAAAGAACAATGCCGCCGTAATTTAAGTAGGTTAGTTTCTTAAAAATCAACTCATTAAAAGTATTGTAAGAATTAAAAATGAATCCATTGAATAGCTGTACCAATGTTTTTAGGGTGATAAATAAGAAAACACTTGCAAGTAGTAGCGGAAAAATATATTGGTTTTTTGCTTCTGTAGGACTTATATATACACGCCAAATAAAAAAAATAAAAAGCGTTGTATTGATAATTTGAAAGAGGCTCATTTGAAAATGAAACCAATTAAACAGCTTTTCTTTCTTCGCATACATGGTAATGTATTTATTGTTAAAAGGAAGAATGATGAAGTTTAAAAATCTAGAATAATAGATGCTTTTGCCTATTAATGGAAATAGAAGACTTACCATAAGTGTTATGGTGATCCAATCGGTTTGCTCAAAAGTCCTTGCTATAGGCTCCATTATTTTACTCGAATTGCTTTTCCGTTTAGACCGTACAAAAGGTCGTTTTCAGAAATTACCACTCTAAAGTAACCAATGTTTTCCTTTTTTGTTTTAGGTAGTTGAAATATAAAATCAGTAGTGTCTTTTTTCTTTAGAAATCTAGTATTCGGCAATACAGGTTCTGTTGTCATCTGCAAAGTCTGCATGGGTTTTTTATAATCGTCCATGTAACTAACCGCAAATTTTAGTTTTTTAAGGTCTATATCTTCGTTGTAAGGGTTGTAGACTTTAAGACTAATGTTTTCTTTAAAATTTAGAGTCAAGGTCGTATCTGCAAGTATACATTCTAATTTTCTGAACGATTGATAATTGGTAATGTATTTGCCTTTGTAAAGTCCGCCGTTTTCACGTGTATAGGTAAATGTAGGATTGTTTAAATATTTGGAAACATACGCTACATCTTTACCACGAATTTGCTCTTCAGCATCATTAATTGAATATTGGTTTTTTCGATACATGAAATTGTTCAATGAGAAAGTAGGTGTGCCATTTGTATAAAAAGAATACATTGGCGCGTTCCTATAAGAATTTTCAAATACCACAGGTATATCGCCAACTTCCTCTTCAATAGCCTTTGCCCATTCTTTATTGCCATGACTTTCATAATAGAAGTTAAAAAGTAAAGGCTGGTATATGAGTCCTATTCTTAAATAAATTATTAGAACCGTATTGATAAGTCCTAACCTAAAAATCCAAGTTAAGGCTTGCTTGTTTTGTAGCATGTAGTTGAATGCTACAATCACTAACGGAATACAAACAATAATTATCCATTGTGTTTGAACCCTTCTGTTAAAACTAGAGACGAAAAAGAAAATCAGTACACCATAAGTAAGATAGATAAGCGCCTTGTTGAATAGGTCGTTTCCTTTCGTTTTAAACAATGCTTTATAAATAAAAGGAAAAGTCAGACCAAAAATAGCTACCAAATTCACGAAGAAGCCCAATGTATATTTTTCAAATCGATATGCGCCGTTGGGGCGTTCATATAAATGATATTTTATAGATACAAGGTCGTTCTCGTATAGCCAATAAAAATGGGGTGCATAACAAAATAGGGCAATTGTAACCGCAAGCCAAGCGTATTTATTGGTAGTAAGTTTTAAGTTTGATAGCAGCACAAAGAATATGACCAGTACGGCATGGTATTTACTGTACATTAAGGCGGCCATGAATACTCCTAAAAGAATTGCTAAGCCTGCAGTTGGTCTTTTTATAAAATGCTTGTAAGTAAGTAAAAAGCAACTGGTAAAAAATAATAGCGGTGTGTCTGGTAAGGTGAAAAAGCCATAGGCATTTAATAATGTCATGGAAAAAACCAGCACAAAGAAATGTTTAATGTAGTCGTTCTTTTTTGGGTTGTCTATCATCAGCCAAAGAAGAATAATATTGACCGCAGATAATACGCAGCTCATAAAACGTACACCTAGTTCTTCATTAAAGAAGATGCTGCTTATTTTTATTAAGAGCGCCACCATTGGTGGGTGGTCAAAATAGCCCCAAGCCATGTTTTGACTATAATACCAGTAATAAGACTCGTCAAAAATGAGTTGCGTAAAACTAGATTGAATAAGATTTAATATGAATATGGCAGCTAAAAAAAAGTAGAACTGCTTTGGAATTTTAGTCAACATTTGCATAGGTTACTAAATGGCAAAATTACAAATTTAAGGTTAGGTAACTAGTGTAAAAAATTCATAAAGGTATTGTTGTTCATTTTAATAAGAATTTTAAAACCTTACTTTTGTCAAAACACCTATAAATAACATATGTCCAGTAGTATCGTAATCATACCTACATATAATGAGATTGAGAATGTAGAGGCTATAATTAGGGCAGTATTCGATTTGCAGAAAGAATTTCATGTACTTATTGTAGATGACAATTCGCCGGACAAAACCGGGGACTGTGTTCGCAGACTTCAAGAAGAATTCAAGGATAAATTATTTTTAGAGACCAGACTTGAAAAATCAGGATTGGGTACAGCATATATTCATGGTTTTAAATGGGCAATAGCCAAAGGTTATGATTATATTTTTGAAATGGATGCCGATTTTTCCCATACGCCATCAGACCTATTGCGACTTTTAAAAGCCTGTGAAAACGGTGCTGATTTGGCTGTAGGTTCGAGATATAAGAAAGGTGTAAACGTTGTAAACTGGCCACTACATAGAGTGTTATTGTCATACGGTGCATCTATTTATGTAAAGCTCATTACCGGTATGCGCGTAGATGATCCAACAGCTGGTTTTGTATGTTATAAAAGACAGGTGTTAGAAGCTATAAATTTAGATTCGGTTCGTTTTGTAGGTTATGCCTTTCAGATAGAAATGAAGTTTAGGGCGTATTTAAAGCACTTTAAAATAGAAGAGGTTTCTATTATTTTTAGAGATCGAGTATTGGGAAAATCTAAAATGAGTTCATCTATTGTAAGTGAGGCTATTTGGGGTGTATTTGTAATGAAAATGAGAAGTTTATTTTTAAAAAATAAGTTTTAGTTATGGGTAAAATTTTATTGAAAAACGGAATAATTGTTAATGAGGGAGTAGCACAAGAAAGTGATATTCTCATTATAGATGACCTTATTTCTAAAATTGGAAAAGACATATCCGATGCAGAAGCAGAGGTAATTGATGTTTCTGGCAAACATATATTACCTGGTGTTATAGATGATCAAGTTCATTTTAGGGAGCCGGGCCTTACCCATAAAGGAACAATCGCAACAGAAAGTAGGGCGGCACTTGCAGGTGGTATAACTACCTTTATGGAGCAACCCAATACCACACCGCAAACAACTACTATAGAAAAGTTGGAAGAGAAATTCGCAACTGCAGCAAATACTGCATTCGCCAATTATTCATTTTTATTCGGTGGTACCAATGATAATCTAGAGGAATTAAAAAAATTGGATAAAAATGCCTGTTCAGGTATCAAATTATTTTTAGGTTCATCTACGGGTAATATGTTGGTTGATGATGAAAAAGTTATAGAGAAGATATTCAGCAATACTGAAATGGTTATTTCTGCACATTGTGAAGATGAAACCACGATACGCGAAAACATGGCAAAGTATAAAGCGCAGTACAGTGATGATATTCCTGTAGAAATGCATCCTATTATAAGAAGTGAAGAAGCTTGCTACCTTTCTTCGTCAAGGGCAATAGCTTTGGCAAAGAAAACAGGTGCTAGGTTGCATGTGTTTCATTTATCCACCGGAAAAGAAACCAATCTGTTCCGTAACGACGTTCCTTTAGAACAAAAGAAAATTACTGCAGAGGTATGTATACATCACCTTTGGTTTTCTGATGCCGACTATGCAAATAAAGGAACCTTGATTAAATGGAACCCAGCGGTGAAAACAGCCAAAGATAGAGATATGCTATGGAGTGCGCTGTTAGATGATAGAATAGATGTCATCGCTACTGATCATGCCCCGCATGTATTAGAGGAAAAAAATAACGTATATACAAAAGCACCTTCAGGAGGACCATTAGTGCAACATGCATTAAATGCGATGTTGGAGAAGGTTAAAGAAGGAAAGATTACCCTAGAGAAAATGGTGCAGAAAATGTGTCATAATCCGGCAATATTATTTCAAATAGAAAAACGCGGATATATACGTGAGGGCTATTATGCAGATTTAGTAGTGGCAGATTTAAACAATTCTTGGACAGTTACTAAAGAAAATATAGCGTATAAATGTAAATGGTCTCCTTTTGAAGATACTACGTTCTCGTCTAAAGTGATACATACTTTTGTAAATGGGCATTTAGGTTATAGTAATGGGGTGTTTTCTGAAAAGCGCAATGCAAAAAGGTTAACATTTAATAGACCATGAAGCAATTATTCCTTTTAACGATAGCACTATTATTGGTTTCGTCTTGTGCCGAAGAATTAATAAAAAAGCCAGATAATTTAATACCGGAAGATAAAATGGTATTGATTATCAGAGAAATGGCTATTGTTAATGCTGCAAAAGCAACCAATCTAAGTAAGTTGCGAGAAAACGGTGTAGAACCTACAGATTTTATATTTAAAAAATTTGAAATAGATAGTGCACAGTTTGTCGATAGTGACCGGTACTATGCTTCAAAACCTTTAAGATATGAGAATATGTATAAAAAGGTAGAATCTAATTTAGAAGATCAGCGATTAAAATTAGAAGCAGAGAAAAGAGTTAGGGACAGTTTAAGGGTTGCCGAGAAAACTAAAGAAAATATCGATATTAAAAAGAAAGATTCCGTATCTACTAAAGTTCAGAAATAAACAGTTTGGAAGAAAATTTTATTTGATTCTCCAAACTTTCAAACTCCATACCCAAAGCGTTCTTGATTTTTTCATTGTTGAATGCTGTTGGGTGTTTTAGTCCGTGAATTGTATTCTTAGTAATGGTTCTAGGACTTCCTGTAAGTATATTTCTAATTTTATCTACGAACTTACCAATTTTTAATTGCCAAAATTTCAATGCCTTGGCAGGTGGTTTTTTGTCCATCGCCACAGCTATTTTTTCCAATATTTGTTTATAGGTCAAGTTTTCGGCTACCAGAATAAATCGTTCATTATGAATATTTGAATTCATAAGTGCGATCATAATATTGGTGACATCGTTTATGGTAATAAATCCTGATCCGCCAGGTGGGTAATATTTATATCCTTTTGCGGCGGTTTTAAAAAATGAGCCACTACCACTATTCCAAAATCCTGGCCCAAGAATAACGCCTGGGTTTACGATTACAACTTCTAGTTCTTCTTGTGCGCCGCGCCACACTTCCATTTCGGCAAGATGTTTTGTTATTGCATATGGGTTGGCATTTTGTAGGGTCCATTCGGTTTCTTCGTCTACTTTTTCGTTGTTAATAGGTCTTCCTATTGTACCAATGGTACTTACATGGCATAATTTTTTGATCCCGTATGCTATACAGATATTTACAATATTGGCAGTGCCTTCACGATTTATACGTTCCAGTTTTTTAAAATCAGACGGATTAAAAGATATGTAAGCGGCGCAATGGTACACATGGGTAATATCTTCGATGGCATTTTCTAATGATGGAATATCTAAAATATCACCATGTACCCAATCGATTTTATTGAAAAGGGCTGTGGCATTATCAGAGTAATACGAAAAAATTTTTTTTACCGAATCCAGCTTTTTTTGGGTTCTGTAGATTGCCCGTACTTTTATGTTATCCATTGTTAACTTCAGCAACAAATGCGACCCCACCAATCCTGTGCCTCCTGTAACTAATATCATATTTCAAATTTAGGAAATACAAGTGGATAAATTCATGCTTTAATCTACTGTGTACTGGCAAGAATTCCATTTATATTTGCAATTCAATTAAAATTCAGGAAGAGATGACAAATTTTGTCAAGGAGTTACAATGGCGAGGAATGTTGCATGATGCAATGCCAGGAACAGAAGAACATTTATTAGAAGGTATGCAGTCTGCATATGTAGGTATTGATCCAACGGCAGATTCTTTACATATAGGGCACTTGGTAGGGGTAATGATGCTTCGTCATTTTCAATTGGCAGGTCACAAACCATATGCTTTAATAGGTGGGGCTACGGGTATGATCGGTGATCCTTCTGGCAAATCTGCAGAACGTAATTTGCTTGATGAGAAAACACTTCGTCATAATCAGAATGCTTTAAAAGAACAATTATCTCGATTTTTAGATTTTTCTGGAAATGAGGATAATGCTGCGGTTTTGGTTAATAACTATGACTGGATGAAAGACTTCTCTTTCCTTGAATTTATAAGAGATGTAGGTAAGCATATTACGGTGAACTACATGATGTCTAAAGACTCTGTAAAAAAACGTCTTTCTTCAGAAGCGAAAGAAGGTATGTCATTTACAGAATTCACCTATCAACTGGTTCAAGGGTATGATTTTCTTCACTTGTACAAAGAGCATAATTGTAGCCTTCAAATGGGCGGTAGTGATCAGTGGGGCAATATTACCACGGGTACCGAATTAATTAGAAGAATAGCCGGTGGTAAAGGGTATGCACTTACGTGCCCATTAATTACCAAGGCAGATGGCACTAAATTCGGAAAAACAGAAGGCGGTAACGTTTGGTTGGATGCAGAAAGAACATCGCCATATAAATTTTACCAATATTGGTTGAATACATCAGATGATGATGCTAATAAATACATTAAGATCTTTACTTTTTTAGGTCAGCAAGAAATTGAAGATTTAATAAAAGAACATACAGAAGCTCCGCACTTAAGATTACTACAAAAGCGATTGGCAGACGAGATTACGGTAATGGTACACTCGCAAGAAGATTTGGACAATGCGGTAAAAGCTAGTCAAATACTTTTCGGTAAGTCTACGGCATCTGATTTAAAAGGATTGAATGAAAAAACATTCTTAGAAATTTTTGATGGTGTACCACAAGCAGAACTTTCAAAATCAGAATTAACAGACGGTTTAGATATGATCGGGGCATTGGCAGCCAAAACTAACTTTTTGGGCTCTAATGGCGAAGCAAGAAGAGAGCTGAAGCAAAACTCCATTTCTGTAAATAAAGAAAAAGTAAAAGATGACTTTTTAATTACCACAGCAGATTTGATCAATGATAAGTTTGTGCTGTTGCAAAGAGGTAAGAAAAACTATTTCGTATTGGTATTTAACTAAATCATTTTTTGAAGACTAGACTTTTTATGAAATTTAAACTTTTAGGGTTACTTTTCTTATTGTGTGTTTCTTGTAGCGATGATGATAGGGTGATAGATGATTTGGCTTTGGAAGGCGATTGGGTACTCTCGAATGTTATATGTTATTGCAGTTTTGAGGAAGATGTAGATTTTTCTTTGACTACAATTAATTTTAATTCTAGTAGGGCCATGGTTACGGTCTCTCATGAAAGTGAAAACATTTTTTTTAGAGAAGATGGAGAACATTTTTATGGTGGTCAAGCCAATAGAATAAATTTTTCTGATGGATCTGTGTACTTTTTTGAAACTAAGGGAGAACAACTTACGCTAACTTTTGAAGACAACCCCGATATTGCCGATGATGAGGTAACCTATGTTTTTGTTCGAGAAGATTAATTCACTTCAAAAACAGTAGCTTTTTTTCAATATTTCTTTTAGAATAGCGTTTGCTAGCATAAACCCCTACATTATGTTTAAGAAGAGTATTTTTGTTATCTGTTTGTTTGCTTTAATTACCTCATGTGATAAGTTAGACGAGTTGACCAAGTTTGATATGGAATATAGCCAACGTGCTACCATACCTTCTTCTGCAGGTATTGATTTACCTTTTGATGTTTTTACTCCGGAAATAGAGACGAATTCAGAATCTACTTTTGAAGTCAATGATACTAGAAAAGACCTTATTGAAGAGATTAAGTTGACCGAATTGGAATTGGTCATTATATCGCCCGATAGTGCCGATTTTAGCTTTTTAAATTCGATAGAAGTATATATTTCTGCCGACGGATTAGAAGAAATTAAAATCGCCTATTTGGAAGAGGTGCCAGATGATGCTGGTAGTGTCATTACTTTAGATACCTCAGATACAGATTTAAAGGAGTACATAAAGAGCGATGAATTCAGTTTACGATTGAATACCGTTACCGATGAATTAATGAGTACGGATCATGAGTTAGAAGTAAATTCTACCTTTTTCGTAGATGCCAAAATATTAGGACTTTAATTTAATAATGCCTTAACGCAACCATTCTGTTAGTTGGGTATCTTGTAACTAGTTAAAAGTCTTGTTACTATGAAAAGATATGCGACCTTATTTCTGTTTCTATCCCTGTTTATTTTTTTTTCTTGTGCAGAAGATGATGACTTTGGTTTAGAATCTACACAGTTTGTGTTCTCAGATCAGAAATGGGAATTGGTTCAAATGTCAGGTAGTTTTCAAAATTCAGAAACTACGGGAGAAGAAATGGATTGGCAAGAATATTATATTTTTTCGCCGGAAGGTACTTTTATAAAATCTAGAACTGTTGATGAAGAAGTTACCGAGGCTACAGGTACCTTTGAGGTTGTAGAATATGATAATGACCTTAATCATTATTTAGAACTTACGTACCAAACCGGAAATGAATTGGTAGGTAATTGTACGGGAGATGATAAAGAACTTTTAATATACAGAAATTCTACTATGATTTCTAGCCTATGGATGGCTTGCGATGGGCCAGGCTTGGATTATTCGCTTTCAAAGAATTAAAGCACCATTAAATTACAACCTCTAATATCAGAATTATCGAATCTTCCGATAACTTCAAAAGTGCCGTTTTGGTTTATCTTACCTAAATCTTGAGTGGCAATAAAAGAACAGGAATTAATATTGGCTAAATCGATTACGTTGATTCCGCCAGATTTACCTGTGTTTAAATAGGTGAGTGGGTCTTCGGTATCGCGTACTAAAATCTTCATCCAGGCAGGGCAATTGAATACTCCGTCACCTTTAGAGTAGGCTTGCGAAAGTAGCTCGGTCATTCCATATTCAGAATGTATTTTAGAAACTCCAAATCCCGTGGATAATAATTCGTGCAGTTCTTGGCGTACAATTTCTTTTCTTCGCCCTTTCATACCACCGGTTTCCATAATAATGGTGTTTTGTAAAGACATCTGGTATTGCTCAGTAAACTCAAGTAATGCAAAAGAAACACCAATGATCAATATTTTGGTGTCGGTTTTTTGAAGATCGGTTAGTAATAGGTGCAACTGTTCGTATTCATTTAAAAAGAAGCCACTTTTAGGGTGATTCGATTTTTTGATCAAGTCATCTGCCATATAGATCAATGAAGATCCCGTTCGTTCTAAATACGAAGGTAAGAGGGCAAGAACGCAATAGTCCTTAATATCTCCATAGAAATGATTAAAAGCCTTTAAATAACTCTGTTCGTAGAGGCTGAGGTCCGTAACAAAGTGTTTACTGGTTTCACTGCCTGTAGTGCCGCTACTGGTAAAGGTTATTTCTGGTGTATTGGTGGTGCTGAGAACATCTTTAGATTTAAAAAATTCTATAGGTAAAAAGGGAATCTGTTCTAAGGTATTTACTGTATTTGGGTCTACGTTTAAATAACTGCAAAAATCGTGGTAGACAACGTTGTTGTCGTATTGGAATTTGAATATACGGAGTGATTGGGTTAAGAAATCCCCATCTGTTTGTATATCAAAAATAGCATTGTGCTTCATGTTCCGTACCAATTCTGGCAAAGGTACTGAACCAAATTATTTTTATTGTTTTAAGCAGAAAATATGTAGGTTATTTATTTAACCACCAGCTTACGGGTAATAGATTTATTGTTTTCGGTTACTTGAACAACATAAACACCAGGTGATAATCTAGAAATGTTCATTGCCTTTGTAGATAATTTTTCGGTTAAGACAAGCTCACCGAATACATCGTAAACTCTAACCTCTTTAAGGTTGTTGTTTTGTGTTGTTACATAAACAACATCTGCTATTGCAGGGTTGGGGTACAATTTAAAACCGACAATTTCATCGTTACGTAGGTTGTTGATATCTATGGTGTCTTGGGCATATAAGCCGACGGAGACTGCCATAAATAGCATAAAGTAGATTTTCTTCATTTGGTATTGATTTGGGATCAACACTTCAAAGATAGAAACAAGTGTAACTAGAACACCGAAAATGTTGTGAAAGCTAAATTTATGTAGGTAAATGAAATAGGCGAAGTATTTCGTCGTAAAAACGTGTAGTTAACCGATAATGGTGAATTGAAAATGAAAGAAGGAAAAATGTGTAATAGAGTTACTTTACAATTAACTTACGTGTACACATCTTGTTTTTTTCAAGAACACGTAATACGTAAACACCGGCATCTAAATCAGAAAGGTTTAATTCTTTACCTAAAATCGTAGTCTTCAATAACAACGTACCAAATACATCGTAGATGAAAATTTCTTTAGGTGCATTATTATTTGTGGAGATATAAACTTTACCTGTAGTAACCGGATTTGGATACATGCTAAAACCATCAATATCTCCATTACTTTGGGTACTTTGCCCATAGCTGAAAGAAATAAAGAAAAAGAAGAGGATTAGGTAAAGTTGCTTCATATATAGCTGGTTACAAATGCTATGCCACAAATATAGGAATTTAACAGTCTCTTATATTTTTGTAAGAGGAGATATTGTGAAAAGATCGATGAAATGCAAAAAGATCGATGAAATGCACAGTTTATGACGTCAACTACCAATTTTATTGAAGTTTTAAGTTGCGTGTAGTCTTTGATCGTAAGAAATATTGTAAACAAAAAAGCCCGCAATTTGCGGGCTTTTGACTATTGAATTTTAAAGATTTAGAACTGGTAGCTATATCCTAAAGAAATAGCTTGTCCTGGATATCTAGAAGAATATATTTGGTCTTGAGCACCAAAAGATTGGTAAACACTCTCAATGTCATCGTTCAAGATATTTTCGAATTTTAAAGATATTTTACTGCTGTTTTCTTTTCCGAACTCTTTACTTAAATTTAATTTTAAGTTATGAAAAGGTAGGGTGTAAACATCTGGAATATCGCCATTACCAACAATCTCCAAAGTTTTACCTTGAACATTGTAAACGATACCACCTTGCCAGCCATTATCATTATTTGAGTAGTCAAAACCAACGTTTAAAAGTAAAGGAGACTGCCCTTGCAATTGTCTAGTGTCATCTAATGTTTCACCTGTTCTTAAGTTATCTATTCTTGCAGCTTCTTCATCTTCACTGTATGTTTGCTGAGATTCAATAACAGAAATATTAGCATTGAAATTGAAATTTTCCCATCCTGGAATAAAGCCCATATTTCTTCTATATTCCAATTCAGCACCAAATACCTTGGCATCACCTAAGTTTAAAGGGATAAATTGACCTCTAGCTTCTCTAATGAACGTAAGTTCAATAGGATCATCAAAAGTTTTGGCAAAACCACTGATTGCAAAGAAATTCGTTCCTTCACCATAAGCTTCAAATCTTATATCATAGTTATTAATATAAGTTGGTTGAATATCGATATTACCAATAAAGAACGTACTTGATACAGGGTCAAAAATCTGTGCGTTAGATGCCTCTTTAAAAGAAGGTCTAGCCGTAGTACTAGAAAACGAAGCTCTTATTTTCTTATTTGCTTCTTCGTTTAGTTCGTAGATAAAGTTGGCAGAAGGGAAGAAATCTGCTTTGTCTAAAATTGTTTGATTGTCAAAAACTTCACCATCTTGGTTTTCACCTGAGTAAAGTAGGTCGAACTTTTCAAATCTTACGCCAACAATTGCGTTTAACCTATCAGATAATTTAAACTCTTCGCCAACATAACCTGCGCCAACGGTAATTTGAGAGTTGAAAGAGTCGGATATATTAGAATCACGTCTTACATAAGTACCTTCTCTGGTTTCTGGGTCATAAATGTTTTCAGGAGCTAAAACTAAATCCGCGTTACCTTCAAAATTTAAACTATAGTTACCTGCTTGTGATTGTATAGGTGTAGAGAACTGATTAACAACAAAGTCTCTTTCTTTAATAGTAAACGCACCACCAAATTTAAGTTTTGCATCTCTACCAAATAATTGATGCTTTCTTGTAAGATCTAATTTACTAGCTACGTTGTATTCTTCTAAGTCTCTCCAAATTCTACTAGGGTCTCCAGATTCACTAGGGGAAATAGTAAAGTTTCCAGTATCTGGCTCAAATCTAAAAGGAGTCGTTCTCAAATCTTTATCATAGATTTTAGAGAATGTTGGCGAAACTTTCCAAGAAACTTTCCAAGAAGCATCTTCGTTCGTGTGTTCACCATTTAATAAAATGTTGGTAATAGAACGTTGTGTATACGTTAATACATCTTTGAAAATAGTATTAGAATTTACATTAAAATTATCTTGTCTAATGTATGAAGCACCAGATTCTCCATTTTGTATATGTAATACATTCAACTTGTATTTAGACTGAAGGCTTTTTAATGAAATACCTGCAAGCCCACTAATAAGTACGTTGTTGACACCGATATTACCAGATTGAGTTCTGTCATCGGTTAGCTCAAGAACAGATTTGTCTTGGTCTTGTTTTCTAAAAACTTGTCCGCTAACAGCATCTTCGTAGAAATCAGTACTGTTTTTATATGTAAGAGAGGCTAAGTAACCTATTTTTTTAGTTCCATCTTCATTAAGGTCATATTGGTTACCAGCTGTAAAACCAATATTAAAATCTGCACCACTTTGATTTTCCAGTGCTTTTAGATTTGGTTCCAATAATCTTGTTAAGGCAGCGGATTTATTGCCGTCTACAACAGGTAAAGGAGTTTCTATACTTTGTGGTATTGCTAAATCTCTTTGACCATTATCAAAACCTAAAGCATCTGTTGGACTACCATCATATTTAAGGTAATTATTTTTAAAATGCATACTAGAATTGTAACCTAAACCAGCAGAGAAACTGTATTCAGCTCTTGATGGGAAATCTTTAGTAACAATATCGACTACACCACCGGTAAAATCTGCAGGTTGGTCTGCTGTAGCAGATTTAACAACAATAATATTGTCAAGAATATTCGTAGGGAAAATATCTAATTGCAAAGTGTTTCTGTCTGGATCAAGACCAGGTACATCTACACCATTTAAAATGGATTTAGTGTAACGGTCACCTAAACCACGAACGTATACAAATTTACCACCTTGTACAGATACACCAGGTACCGATTTAATAGCACTGGCAATATCGCTAGCACCAGATTTTTTAATGCTTTGTATAGATAAACCATCTAATAATGCTACTGAATTCTTTTGTAGATTTAAGACAGAAGCTTCTGTGTTTTTGCTAACTGTGGTTGTAACCACAACTTCGTCTAGCGCATTAGCAAGCGGATTTAAAGTAATGTCTATTATTTGCTCTGCGCCAGGGGCAACGACAACTTCTGCTACTTCTTTTGTTTCGTATCCTAAGTACGAAAAAGTAACGGTGTACGTGCCAGGTTCAACATCTAGAACATATTTTCCATCAAAATCTGATGTGGTTCCTTTTGTTGTGCCTTTGATAAGAATATTTGCAAAAGGAAGAACGTCATTAAATTCACCATCGTTTACCGTTCCTGAAATAATACCTTCTTGTGCAAAGATGGTTTGAGTAGAAAAGGCGATGAGTAAAATAAATAATAACTTAAGTTTCATAATCAATTAATTGAAATTATTAAAAAAGAAATAAATTGCCCGCCTATAGATTAGTCTAAGACGAGCAATTATTATGTGTAACTATTATTTGTATTTATAATTAGAAACCTAAGCTAGCTTTAGTGTTAGAATAAGTCCAAGAAAATGCAGAGGTCTCAGCACCAACAGTTCCTTCAGTCACTGCAGATGAGAACGTTGCTGCATCAGCTTCAAAGGTTGTACTGTCTGTAGTATCATTAAATACTTCGGAAGAAGCAGTAACGCCTTCTGGTAATACAATTTCCCAGTTGGTAAATACCAATGAACCTGCAGTGTAGTTAGCGGCAACACCTTCGTTGTCTAATTCAACAGTTGAGAAGTTCAAGCTTTCGCCTATACCTGTAAAACCAGTTACAAAGATATTATTACTAGTCCCTTGCGCATTTGAACGGTAATCTGCGATTTCACCGTTACTTTCATTGTCACTAAGACCAATTAAAGTAGCGTTTGTTAAAGTAAAGCTGCCTTGTAAAGAACCTTCTGGTCCGTCAATTTCCAAAGCATGGTCAGAAATTCCACCTTGTACAACTACTGCATTGTCGATAGTACCAGAGTAAGCTTGATCAATATCAAGGGCATCATCACCTTGTGCCCATACGAATAAGTTAGTAGCGTCTACGCTTCCACCAAAGAATTCAACACCATCATCAACGTTACCAACAACTTCAATGTTGTCAACAGTTGTTCCAGAACCAACAGCACCTAAAGTAAGACCGTTGATTTCGTTTCCTTCACCAATTAAAGCGCCACCATGACGTATAGAGATGTACTGTAAAGTACCTGAATCATCAGCAGAGTCAGATCCACCATATAAACCTTTATCTCCATCAGTATCAGTAGGTACTCCTTCTATCTGAGCAGATTCAGCATCACCATCAAAAGATGCAGGTGCATTACCCAATACGATTAAACCACCCCAAAGACCACGATCATTTTGGTCAAGATTGGTACCGGCAGTTTGTCCTAATTCAATATTATCCGCAAAAGAAGTAAAGATAATTGGAGCTGTAGCAGTACCTGCAGCTTCAATTTTACTACCTCTTGTTACTATTAATACAGAAGCATTAACACCTGATCCAGCATTTGCTTTTATAATTGTACCTGGCTCAATAGTAAGTGTTGCTCCTTCAGTAACGAATACTCTACCATCTAAAACAACGATTTTGTCAGCGGTCCAGGTAGCATCTGCATTAATGTCTCCTGAGACTGTTATTGAAGTTTCGACAGGGTTAACAGTAACGGTATCTGTAACGATTACTTCTTTTTCTACTTCTACTACAGTTTCTTTTTCACATGATGCTGCAGCGATAATAGCAGTTACTGTAGCAAGTGACCAAATAATTTTTTTCATCTTTTCTTTTTAATTATTAATTTAATTAGGTTGGCAATAGAGTTCTTATCAATTATTTTTTATTGCATGGCAAAGAAAGAGAGAGGTTGTAATCTTCGGGTTAGATCCATGTTAAACATTTATTTTGTTAATGTTATCTAAATGTTACTACATTAAATCAATGTTAACTGGCTTTGCAGTAATAGTATTATCTTTACTTTTGAGCCAATCAATCTAATTTTAAAACCATGAAAAAGAAGGACATTAGAATACTTTTAGTTGATGATGAACCGGACATACTAGAGATAGTAGCCTATAATTTATCTGCGGAAGGATATGATGTATACACTGCTAAGAATGGTGCCGATGGTGTTGCCAAGGCAAAAAAGAAATTGCCACATCTCATAATATTGGATGTAATGATGCCAGAGATGGATGGTATTGAAGCTTGTGAGATCCTAAGAAGAACTCCTGGTATGGAAAATACCATTATTACCTTCTTGACAGCTAGAGGGGAAGATTATTCTCAAGTAGCAGGTTTTGATGCCGGTGCAGATGATTACATTACCAAACCTATTAAACCAAAAGTATTGGTAAGTAAGGTGAATGCGTTACTAAGACGCATGAAGAATGAAGAAAACGCTCAAGAAGATATTACCAAAGTAGGCGATATCGTTATTAATAGAGAAGAGTATAAGATTGTCAAAAAAGGTAAAGAGATTATTTTACCAAGAAAAGAATTTGAACTTCTAGCTTTATTGACTTCAAAACCTAGTAAAGTATTTAAAAGAGAAGTAATTCTTGATAAAGTATGGGGTAATGAAGTCGTTGTTGGTGGCCGTACTATAGATGTACACATTAGAAAACTTCGCGAAAAAATAGGTGAAGACCATTTTAAGACCGTAAAGGGAGTAGGATATAAGTTTGTGCTGTAAATGGCTTCTCTAGTTCGTTCAAGAAAGTCATATCGTTTTGCATTTCGCTCATCGCTTTATATTGTAATAATCGGCATAGCTATGTTGGCATTGTTGCAATGGTACTTTAGCACCATAAATTGGCCTATTTTATTATTTGCGGCGTTGTTCTTTTTTGTCATTTCCTTTATCACTTTGCAATTAAGAATTGAAAAATTTATCTACAAGCGTATTAAGAAAATTTATGATGATGTAGAGTTGCTGGAGTCTAGTACCATACTCTCGTATCCGGTAACTACGGATATGAGAACCTTGACTGCAGAAATTGAAAAATTTGCAAAGGATAAGAAAATTGAGATAGACACCTTAAAAATTCGAGAAGAGTACCGAAAAGATTTTTTAGGTAATGTTTCTCATGAATTAAAGACCCCTTTATTTACCGTGCAAGGGTATATTGAAACCCTGTTAGACGGTGCAATGGAGGATAAGAATATTCGTAAAAAGTATCTTACCCGTGCCAATAAAGCAGTAGATCGACTTATTTATATTGTAAAAGATTTAGATTTGATTACAAAACTTGAGGTTGGTGATCTAAATCTAGATAAGGGTTCGTTTGATATTGTAGAGCTCATACAAAGTGTGTTCGATCTTCTCGAGATGAAAGCGGCAAAGAAGAACATTACCCTTACGTTTGATATGGAATATGTTGATCCCATATTCGTTTATGCCGATAAAGAAAAAATTCAGCAAGTACTCACTAACTTACTCGTCAACTCCATCAAATACGGTAATGACAATGGTACTACCGAAGTCAGTGTAGAAGATCTGGTGAAAAACAAGGTAATTGTTAGGGTTACCGATAATGGCGAGGGTATACCGACCGTTCATATTCCTAGACTTTTTGAACGTTTTTACAGGGTGGATCAAAGTGGTAGCCGCCGTGAAGGAGGCTCAGGTTTAGGTCTTGCCATTGTAAAACATGTGATTGAAGCGCACGGTGAAAAAATCTACGTAGAAAGTGCGGTAGAGGTAGGATCGGAGTTTTCTTTTACCCTAGAGAAAAGTATTGTTCAAATAGAGGAAGTACAATAATCGCTACCCCTCTCTTTTTTCTTAGATTTGCCGCAGCTTAGATGTAATTATTGTGGGAAGTAAGAATAAATTAAAAAGATTTCAGGAAAACGAGACGTTTTCAAACGTAATTCAACCAACAAGAGATGAAGTGGTAGGCGGTTTTCCGTTAAAGGGAAAGTGGAATACCCATTTCAAAAATGACAACCCTATTGTATTGGAATTGGGTTGTGGTAAAGGGGAGTATACCGTTGGCTTGGCAAAGAAATTTCCGAACAAGAATTTTATCGGTATCGATATCAAAGGAGCCCGTTTTTGGAAAGGTGCTAAAGAAGCCATTGAAGAAGATTTGCCTAATGTTTGTTTTATACGAACGCAAATAGAATTGGTTGATCATCTTTTTGGAAAAGAAGAAGTATCTGAAATTTGGATCACCTTCCCAGATCCACAGATAAAATATAAACGTACCAAGCACCGTATGACCAATGCGGTATTTTTGGAGCGCTACAAACAAGTGCTAAAACCAGAAGGTACCGTGAATCTTAAAACAGATAGTGAGTTCATGCACGGGTATACTTTGGGCTTATTGCACGGACTTGGTTTAGAGGTACTTTATGCCAACCATGATGTGTATAAGAATGAAGGCAGCCCTAAAGAAGTCTTGGAAATACAGACTTTCTATGAAAATCAGTATCTTGAAAAGGGAAAACCTATTACGTTCATTAGGTTCAAGGTAAACTGATTCAATGCAACAATTGCCAACCTTATTTGTATTTACCTTTGGTGCAGCCTTTTTTGCATCATTACCACCGGGTCTACTTAATTTAAACGCTGCCAAGACCAGTGTTGAAAAGGGTAAGGCAAACGGAATAATATTTGGGTTGGGGGTAGCATTGGCCGTAATGCTACAGACGTATATTGCAGTACGGATTGCAAAACTGATTTCTAGAAACCAACATGTAATAGAAGTATTGCTGCAATTGGCACTAGGTATCTTTTTTGTGCTGGCAATTGTCTTCTTTATAAAGGGTAGAAAACAAGAGAATAAGCCGCTGATACTTACCGAAACTAAAAAAAGGAACAGTTTTTCTAAAGGGGTGTTCTTGGCGCTTATCAATCTTTTGGCAATACCATATTATAGCGGATTAAATACGGTTTTTCATTCTCAAGGATTTATGACCTTTAAAATCATAGATGAGGTTTTGTTTATACTGGCAGCGGGTAGTGGTACTTTTTTTGCCATGTATTTATATGTAATCTATTTTAATAAGTGGGAGCATAAAACAACGTCGTTCTCTAAGAACAGTAATTTTATTTTAAGCGGATTAATGGTGTTGTTATTTGTAATTACCGCTTTTAGATTGTTTAATTAAATTGACGTAGCAGATGAAACCTGAAAATGAGAATTTCTTTGAAAGAGTATATCAGGTGGCACGATTAATTCCTGAGGGACGGGTGACATCCTACGGTGCAATTGCCAAATATTTAGGTGCGGCACGTAGCGCAAGAATGGTAGGCTGGGCAATGAACGCATCGCACAACATGGATGATATTCCAGCGCATAGAGTAGTCAATAAAGCCGGATTACTTACCGGTAAGCATCATTTTGACGGCACCAACCTCATGCAACAGCTTTTAGAGTCTGAGGGAGTAATCATAAAAGAACTTCAAATTGTAAACCTTGAAAAATACTTCTGGGATCCTTTTACGGAACTAAAAGCAGAATTATAATACTACTGAAAAGTAAGTGTAAACGTCGTTGTTTCGTTTGATGCAACACGAATAGATCCACCATGCATTCGCATAATTTGTTTACTTAAACTTAGACCAATTCCGGTTCCTGTGCTTTTGGTAGTAAAAAATGGAACAAAGACCTCGTCTAACATTTCTGGCGATATACCCGGTCCGTTATCGGTAACGGTAATGTATTTTTTACCTTGCTGGTCTACACCAGCTTTAATGACTATGCTTCCTTCATCTTGTCCTTCCAAAGCCTGTTGGGCATTTTTACCTAAGTTTAAAAGTATTTGTGTGAGCTGTTTTTCATCTATGTATAGTTCTAAGTCCTCGGGTTGGGAAGATACTTCTAAAGTAATAGTATGTCCGTTGGTATACTCTTGTAATAACAATCGAACTTTTTCTAAGATCTTGCTAGCGGGTATTAATTCTCGGTCAGGTTCAGGTACACTTAAAAATGTGCGGTAAGACTGTACAAAACTCATTAAATCATTTCCTTGTTCTTTGATGACCTCTAAACCTTTTGCAGAGTTTTTTATTTGAAGTTCTCCAAATTCTTCGGGTGTGGAAAGCACATTTCCTTTCTTAAAGTATTTTAAGATAGATTCAGAGATAGAAGTAATCGGCGTAATGGTATTCATGATTTCATGGGTTAAAACGCGAATCAGTTTTACCCAAGAATCGGTTTCTTTATCATCCAGTTCTTTTTGAATATCATGAACAATGACCAATAATAACTGCTTGCCTTCAATAGCAATTGGTGTACACTTTAAAGTCAATTCTTTTTTACCTCGTTCATTTCCTAAAGAATATAGCGTGCTTTCAAAAGGCTCTAAAGATTCAAATAGACTATAGAGATGAGGGTCTATTTGCTTTAATTGCTTAACATGATTTAAAGGCCTGTAATTTAATAAGTTTTGTACCGTAGGGTTGGCGTAAAGAATATGACCTTTATCGTTTACAGTGAATATCCCAATATCAGCTTGTCTCAGTATTTCTTGGTAATACTGCTCTTGTGCCTGTTTTTTAAGATGAATATCTTGAATCATGTTATTCAGCATATTCAAGCTTTGGTTGAGTTCTTCAATAGATTTTACACTCAGTTTTTCAGGAAAACGTAAAGTAAAATCTTCATTTTTTATGGCATCAAAAAAATAGGCTATTTTTCTGTTGGTCTGGTTTACGTAGTGTATGAGTCCGTATGTTTGTCCTATAAAAACCAATGCTAAAATTCCACCAAGAAGATAGTGTTCTTTAGCAAGTAAAAATGCGGTTAAAAGTGCGCAAACTGCAATTAAAATAATCCTGAAAACAAGTTGGTAGTATATACTTTTGCTTACCATTATCTGCCAGATTTTTTAAGTTTATTATAAAGTGTTTGTCTAGAAATGCCTAATTGATCCGCGGCTGCACTATAATTACCTTCATGGTCATTCAACGCTTTGTTGATCATTACCAACTCCATTTCTTCCAAGGTTTTTGGTCCACCTTCCATACTAACCGTTGTTTTAGAATCCAAAAGAAAATCAGTTGGTTTCAAAACATTTCCTTCCGATAAAATAACGGCACGTTCCATGGTGTGTAAAAGCTCCCGTACATTTCCAGGCCAGGGATAACTGATTAATTTCTCTTGCGCTGTCTGATTTATTTTTAAACTAGGTTTGCCGTACTTGCTAGCGAATTTTTTCAAGAAGAAATCTGAAAGCACTAGTACATCGTTATCTCTATCTCGCAATGCTGGTACCTGTACTTGTATGGTGTTTATTCGGTATAAAAGATCTTCACGAAACAATCCGTCAGCCACCATTTGGTCTAGATTGCAATTGGTAGCGCAAACTAACCTAATATCTACTGGTACAGGTTTATTGGATCCCACACGTACAACGACCCTATTTTGAATAACAGATAATAATTTTGCCTGCATTTGTAACGATAGGTTTCCTATTTCATCTAAGAAAAGTGTACCTCCATTAGCAGCCTCGAATTTACCGGCGCGATCATCTTTAGCATCGGTAAAGGAACCTTTTACATGACCAAAAAGTTCGCTTTCGAATAAATTCTCTGATATGGACCCCATATCTACCGAGATAAAAACCTCGTTATTTCTAGCGGACGATTTATGAAGCTCTCGTGCAATTAATTCTTTACCCGTTCCATTTTCTCCGGTAACTAAAATATTGACATCAGTTTTGGCAACTTTCTGTACCAGGTTTAAAACACTGTTCAATGCTTTGGAATTCCCGATAATGTAATTTGAATTCTGATTGATAACCTGCTTAAGGTTACTTTCTTTCTGTTTTAAATGCTGAACCTCTTTTTGAGACTTTCTAAGCTCATAGGCAGATTTTACGGTAGTTAATAGTCGCTCATTGTTCCAAGGTTTTAATACAAAATCGGTTGCTCCTTCTTTAATGGCTTCAACCGCAAGTTCAACGGCACCATAAGCTGTCATCATAATGACCGATATATGTGAAGCTTTCTTTTTTATCTCTCGTAACCAGTATAATCCTTCGTTACCAGTGTTCACTCCTGCAGAAAAGTTCATATCCAATAAAATGATATCAATTTCCTTTAGGTTTGGGAAAGAGGTAAGCAGGTTGGGATTTGATATGGTTTGAACACTTTTATATTCAAACTGTAATAATATCTCTAAAGCGCTCAATACACTTTTGGTGTCATCTACTACAAGTATTTTAGCATCTATCATGGCAACAATCTATTAACTCATTTAAATCTACACATAGTAATTTGTATTTTCATACCAGTGTAAAAATATTTGACATTATCTGTACAACATTTTTACACTAGTAAAATATGTATAATTTTTATTTAAATGTAAATATTTGATAATCAATAATTTAAAATTATGGCACGCATATAGTATAGAGAATGGCATACCAATA
>JAHDDP010000034.1 GCA_020629285.1 Maribacter sp.
CAATGGAGAATTATGACGAGGATGATTATGAAGATTTTGATGATGATGATCCAACAGCAGTAGTTGAGCCAGACCCTGAGGATATGGTTGATGGTGAAGAGTAGTTTACCTAGTTTCTAATAATCAGTACATTTTAAAATACCGGTTTGCTTCTTGTAAACCGGAAAATAAATATCACTTAAAAATTAAACTAAATATCGTTGTGCTTACAACAGATAAATGAAAATCGACGAAATTGAAAATATTGAATTAAAGTTTTTAGATCTTGATGATTATCAAGAACTGAAAACTGCTATGATTTCTGCTTACACCAACATGCCTGGTTCATATTGGAAAGAGGAACATATAAAATCTTTGATCGATAAATTTCCAGAGGGTCAGGTCGTAATCAAAATTAACGGGCAATTGGCAGGTGTAGCCTTGTCCATTGTGGTAGATTATGCTGCTTTTGATGATACCCACACCTACGAACAAATTACGGGTAAGTACAGTTTTGATACTCATAATGATGAAGGCGATGTGCTTTATGGTATCGAGGTATTTATAAAGCCAAGTTTTAGGGGTTTGCGTTTAGGTCGGCGTTTGTACGATTATAGAAAAGAACTTTGTGAAAAGTTAAACTTAAAGAGTATCGTTTTTGGCGGTCGTATGCCTAATTACCATACCTATGCATCAGAATTGTCTCCAAAGGAATATATAGATAAGGTGCGTAGAAAAGAGATTCAAGATCCTGTGCTTAATTTTCAGATCAGTAATGATTTTCATCCTGCAAAAGTGATGAAAGGCTATTTAGATGGGGATAAGGCTTCTCAAGATTTCGCTATTTTGATGGAGTGGGATAATATTTATTATCAAAAGCCTTCTAAGAAAGCTGCGACTAAGAAAACCGTAATTCGTTTGGGGTTGATCCAGTGGCAAATGAGACCTTATAAAGATTTGGATGAGCTTATAGAGCAGGCAGAATACTTTATAGATGCGGTTTCTGGCTATCGTTGCGATTTTGCGCTGTTTCCAGAGTTTTTTAATGCGCCCTTAATGGCGGTTAACAATCATATGTCTACGCCAGATGCTATTAGAGAGTTGGCAAAACATACACAGGCAATAGCCCAAAAATTCTCTGAGTTTTCCATATCGTATAACATCAATATTATAACAGGCAGTATGCCCGAAATGATAGATGGACGTTTGTATAATGTGGGGTATCTATGTCGGAGAGATGGAAGCATGGAGCGTTATGAAAAACTGCATGTAACTCCAGATGAGGCTAAGGTTTGGGGTATGCAAGGTGGAAATCAATTAAAAGCTTTTGATACCGATTGTGGTAAAATAGGCGTGTTGGTTTGCTATGATTCAGAATTTCCGGAGTTAAGCCGATTACTGGCAGATGAAGGTATGGATATCTTGTTCGTTCCCTTTTTGACCGATACACAAAATGGCTATTCTAGAGTGCGTAATTGTGCACAGGCTCGTGCAATTGAGAATGAATGTTATGTGGCTATTGCCGGTAGTGTTGGTAACTTACCTAATGTGCAAAATATGGATATTCAGTTTGCACAATCTATGGTATTTACTCCGTGTGATTTCTCTTTTCCGACCAACGGAATTAAAGCAGAGGCAACACCGAATACCGAAATGATTTTAATTGCCGATGTTGATATTAGTTTACTTAGAGAACTAAATCAGTTTGGGGCAGTACGTAATCTTCGCGATAGAAGAACAGATTTATTTGAGTTAAAAAAGAAATAAGAAAGCTTCTATATTTAGGGGTCAAAAACAAACAAAATTGGATAATTTAAAGATAGTAGGTAGTGAAGAGTGGTGTGTGTTTAATGATTTGGGTATCCCAGCGATTAAGGCTAGGGTTGATTCCGGAGCAAAAACATCTTCCATACAAGCTACCAATTTAAAGATTGTTACGAGAAACGGACAAGAATGGGTGAAATTTGAGGTGAGTCCGTTACAAGAAAACCGCAGTATTGCCATTGAATGTCAAGCAAGATTGGTTGCTCGCCGTATGGTAAAAAGTTCATCGGGTATTTCTGAAGAGCGATTGGTTATTAAAACACCGGTGACTATTGGTGAAGATACTTTTGATATTGAACTGACCCTGGCAAATAGAGATACGATGGAGTTTCGTATGCTGTTGGGTAGAGAAGCTTTAAACGAGCGCTTTGTTGTAAACCCAGCCGTAAATTATCAACTACAAGAATTTGATGATAAAGAAATTAATACTTTGTACGCTCCTTACTACAAGGAAAAAACGGGATTGAAAATTGCCCTTTTGGCAAGTAATCCAAACTTATACAGTAATAAAAGAATAGTAGAAGCTGCAGAGGCAAGAGGGCACGAAATACATTTTTTAAATGTAGAACAAGCCTATATGAAGCTCGATGCTCATTCGCCTGAAATTAGATATCGTGGTGGTATTATTTTGAAGGATTATGATGCCGTTATTCCTAGAATTAAGCCATCTGTTACTTTTTATGGTTGTGCATTGATTCGTCAGTTTAATAATTTGGGAGTTTACTGCCAGAACTCATCTGAAGCAATTACTCAGTCTAGAGATAAGTTGTTCGCTTCTCAGTTATTTTCTAATCATGATATTCATATTCCTATTACGGGATTTGCAAAATCACCGATGGATACCAAAGACTTGATCAAAATGGTCAACGGTGCGCCATTGATCATTAAACTTCTGGAAAGTACGCAAGGTAAAGGTGTTGTTCTAGCAGAAACCAATAAGGCAGCAGAAAGTGTTATTAACGCTTTTAAAAGTGTTAATACCAACATTTTGGTACAAGAGTTTATTAAAGAAGCAAACGGACAGGATATTCGTTGTTTTGTAGTAAATGGTAGAGTAGTGGCAAGCATGCAGCGCCAAGCTCAAAAAGGAGAGTTTAGGGCCAATATTCACCAAGGTGGCAAAGCATCCATTATTAAAATCACTGCAGACGAGAAAAAGCTGGCGTTAAAGGCAGCCAAAGTATTGAACCTTGCTGTGGCAGGAGTAGATATTATACGTTCCAATAAAGGACCTTTATTGTTAGAGGTAAACTCTTCACCAGGTTTAGAAGGTATTGAAAACGCTACAGGTAAAGACATCGCCAATGCTATGATCATGGCAATTGAAAAACGATTGAAGTTTGTAGGGTAAAAAAAAATTGAAGAACAGGCTAAATCCTGTTCTTCAAATTTTCTAACATTACTTTTGTTGTTTTTTCAAGATCAAATTCTGCTTTCCAATTCCAATCTTGTTGCGCATTGCTATCATCAATACTGCTTGGCCATGAGTTAGCGATCTCTTGCCTAAAGTCTGGCTCGTAGGCTATGTTGAATTCAGGAATTACAGCTTTAATACTTTGCGCCATTTCCTTTGGTGTAAAACTCATAGCAGCTAAATTGTAGGCAGAACGTTCTTTAATGTTCTCTTCAGGTGCTTCCATAATCTGTAAAGTGGCGCGTATGGCATCGTCCATGAACATCATAGGTAAGTTTGTGTCTTCTTCTAGAAAGCAAGTATATGAGCCTTCAGAAAGTGCTTTATGGTAGATTTCTACCGCATAGTCCGTAGTCCCGCCACCTGGCATGGTTTTCCAGCTGATTAGTCCTGGGTAACGAATGCTGCGTACATCCACATTGAACTTATTGAAATAATATTCGCACCAACGTTCTCCACTTTGCTTACTTATGCCGTAAACCGTACTTGGTTCCATAATGGTATTTTGCGGCGTATCGTCTTTTGGTGTATTCGGTCCAAAAACTGCAATACTGGATGGCCAGAAAATTTTATCTATTTTTTTCTCTTTTGCCAGATTCAATACATTGAACAACGTATTCATGTTCAAATTCCACGCACGCATGGGAAATTTCTCTGCGGTGGCACTTAACATGGCCGCCATTAAATACACCTCAGATATTTCGTAGTATGCAATAACTTCTTCTAAGGCATCATAATTGGTAGCATCTAAGATTTCAAAAGGTCCAGAGGCCATTAATTCATCATTGCCTTCTCTAATATCACTGGCAATAATATGTTCACCGCCATGTTTTTCTCTAAGCGTTAAGGTCAATTCTGTTCCTATTTGCCCACAGGCTCCAATAATCAATATATATTTTGGCATTAAAATTTGCGTTAAATGAATTTGAGATAAAGATACCTTTTCTTAAAATTTGTACATTCGCTTATGTCCAAAATTATCTTTTTTTTATCAATAGTTATATTGGCCGTATCATGTAAAGATGCTGTTCAAGATAAATCTAGTATTCGCGAAATTCGTTGGGAAGAAACAACGGATAGCCTACCTCAAAAAACGGGTATTGATGCCAAGGCGCAAACAATAATCAATGATTGGCTAGAATATAATGTTTTAGATAAAAGTTTCGATAAAATCTACACCTCTGAACATATTGAAGATTTTCAGTTCTTGGTAGATGAGCTGATCGAGAACCAAAATAAATTGGAGCTTGGGGAGTATCCGGCGAAATTCAATATTCCACAAATTAAAGGGCGTCAAAAGTTATTTAAGACCTATGTTTTAAAAGCTAAAGGAGATTTGGAGTACCAACAAAATCCGAAAGAATCTATCATACAGATGATAACCGCCTATAATGATTTAAGAAATCAATTTAATGTAATAGTGAATAATACATTACCAGATGAATTGATCAAAAACGAAGAAAATTAGGCGATTTCTAATATTGTTATCTTAGATTTTTTGACCAAGTGAACAGCAGAACTGTATTATTATAACCCATACTACAGATATTAAAAAAGGCGAATCATTTGATTCGCCTTTTTTATTAACACCGCCAAAGGTATAATACCCCTAGGCTTGTCTTGAATTTAAAAGTATGGTTCTATTAAATGCTTCATGGACTTGGCCTGTGGTGTTTTACATGTATTAGAATATGGTATTATTCTTTCTCTTCGGGAGCTTGTTTTCTAGAAATCAGGGCTTGCTTGCTTAGGCTTGCCAAATTAAAATTTGGATCAATGGCCAGTGCTTCGTCCAAAGTAGCTATTGCCTGGTCAATATTGCCTTTGTCCATATTGAACTGTACAAGCGCCTTTAAGTGAATGAAAGCTGCTTTTAAGGGTACCTCGTAAGGTTGTTGACGCTCATAGAATGCATATTTCATATCTTCTGTTGCATTGGTTAAACCATATTCAACATGTTTCATGGCACCGGTATTATCGCCCGTTTGCACCTTAAGGTCTGCCAGTTCGTAGGCAAGGTATGCGTTAGGTTCTCTTGCATTTAATGCTTCAAATTGTTCTAAGGCTCTTTTTGGCTGGTTCAAAGCTTTTAAGGAAACCGCTTTTACTTGAATTGCTAAATTTGAATCTGAATCTAACTTTTCAATACCAATAAGATTTAAAGCTTGTAGGTGCTGATTATCGTTTGCATAGATATATGCAAGAGTATCATTACGTTGTTGTGAAGGGGATAAAATATTTAAGTGTGTCAGTGCATTGATTACACCATCAACATCGCCCTGTAATCGCATTTGGTCATAAAATGCTTCGTAATGTTTTAATAATTCAGATTTGGTCTGTGAATATCCATAACTACTTGAGAATAATAAGGCAGCTACGACTATTAAAAGTGATTTTTTCATTTTACTCTTCTTTTTAAGGTGCGCTAAACTATTAAAATAATCTGTATGATCTTGTTAAGGAAAGGTTTAAATGTTAAAAATGAAAAAGACGCCCAGCCAGGCGTCTTCATAAATTTAAATGCTTTTTAACTCTTATGCCAATTCTAGTTTATTGTTCGTGGTTTTAAAAGAATTTATAAGCTGTGTATAAAAGCCAATACTTTTATTATCCTTTTCAATACATGAAATTAGAAATTTAAAGAGATTGTTGAACAATAAATTTGTGTAAAAAGTTGGTAAATACGTATTTATCGTTTTTGGATCATATAGACTGTCATCTTCTATTATTTCCATCTTAATTCTATGACGGTGATAGTCTATTGTAACATTGGTGGCATTATAATATTTTTTTAATAATGCAATATGTAAGTCTTCATACTTTTTAGAACCGTTAGGGTTCTTGCAACTTAGGGAGATGAGCTTCTCTAATTCAACTAAAACCCTCTCCCGTAATTTATCTTTCTTCATAATATTATGGTTTTATATTGTTATACAAAGGTATGTCATACGTCGATAAGTAGTTGAAAACCAATAATATATTAACGCTGTTTTTGGGTATTTGTTGTGAAAGGGAAGCTAAGTGTTGTGTAGCGTTAGTTTATCGGTGTAAGAAAGTTATAGTTATTAATAAGAAAAATACTACAAAATAATACTGTTTTTTGATTTTTGCCGGTAGCATCGTATCGTGGTGCTGGTATACCTCTTTTTGCAGCTTGTTTGGTATAATATTTTTTTTTCGTTGGATGCTCAGGATAAACGGCATTCATCACATCATTGTAATGGTCACATTCAATAATTCTTTTTATTATTCCAATACAATCATTTAAATGAATTAGGTTGACGGGAGCTTTACCACCTTTAAGGTTTTCTCTGCCTGATAACATAGTTACAGGATGTCTGTTCGGACCAATTAATCCTCCAAAACGGATAATGGTTGTATTTAAATCATTATCGCTTTTTAAAAGGTCTTCGCATTGTACCAATTGTATGCCAGATTCAGTGGTGGGTTGTGGTGTCGTTTTCTCGGTAACTATACCTTCTGTATCACCATAAACTGCCGTGCTACTAGCAAATATGATATTCTTTACTGCCGATTTTTTAATAGCCTGATGCAATAATGTAATCTTTGCAATGTAACTTTCTTTAGGACCTTTTCCTCTTAACTTGGGCGGAATGTTTATAACAAGCACTGATACCGAATCAAGAAATGAATCAATATCGCCATTGATATCATTCTCGGATAAAGCTATTTTAAAGGCTGTGATGCCTCTCTCTTCTAATACCGATATTTTCTCATCAGATGTAGAAGTTCCATTGACTTTATAACCACTTGCTATTAAACTTTCAGCCAATGGTAAACCCATCCATCCACAACCAATTATGCCTATTTTCTTATTCAAATTTCACTTTTTGTATGGTTAATATGGCGTCGTTCAATACAAATGGCATTGGTATTTCATTTTCTTTTCGCTTTGGTATCGTGAATAATCCATTTGTAAGTAAATCATTAGAAGCTTCATATATGGTAAGTTCCAATTCTTGTTCCACTGGTACTTTTAGCATAATGTCGGTGTAATTTTTATCACTGATGTAATGGGTAATCAGTCTGCCTCCATATCTATTTTTAAGAAAATGCTCAGACAATTCTATTCCGTTTACGTCTGCCTTTACTATATCAATTTTATTAGTGAAAACTTCCAACCGGTTTATAGGTCTGTTCGGAGTAATACATAAACGAACTGTGCGCATATTATTAACGATGGTATCCTGTTCCACCTCAATAGTTGGCTTTGGTACATTCTTTAACGGAGCTTCATTTGTAAACGTAAAATTAGAGCCGTATTTACTGCTAATCGTCTTTTTTGAAAGAAGGTTATCTGCAACTTTTTTGGTGATGTATTGCGAAGTCCAGTCAGATGGTCGATGCTCATAAGTTGCCCATTTCGCTTTATTTTCATCGGTATCTAAAACATATAATAAGCTAGTTGGTTTCGGTCTATCGTTGGTAAAGCCCGAGTTCATATGCGCAGATGCCATAAAACCTGCAAACAATAAGAAACTTAGAAATGCCAAAGCACCTTTTTTTCTATATTTGGTAACCAAGGGAAGTAATAAAAAGAAGATTAATGTCGTCAATAGGGTAGTAGCTACCAACATTTTAAGACCTAAGCCGACCGGAAACATTTTCACGAAGGGTGCGAATATGAATAATGCCGGAATACCTAGAAATACCAGTAAAAACGGATTCGGATTCTTTTGATTTATATGCACGTAAAAGGCAACTAAAAAGCTATATAAAGGTATAATGAAAAATGCGGCACCTTGTAAATACACTGAAACTAGTCCGCAAATGATAATCCAAATTACGAACGGGGCTACCAATAAATTTGCGGTTTTAATTACCTTGAATTTATAGTATGCATAAAAACAAGTGCCTAATGAAAATAGGGTAAACGCAAAGATATAAGCATGCCCGTTATAAGTGAAACCATGTAGAATATCTTTATAGCTTGGGTATAGCCATTTTAAAAACTGCCAACTGAAGTACCCTACAACTCCGTTAACTATTAAGGTAAAGAGTACGGGAATAAAGCCTTTTAAAATATCTTTTCCATTTAGGACTTTTTTGCGAAATCCAGATACTAATAATAGTATGAAAAAGAGAATGGCAATGACAAGCATGGGTATGATCCAACTAAACGGATAGGAAACCATTTTAAAGAAAGGTACATTGCAATATACGTTATCGTCAAGGCTTTTTAAGTTGCTGATGTCAGCAGTACTGAAATAGGTTAATAATGGCATTAGATAGCTACCTTGATGAGCCAGCGTGTTTCTATCTAATCTTTCATAATTGTCTATTTGAGTGTGGTAATCGAAGTGGTCATCAATAAATGCAAAGTTGAACCCCTCTACATCTCCATCTTCTCTAAATACGGTTAGATCCGTATCATTGGGTAACATCTTATAAATACTATAGGCAAGTGAATTTGCTACTGGAAACTCAGGATTTGCAGCTATAAATTCAGAGATTAATTTGCTATTACCTCTATTGGTTTCCATTAACATATAACTTGGTCCACCACTACCACGAGCTTCAAAATTTAAAACCAAACCAACATCTTTCAGCCATTCATGTTTGTCTACAAATAGATCAGCACCGTTAAGACCTAATTCTTCAGCATCGGATATGAGAATGATGATATCGTTTTTAGGTGTGGTATTAGTCTTTAAAAAAGCCCTTACGCCCTCTAAAATTGTAGCAACACCACTGCCTGCATCACTAGCGCCTAATGAAGAATGCGGATTACTATCATAATGACTTAGTAGTAATAAGGCCTTACCAGATTCGCTTCCTTTAATTCTAGCCAATACATTTTCTGCTTTACTTAAATTACCCCAATCACCAGCGGTATACCCTTCTTGTAAAGAAGTTTCCAAACCTAATTTTTGAAGTTCTGCAGTAATATAATTACGGACAGTCTTATGAGCAGGAAACCCGACACCATGTGGTTCTTTTGATATTTCTTTTACATGTTGCAAGGCTCTATCTGTAGAAAATTCGGTGTCTACGACTGTTTCACCCTCATTATATTGTGGTAGAAGTACCCTAAAACTCCAATATGTGGCAAGAATGACTAAAAGTAAAGTTAATACGGTCGGTGTTTTTCTCATGATTATGATATTCTTTTAAAAAGTCCTAAAATACTGAGTATGTGTAGGTATTCATCGAAAAATATTAGTAAAATTCGTTTTATTTGTTATCTTTAGTAATCAACCTCTAAATAAACTATCATGGGAATCAAAAGCTTTCAAGGCGTTAGAAAAGTATTTAAAAAGGAATTTGAAGCCCCAATATTGGTCGCTGATTACATGACCACTAAGTTAATCACTTTTTCGCCAGATGATTCAATTTTAACCGTAATGGAAAAATTTGCAAAACATCATATCTCTGGTGGACCCGTTTTGGATAAAAATGGATTTCTTGTAGGTATCATTTCTGAGGCCGATTGTATGAAGCAGATTTCTGAAAGTAGGTACTTCAATCAACCTATTTTAGATAAGAGTGTAGAGAACTTTATGACCAAGTCGGTTGAAACCATTCCTCATGATATTTCAATTTTTGATGCAGCAGGCATTTTTGCCCAACACAATAGAAGAAGATTACCCGTAATGAAAAATGACATTTTAGTTGGTCAAATTAGTAGAAAGGATATAGTCGTGGCCGCTCTTAAATTAAGTGGGCATAATTGGAAATAGAGCCAGCCCCCAACCCTAAAGGGGAGCTTAAAATACATGAAGGTTTCCTGATAGGAAACCTTTTTTTATATCATTAATATTCCCCCTTTGGGGGCTATGGGGCTTGCTATTCTCTCTTCACAATCATATAGAAATCATTGTCTAATGGTAGGTAGCCTAAATCATATAGAAAATAGTAGGTGGTGCCTTTTTTTGTGGTGTATAGGTTGGTGATAAAGTCGAAATCGAAACCTTTATCTATTAACCGCATACGTGTGGTTTTCGTTTTGCCGTCTTTTAATTTATAACTATCAAGAATGCGGTAGTTTTTGCGTAGCTTATTATTGATGTTTCTAATAAGGTTTTTGCTGTCTGGGTTTACTTTATTGTTAAAGGTATTGCGACAGTAATCATTGCAAAACTTTTTATCGGCTCTGCCTAAGACCTCTTTGCCGCATTCTAAACATTCCTTTTTCATCTATTGTCTGTGGTAATTAAAGGTGACTTCGTTAGATGTTCCGTCTTCTTCCCCTACCTCAACATACATGTTTATTTCTTTGTCAGATATGCGTTCTATAGTAAAATCATCAAAGTAAAATTTATTCTCTTCTATTTTTACTAACTTGAAATCTATGTTTTCATCTTTTTCTTCCCAGCCACTTAAATTTGGGTCAAAATGTTTGAGTTGAAGAAGTAAAGTGCCGTCTATTTCAATAAGATGACCGAATTCATAAAAGCTAACTACTCCCTTATCTAACAGTCTAAATGAGAACATCATTGAACCATCTGCGGGCGGACTCCATATTTCTTCGGCAATTCCGCCAAAGGCTTCTCCTTTCCAATGTCCCGCAAGCCAAGCTATGCTGCTAATAGTCGCAGCAGGACTCGTCATGCCTTCTTCAAAAGAAACTGTGTTTTGTGCCTGAAGTAAACACATTGAGGATAGTAAAAAAAGCAGTAAAAATTTCATGTTCTAGTATTTTCAACAAGATACAAATTAAACGTTTACAAACGGCTTCGTTTACTTTTCATAAAACTCTATAGGTAAGTCGTCTGGGTCGGCAATAAAGGTGAATCGTTTATTGGTAAACTCATCTACACGAATAGGTTCTGCAATTACATCGTAATTTTTACAATGAGCAATTATCTTTTCCAAATCATCTACTTTAAAAGCTATATGACGCAAACCACATGACTCTGGTCTAGATGGCCTTTTTGGCGGATTAGGGAAAGAGAACAATTCAATAACATACTCCCCTTGTAACGCCAAATCTAATTTGTAAGATTGTCGCTCTTCTCTATAAACTTCACGAATAACTTCTAAGCCTAAAACCTCGGTATAAAATTTTTTAGAAACTTGGTAATTAGAGCAGATGATGGCGGTGTGGTGTACTTTGTTCATTGGTTTCAATTTAGAACTATTTTTCTAGAAGTAGGTTGTTAGAAAATTTATAAAACAAAAAAGGGTGGTTTACATCGTAGCAAACCACCCTTGATATTTTGTAAAAAGTGTTCTTATAATTTATAAGTAATTCCGATTCTACCTCCACTTACAACATTTCCGCCACCAACTTGAAGGTTGATTGCAAAGTTGTCATCGAAGAAATAACGACCACCAACTTGTAAACCTATACCGAAATTATCAGCTCCACTATAATCAACTTTATCTCCGTTAACCTTACTGCTCCAGCTATAATAGCTGAGGTTAGCGCCTGCATATAAATCCCACTGACTTGGAATTTCGAATACCTCATTAAAATGATAATTACCATTTCCTGTAATGCCGAAAACAGAACTTTTAACGTCAAAAAAAGAATTGTTTTCAGTAAATGTTTGGTAAGATAATTCACCACCTACAGAAATATTCGGTGCTACACCATATTCTAATCCTGCATAGATAGGAACTCCCCATCCTGAGAAACCAACTCCTGCATTTGCTTGTAAAGCTCCTTCTTCTAATGGTGATTGCGCGTAAGTAAAGCCAATTGTAAATAAGGCTATTAATAAAATAATTTTTTTCATGGTTAATGTTTTGACTTACAATTAGTTAATTAATGTTGTTTTGATATTTGAATGTATTTACTGGTGAAAGATAATTAAATATAATAAGTGTTAACGCGAATTGTTAAACAAAAGAAGTAAGAAAATTTAAGATGTGTTTAACTTATTGCTTTACATAATCCTCTTTTTTAAATATACAGTTAGAAGATTGTTATTTAAAGTTCGCTTTTTTCTGTTTCCAAAGTTTAAAAATTCCAATAAACAAACCGAAAATACAACCAAGATAACTGAAATTATGGACTGTTCCTGCTCTTAAAAATGCATATGGATTAGTCATTTTTTGAAGGGAATCATCAATAATTTCTCCGTAACTAGGAAAATTAACGGCTTCGTAATATTTTACGGGTTGCCATTGAATGTAAGCAACCAGAATTCCAATTATACCAAGCGTTATGGTAGTAGTGAGAACAGTACTTAAAGCTTTAAATCTATCTCTAATTGTGAGCATGTCATTCCATATCCATACAGTTCCGAGTATGACCCCGATAATAAGTCCCATCCACCAAGTGGAATTCCAGCCAATTATGCTAGCACCTAATCTAGCAGGTTCAATATAATAATCTGGTATATGATGTTGAATAAATTTAAAATGGGTGAAGTATTCGCTTGAGATGGTATAAGTAATTTGATTGTGAATAATTCCATACAATCCAGAAATAACTATTGAGGAAACTACAAAGAATGATAAGTAAATTATTTTTTTCATTGTAAGACACTACTAACTATTCCCGATTCTCATATAGTTCAATTGCCTTCAAATAATTCATTGCTCCACTCATGGTCATATCATTAACAAAGCCATCTAGTTCAGGATGATTTGTTTTGATATAATTTACTAAAGAATCTTTCTGTTGATTCCAATTTTTCCAATTTACACCAATGTAATCTAGCTCCTTAATTTTTGTGATTTTACCTGCAGTAAAAGAGACTTTAACCTTCAGTTTTAGCGGATTGTTCTTTAAAAAGGCATTGCGAATATTTTTTTGACTGATGGTCGCAATAAGGTGATCATTATCTTCAACCAGTTCAAGTATTTCATATGACGGTTTGAAAATGGAATCCCATTTGTAAAACTCATTAAAACTATCCTTATCAAACGGCATTACAAAATCACCGGAGATTAATGTAATACTATCTTGAATTACTGTTTTTAGCTTTTCGAAGTCGCCAGAATCAAAAGCTTTATAATATGTAGAAACAGTTTCTTTACGACTTAACTTCTTATTGCCGCAACTGAACAACAATCCTATTACGAATAGAATCAGAAATGTGTTTTTCATTATTTCTTTAGTTTAACGATTCTACCATCTTTTTGATCTTCACCGCTTTTTCAAAATGGTCTAATTTGTGTTCTAAAATCCACCATTTAGCCACTTCCATCAAAAGTTCAGGATTGTCATTTTTGTTTTTGAAGAATGCATAGAACGATAGTCCTACATTTTCTCCTTTAGCTGCGATTTTGGCATCACAGACTTCAATGATTTTTGCTTTAATTGCTTTTTCCATCCAACTGAGTTAAAAAATGAAGGTACTTATTTAAAATTTAGATACAAATTTGAATCACTTAATACTCATTTTAATCTAGTTTGATTAATCATAAAAGTTTGAATTTTGTCTGTTTAACTATAAAAAAAACCTGTTTTCTAAATTTTATCTACAACTCTGTTAAAGTATTTATAAACAGTATGTTGTGGTAATTTTTTGTTGCTTGATAGTATAACTTTGAGATAAACCTTTACTATGAAAACAATACTATATCTACTTGTGTCAACCACTTTGTTTGTTAGTTGTAAAAGCAAAAAAAGTGTATCTGAAAATTCTAAAGAAAAATGGCGCAATACGGGTTCATCGGTTATTGAAACTGCCATTGGTCCTTTAGAATTGGTAGCTCCTTATTCTTCTGAATCTGTTACGAAAAACAGCAAGGTGATTTCTTGGCCTTCGAATAAACTACCTAAGGCTCCAGAGGGATTTGAAGTACAGCGATTTGCTGATAATTTGGAGCATCCACGGTGGACATACGTAGCACCTAACAATGATATTTTTGTAGCGGAATCTAACACTAAAAATAGTGCCAATAGAATTACTTTGTTAAGAGATACTGATATGGATGGTGAAGTTGATGAACGGCATGTGTTCAAAGAGGGACTCAACCAAAACTTAGGTATGTTGGTATTAAACGATTTCTTTTACATTGCCAATACCGATGGTCTTTATCGTTATGCCTATGAGGAAGGTCAAACTACCTTAGAAGGAGAAGGTGAAAAAATAGTAGCATTGTCTGCAAGTGGTTATAATAATCATTGGACGCGTAATGTGATTACGAATAAAGAAGAAAATAAACTATATATATCTGTGGGATCTGCAAGTAATGTTGGTGAGCAAGGTATGGAGAAAGAAAAAAGACGGGCAGCTATTTTAGAGGTAAATGTAGATGGGTCGGGTGAGGTTATTTACGCAAGCGGAATTCGAAATCCGGTGGGGATGGACTGGAACCCGGTTACAGGTGAGTTGTGGACAGCGGTTAATGAACGTGATAAAATTGGCAATAATCTAGTGCCAGATTATCTGACCAGTGTAAAAAAAGGTGGTTGGTACGGATGGCCTTATAGCTATTATGGAAGTATAAATGATCCAAGGTGGGAAGATGATCCTCATCAAAACCTTGTGGATATGAGTATTGTACCCGATGTTCCTTTAGGGAGCCATACTGCATCTCTAGGTCTAACTTTTTATACCGATTCTCAATTTCCAGAGGAATATAAAAATGGTGCTTTTGTAGGTCAACATGGATCATGGAACCGAGCTGTTTTTTCAGGATATAAAGTGGTGTTTGTTCCTTTCCAAGACGGGAAGCCCCAAAAACCCGTTGATTTTTTAACAGGTTTTATTGCAGATGAAGAAGCAGGGAAAGTTTACGGTCGCCCTGTAGGGGTAACCGTTGCCCCTGATGGGTCTTTGTTAGTAAATGATGATGATGGTGGCGTAATTTGGAGGGTTTCTGCGATTAAATAGTTTTAAAACCCATTAATAATAAATTAAGTAAAACCGGCAGATATTATTCTGCCGGTTTATTATTTTAACTCACTTTTTTCTCAAAAATCAATTCAAAATAAGATGCTGAGCCGTAAGTGGATGTGCCAGGTGCGAAAATTTGAACAAATCGCCATCCTTCTTTTGCTTTGGCAGCTATAATTTCTTTATAGTTTGATTTTGGCTTAGAATTAAATAATCCTCCTAAGGCTAATTTTACATATTGATATTCGTACATAGTTTAATTTTTATTTTAAAATTTTTAATTTGTGTTTTTGTAACAACCCCGCTAAATTATCTTTCGAGAATATGGCTCCTGATATGGAATTATTATCAGGGTCGATACTGAAATTTATTGCTGAACTAAAATCCGCTTTTTCAAGATTGGTTCTTGAGAAAATAGCACGTTCCAGATTACATTCATCAAATTTTGATTTGCTTAAGTCGCAATCTCCAAAATCTACTTCTTCCATTTTACAAGAGACAAAAACCTGACTCACCAGTTTTAAATCCGTAAAAATGGAGAAACTCAAATTGCAGTCAAAAAAGGAAAAGTCCATTAAAAAAGTATTGCAGGTATTAAAAGCTAACCCCATAAGTTTGCAATGCGAAAATTTCACATCTTTGAACGTGGTATTTACAACATTTGCATTGCTCAAATTACAATCTATAAACTCACACTCTAAGAAGGTTTGGTTGTCTACATATCCCTTAGAGAAATCGCAACTTTCAAAAATGCAATTCTCATACTCCGCTCTGGGTAGTCGGTTGGCTGTATAGTTTTGACCTTTAAAAGTTTGATCTAGTATTAATTTTTCCAATTCAATTTTAGTTTTGTGCCTGTGGTAAAATGATAGCTGGTATTTCTAAGCTCTGAAATAAAGTATTATACGCTTTCATTTCAGTATTGATAATCGCATTATGCTCTGTTTTAAAGGTATTCCACATTGCTAATAGGTCTCTTAATCGCTCCTTTGCACCAGCGGTAACCTTTGGTTCTGCAGCATCAATATAACCTCTTAAATTCAATAATTGTGAATTCAGTTTGTTTTCAAAATTAATCACATCCTGAAAGGTTTTTTGGTTAGGCTGAATCAGGTTTTCTTGCCAAGCAGTAATGCGTTTGGTCAGTGAATCACCTTGTGTTAATAACGCTTCTGCTTTCTCATTATCTGCAAGTAATTTACCATATTGTTCTAATTGCGATTTTGCCGACTGCATATCGTTTACAGCATTATGTATTTCTACCACGGTAGCTTCAATGGTTTTCATCATTGTTTGTTGCTCTGCATAGTCTGCCATGCTTGCTTTTACTTTTGGGTGCGGTAAAATGTTTACGGTAGTTTCTGCTGTTTGCTCGCCTAAGGTCAATTTTAACTTGTAATCGCCAGGGCCAACAGTAGACCCGTTTAATCCACCAAGAACAAAAACCTTATCCACTGCAGGTAAAGGTTCTCTTTTAAAATCCCAAGTAAAACGGTTATATCCTTTTTTTGAAGCTAGAATAGCTGGCTTTGCCGGACCGCCTGGCCAAGATTTAAATTTCTTATCTTTTTGGTTGGTTATGGTTCTAATTACCTCACCGTCTTTCAGTACTTCTAATTTTAATTCGGTACTGTCTTGTGCTTCGCTTAAATAATAATCGAAAGTTACTCCGCTTTTTGGATTGCTACCCAAACCAGGAACTGGTTTGTCACTATACCCTCCAATGAACAAATACGTGTCCTTTGGTTTAAAAATATGTAGCTCTTGTTTTGGAGAAGAGCTATTCTGTATAGCAGCTAAGTCATCTAATATCCAAAATGCACGACCAGCCGTTGCAGCAACCAAATCATTGTCTTGAATAACTAAATCATTAATAGGAGTCAAGGGTAAGTTTAATTGCAATTGCTGCCAATGCAAGCCATCATCTAAGGAAATATATAAGCCAGTTTCTGTACCTGCGTAAAGCAAACCTTTTACTTTTTTGTCTGCACGAACGACTCTCGTGAATGTATTATCGCCTATTATGCCATTGGTAATTTTTGTCCAAGTGGTTCCGTAATCCGTTGTTTTGTAGATGTAGTTGGCAAAATCCATCGACTTGTATCGCATTAGAACAATATAAGCTGTCGCTGGGTCATGAGGAGAGACTTCAATACTGTTTATGATACCTTCTTTTGCACCTACAGGAGTAACATTTGCCCAGTTTGCGCCACCGTCTTTGGTTACATGTACCAAACCATCATCACTACCAGACCAAATTACACCCTCTTCATGTGGAGATTCTGTCAAGTAAGTTAGGGTGTTATATATTTCACCACCAGCAGCTTCATTGGTAAACGGACCACCACCAAGTCCGTGTTTGTCTTTTTCGTCTCTTGTTAGATCGGGACTTATAACCGACCAACTTTGACCTTCATCTGTAGATTTGAAAACAACATTACCACCATGATAAATGGTTTTTCTGTCATGGGGCGAGGTAATAATCGGGGCATTCCAATTGTAACGGTACTTTGCATTTTCTGGTGATATACTTAAGCCTAATTCAGGGTATTCCTTGATAGGTTTAGATTCTTTGGTATTTGCATCCCACTTATCAATATTACCTTGGTAAGTTCCACCATATATCAATTCAGGATTATCTGGGTCAAAGGCTAAAAATGCGCTTTCGCCACCAGCAACGGCATACCAATCTTTCCAGTCGATACCGCGATCATTTGTTCTAGAGGCTATTGCTACGGTAGAATTATCTTGTTGACCACCGTATACATTATAGGGTACTAGATTATCTGTAATTACCCTGTAGAATTGGGCTGTGTTTTGATTCTCTTGTGTACTCCAACTTTTTCCGCCGTTATTAGAAACATTTGATCCTCCATCATTAGAATTGATCATACGTTTGTTGTTCAAAGGGTCTATCCATAAATCATGATTATCGCCATGTGGTGTTGGTAATGGCAAAAATGTTTTACCACCATCTATTGACTTGGTTACGGGTGCATTTAATACGTAAACAATATCTTCATTTTGGGTGTCGGCAAAAATCTCCATGTAATACCAAGAGCGTGTAATATTGATACGGTCTTTATTTATTAAAGTCCATTTTTTACCGGCATCATCTGACCGGTATACGCCGCCTTTTTCTCCTTCCGCTTCTATTACAGCAAATACACGCTCTGGGTTGGCTCTAGAAACGGAAATACCCGCTTTACCCATTTCTTTAGGTAAGCCTTCTTTTAATTGCTCCCATGTTTCTCCGCTATCGGTAGATTTGTAAATGCCTGAGTTTTTACCACCAGACTCCATCGTCCAAGGAAAACGTCTGTGTTGCCACATAGCTGCATATAAAATGGTAGGGTTGTTCATATCCATAGATAAAGCAGATGCCCCGGTAATGTTATCTATAAAAAGTATATTTTTCCATGTTTCGCCACCATCGGTAGACTTATAGATTCCTCGTTGAGAAGAAGGTCCGTATTGGGCACCTTGTGCGGATACAAAAATGATATCGGGATTTGTAGGGTCTATAATAATATCAGATATATGTCTAGTTTCATCAAGTCCCATATGCTTCCAGGTTTTACCTGCATCGGTAGATTTGTAAACACCGTCGCCCATAGAAGTCATTACACCACGGGCAGCATGTTCGCCCATACCTGCAATTACAATGTTAGGGTTACTTTCAGAAACGGAGATTGCACCTACAGTAGCGGTTTTTAAGAATCCGTCAGAAATATTCTTCCATGTAATTCCGTCATCCGTAGTTTTCCAGATTCCACCACCAACGGTTCCCATATAATAGACCATGGGTTGACCTAAAACACCGGTTGAAGCTACACTTCTACCACCTCTAAACGGACCAATATTTCTCCATTTTAATCCGGTGAAAAGAGAGTCTTCTAGTTTAACGGTGGGTTGGGTGATTTTACTTTTTCTTCGTTGAGATTGTAATGCTAACGGTGCCATAATGACAAGCACGAGCAAAAGTCTGATGATTTTCATGTTGTGGTCTGTATTAGTTGTTGAATATGGAAGATAACAAAAGGCTGTGTAAAATGATAGTCTATAAATTGAATTTGGTTATTCTAAGTTTAAGGGGGTGAATTTTATGGTTTTAACCAATATCAAATTGCTAAAATGACAAATTGGTTTTAATGTTGACAGTCCTTTTTTTTTCGCTTTTATCTGGTTAAGTTAGGTGGAGTATGATACACCAAAATAGAGTTTTAAAGCAAGAAATAACTACTGAAAAATTAAAAGAATATTTTACGAACGGAGCGTTGAAAACATACGCCAAAGGATATGCCATCAGTTATATTCATAAAAAAGTAAGAACGTTTAGATGGCTTATAGAAGGTAGTGTTAACTATTATATTTCACTTGATAATCCTGAAAGTGATATTCTCGTTTGTCAAAACTCAGAACCTTTTTCTACTATTGGTTTAAACGGATTCAATACGCCCAAAAGATTTACCTATAAAGCTACGGTTGCATCACCAAAAGCATCATTTTTTGAAATTCCATTTCACGAGCTAGAAACGTATTTAAAAAAAGGGCATCAGAATATTTTACTGAAAAATATTGGTTCAAAATTGTACCGTGTATTGCATACTGCCCTAACGAAGCAAACCGAATTATTGAGTCCCGTAAGGTTTCAGCCTTTTGTTGAAGACCGACAGTTTTTTATTTCTCCCGTTTCTGAACAAGAAGAGATTGTTTCTTTAATGCGACGCTCTCCATTCCTGGATTATTTTGAAGAGAAAAGTTTAATGGCTTTAGCAGCGTTGGCAGAACGTAGGGAATATGAACCCGATGAGGTTTTATATGTGCAAGACGGTTCTAGTAATGGGTTGTTTATTCTCATTCACGGAGAAGTTACCATTAAGCGAATAGAGAATACAATTGAAATTAAACAACGATCTATTAAGAACTCAGGATTTGTATTTGGGTGGTCATGCCTATTGAAGGAGAAAGATATTTGCTCTGCTATTACAAACACGAAGACCTCTGCTTATTTTATTCCTGAAGGCGATTTAATGAAATTGTTTCAAATTGATGATGCTTTTGAAGGTCAATTTTATCAGCGATTATTGTGGCTTATGGGCAATCAGCTAAATGCTGCTTTTGTACGTTATGTTGGCTTGTTGGGCAAGCACAATCTGCAGGCCGTTTATCAATTGATAAAGAATAATAAATCGCGACTATTATTATCATCGCCTTTGCACCAAGTGCCACATCTATTAAAAAGTAATACCACCAAGCAGTTTGCTTATGATGCCTTAACAGGATTGGTTAAAAATGGTACTGCTCTAGAACGCCATATTGCCTCATTAAGTTTAGAACTGCTGGGCGAAGATCAAAAAGAGCATGAGTTTATAAGCGGCTTACAGCAGATTTATGAGAATGTTGCAGAAAAGAACAGTAAAGATGCTGAACAAAATAGAAAGGTTTGTGCCGAGTTGACCATGAAGGTGTTTAAAAATGTACCCTATATTATTGAAGGATGGGATAATTTGCCTAATGATACCGGTAATATTTTTATATATAATCACTTGATCAATGACCCGCATTATACACTAAATAATAATTTTCAGATTACCCTAGATTCTCATTTTCTAAGTGCCATGGTTTTGTATAAAAAATACGAGGAACCCGGTATTAGAACAGTTAGAATAGGGCAGGGACAAGAATATGGTCATCAGAATTACTATGACAACCTGGGCTATATAAATGTGTATACCAAAGAATCTGATGAAACTTCTACTAACAGAAAAGAAGAGGCAAGAAGTATATTTTACAGTGAAGCATCTAAACATTTAAAACAGAAATACAATTTAATTATAAGCCCTGAAGGCACCTCTTACAGAACAGATGAATCTCCCGGTCCTTTTAAAATGGGCGCTTTTAAGTTGGCATTGCATACGGATCCAGAGCCGTATATAATACCTGTAGTTATGGTGAATTTTGATCATAGAATTGGCAAATCTTTATACTACTGTGCCATTAAAGAACCTTTTTTGCTCAGTGAAAAAGTACCTTCTAAAAGCAATAAAGATTTATATGCTTTTATGGAGCAATATCAAGTAGATTACCAAGGCTATGTCAAAGTAGCTATTGAAAGAGCTGAACAGTTAAATGTATCTAGTTCAGGTGCTGATAATTTAGAAGAGCCACCTGCCATTTGGTGCAATGAAATAAAACGACTTAAAAGACGAGTAGCTAAATTACCTACCCAAGAAAACTTGATAGCTTTCTACGGAAGTTCATCGGTACGTTTATGGGTAAATATGAAGCGAGATCTTAGTCCATTCAATGTGGTGAATCTTGGTTTTGGTGGATCTACATTTGCTTGGTGTATTCATTATTTTGATGAGATATTTACAGAAGCTAATCCGTCTAAAATAGTACTGTATGCAGGAGAGAACGATTTAAATAGTGGTAAAACTCCGCAAGAAGTACTTTCTGGTTGTATGGAATTGGTGGGATTGATAACTAATAAATATCCCGATGCAGAATTGGCGTTAATCAGCTTAAAACCAAGTGTTGAACGTGAAGCTTTGATTCCACTTATTATGGAAACCAATTTAATGTTGTCCAAATACTTTATTACCGAATTAAATGCACAATATATCAATGTATTTGCGCAAATGATCACTACGGATAATAGACCGATACCAGAATTATACCTTTCTGACGGATTGCATTTAAACAAACAAGGCTATGCACTGTGGAGTACTGCCATAAAGAAAGCACTACAAGCAGCGGATAGCCTTGAGCTTGAAAATCAATTATAGATTAATTATTCGTCTTGTCCACCTTTTCGTTGTGGTGATCTTGGTGTTGGCCATTTTCCTTTTTCACCAGATCTAGGGTTAATACCTAACACTGCTTTTTCACGTGATGTTTTCTCTGGATCTTCACAAGCCATATATGTAAGAATAGCCGTTAGAATAGCATTGTTACGTACGTCGTCGAATACTATCTTGTCATACGTATCTAGATTGGTGTGCCAGGTGTAATTCCAATAATCCCAACTAAGAGAGCTTAAAGAAAAAGCAGGTGCACCAGCAGCAACAAAAGAAGCGTAGTCAGAACCACCACGACCAGGTGAACCCGGGAAGGTAGTTTCAATTTCATTTTTATACGTTTCTGGTACGGCTTCTAACCAACGCCCTAAATAATCATAGGCATGTAGAAAACCTTGTCCCGATAAACGAACAACACGACCTGTACCATTATCTTGATTGAAAACGGCTTGTACGCCAGCTACTATTTCTGGATGGTCTTCAACAAATGAACGAGAACCGTTTAAACCTTGTTCTTCACTTCCCCAATGTCCAATTAATATCGTTCTTTTCGGATTCGGATATACTTTTTTAAGAATTCGAGCAGCTTCTAACATGGTAATTGTGCCAGTACCGTTATCTGTTGCTCCTGTTCCACCATCCCAAGAATCGAAATGAGCAGAAAGAATTACATATTCATCTGGGAATTCTGTACCAGGTATGGTTGCTATGGTATTGAATGTAGGTACCACGCCTAGGTCTTTAGATTCGGCTACTATTTTAATCTTAGTATCGGCACCATGTTCAACCATTCTGTACAACATTCCATAATCCTCTAAAGAAATATCCACTGCAGGAATTTTATCAGTACCTGCACTAAATATTTTGTTAGCGCCAAAACCTTCAGACCATCTTGACTGTGCAATACCTACGGCACCTGCTCTTTCAAATGCAGCATTGATATTTCTACTTGTGTAGCCTGTATTGTTAATATTCTGTCTCCATATTTTTTCGATAGAATCGCGCTCCGTTTTCATTTTCTCGAAGGATGATTTTGTTGCGTATTCTTCCCAGTTTTCATCTGGTCTACCTGTAGGTTGCAGCATGCTCACCATAACTATTTTCCCTTTAACATTAGGAAGCCATTTTACAAAAGATAAGGAGTCTTTGAAACTTGGCAATGTTATTAAAGATGCGGTAACACCTTTAGAACTTGTACCTGGGTTCCATGCCAATTGTGTAGCGTGAAGCGAAGCTACACGGGGCGATACCATATCTACGTGCGTGATGCCTCTCTGCCAACCTTTCCAAGTTCCCCATTGTTGGTTTTCGGCAGCAATACCCCATTTTTTATAGGTATTTATTGCCCAGTCATGTGCGGTTTTCATTTCTGGTGTTCCAACCAAACGTGGTCCGTTGAGGTCCATTAATTCGTAGGCTAATTGCTCTAATTGCGAGTTTTCAACGCCTTCTTTTTCAATGGCATTGACAATGTCTTCTGTAGTTTGTGAAATTGCGATGGTCGTGCATAGAAAGTATGCACAAATGAGTAGTCCTTTTTTCATGTTCAAGATAGTTTGTTAGTTGAACTAAGGTACTCATTTAAGGGTAGAAGATTACTGTTAAAATTTGTCTGATTTTTCTAAGAATTAGACAGACTGTCTTAACATGAGGGTGATTAAACTAAAGGTATTTATTCTTTTTAATTTATAAGAATTATTTCAACTTCTTATCCAATGCCAAAATAGTCTGCAATAGTACATTAGCACCATTTGCCATGTCAACCGCAGAAGTAAATTCTTTCGGAGAATGACTTATTCCGTTTTTACTTGGTACGAATATCATACCCGTTGGTGCAATAAGTGCCATGTCTTGGGCATCATGACCCGCGCCACTTGCCATTGATTTGTAACTCAATTCAAGAGATTGAACACTTTTTTCAATTTCAGATTGTATGGTTGAATCCATAATTGCAGGGTCTGCTGTGGTATCCAATTTGATAAAAGTGATTTCTACGCCAGATTCCTTACTAATTTCTTCTGCTCTTTTTTCGATAGCAGTATACATCTCTTCAATAACCTCAGAAGATAAATCTCTAATTTCAAGGCTAGTAACAACATGTCCGGGAATTACATTAGGTGCTCCTGGTTCTGACTTTATTCTACCAACAGTTGCAACTTGTGAACCATCAAAACTTGTGGCAACCTCATTGACTGCAATGATGAATTTTGAGGCTGCTAATAATGCATCTTTTCTGGTATTCATTGGTGTTGTACCTGCATGGTTGGCAAAACCGTTGAATTCAACATCCCACCATTTTAACCCCACAATACCTTTTACGATACCAATCTCTAAATTTTCTTTTTCAAGAGTGCCCCCTTGTTCTATATGTAGTTCTAAAAAGGCAGCAACGCCTCCTTTTTTACGAGCCACTTCTGCAAGCCTAGTGGTGTCTCCACCTAATCTCATCATACCTTCGCCAATGGTGTACCCTGTTGAATTTTTAACCCCAAAAGCATTTTTATTCAAATGCCCGGCGATTGCTCTGCTACCTACAACACCACCTTCTTCATTAGAAAATATGATAATTTCTAAAGGATGTTTGGTTTTTACCTTATTTTCATCAAGCACTTTAAGAATTTCCAAAGAAGCCATACTGCCCACACAGCCATCATAATTACCACCATGCGGAACTCGGTCTATATGTGAGCCAAATGAAATAGGTTTCATATTTGGTTTTGTCCCTTTTCGTATTCCAACTACGTTACCTGCATAATCGATATGGGTTTGAATGGCCATAGCTTTTAATTGCTCAATAACCCATTGCTGGGCAGCAACATCGGCATCACTAAAAGCAACACGTTCGGTTTCACCATTTTCTTGAATGCCAAACTGGGCAAGATCTAGAATACGCTTTTTTAATCGGTCTTGATTCACCGAGATTTGAGCGATACCTAATAAAGGACTAATAATTAAAAGTAAAGTAATTATATTCTTATATTTTTTCATGATCCTATATGGTAAAGCGTTTTTATCTCTCTTGGAATATTTTAAAAATGGTGTATACTATTGAGATGTAGTATACACCTAATAATTTATGTATTAGAATTTTGATTAGTTATCCTACCCATTCTATTTTTCTGTGCGATCCATCGCAAAATGGTTTGTTTTCTGAGACTCCACAACGGCAAAAACCCGTAGTTCCTTCTTTTGTAACAATTTCGCCCGATGCCAATTGAATTTTTAGGTTCCCTTTTATCTTTAGCGGTCCGTTATTAGCTACAATAATATCTGTAGTGCATTGGTCTTTGTTTTCTTCCATAGTTTTTAATGTATTATAATAATTTGTAAAAAGTGAAATAACACCCTTTATTTGAAAAGTACAAGTTATCACAATTTTAAATTGAAATTTGAGGTTGTATATTTATTGCTGAATAAAACTGATTTTAAGCTAAAATCAAGGTCAACAAATAGATGAAAAAAGAATTAAATATAGCGGATTGGAATAGGGCAGGTCATTTCAAATTTTTTTCACAGTTCAGTGAGCCTTTTCATGGGGTAACCGTAAAGGTAAATTGTTCTAAAGCTTATGATTATGCGAAACAATCTGGCAACTCATTTTTCTTGGTTTATTTATATAGAACATTAAAGGCGGCAAATACCATAACTCCGTTTAAATACCGAATTGAAGATGGTAAGGTATTTGAGTATGATTATGTGCATGCATCGCCAACCATTGGTAGAGATAATGGCACATTCGGTTTTTCTTATATTGAATATAAGGAGTCGTTCAATGAATTTAGAGACGCTGCCAATAAGGTAATCGAAGAGGTGAAAAAATCAACAGGATTAGAATTGCCAGAATGCGAAATTAACGTATTACATTGCTCTAGCATGCCGTGGCTAGATTTTACTTCGGTTTCCCATGCGCGACATTTTGAGTTTGCAGATAGCTGCCCCAAGATTTCATTTGGTAAAATGACGGGTGAGGGTGAACATAGGTCTATGCCAATATCAATACATGTGCACCATGCGTTGATGGATGGGTATGAAGTTGGTTTGTTCGTTGCCGAATTTCAACGATTAATGTCTATCGCCGGTGATGTTTAGACTTAAATAACATGTTGGTAAATTAGATGTGAGGTTTTACTTGTTCATTTGCTGAGTTTTTAAAGCTTAAAATAAACTCGGTACCCTTATTTATTTCACTCTTACAAATGATTTCTCCGCCGTTCATTTCTACAAAATCTTTAGTTATCATTAACCCGAATCCGGTTCCTTTTTCACCACTTGTGCCTTCACGAACCCTAGCGCTGTGGTTATTGTTATTTTTTGATGCATCATGCCAATCAGTATTCATACCCAGTCCAAAATCTTTGACACTTATTTTCACTCTGTCAGAAATGATTTGTGAAGACAATATTACTTTTTGACCTTTTTTACTGAATTTTATGGCATTTGAAAGTAAATTACGAAGCATAACCTTAAGCATGTTTTCGTCAATTAATAAGTCTCTGCAAGAAATATTAAGCTCTATTGTAATAGATTTTTCATCTGCTGCTCTTTTAAATTCTCTTTTTATAGCTGTTAATACAGTTTCTAAATCGCACATTTGTTGATCTAAAGTCACTCCCTCTAGTTGTTTGTAAGACCAATCAAGTAAAACGTTGACCATAGAAATTCTTTCCGTTACTTCATTTTTTAATTTTCTGGTAATCTCTTTTAGTTCACTTTCCTCTAATTGACTCTCGATCATCTGAACAATTGTGCCTACATTGTTAAGAGGACCTCTAACATCATGCGTAAGTAGAGAGAATAATTTATTTTTAAGCTTATTCACTTTTTCAAGTTCCTTGTTTTTATATTCTAAATCTTGCTTTGCTATTTGTAAATGTTTGGTTTGTTTTTCAACTTCTGTAGTGAGTCTGTCATTGGCTTCAACTTGCATTTTTATCGTATAATCTTCAATGGATTTGTACTTGTAACTAATTAAAAGAGAGAAAAGAATCAATTGAAAAGTTACAAGAATTGAAGTTGATAGTATAGCGAGGTCGGTATCTACATTATAATATTTTTGAGAAAACCATGATGCTATATAAAGAATTGAACCAAGCAGGTAAGGTGTATACGAATACAGATAGTACTTATTGAATTTTTTAGTGTTGTATAAACGTATTCCTGAATATAAGCTGAGAAGTGTTGTAGATAGCGCTAAAATGGCAGCTAGCATTACGAAAGAGCTATTAAGCCATTCAATTTTGGTTATTATATTATTTAGAATGTGTAACCCAGGTAAGCAGGCTATAATTACGGCAAAGACTTTATATATCGTAGCTAAGGTTTTATAGCTGTTTTGATAAATGTTGAGATAGCTTTTAGTAAACATCAATAACCCAAAAGTCGATATCATTGCGGTGGTAAGTGTGGCTTTATCGGCAATCAGGATAACTGATTCGCTGAAAGGACCACGACTTATGAGATATAAAATCCAATGTAAAGTCAATCCGAATATTAAAACAAAATAATACAGTGTAATTTTATGTCTTAAAACAAGAAAAGACAATAGATGGTATATGCCAAAAACGCCAAAAATTGACGTAAAGACAATAGTTGTTAAATACTTAAAATCGATGTTATCCATATTTAAACTATGAATTTTTAAAGCGACGAGATATGATTCTGAAATGCCCTTTGTCATTTCTGCTCCTTGAAGTTATAATTTTTTGTTGAGAACGAGCCAATGTTAGGTGGGCTTCTTTTTAAATAAGTATTAAATTCATTTTATCTTTGGTAAGATGTGATATTGTTTTAAGATTGAATAATTTGCACAAGATTTGATCCACAATAGAATGGTAAAGTTAGAAGAACAGCTTAAAAACCCGGTTTGGCATTCCTTAAATGAAACACACAAAAAATTTGTTGTTGCATATGACGGCGTTCAGTTTTATGATCAAGAGGTATGCACTTTTGGGGCTTTTTTCGATGAATCTAAAACCGAAAAAGCTTCTAGTCAATATATAAAAACGACAGATAGTTTCTTCTTCGTGTCAGAGGATCAAATTCCGTTAATAGATGAAACTAAGATTGCTCTAGAGAAGAAAATTGATGGTTGCCAAATGTTGTTAAAAGAACTTCCAGAAGTTTCAATAACAGAAGATATTGTTTTGTTGACCGATGAGCATATTGATGAAGTGTATGACTTAATCTGGTTGGTAATGCCTGGTTATTATCGTAGAAGGACTTTTGAAATGGGTAATTATTACGGAATTTTTAAAGACGGAAAATTGGTTTCAATAACTGGTCAGCGAATGCAAACCAATCTTTTCATAGAAGTAAGTGCGGTGGTAACACATCCAGATTATACCAGAAAAGGATTAGCAAAACAACTTATCGCTCATACTACAAAAGAGATTTTAAAAGTAAATAAAACACCTATTCTACATACCAATAAAGGAAACCTGGCTATACCTCTTTATCAGAGATTGGGATACGAATTAACCAGAGATATGAATTGGTGGTTGTATCGTAAAATTGATTAATCCCATTTTTTACGTTTAATATTTTTGGTTTTATTCTACATTCTATTATGATTCAATAATTTAATTCCTTTTTATTTCCATTTCAAATAATTTTTAAATGCCTGTATATAGGTAACTATATACAACATTACACCGATTAGATGAAAGTTAATTTAAATAGGTGTTTAAAGATTTTATTAAGTGTAATAAGCTTAGGTTGTTTTATATCTTATCTGATGTGGGTTATTTGTTCTTCTTGTTTTTTTCAAACCTAGATGCGTAAGGTATATAAGCGAGAAATCCTGAAAAATAAACAATTAGAAATCCGTAGTATTCAAATTTCAAACCTATTAATTTAGATGATAAATACCCTAAAAATATTAGGAAGCCTAGCCAAAAACATTGAATAAATGTTGAAAATATTACTATTTCAAATTGAAACAAATTAGCATTGTCATTTTTTTCTTTAAACTCAGTAATAGCTATTATAGAGGCTATAAAATTTGATATTATTGCTAATGAAATACATATTGACCCTATAAGAATGAAGTCATTTTTTAAATATATATTATTAAAAAAATAATATATAGATATATACCAAAAAGGTAAAGTGGTAACCGTTATTAAGTAATTCCTTAAGTCTTTTGGAATTTTATCAATATCAATCATAATAATTTTAATTTTTAGAACTTAATTACACTAAATAATTAGGTTTGGTGTAATTAAAGTATTATCTTAGTAGTGTAATAATACCACTATGATCAATCAAGATTTTAATTCGATAATAGACTTAATAAAAGCCTTTCCAACTCAACAATCTTGTATTGACCATTTAGAGCAATTAAGATGGAACGGTAATGTAGTAAGTCCTTTCGATTCAGAATCTAAGGTTTATAATTGTAAGGGGAACAAATACAAATGTAAGAATACAGGTAAATATTTTAACGTAAAGACCAACACTATTTTTGACAATACTAAAATTGAGCTTCAAAAGTGGTTCTTAGGTATTTGGTTGGTTACTTCACACAAGAAAGGTATTTCATCTTTACAGTTAGGTAGAGATTTAAATATTACTCAAAAATCTGCTTGGTTCATGTTGTCTAGAATACGTCAATGCTTCGGTATTGATAACGATTCTCAATTAGATAATGAAGTTGAAGCGGATGAAACTTTTGTAGGTGGTAAGAATAAAAATAGACACGCTAATAAGAAGATTAAAGGTTCTTCTGATGATAAAGCGCCAGTTTTAGGAATGGTAGAAAGAAATGGTAAAGTAATAGCTAAGCAGATACCTAACACAACTTATGAAACATTATCAATAGAGATACTTAAAAGTGTAAAAGAAACAGCAAAACTTTATACTGATGAATATACATCTTATAAGCGTTTAAAAAGAGTTTACGACCATCAAGTTGTGAAGCATAGCCAATACCAATATGTACAAGGTAGAGTGCATACAAACACGATAGAGGGTTTTTGGTCTTTATTAAAAAGAGGTATTATTGGTATTTATCATTTTACTTCTAAAAAGCACTTACAATTATACGTTGATGAATTCGTATTTCGTTACAATTCAAGAACTTCTAGCGAAGCAATGAGATTTAATTTATTTTTACAGAACACGGAAAATAGAATTACTTATAAAGAATTAATTAATGGATAATTTACCAAAGGCAACCCATGAGGGGTTTTTACCGATAGCAGGGAATCAATTAAAATGTGCTGTTTTAGATAACGGTGTAAGGATTCTATCTCAAAGTGCAGTATATAAGGCTTTAGATAGGACAGCAAGGAGTAAGAGTAAAGTCGGTAATAGGGCTGATCAAATGCCTAGTTTTTTAGATGCAAATAACCTTCAAGAGTTTGTTAATGAGGAACTTATGAAGGTGATCAACGAAGTTGATTATATTGATTTAAACGGTAAACCTGCAAGGGGTTATAATGCCCGAATCATTCCAAAAGTGGCTAATGTTTATTTAGAAGCTAGAAGAGCAGATAAATTAACCAAAAAACAATTACCTGTTGCAGAAGCATCCGAATTGTTAATTTCTGTTTTAGCTGATATAGGAATTACAACTCTCGTTGATAGAGCTACTGGTTTTGTTCAGTTAAAAGATAAAGCTAAAGATAATGTAGTTTTATTTTTAGAAAGATCACTCCATTTAGAACCTGCTAAATGGGTTAAAACATTTAATGATGAATTTTTTGAAATGATATTCAATATGCATGGTTGGAACTGGACTAAGACATCTAAGAGACCAGGAGTAGTGGGGCATTATATTAATGATTTAGTATATTCTAGGATTGCACCTAATTTTTTAACAGAATTAAAAAAATTAAATCCAAAAATTGGGAAGGGTAGAAAAAATAAACATCACGATTACGCTACAAGAGAATTTGGACATCCAGTAATAAAAGACCATATAGCTGGACTAATCGCATTAGGAAGAGTTAGTAATAATGATTGGAGTTTGTTTAAGCAAATGGTTGATAAAGCATATCCTGTATATGGTCAAACATTGAAATTAGATTTTGCAATTGATTATGACACTAAATTAATTGCTGAAAATGTTGATGAAAATAAAGAATTATCTAATTTAAATAAAAATTTAAAACAAGGATTGAATTGGAATCCTAATGAAAATAAATAGCATCGGTTTTGACCGTACAGTCTTGGAAACGTCCTAAGAAAACGATTCATTGACAATGCAACATGCTCATTGAAATTCGGAATATTGATATATGAAAAAAGTTATGCTCTGCTATATTGATTTAGCGATGTAGTAACCATAATACAAGTAGTAATCAATCAACCGAAAAAAAATACAGGATATAGCATCCGAAATCAAACTTTACTTCTTAGTGTAAACAAGTATATAGTTACCTGTATATAAGTATTATAAAAGTTTATAAACGACTGTAAACGATAACAAACGAT
>JAHDDP010000140.1 GCA_020629285.1 Maribacter sp.
TTTATTTGCTAACTTTAATGCTTAAACACGCAACGAAATCATACACAAACACGTTAGCAACAAGCTGAAATAAAATTTACCGAACGTTTGGTAATTAATTTTTTATTCGTATATTTGCCATATGAGACCACAAAAAGTTTTAGATAACGATATGTATTCTGCTTTGACCAAAGTGTTCAGAGCAAAAGGATTTGAAGGTGCAAGCCTTAATGAAATAGCTGATGCTACAGGGTTAAAAAAAGCTAGTTTGTATCACAGATTTCCAGAGGGCAAAAAACAAATGGCAGAAGCTGTATTCAACTATATAGATGAATGGGTAGAGCTAAAAATATTCGCAGTCTTACTAAACAACACACTTACACCAAATCAAAGATTAAACGAGAGTATAAATAATATTAAAGAGTTGTATAATGGTGGTGAAGAATCCTGTATTTTTAGAACATTATCTATGAAAGTAGGTCTTGAATTATTTGGAAGTCGGATTAAAAATGGTATGGAACAATGGATTCATCATTTCAAAGAACTTGGATTGGCTTTTGGACAATCTAAAGAAGTAGCGAAAAGCAATGCTGTACAAAATTTGATTGATATTCAAGGAAGTCTAATCGTCTCTGAAGGACTTGAAGATTTAACTATTTTTGAAAACACATTAAAAACAATTAAAAATCGCTATAATAACGAATAGCTTTTTTTTAATTAAATTTTTTACCGAACGTTCGGAAAATTAATTAATAACTATAAATTTTATAAAAATGAAACGATTACAAGCATTAAATCCAGAAACAACAACTGGTAAATCAAAAGAATTATTTAACGGAGTTCAATCAAAGTTGGGTATGGTGCCAAATATGATGAGAACCATGGGTAATTCATCTGCTGTACTAGAAGGTTACTTAAACTTAAGCGGTGCATTAGCTAAAGCAAGTATTGGTGCAAAGATGGGCGAATTAATAGCCTTAACAGTATCGCAAGAGAACAATTGTGATTATTGCCTATCTGCACACACTTTTATTGGAGAAAATTTAGTAAAAATAGATTCAGCTTCTTTACAATCGGCAAGAACAGCCCAAAATTCCGATAAAAAAGCTCAAGAGGGTTTGGTGTTCGCTAAAAAACTGGTAACAACTCAAGGAAGGGTATCTGATGAAGACGTACAGCTTGTAAAAGATGCTGGTTACACAGAAGGAGAAATTGGGGAAATTATAGCTCACGTAGCATTAAACGTATTTACTAACTATTTTAATAATACGGCCAACACAGTAATAGATTTTCCTGTAGTATCTAAAATATAAAACTCATCTAAAGGACAATGTAAGAATACGCATTGTCCTAATAAACTTTAAAATTATGGAAAAAAAACATCCTCTACCTCCATTCAATGCTGAAACAGCAAAACAGAAGGTACAACTGGCAGAAGACGCTTGGAATAGTAAAGACCCAATAAAAATTTCAATGGCTTATTCCATCGATACGGAATGGCGCAATAGAAATCAATTTATTAATGGGCGTCAAGAAGTACAAGAATTTCTAAAAGACAAATGGCAAAATGAATTAGAATATAAACTCAAAAAAGAACTATGGGCTTTTCTTGACAATAGAATTGCTGTAAGGTTTGAGTACGAGTACAGAAACAAAGATGGTCAGTGGTTCCGTGCTTACGGCAATGAGAATTGGGAGTTTGATGAAAACGGTTTGATGCAAAAACGTTATGCGAGCATTAATGATCTACAAATAAAAGAAACTGATAGGAAACTATAGCCATAAAACAAACAAAATGAAAAAATTTATAACACTTAAATTACTGCTGGTCCTATTCATCGTAGCGTGTCAACAGAACGTAGAAGAAAAAAGCGATACCACTACCGTAACGACAACACAGACTGCATTAAAAGAGCAGACTACTAAATTTAAAAGCATCGATATTAATGGAGTGAATATCGCTTATCGAGAAGCTGGAAACCCAGATAACCCAACTATCGTTTTACTACACGGTTTTCCTTCATCTTCACAACAATATCGCAAGGTTTTAAACGAGTTATCTGATGAATTTTATCTCATAGCACCAGATTACCCAGGATTCGGGAATAGTGATTTCCCTTCTCCAGATGAGTATCAATACACCTTTGACAATTTAGCAAAGACCATAGACGCCTTTCTTGAAAAGAAAGCACTTAACTCTTATGCCTTAATGATTCAAGACTTTGGCGCTCCTGTAGGTTTTAGGATTGCAACTGCCCACCCAGAACGCATTACGGCAATCATTAATCAAAATGGAAATGCGTATGAAGAAGGGCTTGGAAAAGCTTGGAAAGATATAAGAGTACTATGGGCAAATAGAACTCTCGAAACTGAAAAAGCTATACTACCTGCATTCTCATTAGAGGGATTAAAGTGGCAATATACACACGGGACTAGAAATATTGAAAATGTGAATCCAGATAACTGGCAACTTGACTATTTAAGATTATCACGACCTAATGCTCATAATGCCGCTTTAGATTTATTGTATGATTACCAGAATAATTTAACACTATACCCGACGTGGCAACAATATTTAAGAGATAATCAACCACCGCTTTTAGTGGTTTGGGGTAAAAATGATGAGTTTTTTCCTGAGAGTGGTGCTGCGGCATTTAAAAAGGACGTAAAAAATATTGATTACAACATCTTTAACACAGGACACTTTGCACTAGAGGAAGATGGCGCCGAAATCATTTCAAAAATGAGGGCATTTATGAAAAGAATTAACCAATAGAATAGAACAAAAATGAAAAAAATAGCCATAAACGGAATGGGGCGCATAGGAAGAGCCTCTTTGAAAATAATTTTAGATAATCCAGCATTAGACTTAGTAGCAGTTAATGATATTGCTTCCATAGAGAACATTGCCTACCTCCTAAAATATGATAGTGTTCACGGAATTTTTGAAAAAGACGTAACTGTAGAGAATGATAGTTTACTAGTAAACGGAAAAAAAATTCCTTTCTATTCTCAAAGAAATCCAGAAGACCTTCCTTGGAAAGAACTTGATGTAGATGTCGTAATAGAAAGTACAGGCTTTTTTACTAAAGAAGAAGACGCTCAAAAACACGTAGATGCAGGAGCTAAAGTCGTTGTAATTTCGGGACCTACCGCAAGTGGCGGCGTTCCAACGGTTGTACACGGTGTAAATACTAAAGATGGAAAGAACACAATATTTTCTTGTGCAAGCTGTACCACAAACAATATAAGTCCTGTTATTGAGATTTTGGGCAGAAGAATAGGTATCGCAAAAGCGATAATGACCACAGTACACGCAAACACATCTTCTAATAGCACAGTAGATGCACCCTCTAAAAAAACAAGAATGGGAAGGTCTGGAATGAATAATTTAATTCCCACCTCAACAGGTGCAGCCACAGCAACCACTAAGGCGTTACCAGAGTATGCAGGTAAATTTGACGGTATGGCAATTAGAGTTCCAGTAGCAATTGGGTCGGTTTCAGATATTACACTAGTAACAACTAGAAAGACCTCTAAAGAAGAACTCAATCAAATATTTACAGAAGAGGCTTCAACTGCTCGCTATAAAAATGTAATAAGAGTGACTAATGACCCTATTGTTTCAAGTGACATAGTTAAAGACCCACACGCCGCAGTTATTGATTTAGAAATGACAAA
>JAHDDP010000035.1 GCA_020629285.1 Maribacter sp.
TCTATATCGCTAAAAGGTATGTGCGTTCTAAAAGTACCCAGAACGCGGTCAACATCATTAATTTTATCACCTTTTTAGTTATAGTTATTGGCTCTGCAGCACTTTTTATTGTGCTTTCGGCTTTCGCCGGATTAAAAACCTTTAGCCTTTCGTTTACCGAATCTTTTGATCCTGACTTAAAGGCTTCTCCTGTAACCGGAAAGATTTTTACTATAACGCCCGAACAGGAACAACGTTTACTTTCTGTTGACGGTCTCGCATTTTACGCTAAAGAAATAGAAGAAAAGGTATCTCTTGAACACCGAGGTAAAAACCATATTGCATACATAAAAGGAATCGATAGTAATTACACCAAGGTAACCGGTGTTGACAGTACACTCTACATTGGCGATTGGACCATTAATGATACCCAAGTAGTGGCAGGTTTAGGTATTGCCAATATATTAGGGGTAACCATCAACCAGTTTCGTAGTCCTATGCAGATTTATGCCTTTAAACCCGGTAAAGGTTCGCTTTCACAAACCATGAACACATCAACGCTCTACAATCAACTACCTATGGTCATTGGTGGTGTTTATGCCGTAGAGGCTGATTTGGATAATAAATATGTATTTGCCGATTTAAGATTGACTCAGGCTTTATTAGAAAAAGATTCGCTTTCCATTTCCGGTATTAATTTTAAGATGGATGACGGTGTTGAACCAATTACGGTTCGAGATGAAATTCAGTCTATTCTAGGTACTAACGTGCAATTGAAAAATAGACAACAACTGAATAGTACGCTTTATAAAATGCTGAATACCGAAAATGTGGCTACCTACCTCATCTTTACCTTAGTACTTATCATTGCACTGTTTAATGTAGTAGGCGCCATTATAATGATGATTTTAGATAAGCAACAGAATTCTAAAACACTTTACAGCCTTGGTACTACCATTAAAGAATTGCGTCGAATATACTTTGTACAAGGAGTTCTGGTTACAGGATGTGGCGGATTAATTGGTGTGCTTCTTGGTGTGCTGATCGTATGGTCTCAACTTGCGTTTAGTTGGCTGAAAATTACGCCTTCGCTGGCCTACCCTGTAAAGTTTGAATTCATCAACATTGTCATAGTGCTGGCAACCATTTTAGTATTGGGCGTAATTGCTTCTAAAATTGCAAGTAGCCGTATCAATAAAAAGCTGGTAGACCTTTAAGCGTTGGTAAATTGATGATCACCAAACTTTTGCAACACCTCATCAAAAGCAGCAAATACAGATGCAGAGTCATCGCTAGTAACCATTTTCATACGATACTCCTTAAAGTTGGGGATACCCTTGAAATAGTTGGTGTAATGCCTACGGGTTTCGAAGACCCCTAAAGTTTCCCCTTTCCAGTCTATTGACATCTGCAAGTGACGTCGAGCAGCTTCTACACGCTCTGCCATAGTTGGCGGTGCTAAGTGTGTTCCTGTTTCAAAAAAGTGCTTTATTTCCCTAAATATCCAAGGGTAACCGATACTTGCACGACCGATCATAGCACCATCCAAGCCGTATTCATCACGCATTTTCATAGCTGTTTCCGGAGAATTTACATCGCCGTTACCAAATACGGGAATATGCATTCTCGGGTTGTTCTTGACATCTCTAATTGGGTTCCAATCTGCACTACCCTTGTACATTTGTGCACGGGTTCTACCATGTATGGCAATTGCGGCACAGCCTACATCTTGTAAGCGCTCTGCAACCTCAACAATTTTTATAGAGCTATCATCCCAACCCAGTCTAGTTTTTACCGTAACGGGCAAATTGCTATGTTCTACCATTGCCTTGGTCAAAGAGACCATAAGGTCAATATCTTTCAAAATACCAGCTCCTGCTCCTCTAGAAACTACTTTCTTTACAGGGCAGCCAAAATTTATATCGATAATATCCGGCTTAGATTTCTCTACAATCTCTACAGATTGTAGCATACTATCTAGATTGGCACCAAAGATTTGAATACCCACTGGACGTTCTTTTTCGTAAATATCTAACTTCATGACACTCTTTGCGGCATCACGAATCAATCCTTCCGAAGAAATAAATTCTGTGTATACCACATCGGCACCTTGTTCTTTACAAAGGGCACGAAATGGCGGGTCGCTCACATCTTCCATCGGTGCTAAAAGCAACGGGAAATCAGGCAGTTGTATGTCTCCTATTTTGGGCACTGGCGTATTTTAATTTTGGGTTGCAAAGTTATATAAAAATACGGGAAGGGCATTACCGTAACTATTGGATAAATAATATGGCAATAATGATTATTAGAACAAATTGAAATACTTGTTTTATAATTAAAGAAAAAAGCGGGTAAGGTCTTTATGATTTTAGCCGGTGTGTATTGCCTAATAAGCCTTGGTGTCTGCGGTGCTATACTATCTTAGAAATTGTTATAATCGCTTATTTTCGTCTGTATTCTTTCTTTTAGAATTATCGCGAATTTTTGTGTTTCCGAACTTATATCTAAAACCGAATACAAATAATCGACTTTCTGGCCTAGTACTTGTGGTATTATTCTGGTCAAGATAATTTCTTTTAGAAAAAGTATTTCCGTTATTAAATATATCTTCTACTCCTATTGAAATACTAGCATCTTTATTCCAAAAAGTCTTTCTAAAACTTATACCTAATTTACTATATGCCCTATAACTAGCGTTACCTTTTACGTACGGAGAAATATAGTTAAAAGCCATGTCTGCGTACAACGATTCGTCTTTTAATAATGTAAAATAGTTATTAGCTCGTAAATAAGTGGTCCAAATAGAATTATCAATAATAGCACCTGTTGCTATATCATTAAACTTATTTTGATTATAATATTGGCTCACCAAAAAATAAAAGTACCAGTATGAGGTAAGATATTTTGACACACTAATATCTGCACCAACATTATAATTGGTTTCTAAATTTAAATATTGTGCTTTAAGAATATTGGTGTCATTATCTTGAATAAATTGTTGTACTTGCTCGTCTGATTTTATACTGGTAAATAAGGCAAGCTTAAAGTCTTTGTCGTACACATAATCAACTTCTACGTATGTATTGTAAGCTGGTTTTAAATTAGGGTTTCCCTCAAAGATAGAATTTGCGGATAGATAATATTGAAAAGGGTTAATACTGCTATATCTGGCCCGGGTAATTCGCCTGTAGTATTTTAACATGAAGGCATTTTTTTCTTTCGTATAAGACATTGAAAGGTTTGGGAATAAATCAAAATAAGAAGTGGTGTTCGCTAATGATCGAACATCTAAATCTCCCTTTGTATCTGTATATTCTGCTCTAAGACCTACATTCAACTTCCATTTTTCCCAACTGTTGCTAAGACTGACATACCCTGCATAAATTTGTTCATCGTAATTAAAAATACCTGATCCTGTAGGGTTAATGCCTTCAAATGTTTCATCAAAACCGGACTGTAGAATACTTGACTCAGAATTTATATTTGCAAATCTCACGCCTGTTTCCATGGTCGACTGTTCTGATAGTGGTAACGTAAGGTCTGTTTGAACACTGAAAAGATTTATGATTTGGTCTGATGCTATATCTAAGGTATTCTCAGAAGTATTATCGGTAAAACCTGCTACTATATCATTATTTAACTCTTGACTATCTTTAGAGTCATAATATGTGAAATGTGTATTTGTTGTTATTTCTGCTCCTTTATCATTCAACTTATGCACCCAATCTAAATAATTAGAGGAGTTATAGGTGTCATCGTTTAATATATTTAGACCTTTTAAACGCGCTATTAAATCTACATCTGTATTTTCTATATCGGTCGTAGATGTATATATGGTTCTTCCATTGGGTGCAAAACTTGAGGTGGAAGAAAGACTAATCGCATTTCTATCATTTACTTCAACATCTAAAAAAAGGTTTAGATTATGACTTTTTTTCTTAGTTACAGATTTTTGCTCTGCTGTCCAAATCTCACTTTCTTGTCCGTCTTCAAAAAATGTGGTAACATCAGAATATCTGGTCCAATCCCTATCATGACTAAAGCTATAGTTTGTTGAAAAATCTATTTTTTTACCTTTAAAAAAGTGATCTGTACCTACAGTATGTTTTGGTAAAACCCCTTGTGTATATCTATTAAAAACAGCACCATTATACCCTGCAACCAAGTTTTTCTTCATTTTAATGTCAATCAACAACCCACCTTCAGCACTATATTTTGCAGGGGGACTCGTTATTACTTCTATAGATTGTACATTACTTGCCGAACTGCCACTAAGTAAATTAATAATATCACTTTCTGGTAAGTTCACTAGCTTACCATTGATCATCACATTAACATTAGGGCTGCCATTAATGTACAATCGATTATTCATTACCATTACACCAGGAGTACGTTTTAGAACACTCCAGATATCTCCATCAGAAATTGCAGTGTTTTCCACGGTAAAAATATGCCGGTCTGCCCGTTGTTCTAATTTCGGTTTGTTTTGAGTTACGACCACTTCGTCTAACTCTTGGGCGCTTTGAAGAATTAAAGGTTTCAGTTCTATATTTTCTGTAACTGAAATATTAGCGCTCTCAACAGTATTTGCTATATAACTGGCGACAATATTATACGTACCCGACGTAACTGCTTTAAATTCATAAAAACCCTGATCATTTGTTACTGTGCCTTTAATGAATTCACCTTCGCCGGTCAACAAAATTACATTTGCTAAAACGACAGGGTTTTGATTGTCATCTACTATTACACCTTTAATAATAAAATCTTGGGCAAACGCTAAGGTAAACGTAAGACAGAATATTAGTGTTAAGTAAAAATTACCAGTCATTTAGTGTGCGTAAAACACCTAAATGTAGGAAAGTAATATTGAATTATCTTACAGTATTCTTAAGTTTTTCTTAATAAATAATCAAGTGGTTGATTGTTAGTGTTTTAGCTTTACTCAAGTCGTTCACGCTCTATTTTATCTATATCACGTTGGTTGTCATCTAAGCGGAAATTACCAAATTTATAGGTGAAGCCAAACTTTACATACTGGGTTTCTGGTACACTTAAATATCGGTTATCCTGATTTAAATATTTAGAAGAAACTATATTGTTAAACTTGCCCAAAATATCATTGGCACTAAGGCTTAATACTGCCCTGTTGTTCATTAATGATTTTCTTAAACCTAGCGTTAAGTTGGTAGTTTCTTTTTGTATATAAGATCCTTCTAACCAACCTGTAAGGTAAACAAAACCTAACTCACCTTTAAAGCTGCCATCAGTAGAAAGGGTTATATAATTTGTTATGTCTATATAAGCTCCATTAAATTTATTGGTATATGAAAATGCATCGCTCTGCGCAGCCAAAAAAGTCTCTTCTTCATGAAAAAGGGATATATAGCTGTAGAGGTACCAATTGTTAGATACAGACTTCCCATAAGTAAAATCTAAACCAAAAGAAGTGCTGCCCAAAATATTTTGAAAATTATCGGTCAACACAAAATTATCATTGTCCTGAAATGTAAGATCAGAAATGTACCTACCATTATCTCGATAATAGAAATCAAAATAATACTCCTGATTCAGCGTATAGTTCAAATTAAAATTATGAATAAAACTTGGTATTAAATTAGGATTACCTTCTTCAAAAGTTCTTTCATTCAAATATGTTCTAAAAGGATTTAAATTTTCATATCTCGGGCGTTGAACTTTTCTAGCATAATCAAAAGACAGACTGTGGTTATCATTAATAGTATGTAGAATATATAAAGAGGGAAATAACTCAAAATAACTAAGATCATTTATTGTCGATACATTTACAGATACCCCAGAACTTTCTGTATGTTCTGCACGCAACCCTGTTTTTATGCTCCAGTTTTCCCAATCTTTCGAAAGACTAAAATAACCCGCATAAACACTTTCGTCGTATCTATAATCATCAGACAAACTAGGTATAAATTCCGTTTCCGTATTCCGTAAGAAATAATCTAATTTACTTTCAGAATCAATCGAAGAGCCTTTAGCCCCTATTTCAAAAAACACACTACCGAAATAATCTGTATAATCTATTTGAGCGGTCATTATTTCTATATGCTGATCGGCAACAGTCGAGAAATTAAAATCGCGCAGAAATGAGCCGTTAGGTTGAAAATAATCTGAGTTGGCATCTTGATTTCGGTTAAGATCAAAATTTGTATAATGTGCATTTAACGTAACATTTGCTTGGTCTTTAAATTGATGTTTAAAAGTGAGGTCACCCGAAATATTATTCTTTCTTTCACTCAGAAAACTCTGTGTTGTAAATAAAGAGTCTAAAACTCCCGATGCATTTCTAATTGTAGTTTCCTGAAAAAAATCAGCATCTCTTTTTGGTTGTAACAATGCGTTGCTTGTTAAGCTTATGGTATTCTTATCATTAAACTCATAGTCTACAGCTAAACCTGCACTATGTGTATTAGTTCGTATTACTTGATCAAAATCTGTGTCCCAAATAGATACAATACCAATATTATCCATATAGTTGATATTGCTCAAAGTATTCTTAAACTCTTTCTTAGGTGTGTAATTGTAGCTTGCGTTTACATTTAACTTTTTTGTCTTGTAAAAGTGAGATGTTCCAAAATTGTACTTCGGAAAAACTCCTTGTGTATACCCGGCATTTAAATTGCCTTTATAACCAACGGATACATTTTTACTGGTAACGATATTTAAAACTGATCCGCCCTCGGCATCATAACTTGCTGGTGGGTTATGTATAACCTCAACCGATTTTATATTTTCCCCTTGGTAATTTTCTAAAAGACTTCTTACCTCATCTGAAGACAATTGCACTTTACGATTGTTGATATAAACTGTAGTGGCTTGATTTCTAACTTTCAGTTCATCATTCATCATAATTACTCCTGGTGTTTGACGAAGAATGTCCCAAGAACTGTTCTGAGAAACAACCGTGTTTTCTACGTTGAAAACTATACGATCCACTTCTCTTTTAACTACAGGTTTGTTACTGGTTACGGTTACCTCGTTTAATTGTTCTGCTTCCTGTTCAATAATCAAGGCTCCGATTTTAGTGTTCTTTAAAATTTGAAGAGGCAAATTTTTAGAGACTTGACCAACATATGATGCCTTTAAGAAATAAAGTCCTTCATCAACCTCAGAAAACAAAAAAGCCCCATTTTCATCTGCAGAAGTACCTTTTACCAAACTTGAATCTGTAACAGTCAATAAAAATACCGACGCAAATGCAATAGGTTCTTGGTATTGATCTTTAACCTCTCCTTTTAGTTCAAAGGTTTGGGCATGCGCAGTATGAAAAACACCAATGGTGAAGAATAAAATAGCAAATAATACTTTCAATTGTAATTGGGGTTGGTTTTCAAATCTAACAAAAAAACGTGGTAATTTTTTACAATATATGTAATACAAACCAATCTTTGCAACAATAAATAGATAACCACTCTAAAGCTTAGCGCTGGAAATTAGATTATATTTGCAATTGCTCTTCAATACCGGGCGTTGTACCTAGTATAAATTAGCAATATTATTACTATTACCGCTATGAAAAACATTAGAAATTTCTGTATTATCGCACATATTGACCATGGTAAAAGTACCTTGGCAGATAGACTGTTAGAATTTACCGGATCGGTAACCGATCGAGAGAAAAAAGAACAGCTTTTGGATAGTATGGACCTTGAAAGGGAGCGTGGTATCACTATAAAAAGTCACGCCATACAAATGGATTACATTTATAAAGGAGAAGAATATGTGCTAAATTTAATCGACACTCCTGGCCACGTAGATTTCTCTTACGAGGTATCTAGATCCATTGCAGCCTGTGAAGGTGCCTTGCTAGTTGTAGATGCGGCTCAGAGCATACAAGCGCAGACAATTTCTAACCTGTATTTAGCATTAGAAAATGATTTAGAAATCATACCTGTTTTAAACAAGGTAGATTTACCAAGTGCTAACCCAGAAGAGGTTACTGACGATATCGTTGACCTTTTAGGGTGTGATGCAGAAGAAGTTATACCTGCATCTGCAAAGACAGGTATTGGTATAGAAGAAATATTAGCAGCTATCATTGAGCGTATTCCTGCTCCTACCGGTAATCCAGATGAAGCGCTGCAAGCTTTGGTGTTCGATTCTGTCTACAACCCTTTTAGAGGTGTTGAAACTTACTTTAGAGTTATAAACGGTGAAATTAAAAAAGGACAAAAGATAAAATTCGTAGCTACTGACAAAGACTACTTTGCCGATGAGGTAGGAACTTTAAAATTGACCCAAGAAGTTAAAAAGAGCGTAAAAGCTGGTGATGTTGGGTATTTAATTACTGGGATAAAAGATGCTCGTGAAGTTAAAGTGGGTGACACCATTACAGATGCCGCTAACCCAACCAAAAATGCAATTGCAGGATTTGAAGATGTAAAACCAATGGTATTTGCAGGGATTTACCCCGTTGATACAGATGAGTTTGAAGAGTTACGTGCTTCAATGGAAAAATTACAATTGAACGATGCCTCTCTTGTTTTTGCACCAGAAAGTAGTGCTGCCCTAGGTTTTGGGTTTAGATGTGGTTTCTTAGGTATGCTTCACATGGAAATCATTCAGGAGCGTTTAGAACGAGAGTTCAATATGACGGTAATTACCACAGTACCCAACGTTAGTTACCATGCATATACTCGTAAAGATCCTGAAACACCTATTATTGTAAACAACCCTACAGATTTACCAGATCCTTCTGGTATAGATCGTGTAGAAGAACCTTATATTAAAGCCACGATCATTACAAAATCTGACTTTGTTGGTAATGTCATGTCTTTGTGTATAGAGAAAAGAGGTCAAATAACGAACCAAACGTATTTGACCACCGAACGTGTTGAACTTAATTTTGACATGCCATTGGCAGAAATCGTTTTTGATTTCTATGACCGACTTAAAACCGTTTCAAAAGGCTATGCTTCTTTTGATTATGCACCAATAGGTATGCGTACCTCTAAATTAGTACGTGTAGATATTCTTTTAAACGCACAACCGGTAGATGCCCTTTCTGCTCTTATTCATGCGGATAATGCTGTTCATATCGGTAAAAAAATGTGTGAAAAGCTGAAGGAATTGATACCAAGACAACAGTTCGATATTCCTATTCAGGCTGCTATTGGGGCAAAAATTATCTCTAGAGAAACTACCAAAGCACTACGTAAAGATGTAACCGCTAAATGTTATGGTGGTGATATCTCGCGTAAGCGTAAGCTGCTAGAAAAGCAGAAGAAAGGTAAAAAACGTATGCGTCAAGTAGGTAACGTAGAGGTGCCACAAGAGGCATTTATGGCGGTATTGAAGTTGAACGACTAAACATCAGATTACTCTAACCACTTTCTAAAGTCGGAAGTGGTAGAGGTACTGGTCATTGCTTTTTCTTTACATCCTTTTACCGTAATAAGTAGTCGGTTTTTAAAGTGACTCTCTATCTGTTCTATATAATCTATATGTACAATTTGACTGCGGTTGATTCTAAAGAACTTTTTAGGTGGTAATTGTTGTATTATGCCCCCAATAGTTTGTGATATTGGGTGTCTTTTGCCTTCTTGATCAAGGGCTATACAGAAATCTCCAGAAGCTTCTATCATACTAATTTCAGAAGTATTCAATAACTGAATACCATTTGGTCTCTTGATAACAAAACGCTTCTTATAATTGCTCTGTTCTTCTTGCAAAGCTGATTTTAATGCACTTAATGTTTCATTGCTTAGTTTACTATCATATTCTCCCTGTTTAAAAAGAGATTGATACTTTTCCAATGCTTTTATGAAATCAGCATTCGTGTATGGTTTTAAAATATAGGCTATGCCGTTGGTATTAAATGCCTGAAATAAATAATCGTCATAAGCCGAACAAAATATAATCGGGCAACTTACCTCAACGGCATTAAACAAATCAAAAGAAATACCGTCTAACAATTTAATATCAGACAAGATAAGGTCGTACGTATTAGCTTCTAAAAGCGTTTTACCTTCTGCAATTGATCTTGCCCAATGATTTGTTATATCATTATCAAAAAACGTTTTAAGGTGACTTAATAGTTTCTGGTATGCGGGAATTTCATCCTCTAAAATTAAAAGTGTCATATGCTTCCAATTAGTTACTTAATTTAATTATTGGGATCGAAATCTTAAATTCCTTTTCACTTTCCTCAATTTTAGGTACCTTTTTGGAGAGTAATTGATATCTTGCTTTTAGGTTGATGAGTCCAGTGCCCAAACTATCCTTCGGTGATGCAAATTTTAATTTGTTGTTTGTAACTCTCAACCAATTCTCATCAATATCAATACTAGTAAGTATTTTATTTTCTCCACTTGCTTTGTTATGTTTTACTACGTTTTCTAATAACGTCTGTATAGCACCGGTGGGTAAAAATTTATTGGAAAAATCAATGTTCTTATGGATATGAAAACTATAATCATCCCCAAATCGGGTTTGTATCAGAAACATATAATTATCAGCTAAGTTCATTTCTTCAGATAGCTCCATGACCTCGGCATCTTTTGTTTGAATCAAGTATCTATAGATTAGTGAAAGACGATTTATATATTCTTTTGCCTTATTGGCATTACTGTCTATTAAAGCATCTAAAGTGTTTAGATTGTTAAATAGAAAATGAGGGTCTAATTGCGAACGCAAAAGCTTAAGCTCATTTTCCTTCTGTTGTTTTTGAATTTTTACAACCTGTGTTTGGCTTTCATAAAACTTCTTTGTCAACAAAATCCCCAAAGGAATACCTACATTATCCGCCCCGGCAAAAAGACCGTCCAATAATGCTCTGTGCCAAACCGGGTATGTTCTGCAATCATTTTCACATGACCAATACCCGGCAAGGTTTTCTATAAAACCTGTAACGGTCAAGATTACAATTGCCAAACTAATGAACAAGAAATAGTTTGTGTTCTTCAATAAAAAATTTGGCAACAACCAATACATAAATAGCCCAATGGCAATGCATGCCATAATTATGTATGTTGGAATATCAACTATAAATTCTAACAGGTCATTACCATAAACATAATATTGCCAAACATTAAGAAGTGATGTTACGCCTATAATGACACCCAGCAATATGAAGTCTGACTTATTTAGTTTCGTGTTCATTTACTATACTGTATTAATTATCTTGTTTAATACGGTTTTGTTCTTCTTTTGAAGCGTTCTCTCGCTTATTGTTTTTTCCGAATTTTGAACCAAAACTATAGTTCAATTGTAAAAATACATTGTTTCTGGCCCAATTAGAAACGATGGTTGCATCTACATTATCATACCTTACAGTACCTGTAAAAGGTCTTTGTATCAACTCTTCGTACTCTAAACTAACCTTTAATTTGTCATCAAGAAAACTTTTACTAATGGCAATATCAATACCTGCCATCCAATCATATTCAATAATACCTTCTAAACCTCCAGAGGTGTAATATCCGGATATTTCTGAATTGATTTCCCAGGGCAATTCATATTCAGCGCTCGTAAACCAGGTAATGCTCCACTTAGATAAATCTAGCTCAGGATCTAGATTTTCTGATGCGTAACGATTATGATTGGCAATTACACCTGTATAACCATCTAATCCGTTAATAAAACTTAAGGGTGCAAATAGGCTAAAATTCCAATTTTTGTTCTGTGCCAAATTGATCATTGTTCTAGAAGTCTCGGCAGATGCATCGTTTTGGGTTATGATTTCAAATAATTGATCTGAGGTTTCTCTATAACTTATATTAAAGAACGGTTGGTTTTCATACGTCAAATTAAATTGATAGCTGTTGGTAAAGGCAGGTTTTAGATTGGGGTTTCCTTCTTCAAAAGTAAACGGATCATAGAAATACACGAAAGAATTTAGCGAGCTGTAAGACGGTCTGCGAATTCTATAGCTGTATGCAAGGTTAGCACTGATTTCTTCCGTAATTTCTCGGCTTAGGCTAGCACTTGGAAATAGCTTTGATATTTTTCTTGTTCTTGTTTCCCCAGTAGTGGTTGCAGTACCCTGGGTATCACTTTCTTCCCAACGCAATCCGCCAGAAAAACTCCACTTATCAACCTTTACGTTTAATTTAGAATACAACGCCAAAATTGTTTCATCTACCAAGAACCTGTTGCTCTCTGCCGGTTGAAACTGAAATACACCTTCATCATCTTCTGTAAAAGACTGTAAATCGCTATCTGATTCTACATCTGAAAATTTAGCGCCTGCATTCCAGGAAAAGCTCTCATTAACCGTTCTTTTATAGTCGGCTTTATACGTATTGATCTTGTATGCTGCATCTTGAAAGTAACGTCTATTATCATAAGGTAGTTCAGAAGTGCCTATTTGAAATAAATTGTTTTCATTGTCATAACCGTAGTCCACAAAATTATAATCCAGTACAAGTTTATTCTTATCGTCTTTAAACTCGTAATATGGGTTCAAGGATTTAATATTTCTATTTCTATCGAAACTATTATCGGTTAATAAGGTAATGTTAGATGTACCGTTTGAAATGGTCGTGTTATTATTAGAAACACGATCAGAATCGCTATTGACTATTCTACCACTTACACCTATTGAATGTTTGTCTGTTAGGTAATAATCCAGACCCGCCCCAACATTAATAATAATTGGATCAAAGGCAGATTTTGAAGTCTGTTCATAAGTGTCATCCAAAACGCTACGAGACAGTATTAGATCATCTCTAGAAGTTGATTTTCTATACCCTGCGCTTAATTGCCAATTAAGTTTGTTTTTATAACTAGCAACCGATGCACTTGTAGCATACTCAAACCTATTCTCATAACCTACCATTTGCTTTACGTTACCATGAGTACCTAGTTTTACGTTACTCTTTAAAATGATGTTTAATATAGGACCCGCGCCTTCCGCATCATATTCCGAACCTGGCTGTTGAATTAATTCTACTTTAGAAATATTGTCTGCAGGCAAATCTCTGAGCAAGCTAGCCGTATCCATATAATCTGTAGTCTTTCCGTTGATAAGTATTCTTATATTACCTTGGCCCGCATAACTTACATTGCCGTTGGTCAATATAATACCCGGCACTTTTTTTACAACATCTTGAAGATTGGTATTCACCATATCTGAATTTTCAAGATTTACTATAAGCTTTTCCGCGGTCTGTTTAATTTGTGGTCTCTTACTTTTTACAACAACCTCATCTAGGTTTTGAGCTTCTTCTTGTAAGGTAAAATCAACTACTTCATTCGATCCTGATAATTGTAATTCATCAGATTTTTTGGTTTCAAACCCTAATACCGATACTTCTATTACATAAGTACCATTTGCAAGGTTTTCAAACACATAAGTTCCGTTATCATTGCTAATTACTCCGGTAACCGCTTCTTCTTTTCCTACTTCGTATAGAATGATGTTGGCAAAAGAAAGCGGTGTTTCTAATGTGTCTATAATAGTACCGTTGATGGTGTTCTGTGCAATAGAAACAGCTGTGATGAATAGTGCTGCTATTAAAGTTGTTAATTTAAATTTCATGACTGGTCGTTTTATTATTGATACCGTAAAACTATAGTCAGCACTTGCTTTAATAAAGTAGATTCTGCCCAATTGGGATAAAAAAGGGATGAGTTGGGTATTCTTTTGGATATAGATTTTAGAAAACAAAAAAGTCCTACATTTAAAATGTAGGACTTTTAAAAAAATACTAATTTCCTATTTTAGAAATCGGAAAGTAAATTTAAAGCTTCACAAGTTGCATCTACTACTTGTTGTGGAGACATACCTTCTAAATCAGATTCATCTAACGTTCCGGCGCTTTCACCGCCAACGGTTAAATCATATGTTCCGTCGCCATTATCGCAAATTTCCACTTTTTGATCTGCAGCGGTACATGATTTACATCCATTTTCATCGTCATCTTTTGAACAACTAGTAAAAGCTACGGTAGCACATAATGCTAAAAATAAAATTGATTTTTTCATAAAAAATTTGGTTTTGGTTGGTTTTTCTTACCTACCTAACGAAATCGTTTTACAAAATATTGCGAGATCATGGTGTTTAGAAAATTTATGACCTGCCAAAAACAAATAGATAATAGTGCCAAATCTCTTATGTATATACAACAGTAGCGGAAAAAATCTTTTAAATTCTATATCGTTTACATGGTAAACAATAAGGTTCAATATTAAGAAAATGACCTAAACTTTTAATGTTTTAGCTTTCGTTGGCTTCTTCTTTATCTGGGTCTTCGTTCGGAAACATTTTACCCAAATATGCCAGTTTATAGCCTTTTTGAATATCTGTAAATTCTTTACTGAACGCCGTAATAATGTGAATATCACCTTCTGGGTCCAAAAGAAACAATGGAACAATATCCGCATCTGCCTTTGTAATCTCGATCAAACCTTCATAATGCTCTGTGTCGTGAAGTTCTATTTCATGAATAGCCGGAAATTTTCTTGCTGCTTCGGTCAATTTTATAAAATCATCCGTATGTGAAAACAAGCCTTCTTTAGGGTTGTTTTCTGGGTCAGACATTTCATCTGCATCTACCAATCTAAACGATCCGTTCTCACCAAATGCATCTTGAAACTTGTCTATGGCATACTTGTTTATATCAGAGTTTGCTGTTAATGCCATTAAATACCCAATATCGTTCAGTTCTATATTATCGGTTAAATTGTCTGAATAGATGTTAGCCGAAATAGCTTCTAAACCTAATTTTTCAGCTTTATCAATATTAGACTGGTTATTGTCAATTAATACAACGTGCCTGTCGTTTTTATGTAGATATTCACCAATTAAACGTGATACCTTTGACGCCCCTAAAATCAAAATTCCTTCAGATTTGTTTAGAAAAACCCCTATTAGTTTGGCAAACACTCTTGCCGTTGTGGCATTTAACAAAACGGTACCAAGAACAATCATGAATACCAATGGTGTAATATATTCTGCCCCGGCCTCTCCTTTCGTTAACAATTTTGATCCAAATAAAGATGCTATACCAGCGGCCACAATACCCCTAGGACCTACCCAACTAATAAACATCTTTTCATTGAACTTTAAATTAGAACCAATTGAGCTCAAGAAAACCCCAAGTGGTCTAATGATCAATACAATGGATAAGAACAATGCTATCGTTTTCCATGTAAATATTAATTCTAAATCTGAAATGTCAATATTAGCCGCCAGTAAAATGAACAGTATCGATATCAAAAGAATACTTAAAGATTCTTTGAAATATAAAAGCTCTTTAATGTTCGGTAAATTGGTATTACCCATCACCATACCCATTACAACTACAGCTAGTAAGCCAGATTCATGTGCAAAAACATCTGACATTACAAAAACTCCCAAAACCACTGATAATGATACTACGTTCAATAAATAATGGGGAATAAAGTTCTTCTTGATTAAAAATGTAAGTGCATGGGCAAAAGTGAACCCGAATGTAAAACCGAATAATAATATTTTAGCAAACTCGATCAATGCAGTCATAGTATATGCCTGACCTTCGCCTACACTAATAAATTCATAAACTAAAACCGCGGCCAATGCGCCAATAGGATCAATTAAAATACCTTCCCATTTTAATATTGCGGAAACATCTTTTTTAAGCGGAATATTCCTTAAAATAGGAGTAATTACCGTGGGGCCTGTTACAATTATCAAAGCTGAAAACAAAAAACATAGCTGCCATGAAAGTCCAAACAGCAAATAGGCCGCCAATGCCGCCCCAAAAAAGGTGGTTAAACTACCTAGAGTAATTAATTTAGTAATTACAGGACCAATATTTTTAATCTCTGAACGCTTAAGCGTAAGTCCGCCCTCGAACAAAATAATACTAATGGCTAGCGACACAAAATAGTACAAGCCCTCTCCAGGAAACAGACCTTTATCCCCGTTCCATATGGGTTCAATAATCTTAGAACCATCTTCAGTATACAATGTTGACAGCGGTCCAACGATTAAACCTATAAGAATTAAAGGTAAAATTGCGGGTAGTTTTAAGCGCCAGGCCACCCATTGAGCAAGTATTCCTAAAATGATAATTCCAGCAAGCTCTAGCATTTATTTGATTTTGGATAAAAATAACAATTAAACACAACTATATAACATAAAAACATTGGTAAACAGCGCATTTTTAAAGACTGTTACAGCATACTAAATTTTACCATAGATTATTTAGATACTTTATAATCATAAAAATGTAACCCTTGATCTTACAAAAGCTATTCTATTTTATAACAAAGGGAGAAAAGATTTTTAATCTGTGTTAAATAATACATCTTTAAACAATTTGTCTTACCGTACAAAAACATAAATTTTAGAACGTATCAACTTAACGCTCAGATAATAAGTGTAACTTATACACCGGATTAAATCTTACAAAAAACAGAGAAAAAACGTTTATTTATACGATACTTTTTTAACTTCGTAGATATCACCTTGGTTTAGGCTGTTGTTGTTAACCAATAATTTTGAATTCATTTAAATGTCTGAACCAGAAAAAAGTTCCCTCCATAAAAACCCATTATTTTATGGTATTTCTACGTTTTTACTTGTTTTAATCATTACTCAATTCATTGCCTATCAAAATCATCAACTTTATCAAAAAACAGAACAACAAGAAATTGAGCAACATGTTTCAAAATTAAAAATAGATTTACAAAATATCTTAGGTCAAAGTTATAACGCTACACAAACTCTTGCATTTATAGTAAACCAGTACGGGACACCAGATAATTTTGACAGTATTGCTCAATTACTTTTAAATAACAATACTAGTATCGATGCTTTAGAACTAGTTAATGAAAAAGGTATCATCACCCATGTTTATCCATTAAAAGGCAACAATGTTGTTGGAATGAATATTTTAAATGATCCAGATAATAAGTTTGGTGCAAAAATTACGCTTGAAAAAAAAGATTATTATACAGCCGGACCCCTATATTTAAAACAAGGTGGCTCAGGAATTATTGGAAGAAGACCTTTGTATAACAAAGGGAAATTCAATGGTTTTGTGGCGGCAGTTGTTCGTTTATCAACTGTAATAAATACTATTAAACTAGATAGTCCCTTTGATCAAAAATTCTCATATCAACTAGTAAAAATCAACTCCGATAAAACCGAAGAAACTTTTTACTCTTCTAATAATATTTCTAAAGAAAACGCTACCACTTTACCACTTACCACTAGCCAAGGAGAATGGAAGTTATATGTTTATTTGCATGATAATACCATTATTTCATCTAGCGTACTATTTTCTGTACTTGGCTTTTTACTCTCTTTGGTTTGTGGTGTTCTTTTGTGGTTTTTAATGCGACAACCTACAAAACTAAAAAAAATAGTAGACGAAAAAACAGCGCTTCTAAAAGATAGCAAAGAGCGATATAAATCATTGATAAACGGAGCTTCAGATGGTATTTTCTTGAACGATTTTCGGGGAAACATATTAGATGTAAACCCATATGCTATAAGTATGTTCGGTTTTACCAAAGAAGAATTGTTGAATAAAAACATTAATGAACTTGTACCTGCTGAAGAATCTAGTAAAAACCCACCAAGGTTTGCTGATATCAAATCAGGTAAAGCCTTACGTTCAGAACGAAAACTGTTAAAGAAAGATGGTTCGGTATTTTTTGGAGAAGTTAGAGCCAAAATGCTTGATGACAATATCATTATGGGCATTATCAGAGATATAACAGAAAGAAAAGAATTAGAGTTATCCGTTGAAGAAAACTTAGCTAAATTCAGCAAGGCATATAATAACAAATTTGTTGGTATGGCCATTAAGGACCAGAACAATAAATTTGTGGATGCCAACTCCTATTTTCTCGATTTAATAGGTTATTCGCTTGAGGAGATCAAAGGTAAATCCGCTACGGAACTAGGTTTGATAAATTTAGACAAAGTCAATAAAGATGGTAACGTAGATTTGTTGAACAGTCCTCATAAAATAGATAGACTTCAAGCTGAATTCATTACAAAAAAAGGTAGCATTTTACATTTATTATTATCTAAAGAACCTTATAAATATCTAGATAAAAACTTCAGTTTAAGTACTTATGTAGATCAAACAGAAGCAAAAAGAGCTGATCGAGAAAAGCAACGTTTAATTTCAATTATTGAAAATAGTCCTGGTTTCATTGGCTTGGCCACACTATCCGGTGAACCCCTCTATTTAAATGATGCCGGTAAAAAAATGATTAATTTACCTAGTGATTTTAATATTTACGAATCTAAAATTTTTGATTTTTTCGATGATAAATATAAAAGTGTTATTGTAAATGAGCATATGCCAACCGTAATGAAAAAAGGGTTGTGGACAGGAGAAGTACCACTTAAAAATTTTAAAACTGACACCATAACACCTTTAGAATTTTATGGTTTTCTTATTAAGGATGAAACAACAGATGAGCCTATTGCCATTGGTTCTATTGGTTTTGATCTTACCGAGCGTAAAAAAAACCAAAAAGAAATTCTAGAACTACAAAGTAAAATGAACGCAGCAATACGCATTGGTAAAATTGGGTATTGGGATTTTGATATTTCTACGCAATCTTTTGTATGCTCACCTTTAATGTATTCTATTTACGATATAGAACCTGATCAATTATTGACTATACCTTTACTTGAAAGTTTAATTCATCCTGACGATGTAGAAAAACATCGAAAAAATGTAAGAGAGATAATACTAGAAAAAAGTTCGCATGCTTTTTCTTATCGAATAATTGTCAAAGACGGTTCTATTAAATATGTAATGGTAGATATTGAGGTACTAAGAGATTCTGAAGATAAGGCCATTAATTTTAGGGGTACCGTAATAGATATAACAAAGCAAAAAGAAGCTGATTTTGAAATTTTAGACTTACAATCTAAAATGAACGCAGCTATAAGAATAGGCAATATTGGGTATTGGAATTGGGATATGTCAGATGATAATATAGAATGGTCCAAAGAAATGTATGCCATTCATGATGTGGAACCGGGCACGAAGATTACTCCAGATTTAATAAAAGAAATTATTTATCACAAAGATTTAGGTATTTTAGATAGAAAACTTGCTGAGAAAAAAGGGCAAGGCATTTCTGCACCAAGCAACTATAGAATTAAACTTAAAGACAATTCGTTAAGATACTTGCTGTCATTTTCAGAAATAATATATGACGATAATGACAAGCCTATTATTTATCGTGGCACCACTATGGATGTTACTAAAAACATACAATCGGAATTAGCACTTAAAGAAAGTCAAGAAAAATTTTCAAAGGCTTTTCAGACCAATTTAATGGGTATGCTCATTTTAGATGGGAAAAGAAGGGTAATCGAAGCTAATGAGATGGCTTATACCATTTTGGAGACCTCTAAGAAAAAATTGATCGGTAAAACGGTTATGGATTCTAAAGAAGTTAAAATTGATGAAATAGAAAGAGATAGACTCTGGGGGAAACTACAAGAAGATGGTGAGATATTAAACGAAGAATATAAAATTGAGCTTAAAAGTGGAGTGAAAAAAACACTCATAATGTCTATAGCACAACTACAATTAAAAGACAAAATAAATTATTTGGTCAATATCTATGACGACTCAAAGCGAAAAGAAGCCGAGAACAGACTTGAAACTCAATTTCATGAACTTCAAAAAACCAACTCAGAATTAGATTCTTTTGTATATAGCGCGTCTCACGAATTAAGAGCTCCTTTATCTTCAGTTCTAGGGCTCATACAATTAATTCAAATGGAAGATATAAACCCAAAATTATTTCAGCATTTGAATATGATGGAAAAATCTATTGAAAGGCTAGATGATTTTATCAAAGACATTATTGAATACTCTAGAAATAAACACTTGGCCCTTAATTTAGAGACCATTGACTTTACCACTTTAATTGAACATTCTATAGAAAGTTTATGGTATTTAGAAAACACACATAAAATCAATATTAACATAAATGTTGAAGATAACATCGATTTTGCATCAGATAGTAAGCGAATTTCAGTTTTATTGAATAATTTTATATCCAATGCTATAAAATATCATGACACCAACAAGAAGGACCCTACTATTTGGATACTTGTAAAAACTACAAACCAAGAAGCTATATTAGTTATAAAAGATAATGGTCTTGGTATGGCTAACAGCCAACTAGATAAAATATTTGATATGTTTTACAGAGTATCTTCTAAAGTAATGGGTTCTGGTATAGGGCTATTTATAGCAAAAGAAGTTTTGTTTAAATTAAAAGGAACGGTAGACGTACAATCCAAAATAGGCGAAGGAACTACGTTTACTTTAAAAATACCAAACGAAATAAGCTAAAAAACATGGCAAAGGATATAAATATTTTACTGATCGACGATTCAGACGTGGACAACTTTATTAACAAAGCCATTATCTCGAAAGAAGATAATATTTCTCAAATTACAACCATGACCTCTGGGAGTGAAGCCTTAAATTATTTAAATTCCAATATTCATAATACCGAGACATTACCAGATGTTATTTTTTTAGATATAAAAATGCCAGGTATGAACGGGTTTGAATTTTTAGATGAATATATCAAATTACCCCACACTCTTATAAACCATTGTAAAGTTTATATTTTAAGTTCTTCTATAGACAGTTTAGATACTGAAAAGGGTAAAAATTATCCTGTCATAAAAAAACATTTAACCAAACCTTTAGCCCATCATTCCATCGGAGATATACTTAATGAGGATTAAGCCGAGATTTGAATCTTTTAATTGAAAAATTCATAATTAAACTTCTACACCTACAAAAACCTTATAATCTCAAGGTTAAATGATAATACTTTCTTAATAATACTAAGAATACAGACACTTTTATTATTTTGCCTTTTATGAAAATTTATCCTGTTGAAACCGGTAATTTTAAATTGGACGGTGGTGCTATGTTCGGCGTTGTACCCAAAACAATTTGGCAAAGAACAAACCCGGCAGACGATAATAATTTAATAGATATTGCCGCCAGAAGTCTATTAATCGAAGATGGCGATAGATTAATACTGGTAGATACCGGTATGGGCAACAAACAATCTGATCAATTTTTTGGCTATTACTACAGATGGGGAGATTATACGATAGATTCTTCTCTAAAAAAATATGGTTTTCACAGAGATGATATTACCGATGTTTTTTTAACACACCTTCATTTTGATCACGTTGGTGGTGCCATACAATGGAACAAGGATAAAACCGGATACGAACCTGCTTTTAAAAATGCTAAATTTTGGACCAATGAAAAACATTGGAAATGGGCTACGGAACCCAATCCGAGAGAAAAAGCTTCTTTCTTGACAGAGAATCTTTTGCCTATGCAAGAAAGCGAACAATTATTCTTTGTCGATGATGCAGAAAATAGTTTTCTAAAAAACAGTCCTTTAGGTTTTGACATCCGTTTTGTAGATGGTCATACCGAAAAACAAATGCTACCACAATTCTCATATCAAGGTAAAACAATTGCCTTTATGGCAGACCTTATACCTACAGTTGGGCATATCTCATTACCTTATGTTATGGGTTATGACACCAGACCACTATTGACAATGTCCGAAAAAAAGATATTCTTGAACGAAGCTGCCGATAATAATTACTTTCTCTTTTTTGAACATGATGCCCATAACCAACTTTGTACCCTAAAACACACAGATCGGGGTGTTCGCCTAGATCAGATATACACTTTTAACGAGCTCTTCAATTAATTACAAATAAAAACATTAACTAACAGTTGCCCATATATGACGAATTCATATTTTAAATCAATTTTTGCCCTTTCTATAGCTGCAATATTAACAGGATGCGGAAGCACAAAAACTGCCGGAGGAAGCGGATTAATCCTTACCCCTGTAGAAAATATAGACGATACGCCTTTAAAAATTTCTGATCTTACTACAAAAGAAAAGAATAACTGGGGACATTTAGATCTAGTTGCCGATACTATACCTGGTATGAGTGTAGATAAAGCGTACAGCGAAATCATTAAAAATAAAAAAGGGACTAAAACAATTGTTGCCGTTCTTGATTCTGGTATTGATTTAAGTCATGAAGATTTAGATGATGTTTTATGGACGAACACCAAAGAAAAAGCCGGTAATGGTATTGACGATGACGGTAACGGGTTCATTGACGATATACACGGTTATAATTTCTTGGGCGAATCTTATAACGAGCAATTAGAATATGTTCGTATGCTTCGTTTGGGCATAGGTGACGCTGCTACTTTAGCAAAAGTAAAAACCAAACTAGACACCAAGTATAATGAGGCTTTACAAGGTAAAGAACAATATGAATCTATTTACCAAGCTGTAAAAAATGCAGATGCAGCTGTAAAAAAGTATCTTAATAAAGAGACCTATACCAAAAAAGATCTAGCCGGTATTAATGCTACGGATGAGACTATGCAACGTAATGTTGCCATTCTTAATCAAATGTTCGGCATTAATGAAACCATACCAGGTGTTCTTGAAGATTTAACTAAAGGACTTAAATACTATACAGAACAACTTAACTATAATCTAAACAAAGATTTCAATGGTAGGGCCTCTGTTGGTGATAATGCCTATGACATTACCGATGTAGATTATGGTAACGGAAACCCAAACAATAGGGTAGATGATGAAAGCCACGGAACACACGTAGCGGGTATAATCGCTGCCGAACGTAACAACGGTAAAGGTGTTAACGGTGTTGCCAACAATGTAGCTATTATGAGTATTAGAGCCGTACCTAACGGTGATGAGTATGATAAGGATATTGCCAGAGGTATTCGTTACGCAGTTGATAACGGAGCACGTATAATCAATGGTAGTTTTGGAAAGTCTTTTTCACCTAATGCCGATTGGGTGTACGACGCTATTAAATATGCTGCAGATAATAATGTTCTTTTTGTACACGCTGCAGGTAATGACGCTGCTGATCTAGATAACCCGGTTAACGCTAACTTCCCTAATGATCAAATAAATAACGGACCAGAAATTGCCGATAATGTTATAACCGTAGGTGCCTTAAATCCAAAATACGGCTCTGAGTTGGTGGCAAGCTATTCTAATTACGGTAAAATAAATGTTGATATTTTTGCCCCAGGTACAGACATCTATTCTACGTATCCTAATAACGAATATGAATATTCTCCAGGTACTTCCATGGCTGCACCTGGTGTCGCAGGTGTTGCTGCTTTGGTAATGTCTCAATATCCAAAATTAACGGCTGCCCAAGTGAAAAAAATAATACTGCAATCTGGTTTACCTATTAAAACCAAAGTAGTGTTGGGTAAAAACACAGGTAAGAGCGGTTCTTTAGATGAAATATCTACTTCTGGCAAAATTGCCAATGCCTACAATGCTTTGGTTTTAGCCAGTAAAGTAGCTGCAGGACAGATTAAATTATAATACTTACATAACTCATATGACTAAATCATTTTTTACATTTTTGACCGCAATTTTCTCTATAGGATTGCTGGCACAAAACAAGACAGATTATTGGCAACAGCATGTTGATTATACCATGGTCGTTGATATGGATGTTGAAACTTTTCAATATACCGGTACCCAAACCTTAGTATACACAAACAACTCACCAGATGAGTTAAAACGGGTTTATTTCCATTTGTATTTCAACGCTTTTCAGCCAGGTAGTGAAATGGATATTCGACTACAGACAATTGCCGATCCAGATGATAGAATGACTACTCCAGACAAGAAAAGTAGAATTGCTTCTCTTACCGATAGTGAAATAGGATACCTGCATGCTACCTCTTTAACACAAGATGGAAGTAAGGTTACTTTTTCAGAAGAAGGAACTGTGTTAGTTGTTGATTTAGCTAAGCCAATAGCGGCTGGTGCAAAGTCTACTTTTAATATGGAATTCAAAGGTCAAGTGCCTTTACAAATTAGACGTTCTGGTAGAAACAGTGAAGAAGGTGTTGCATTGTCCATGAGCCAATGGTATCCAAAATTAGCAGAATACGATTTTGAAGGTTGGCACGCAGATCCATATATTGCTCGAGAGTTTCAAGGTGTTTGGGGAGATTTTGATGTAAAATTGACTCTTGACAAAGACTATACCGTTGGTGGAAGTGGTTACCTGCAAAACCCTAACGAAATAGGTCATGGGTATGAAACTCCTGGTACTAAAATCAAAAAACAAAAGGGCAAGACCTTAACATGGCACTTTAAAGCTCCAATGGTACATGATTTTATGTGGGCCGCAGACCCAGAATACATTCATGATATTCAGCAAGTACCTGACGGACCAGTACTTCATTTTCTTTACAAAGACGATGCTAAAATTTTAGAGAACTGGAAAAAGCTTCAGCCTAAAACTATAGAGGCTATGCAGTTTTTCAGTAAAAACATTGGTAAATACCCATATGATCAATATTCGGTTATTCAAGGAGGTGACGGCGGTATGGAGTATGCCATGTCAACACTTATTACCGGTAATAGAAAGTTTGGTAGTCTAGTGGGTGTTATGGCTCATGAAATGGCACATTCTTGGTTTCAACATATATTAGCTACAAACGAAGCTAAACATGAGTGGATGGATGAAGGATTTACTTCTTTTATTTCTAAGCTTTGTATGACTGAAATTATGGATTATGAAAAAGAAAATCCTTTTGAGGGGACTTACAAAGGGTATAGAAACTTAGCGCTTTCAGGTAAAGAACAACCACAAGGTACATATGCAGACCGTTACGCTCTTAACTTTGCCTATGGTATTTCTGCGTACAGCAAAGGTTCTATATTTTTATCTCAATTAGGTTATGTTATCGGTCAAGATAAATTGATGGAAACCATTCGTAAATATTATGATGAGTTTAAATTTAAGCATCCTGTGCCTAACGATTTTAAACGTGTTGCAGAAAAAGTATCTGGTTTTGAACTAGACTGGTATTTAACAGATTGGACACAAACTACAAATACAATTGATTACGGTATTAAAGAAGTTACGGCATCAGAAAACAACACTAAAGTTACTTTAGAACGAATTGGTCTAATGCCAATGCCTTTAGATATTTTAGTGGTGTATAATGATGGTAGCAAAGAAACTTTTTATGCTCCTTTACGTATGATGCGAGGAGAAAAAGAGAATGCTTATGCTGGTATTGAAAGAACTGTTATTGAAGATTGGCCATGGGCTTACCCAACCTATGATTTTGAAATCAGTAAACCAATGGCATCAATACAAGCAATCGTTATTGATCCTTCTCAATTAATGGCAGATGTTAATTTAGAGAACAATGTTTGGCAAGCAGAGTAATTTCTTCTTCTAAACTTTAAGATATTTATGCCCCCAAATTGGGGGCTAATTCTTTTTTAAAACTTCTTTTATAAATGGATGCATCCTTCGGAAAAAAGGAAAAACTAAAAAGTAAAATACTCATTACCCAGTTGTTTAAAGAGGGTAGGGGTATTTCTGTTTATCCGTTGAAATTAATTTATCTATCCGTAGAGAAAAAAGAAGTTCCCATTAAAACCGCTGTTACGGTATCTAAGCGCAATTTTAAAAGTGCCATAGATAGAAACCACATTAAACGTTTACTTAGAGAATCTTATAGACTCAACAAAGGCTTGGTTTTTAACAATACAGATACAAACTTTGCGTTTCTATTTTTATACCTTGGTAAGGATATGCCCACCTTTGAGCAGTTAGATCATAAAATGAAGCTCGTTTTAAACAAGTTTAAGCTACAGATTGATGAAAAAAATAGTTAGTAAAAAAGTACTAGTACCCATAATTGCCATCGCTTTCCTTTTTGTAGGAAGTAGTTATAAAAGCGACTTTTTCGAAATAGCCAAACAGATAGAAATCTTTACCACCTTGTTCAAAGAACTGAACATGAATTACGTGGATGAAACCAATCCGGCAGAATTAATGGATACCGCCATTAAAAATATGCTTAACGAGTTGGATCCCTATACCAAATTCTTAAACGAACAAGATGTTGAAACGTATCGTATAAACAATGCTGGTGAATATTCTGGTATTGGTGCCATGGTACGCTCTTTCGATGATAAATTACTGATTATTGAACCACACCAGGGATATCCCGCAGATAAAGCAGGATTAAAGGCCGGTGATGAGATAATACAGATAGGAGATATCAAAGTTGCGGATTTTGAAGATAATGCCAGTGAGCTTTTAAAAGGGGCTAACGGGTCAACTATAAACGTTACTTATAAAAGACAAGGTAAATTAAACACCACGAGTATCACAAGAGAGGGGATAGAAGTCGATGCCGTTCCTTTCTTTAAAATGATCGATAATAAAACTGGGTACATTGTTCTAGCAAAGTTCAATGCAAAAGCAACGGAACAGACAAAATCCGCCTTATTAGATTTGAAAGGAAAAGGGGCTGAAAAAATCATTTTGGACTTAAGAGGAAATCCTGGTGGTTTGTTATCTGAAGCTATCAATGTTACCAATTTATTCGTTCCAAAAGGGGAATTAGTGGTTACTACAAAATCTAAGGTTAAAAAATTCAACAGAGAGTACCATACCAATAATCAACCCGTTGATGAGGAAATTCCATTAGTGGTATTGGTAAACGGTAGTAGTGCTTCTGCAAGTGAAATTGTTTCAGGTAGTTTACAAGATTTAGATAGAGCGGTTATTATGGGTGCCAGAAGCTTTGGAAAAGGCTTGGTGCAACGCCCGCTGAAATTGACCTATGGTACACAGTTAAAGGTTACCATTTCTAGATATTACACTTCTTCTGGTCGTTGTATACAATCATTGGATTATTGGAACCGTGATGAAAGTGGTAAAGCGGTTCGTAATACTACCTTCAATGATTTTACTACTCGTAATGGTAGAAAAGTACAAGACGGTGGTGGTATTTTACCAGATATTGAAGTAGCTACTTCTAAAACCAATGACCTTACTTTGGCATTGCTACAGAACAATGTTATTTTCGATTATGCTACCAATTACCATTACACACACGAGTATAACGATGTTGCCGATTTTAAATTCACTGATGCTGATTTTAACGCATTTAAAAACTATGTAAAGCAAAGTAGTTTCTCATTCGAGACCAAGGCAGAAGAAGCTATAAAAAAAGCGCTCTCAGGCGATGAAAACGACTTTTTAGGGGCTGACGTTAAGGATAGCTATAAAACATTGTTAGCCAATATTGAAAAAGGTAAAATCAATGCTTTAGATAAATACCAAAGCGAAATTCAAAAGAATCTTGAAGATGAAATCGTTAAACGTTATTTCTACAGAGATGGTTTATACCAATATTACCTAAATAACGATGATGCCATTTTAGCGGCTACCGAATTATTAAGTAATAAAACCAAATACAGCGCTATTTTGAAATAACGGGTAATTAATAAATACAAGCTTCTTTATCCGATACTTGGTAGTATGCCTTAAAGTTACTTGCCTTAGGGTCTGTGCATCCTTTTAAATTACGAATTTTAATAGTTCTGAAATCAATTGGCTGACCTTCACTTTGTAAAGCAATAAAGCCCTTTGTCAACAGCTTACCATCTTGTTTCATTTTAGGGTCATATCCATTGGCTACCCCACCACCAATTTGTGGTTTTGTGTATTCTAATACCGTTTTGCCGTTAATGATATGTTTAACCAATGAATCGTGATATACAACCAATTCCGCTGTTACCCATTGATCACCATAATAAGTATCTGATGTTGACTTAATGCAGTGTCTTGGGTCTATTTTACCCTCATAAACTACATCGGTACCTGGTGAGCACATATTGCCTGTTGGGCGTTCTACACCTTCTTCTACTCCCGCTAAAAATTGTATTTCTACACTAATAGGCCAATCTTGTTCTTTTAGCATTGTTTTGGGGTCTTGCGAATGAAACATTACTCCGCTGTTTAATATTGTATAATCTGGTGCACCTCTATATAGTTCACCTACAAAACGATATTGCATCGTTAAATGAAAATCTGAAAAAGGCTTGTCGTAATATAAATGAGCATACCTATTGTTAAATTCTCCTTCATATTTATCATACCTCACCTTTACCATATTATCTTCAGCCCTAAAGGTATCCGCATAGTTGTCGCCCACTTCATAATGATGTACTTTAGTTGTCCACCCATTTAAATCATCACCATTGAACATAGTTTCCCAACCATCGTTTGTTTCTTGCGAGGTAATTAATCCGCCTCCGAATAAAAATAAAAGTGAAGTTCCTAGTAGTTGAGATTTAAGTTGTTGCGTTTTCATATTGATAATTAGTTGATTCTTTAAATACTGGATTTATAAAACGAATATTCTTCTAAATATACTTAATGTTCTGATACCATAAGTAATACCAATATATAAACATACATCTATAGGCTGCACATCAATTTGTTTTATAGCACTTTAATATGCTTGTTCTTCAAACGAATTATAGAAAATGTTTTGACAACTATTTTGTAGTATACTAGATACTTAATACAATAAACGTTATAGCTTATGACAAACCAATAGAAGATAAAAATTGGTAATTATTGTCTTGAAATGAAGTATTATGAAGCTGGTCATATGATGTATACACATTAACCAAATTTTATAAAACTAAGTAAAGATATACGTGAATTTATTTCAACTAATTAATTAAAAATAATTACTCTATTTCTTTAAAACAACCACATGCTGATTATTACATTGTAGATTGTAAAATTTGACAATATCTCTAACATGCTTTTTCTTGAACTCTTTGTTCTGAATCTTAGTTATTAGTTCAGGGCAATCGGCAAAATATTCTGAAGCAGCATTTTTAAAATTTTTACTAAAAAGTTGATTTGAACCTAAGTGTGTAATTTCTCCACTTACACCTCTTCTAACATAAAGGTTTTTAATATCGTAGTAATTACCGTTCGACATATTCATTTGACCATTGGCACCACCAACGAACATTGGTGAAGAATACCCTGTTTGTTCTAAAATATATAGATTAACGATACCTATTTCAAGTTCTCTTACAACATTGAAATAGCCTTTTTTTGTCTCTAGATAAATATAAGTAGATGGCTCTTCCCTATCGTTTATAACTGCTTGCTCTAGATTTTCAAAATGATATTTTTCCGGTTTATCTCCTTTATTTTTTTTGAATTTTACCTGGTCGCCATTTACAAGCTTTGCCATTCCCCTTAATTGTTTGCCATCTTTGAAGTATAAAGTTGCAGCATCTTTTTGGGCAATAGCAATAGATGATCCAACAAAACAGCAGATTAAAACTAATAGCGTTGTTTTTTTCATAGCAGATAAATGAGAGATAACTATGATAAAACGGGTACAATTTTACTATGTTATAATTTTTATCTTAAAATCGATGAAACGCCATTTTAATAAATGAACTACTTAATCTTTGATAGGCATAGTAATATTTAAATTTTGAAGCAAAGGATCCTCTTCATTTAACAAGCGCTGTGTTCTTAAATATCTACCTACATTAAATGCATCATAATTTGGTGCATCTTTATCTACACTACTTTTACGTACCATTTCAGATGAATGTATAAATTGATTATCACCGATCCACATACCTACATGCACTACTTTTTCTGAAGTGGTTTCTGTTGCTTTTCTACCAAAGAACAATAAATCTCCTTTCTGCAATTTGCTGAAATCTGCAATAGAATCTATTGGTTTACCAGCGTGCACTTGTTGAGAGGCATCACGAGGAATTACAATACCATTTAAATAATAGATAGTCTTTGTGTAGCCACTACAATCAACACCTTTTGTAGAAGTACCTCCCCACAAATACGGTACGCCCATTAATGTTTTTGAGGTTGCAATAAGTGAATCTGCATTAAAAATCAAGTTTGAAAGCCACGTGTTATATGCTACAGATTCGTCTTTAGAAATATACCCTTGTCTACCATCTGGAAATTCAATTTTATAAAAATCATCGTTACTACTTAACAGTTTTAATAAGCTACCGGCAACGATATCAGAAGTTCTTTCTTTAGCCTCTTCTGTATTAAAAGCATGCCCATAAGTATCGGTGTAAATGATTTTATCTGCTGCAATCCAATTTTCAATTTCCTGTGCGTTCATTAATTGAATTCCCCCTGGATCCACCCATGCTAAATACTTATCTGGTGTTTGTATCAAATACCAATCTCCTTCTTTTTTTAAAACATTAACAATGGTACCTAAAGTTGCCTGTGTTGCCAATTCTGCCGAATGTTTTGGGTTACTTCTAAGATTGGCGGCAGAGATGTTAATAACCGCCTTGGTCATACCTTCTAGCTCGGCGCCAGGTAAAATTTTAATATCGTTAGTGGTTTTTATTCCTTTTTCTTTTAAAAGATTATTCAAAGAATCTACAGCCAATGGTAAGTTAGTTTCACCAACTAAGGTAAAACCTGATGGACCATCTAATACTTCTAGATTAAAAAGTGCGGTACGTTTATCTGGTGCAAATGTGTTTTTTATGATTTCTATTTCTTTGACCAATAATTTCTTTTCGTCTATATGTACACCACATGCCGTATTTAAAGCAATCAAAATCAATACAAAAGACCTCTTTAAGA
>JAHDDP010000141.1 GCA_020629285.1 Maribacter sp.
ACGCCGCGACGGCTGTGGCTACCGCACCTGTTAAGAAAGTGACGGCTCCTTCGGCGGCGGAGGTGGCTGCCGTGGGAGAGACTTGTAATTTGGATGATCCGGATTGTTTGATGTGTGGGGCGTAGGAATAAATTTGTTTAGATTAAAAAAAGCGTTACTTCAAATTGAAGCAGCGCTTTTTTCAGTAGTTAAAATTTGTAATAATTAAATTTAAGGATATATACCAAATCAAGATTCTTCGTTGATATCAAGCCAAAAATTCCGTAAATTACTTTCTATTAAGCTATTATTATTAGAATCGGCTTCAAAGACATCCGATAAAGGATAATTCAATCGCCATGCAACTGAATTGGCTTGCTTACTTGCCGTAGAATCTACTGTTTTTATAATCTTATACTTCTCTAATAAAGGAATAATTTTATTAAATATAAGTGTTCTGTCTTGTGAGTAAAAACCATCTTCTTCAATATTCTTTTTAAAGAGTGTAGTACTTCTGTGAAACGAATTTAGAATTTTTGTTGCTATTTTATTTGTTTTAGTAGTCTGTTTAATTTTTTTGATTTCAATTACACTATTTGGTCGGCGCAAATTAAGTTCTATAAGTCTCTCACTGATTATTGTTGGTGAGTATATACTATTATATACTGCTCCATCACGATAAACAACTATTGCATCTACTGAACACGAAGTATCAATATGGACATTTGTAATGTCATTAGTGTTTTCATGGATTCTCAACTCATTAAATGCACAATTATCAAATATTAGATTACTCAATGTTGTGTTTCTAAAACTAACATTTATAAAATTTCCATTCCGTATTTGTATGTTATTTAAGGTTCTATTTTCAAAAATTAAGGATGTATAACTAACTTGTGCATCAATTTCAATATTACCTGACAATGTTTGACGGTCTAACAGATAGGGTATCAATGTACCTACATTAGTTTGTAAATACGTTGGTTTCCATTCTTCCGAAACAATAGAACTTAGTTTCTCCACGATAACATGTACATCAAGTTCGTATTGGTTGAGGGTGTTAAAGGCGTATTGAGCTACACTATCTGGAAGTTGAGAAATTGATAAAAACTTTTTTAAGTTTTTAGAATGCCCATTCATCGAGATACCTTTAATACTTTCTACTAAATATGTTGATAAAAAATAGTTCTTAAATTCCTCATGTTCAAATTTTCTATCATTGTTATTAGTCGGTATTAAAAATGCATGTGATTTAACCATATTTATAATCATAGGTTGAAGAGTGTAATCAATATCCTCATCTTCGCATAACAAAGTTGTAATAAGTTGCACCTCTTCTACAGAAATTTTGTCTGAACGCTCAATCCACATTTCATAAGCAACTTGTTGCAACAATTTCAAATGTTGTTCAAAAGTCAGATAAGGATTTCCTGTTTTAGCATCTCTCTGTTTCCATTTAATTACCTCTCGTTTGATAAATGCAGTTACAACAGTTGAAATACCCTCCATGGGTCCAGATATAGCACCAATAAACTCGGAAGCAGACATATCTGCCTCCTGCATACCTTCTATGACTTTTGTAACAAGAAAAGGTCTCGTTAATATAGGATGATTTTTATCATTTCCCAACTCGATAAGCAACTCATTATAAACATTGCTTGCATTATCATGAAAATAGCCTGCAAATTCGGTAACTTCGTCTTTATTCCAAGGTTGTAGTTTTATTTCATTAATTAGACAATCGTTTGATAAGCTTCTCTGTAAAATTTTTGTCCTCTTTACGTAGTCTTGAGTATCAAAAAAGGTTCTTCGCGATGCTGCTATTATGTTTCCACGATTTTCCATTTGAGTTACTAAACTCGATAATGCACCTACAGCTGTTAATCCTCCTATTTCTGCCGCAAGTTCATCAAATCCATCTATAGCCAAAACTAAGAGCTTTCTCTTTAGTAATGTCAAAATAGACGAATAAAATAGTCCTGGTACTCTTAACTCACCTAAATCATACATTATTGCCTCTGCCAATCTTACAAGTTCACGTCCCTGTAAATCTACATGCCAAAATAAATACTTATTTTCTCCTTTCAAAAAACCTGATGCTTGCTTGAATTGAAATTCTTTCAAGAGAGCTGTTTTTCCATGACCTGCATCAGCGGTAATAAACGTCAACTTTGTTGCCGCAACTAAAAAGTCAGAGGCCTCATCTTCTAAAATTGTCAGTGATTTATCGATTTTCTCACTATGCCCACTAAGAAGTTTTGCGTCTCCATCGACATAAGCATCTATTTTACCTCGCTTTTCTATTAGCTTGTTAGCAAATATTTCGAGTTTTGCAAGGTAACTTGATAAATACTTTCTATATGACAAAGTGATACCTTGTGTTTCAACGTAAAAGGCTCCGTTTTCTTCATTTTCGTACACTCTTATATGTTCATCGTTACCATTTCGAGTAAATAATATTGTGCCGTCTTTTTCAAAAATCATATCGGACTCATCATCCGCAAAGGACTTAATGTCTTCTTTTATATCACTAAAATTCATCTTTAAGTAATTTTACGTTAATGCCGTAGGAACTGAGAATAGAAGAGCTTTTTTGCTCAAAACTCTTTTTTGTATTAAGCAAAGTTACACTTTTATTCTCTTTTGATTTTAATTTACATAATAAAAGAGATGGTAACAAATCAGTATCATTTGATGCGACTACAACTTCCTTGACAAGGTCTTCGTCAATACACGACATAATATCACAAACCATCATTGTATCTACCATTTTTTGTTCCATTCCAATAAAAATCTCTCCGTGAGTATTACTGCAATTTTCTACCGGACATTCTTTGTTATGTTTTCTTGTGAATTTAGTAATCATTTTTGGAGGACACATATGCGAATTTTGTGAACACGTTTCAGACATAAGTGATTTATTTACTCGCAAATTTTTTATACCACTTTTTTCCTTATATGTGTTATCCCAAACATAGTTAGGAATATCAAGTAAAGTGCTAGCGATAGTTATACTTCCTGAAATCTTCTTTTTTCCTTTTATGTATGGGAAAATGTTTACGTCACTTAACTTTTTAGCTAATACGGAAGCGCTATCACTAAAAATACTATTTGTGTACCATCCGCCATAAAGACGTATTCTAATATCATGACCTGAAACTGCTTCATGAACTATGTCCTTTATAATTTCTTTAATTATAAAATTAAAACTTCTATCAAAAGAAGACTCCTTAATTTTAAAAAAATTATCAAAGTCAATGATTACTATTGAAGTTGATTTGATTAAATTCATATTTAGGTAAATTACTTTTATATTCTCAGTAATAAATCTCTTATTGAAAAAAAACTATATGCAATAATAGTAATTTTATTCATATTTGTACAGTCAAATTGTTACAGCTTGATTAGACCCTTCCTGTTTTCTTGAACTATACCCCGCTCGCGCAAAGTCTTACTAACTCCCCCTCGCTCCCAATTCCCGCTCGTCAGATTTTCCAAAATCTATACGGGTCTGTCATGCGGTTTCCTAACCGCCGGAAGTAAGACCGCTTGTAGTATCCAACTTGCAAGCAATTTTCTACACTGACGGGATTTCTGATTA
>JAHDDP010000036.1 GCA_020629285.1 Maribacter sp.
GAGATTGACCTCTTCTTTGGTCACCAGCAGCAAACACGCCTGCAACATTTGTTTTATAATCATTTTCAGATGCTTTGATATTTGTTCTCGCATCCATTTCTAAACCTAACTGGCTAGCAACGGTATTTTCAGAACCTGTAAAGCCTAAAGCTAATAATGCCAGTTCACATTTCCATTCTATTTCAGTACCAGGTACTTCTTTAAGTTTTGGGCGTTCACCCGGAGTTTTAATCCATTCAACTTCAGAAGTTATTAATCCTTTTAAATTACCATTACCGTCACCAAGAAATTTTTTCGTAGAAATACTGAAGAAACGTTCAGCACCTTCTTTATGAGAAGAACTGGTCCTTAGTCTCATCGGCCAAAAAGGCCAAGGCTGACCTTCTGGTCTTTCAGTGGTTGACATTGGCATAATTTCAAAATTTGAAACTGATGTTGCGCCATGACGAAAAGAAGTACCTATACAATCTGAACCAGTATCACCACCACCAATAACGACCACGTCTTTACCTGTAGCTTTAATTTCTTCGCCTAATTCTGTAATACCGTCTACACGTCTGTTATTTTGACCTAAAAAATCCATTGCTTGAACAACACCTTTTAAGTCGGAGCCTTCAATAGGTAAATTTCTTCTAATAGTTGCACCTCCCGTTAATACGATAGCGTCATATTCTTCTTTAAGTGTATCGGCTTTAATATCTATACCGATATGAACTCCACATTTGAAAGTAATTCCTTCTTCCTTTAAAACATCTAAACGTCTATCGATTACGTTTTTCTCCATTTTAAAATCTGGAATTCCGTAACGCAATAATCCACCAGGTTTTTCATCTCTTTCGAATACAGTAACATCATGCCCTGCTCTGTTCAGTTGTTGTGCAGTAGCTAGACCTGCAGGTCCCGAACCTACAATTGCAACTTTTTTTCCGGTTTTATTTAAAGGTAGTTTTGCAGTAATCCATCCTTTCTTAAAAGCGGTCTCTACAATGTTCTTTTCTATATTTTCTATTGAAACTGGATCTTCATTTATACCAAGAACACATGCTTCTTCACATGGTGCTGGACACAATCTTCCAGTAAATTCAGGAAAATTATTCGTAGAGTGTAAAATCTCACTTGCTTTTTCCCATTTTCCACGATAAACGGCGTCATTAAAATCAGGAATTAAATTCCCTAGAGGACAACCGCTATGGCAAAAAGGAATACCACAATCCATGCAACGAGCACCTTGTTCTTTCAGTTCCTTTTCAGGAAGCGGCACTGTAAATTCTTTATAATTTTTTAAACGCTCCTCAACCGGTTCGTATGCTTCGATTTTTCTGTCAAATTCCAAAAATCCTGTTATCTTTCCCATTTTCCGATCTTAAATAGTTTGTAAATTTTCTTGCTCTAATCTAATTAAAGCTTGTCTGTATTCTTCCGGCAAAACCTTAACGAATTTAGGTAAGTATGATTCCCAATTCTCTAAAATACGTTGCGCTAATGGACTTGATGTAGAGTTGTAATGACTCTCAATTAAATCTTTTAACTGTTTAATATCATTATTCTCGGTAACCTCTAAAAGGTTTAGACCTTCTGTGCTACATCTCTCTTTAAAGGTTTTATTGTTGTCTAATACATAAGCGATACCTCCACTCATACCAGCTCCAAAATTTCTTCCGACTTCACCAAGAATAACAGCAACACCACCCGTCATATATTCACAACCGTGATCTCCGATTCCTTCAACGACAGCTTTGGCTCCTGAGTTACGAACACAAAAACGTTCACCAGCTTTACCATTAATATATGCTCTACCGGCGGTAGCTCCGTATAAGGTAACGTTACCTGTAATTACATTATCTTCAGGTACTATTGTAGAATTTTCAGGTACTTTGATAACTAATTTGGCACCAGAAAGTCCTTTTCCTAAATAATCATTGGTATTTCCATTAACGATCATTGTTAGACCTCTAGTCGCAAATGCACCAAAACTTTGACCGGCAGAACCTGTAAAATTCAATCTCAACGTGTTAATTGGTAATCCTTCTGCACCGTATGTTTTAGAGATTTCATTACTGATAATTGCACCAACTGCACGATCGGTATTACAAATTGGGTAATCTAAAGTTAATTTCTCTTTTCTGAATAATGATGGATTAGCTTTTGCTATAATATCAAACTCTATTGATTTGTCAATATCGTGTTTTTGTTTTTCCGTATTATAAAATTTAGTTCCTTTAGGCACATCTACTTGATGTAAAATTGGCGTTAAATCTATACCAGCAGCTTTATAGTGATCAATAGCTTTCTTACGATCTAATTTTTGAACCTGACCTACCATTTCATTAATGGTCTTAAAGCCAAGTTGTGCCATAATTTCACGTAACTCTTGTGCTACAAAATACATGTAGTTAACTACATGTTCAGGTTTACCCTTAAATTTCTTTCTCAATTCAGGATTTTGAGTTGCAATACCAACAGGACAAGTGTTTAAGTGGCATACACGCATCATTATACAACCTGAAGCTACTAGAGGGGCAGTTGCGAAACCAAATTCTTCTGCACCTAATAGACAGGCAACGGCAACATCTCTACCGGTTTTCAATTGGCCGTCACATTCAAGAACTATACGGTTTCTCAAATCATTTAAAACAAGTGTTTGTTGTGCCTCTGCAATACCAAGTTCCCATGGTAAACCACAATGTTTCAGTGATGTCAGAGGAGAAGCTCCAGTACCACCATCAAAACCGGAAACCAGAACAACATCAGCTTTTGCTTTTGCAACACCTGCTGCAACGGTACCTACACCTACTTCAGAAACTAATTTTACATTAACTCTTGCCTTTCTGTTTGCAGATTTTAAATCATATATAAGCTGAGATAAATCTTCAATAGAATAGATGTCGTGATGCGGTGGTGGAGAAATTAAACCTACATATGGAGTAGAATTTCTTGTTTTGGCAATTTCAGGATTTACTTTAGGACCTGGTAATTGACCACCTTCACCTGGTTTGGCACCTTGCGCCATTTTTATTTGAATTTCTTTTGCGTTAGTCAAGTAGTTCGAAGTAACACCAAACCTACCTGAGGCAACTTGTTTTATTGCACTGTTTCTCCAGTCACCGGTAGAATTTTTGTAAAATCTATTTTGATCTTCTCCACCTTCACCAGAATTGCTCTTTCCGCCAATACGGTTCATTGCAATCGCTAAATTCTCGTGAGCTTCTTTACTAATAGATCCGTAAGACATTGCACCGGTTTTAAACCTTTTTACAATTTCAGTCCATGGTTCCACATCTTCTAGAGGAATAGGGTCATAGTTAGAGAACTCAAAGAGACCTCTTATTGTCATAAGGTTTTTTGATTGCTCATTAACCATACTAGAATACTCTTTGTACGTATCTGGCTCGTTGTTTCGAACTGATTTTTGAAGTTTTGCAATAGATAGTGGGTTAAACATATGTTTTTCACCATCTCTTCGCCATCTATATTCACCGCCAATTTCTAAATCTAAACTAGCATCAATGTGTTTTTTGCTAAATGTTTTATGATGACGCAAAGAAATTTCTTTTTCAATTTGATATAGACCAATACCTTGTATACGAGTAGGGGTATTAGGGAAGTATTTTTCAACTACTTTGGTGTTGATACCAATACATTCAAAAAGTTGCGAACCACGGTAAGAATTAAGTGTTGAAATACCGATTTTGTTCATCACTTTTAAGATACCTTTTCCGACAGCTTTATTGTAATTTTTAATGGCGTCGTCAAATGATATTTCTGTAATATCATGTTCTTCTATTTGTTCTGCAATAATTTCATTAACCAAATATGGGTTAATAGCACTAGCACCAAAACCGAATAATAAAGCAAAATGATGTACTTCACGTGGCTCGGCAGATTCTATAATTACGCTTAGTTTAGAGCGTTTGCCTAATTTTTGTAATCCACTGTTTACAAATGAACAAGCCAATAATGCTGGAATAGGTGCTAAATCTTCTGTGACATTTCGATCGGAAAGTATAATGATATTGGCACCGTCATCAACTGCTTTAGATGCTTGGTTCAATACCGATTGCAAAGCATCCTCTAATCCGTTATGTCCTTTTTCAATGGCATATAACATAGATATTGAGACAACTTTGTAATCTGGACTTACATCGTAATTTTTAATTTTATCTAAATCCTCTTTAGAAATTACAGGATTCTGAATTTTAAGTTTTCTACAATGTAATTCTGAAAATTCAAATATGTTATGATCGCTACCTAAAGTTAAACTGATATCTGTAATCAGTTCTTCACGAATACCATCTAAAGGAGGATTGGTGACCTGAGCGAATAATTGCTTGAAATAATTGTAAATTAACTGAGGTCGTTGAGACAGTACAGCGATAGGTGTATCTGACCCCATTGAGCCGATTGGTTCTTTACCGGCTTTCGCCATTGGAAGTACAATGGTATTAATATCTTCTATAGTGTACCCAAAGACAGATTTTCTATTTTCTAAACTTTCTTCGCCTAAAAATAATGGACAATCATTATAAGGAATGTCCTTTAGATGAACCAAGTTGTCGTTCAGCCATTTTTTGTATGGGAATTTTTGTGCGATGTTCTCTTTAATTTCTTCATCGTTAACAATTCTTCCTTCTTCCATGTTTACCAAGAACATTTTTCCTGGCTGTAACCTTCCGTGGAATTCCACATTGTCTGGAGCAATATCTACGACACCTGTCTCAGATGACATTACTACGTAATCATCTTTAGTTACTGTGTATCTAGATGGTCTTAGTCCGTTTCTATCCAAGACCGCACCAATAAAGTTTCCGTCTGTAAATGGTATAGAAGCTGGTCCATCCCATGGTTCCATCATACATGAATGATACTCGTAAAATGATCTTTTAGCTTCAGACATTTCTGTATTTTTCTCCCATGCTTCAGGAACTAATATCATCATTACCTCTGGTAATGATCTACCTGTCATCAATAAAAGTTCCACAACCATATCCATAGTAGCAGAATCAGACTTGCCCGGTAGTATAATAGGAAGAACATTCTTTATTTCATCTCCGAACATGTCGCTCTTAAGCAACTCTTCTCTAGAGAACATGCGGGTAACATTACCCCTTAGCGTGTTTATCTCACCATTATGGCACATGTATCTAAATGGTTGTGCCAGATCCCAAGTAGGGAAAGTATTTGTAGAGAAACGTTGGTGTACCAATGCCAATCTAGTAACCACTCTAGAGTCCATAAGGTCAGAATAGTATAAGCTAATATCTAAAGGCATTAGTAGCCCTTTAAATATAATTATCTTAGTAGATAAGCTAGGTACATAAAAGAATTTGCTCTCGGATAGCTTAGATTTTATGATAGTATGCTCGGTTACTTTTCTAGCGATAAAAAGTTTTAAGTTAAAATCAAAATAGTCTTGATTGTCACTTTCTTTTGCAACAAATATTTGTTTGACAAAAGGTTCTGTTTCAGCAGCAATTCTACCTGGTATAGATCTGTTTACCGGTACATCTCTCCAACCTAATAATTTTAAACCTTGCTTTTTGATGTTTTCTTCAAAAACCGAAATACAAAAATCTCTTTGGTTTTCTTTTCTAGGGAAGAAAATATTACCAACTGCATAATTACCAGCCTTAGGAAGGTCGAAGTTGCAAACGGCCTGAAAAAAATCATGTGGTATATCTATTAATATCCCAGCACCATCTCCTGTTTTACCATCGGCACTTACTGCCCCTCTATGTTCTAAACGTTCAAGTATCTCTAACGCTTTATGAATAATGTCGTTAGATTTTTTCCCTTTAAGACTGCATATAAAACCAGCCCCACAGTTATCATGTTCAAATTCCGGTAGATATAATCCTTGCTTCTTCAGTGTCATCCTTTGTGGTATTTCTTCAAAAATATCAATTTATTTGAATTATATTCAATGATTAGAACAAATTCAAATAAAAAATTCAACGAAATAAATAAAAGCTTAAAAAATCTATAATTATGGATTTTTAAAACCTTCAATTTATCAGATTGATAAATTTAAGTTAAAATTATAGAAAGGGATGAAGTAAGTAGGGGGTAAAGTCTAATTTTTACAACTTTCTAACAATAAAGGTTAACTTTATTGAGAGGTTAACAAACTAAGATTGTATAATAATTAAATTCACCCCTATAAAATACAGGGGTGAATCGAAAATTAACTAATATTTACTTTAAAATACTTCTTGAAATTACAATTTTTTGTATTTCAGAAGTGCCTTCGTAGATCTGTGTTATTTTTGCATCTCTCATTAAGCGTTCTACGTGATAGTCTTTTACGAATCCGTTTCCACCGTGTATTTGAACGGCTTCGACCGTAGTTTCCATTGCTACTTTTGACGCGTATAATTTGGCCATGGCACCAGATAGGTCATAATCTTTACCATTGTCCTTATCTAAAGCAGATTGATAAACCAATAATCGAGCCGCCTGGATATCGGTGTGCATATCTGCAAGTTTAAAAGCGATAGCTTGGTGGTTGCTAATTTCAGTACCGAAAGCCTTACGTTCTTTTGAATATTTTAAAGCTAGTTCATATGCACCTGCGGCAATGCCTAAAGCTTGGGCCGCAATACCGATACGGCCACCTGCCAAAGTTTTCATAGCAAATTTAAAACCGAAGCCATCTTCGCCAATTCTATTTTCTTTTGGAACCTTAACATCGTTAAAGATTAAAGAGTGGGTATCGCTACCTCTAATACCCAATTTATTTTCTTTGGGTCCAATTTCAAATCCGGGAGTACCTTTTTCAATAATCAAGGCATTGATACCTCTGTGTTTTTTATCCTTGTCAGTTTGGGCAATTACGATATATGTACTTGCGGTACCACCATTGGTAATCCAGTTTTTAGTGCCATTGACTATATAATGGTCTCCCATGTCAATAGCGGTTGTTTTTTGAGAAGTGGCATCGCTTCCCGCTTCTGGTTCTGAAAGACAAAAAGCACCAATTTGCTCTCCTGTGGTAAGCTTGGTAAGGTATTTATCTTTTTGAGCTTCAGAGCCGAATTTTTCTAATCCCCAGCATACTAAAGAATTATTTACTGACATTACTACTGAAGTTGATGCGTCAATTTTAGAGATTTCTTCCATAGCCAACACATATGAAAGGGTGTCTAGACCGCTACCACCATACTTGGGATCTACCATCATTCCTAAAAAACCGAGTTCTCCTAGTTTTTTAATTTCTTCTGTGGGGAATCTTTGTGCATCATCACGTTCGATCACTTCGGCTAATAGCTCGGTTTGTGCAAAATCTCGTGCAGCTTCTTGTATAAGTTTTTGTTCTTCATTTAATGAAAAATCCATCTAAATATATATAAAGGTTAACTTCTCAAAGATAAAGATATAGTAGTTAAATATGGTACTTATGTATGTGCTTTTGAACTATTTTATAACAATTATATTTAGGTAATATAATGATGGTTGATTTTTAACATTTTCTTATGCGTTAAAAAATAGTCGCCAAAAACGTGTTAAATTTAATTTGCTAATGATTTAAGTATTTGGATGTCAGATAACTTCGGTATTATTGTTAATTCATTAGGATTTCAAAGACAATTTTAAATATATTTGGAAGATTTATTTTTTAGAATTAGAACCTATATTTACAACTCATAACTAGTTACTCAAAAAACCAACGAATATGGAAACCATCATTGTTATTGTTTTTTTGGCGGGATATCTTGCCATTACCTTAGAACACAATCTTAAGATAGATAAATTAATCCCTGCATTGGCCATGATGGCTATTCTTTGGGCGCTTATTGCTCTTGGAATAGATGGCTACGAAAACTGGTTTGATTCTGCTCATCAAAGTCTAGTTGATGGTTTTGATAAGTTTGGACATTTAGATAGAATGCACATGATGGAGGAGTCCCTTTTGCATCACTTAGGTAAAACTGCGGAAATTCTTTTCTTTCTTCTTGGGGCTATGACCATTGTAGAGATCATAGATTATTTTGATGGCTTTGCGACTATAAAAGGTTTTATTAAAACAAAGCAGAAAGGTAAGTTATTATGGTTGTTTTCAATATTGGCATTCGTATTATCTGCAATTATAGATAACTTGACGGCTACCATTGTTTTGATTACCATATTGCAAAAGGTTATTAAGGACAGGGAAACTAAATTATGGTTTGCCGGTATGATCGTAATAACGGCAAATGCCGGTGGGGCTTGGTCGCCTATTGGTGATGTGACCACTACCATGTTATGGATTGCAAATAGGGTTAGTGCAGGTCAATTGGTGCTTCACGTACTTTTACCTTCATTGGTTTGTATGATCGTTCCAGTTGTGATTGCAAGTAGGTTCAAGGTTTTTAAAGGGTTGATCGATGGTGAATTGGATGGTGATAATTCTAAGTCTAAATATAGTGGTGTAATGTTATATTTAGGATTGGGGGCTATTCTTTTTGTTCCTATTTTTAAAACGGTTACCCACTTGCCTCCTTATGTTGGTATGATGTTATCATTGGCAGTTGTAGCAACTTTTGCAGAAATATATAGTAATAAAAAGTTTAGTATTTCTTCTGTAGATCAAGAGGGTCAAGACACCGAGGGGCACCATAGTCCTGTACATCATTCATTATCCAAAATTGAACTGCCAAGTATATTGTTCTTTTTGGGGATTTTATTGGCAGTTGCCGCTATGGAATCTTTAGGGATACTCTTTAATGCTGCTGGAGCTCTTAATGAAGCTATACCTAATACGGACATAGTAGTTATGTTGTTTGGTCTGGGATCGGCAGTTATTGATAACGTACCATTGGTTGCGGCAAGTATGGGTATGTTCAGTGAGCCTTTGGATAGTCCGTTATGGCATTTTATCGCTTATTCTGCCGGTACTGGTGGTAGTATGTTGATTATTGGTTCTGCAGCCGGTGTAGTTGCGATGGGTATGGAGAAAATTGATTTTTTCTGGTATCTTAAAAAAATTGCTTGGTTGGCATTGGTAGGTTTTGTTAGTGGTGCAATCGTATTTATATTATTAAGAGATTTTGTTCTTCACGGATAATTTAATTCGCAAATCGTCGTTATAAAGGCAAATTCAATACTTAAAGAATATTATGTTATTATTCCAGGATTTGGCTCAAGATGCGAGCGAAGAATTATTATCTGAAGAAAAAACACTTTCGGTCATAGATTTAATATTTAATGGCGGTACGGGTAGTGTGATTATTATATCGGTTTTATTTATAATGTTGGGCGTGGCCCTTTATATCTATTTTGAACGTTTGTTGGCAGTGAATGCGGCCTCTAAAATAGATAAGAATTTTATGAATCAAATTAGGGATTACGTAACGACCGGCAAATTAGATGCTGCAAAGATTCTATGTGCCCAAACCGACTCTCCTGTAGCAAGATTAACAGAGAAAGGTGTTTCAAGAATAGGTAAGCCTTTAGATGATATAAATACCGCAATAGAAAACGCAGGTACTTTAGAAGTTTATAAACTAGAAAAAAATGTAAGTATTTTGGCAACAGTAGCCGGTGCGGCTCCAATGATCGGTTTTTTAGGAACTGTTATTGGTATGATTCTTGCTTTTCATGAGATGGCAAGTAGTGGTGGTCAGGCAGAAATGGGTTCATTGGCATCTGGTATTTATACAGCGATGACAACAACGGTTGCAGGTCTTATAGTGGGTATTATAGCTTATGTGGGCTATAATCATTTAGTGAACAGAACTGATAAGGTGGTTCATAAAATGGAAGCCAATGCTGTAGAATTTCTTGATTTATTAAACGAACCTCTTTAATTTTTTACTATGAAATTAAAAGGAAGAAATAAAGTCAGTCCAGACTTTAGCATGTCATCAATGACAGATATCGTATTCTTGTTATTGGTGTTTTTCATGCTAACCGCAAATTCACCTAATGCTTTAGACTTATTGCTTCCTAAAGCGAAAGGGAAATCTACGAATACTCAAAATGTATCTGTAAGTATAGATAAGAATCTTCAATACTTTGTTAACGATGAACGTATTAATGGAGAGTATGTTGAAATCGAGTTAAAAAAGGCTTTAGCAGGTCAAGATAGTCCTACTATCATACTAAGAGCTGAAGAAAGCGTTGCGATTAAAGAAGCTGTAAATGTTATGGACATCGCAAATAGAAATAATTATAAGGTTATTTTGGCAGTGCGCCCAAATTAAATGGCATTTTTAGATACGAAACATAAAAAGAAATCATTGACACTTACCACATTGTTGTTAAGTGCACTTTTATTGGTTTTGTTTTACATCGGTCTAAATTATATGGATCCACCAGAAGAGAACGGAATCTCCGTTAATTTTGGTACGATGGAGTTTGGTAGTGGAAAAATACAACCCAAAGAGAAAATACAATCAGAACCTATAGATACTCCACCAGTTGAACCTACAGAACAGGAAGTTGCAGAAACCGTCGAAGAGCGTTTAGAAGAAGTTCAGGAAGCTGTGGTTGAGAAAGAAGCGCCTGCAGAAAAGGTTTTAACCCAAGAAAACGAAGAGTCTATAAAAATAAATCAAGCAAAAGAAGCTAAAAGAAAGGCTGATGAGGCAGCTGCCGATGCAAAGAGAAAGGCGGAAGCGGCAGAGAACAAGAAAAAGGCAGAAGCAGCTAGAATTGCAAAACAAAAGAAAGATGCAGATGAAAAAGCCCGTAAAGAGCAAGAAGCTAAAAGAAAAGCTTTAGATGCTATGATGGGTGGTCTAAATAAGTCTGACGGTACGGCATCTGGCAGTGAAGGTGATGATAATAAAGCAGGAGACAAAGGGCAGCCAAACGGTGATCCTTATGCTACAAGTTACTATGGTAGCCCCGGCAGTGGGAGTGGAACCGGTGGTTACGGGCTAAATGGACGTTCATTGGTGAATAAAGGAAAAGTACAGCAAGAATGTAACCAGTCTGGTAGGGTGGTTGTAAAGATAATTGTTGACCGTAATGGAAAAGTCATTAGTGCAGAACCCGGTGTAAAGGGTACTACCAATAATGACCCTTGTTTGTTGGATCCGGCAAGGAAAACTGCATTCATGCACAAATGGAATTTAGATGGCAATGCGCCAAGTAAGCAAGTAGGTTTTGTAGTCGTAAATTTCAAACTAGGAGAGTGACCTATAAAGAAACATTAGATTGGATGTTTGCCCAACTTCCAATGTATCAGAATAAAGGTAAAAGTGCTTTCAATTCAAAACTAGATGGCATTATATTGTTTGCCGAACATTTAAACAATCCTCACAAAAAATTTAAGAGTATACATGTAGCCGGTACCAATGGAAAAGGCTCTAGTAGTCATCTATTGGCTTCGGTTCTTCAAGAGGCTGGTTATAAAGTCGGCTTATATACATCGCCACATTTAAAAGACTTTAGGGAGCGAATACGAATAAATGGGCAAAAAGTAAGTGAGAATTGGGTAGTTCGGTTTATACAGGAAAATAAGCCGTTCTTGTCTGCTAAGAAGCTTTCTTTTTTTGAAATGACCGTGGGTATGGCTTTTTCATATTTTGCCGATGAAATGGTAGATATTGCAATTATAGAAGTGGGTCTTGGTGGAAGACTAGACTCTACTAATATTATTGAACCAGAAGTGAGTTTGATTACAAATATTGGTTTTGATCACACTGATATTCTAGGAGACACCCTTACTAAGATAGCTAGGGAGAAAGCCGGAATCATTAAGAATAAGGTTCCGGTAGTAATCAGTGAATTCAATAAGGAAACCTCAGTGGTATTTAAAAATGTCGCCAAGGAAAAAGGTTCTGAAATTATCTTTGCTGAAGAATCTGAATTTTCTAAATATAAAATCGGGTTATTAGGGTTGTATCAAAAGAAGAATGTAAAAGGAGTACTGGCTACTTTAAAGACATTACGCGGCTTTGAGGTGAAGGAAACCAGCATAATAAATGGTTTGAAAAATGTAGTGGAAAATACACAATTAATGGGGCGTTGGCAGCAAATTGGTACAGATCCTAAAATTATTTGCGATACAGCGCATAACAAGGAAGGTATTTCAATTGTCTTAGAGCAATTGCAAAAGCAGAAATTTGAAAGATTACATATAGTTATAGGTTTTGTAAAAGATAAGGATATTGATGAAATCTCATCTTTATTTCCTAAAAATGCTACATATTACTTCTGTAGCCCAAAAAATTTTAGAGGGCTCGATGAAAAAGTTTTATTTAAGGTTTTTTCTGACAAAGGGTATATTGGTAATGTTTATAATTCTGTAAATAAGGCACTTATAGCTGCTAAAAAACAAGCTGATGCGAATGATTTTATTTATGTTGGAGGAAGTAATTTTGTGGTAGCTGAAGTTCTTTAATTTTTTTTTGATTTTTCTTTTGTGAAACGTAAAAGTATTATATATTTGCACCCCCATTGGGGCTCTTAGCTCAGTTGGTTCAGAGCACCTGCCTTACAAGCAGGGGGTCACTGGTTCGAATCCAGTAGGGCCCACAGGTAAAAAAGCTTTCATGAAAATGAAAGCTTTTTTTGTTTTTATGTCTTTCCTAAAATGAAATACACATCATATTATTTATCACCTCAATTAACAATTCTGAAACTTGTTTAATTATCTCAACTTAATTCACAATTAGGTTACAAGTGTAATTTTCGATCACTTCAATAGAGGTATAAGCAAGAAATTTACTTTGCTAATAGTTTTACTGTTTTTAATGAATTTTCTTAAAATAGATAAAACTTTACTAGTATGAAAACTTGCCTTTGACTGGCATTTTTATTCTTTTTTTTTTTTGAAAAAAGAAGTATAGATGCAAATTATTATTTCTTTATTATAGTGTGCGATGCTGTTTAATATAGATACTGAGTATTCGGTATTTTATATGGTTGTGATCGCAATGATAGCGGGCTACAGGTATAACTTTATGAAATTCTCAAATTAGGTTTTATTTATTGTTAATAGTGTAATTTCTGAAATTTTATTTATCAAAATCACAACAAAAACACTCTTAAATTATCAAAGTAATTTTTTTTAACAAGATAATAACATATATTTGGTAAACCAGTTTGATGAACCAATTTGGTAAACCAGTTTAAAAAAACTTAACAATAAACTCAATACTAATTAAAAACAAAGAAATGAAACGCTAACAAAATTCAAAAAAAAAGGACGGGTGCTCGCCCATCCTTTAAATTAAAAAATTACTTCGTTTTGAAGGGAAGTAAAGAACAAACATGTAAGTATTACTAAATACACATTTCCTGTAAAAATAGGAATTTTCATTGATTTAAGAATGAAAGCAGTGTATTGGTGAATTGAAGATCATGATGCGAAATAAGTAAACGCATTTTAAGTAGATCATAAAGATGGCAAAAGCCAATTCAATAGAACTAACTTAATTTAACACAGATGAATTTTAAACTAAAAATTTTTATGGTTGTAATGTTGCTGGTCAACATTCAATTATTTGCACAAGACTCCTATGACTTAACGGGTACGGTGGTAGATGCAAATAATGTGCCTATACCAGGTGCTAATATTGTTGTTGCAAATACAACAAGAGGAACTCAAAGTGATTTTGATGGAAATTTTACCATTCAGGTCACCAGCGGGGATATTTTACGTTTTTCTTATATAGGATACACTACCGAAACAGTAGCAATTGTTTCTCAAAAAACAGTGAGTGTTACTTTAAATGAAGATGCCAGTCAACTTGATGAAGTTGTTGTGGTAGGTTACGGAACCCAGAAAAAATCTACCGTAACTGGTTCAATTTCTAAAGTGACTAACGAAACGCTGGATCAAATTGCGGTGTCAAGGGTAGATGATGCATTAATAGGTCAGGTTTCAGGTGTAAACATTCAGGCTACCAATGCAGAGGCAGGTGGGGCACCAACCATTACAATTAGGGGTGTTGGTTCTGTAACTGCTGATTCTGGTCCTGCATTAGTGATTGATGGAGTAGTGGTAAGTTCAGAATTTTTGGGCAACCTTGATATGAATGATGTTGAGTCTTTTGAAGTATTAAAAGATGCTGCTTCTGCTGCTATTTATGGTAGCGAAGGTTCTAACGGTGTAATTTTAATTACCACCAAAAGCGGTAAAGCCGGTAAAACTAAATTCAGCTACCAGACTTACACAGGTATTAAAAGTGCACATGGTAGTGATGATTACAGAAAAAGTGTATCTGAGTGGGCTAAAATAGAACAAGCTGCAACCGGTACGCTTTCTAATGAAACTCAGTATGCACAATTATTGGTTCAAGCTACAGGCGTTGATAGAGATTGGCAAGATGTGTTCTTTGATGGAGGGGCTATTACCAGTCACTCATTATCTGCAAGGGGTGGATCAGAAGATACAAAGTTCAGTACTTCTTTAAGGTACCTTCATGATGAAGGTGTGGTTATTACAGATGATTTTAAGTTGTTTTCGGCTAACATGAAAGTAGATTCTAAAATTGGCGAAAAAGCAAGATTTGGAATCAGGGCAACACCTTCTTATACAAAACAAAGAAGATTGCCTACTTCTATACACAATCCAACTCGCCAATCACCTTGGTTGCCAATCTATCACACAGAAGAATCACTTCAGTTTATAGACAGAGAATCAGGTAATGGGCAGTATGCTGATGTTGGTGTAGGGGATTATTTCTTTGAAAATCATCTAGTAGAATTGGATATAAACGGAGATGGTAGTGATAGTAGGCCTCGTACATCTGGAGATTCTAATCCATATGCGCAATATGTAGAAAGAGAACATTTTGAATATAACACTAAATTATTTGGGTCTACATATTTAAGCTATGAGCTTTTAGACGGTCTTACAGCTAAAACGCAGTTAGGGGTTACGTTAGAGCAGAGAAAGAGAACTAGATATGACGGTACAAAACATCATGCCAGTGGTGCGGCTAGATCAGCATACTATCTAGCAAATAGATTTAGAACAAGAATAATTTCCGATAATACATTGAATTATAACAAGACCTTTGGTGATGACCACGATTTAAATGTATTGGCAGGGGCTACCATTCAAAAAAGAAAATCAGAGGAAAGTATTGCTGAGGGTAGTGGATTTTCAAACGATTTGTTAAAAAACTTTCAAGGAGCAACTGTAGTGGATCTTCCTACGGAAATTAATACAGAGCTTAAGAAAATAGGTTACTTTGCTCGTGTAAACTATGCTTACAAAGGAAAGTATTTGGTAAACGCATCTTTTAGACGAGATGGTAGTTCTGTATTCGGTGTTGATTCTAAATGGGGTAATTTCCCTGCAGTTTCATTAGGGTGGAATGTTGCCAAAGAAAACTTTTTATTAGACAGCGATGCTGTTAATACTTTAAAATTCAGAGCTAGTTATGGTCTTACAGGGGCTGAAAACTTTAATGTTGGTGATGCTATTGTAAATGCTTGGCCTTACTTGGCATTATTGCAGAATTCAAATTCTATAGATGATGGTAGTATTGCAGCTGGTGTATCTCCATTAAATATTGCTAACACATTATTACAATGGGAAGCTTCAAAGGAATTTACTGTTGGTTTGGATTACGGTTTTTTCAATAATAGAATTTCTGGTTCTATTGATTATTATGAAAGAACAAGTGATGAATTATTATTGAATAATCCTGTTTCTTATATCTCTGGTTTTAACAGTGGTATTGTAAATTTAGGCGAAGTCCAGAATAAAGGTTTGGAACTTGAAATTAGAACAAGGAATGTTTCAAACGAAAAATTCTCATGGAATTCAACATTAATTGCTTCAACCAACCAAAATGAACTTTTAAGTTTTGGTGATTCTAATAATGCTCTCATTGAAGATACTTACGGAAGAAACTCTCAATGGATCAATAGAATTGGTGAGCCGATTTCTTCTTTCTGGGGTTACGTGGTAGATGAAGAGGCTTTTGATGAAACTTCATTTAGAACTACTTATGTAGATAGTCCTTGGAATAGAATTAATGGTCAGTCTGATGACACTATAGTAAAAGATTTAAATGGTGATGGATTGATTACTGAAGAAGATAAAACTATTTTAGGTAGTCCTTATCCTGATTTGGTTTATAGTTTTACCAACGAATTTAAGTTCGGAGACTTTGATTTTTCTTTCATGGTACAAGGTAGCTTAGGTGCTCAAGTCAATAATATTGGAGATCAATATTTCTACAACTGGTTCGGTAATAGAACAAGAAGTGGTGGTGAGTTGGAAGCTGTGGCCAATGGTCTAGTATCTGATGTTTCTTTCATTCAAGAAAAGGTATTGACAAGTGACGTCATTGCAAGCGCAGATTATTTCTCTTTACGAAATGTTAATCTTGGTTATAATTTTTCAAATGATGTAGCAGAACGTATAGGCGTAAGTGGCTTAAGAGTTTATGCTACTGCTCAGAATTTACTATATATCACTGCAGATGATTATCATGGTTTCAATCCAGAGCATATAGATGGTAGTAATCCAAGAGCTTATGGTTCTCAAAGAGCAGGTACACCAATATTTAGAACGGTTACGGTTGGTCTTAACGTTGATTTTTAATCTAAAAAACAAACAAACGATGAAACATATAAAATATTTAATAATTGCAGTGACGGTATCCGTATTTGTTTCCTGTGATACTGAAGAGTTTTTGAATCCTTTACCTGATACGGCTGTAGCGGTAGATGGGTTCTTTCAATCAGATGCAGATGTGTTATCTGGTATATACGGTATATATGATGCCTTACAAGGTGTAAATAGTAATACCGAATCTAATATAGGAAACTTCAATAGAGGTGTACAATTCGAACACCTGTTAACAGAGCATAGAACAGATAATACTAGAAATGCAACCCTTGAAGGGTCTAAAGCGGATTTTCACAGATACGTTGTAAATGCCAATAATGTAGAATCTGAAGATTATTACGCTTCTATGTATGAAGTAATTTTTAGAGCTAATAATATCTTGGATTTTATAGATGTGGCAGATGAAAATAATCAAGCTGAATATGCTGCAGAGGCTAAATTTTTAAGAGCTTATGCATACTTTAAGTTGGTAAGAATGTTTGGTGCCGTACCATTAGTAACTTCAGTCGTGGGTCCTACGGATAATGAAGCATTGTTTACCAGAATACCAGAGGAGCAAATTTATGGTCAAATCATCGCCGATTTACAAGAAGCGGTTGATGTTTTAGATAATTCATCTAAATCAAGAGCATCAAAAGCTGCGGCTCAAGGTATTTTGGCAAAGGTGTATTTATCATTATCATCTCCAGATTATGGTGCTGCGCAGCAATTGTGCGAAGCAATAGTTAATAGTGGAAATTTTAACTTAATGAGTGATTTTCATGATGTTTTTTATGATGAATTGAACAACGAAATTATTTTCGCAATTCAATATATACCTGGTAACAGCGCAGAAAGTCAAAGTTTTTCAGCTGAGTTTACATCTTCTATACGTGCAGGATCAGAAGACGGTCAAAACATTGTCAATGATAATTTAAGATTAGATTTCGTGGCCTTTGGAGGAAATAGAACGGAAACTTCGATTACTGATTTGAATGGTTCGCTTTTAGATGATAGAAATGAGGTGGCAAAGTTTTTTCCAGATGGTTTTGATTCGTCTGCTGAGCCAGCATACGGTCCTAATGCCCGTAATGCCGGTAATGATTATATAGCGCTACGTTATGCAGATGTACTTTTAATGCATGTTGAAGCAATAATGGCAGGCTCTGCATCTACTACAGATGCTGCTGCTTTGGCATCATTTCAAGCTGTAAGAGATAGAGCTGGTTTAACTACCGCGGTTTCAAGTATTACCAAAGAAGAACTTTTAACAGAAAGAAGAGTAGAGTTGGCCTTTGAGAACCAACGTTGGTTCGATTTGTTGAGGTTCGGTGTAGCAGAAGCTGTTTTAAGTGCACATTCAGCTGAAATGGGTTATGTTTTTGATGCTAGAAAATTATTGTTGCCAATACCGGCAAGAGAAATAAATATAAGCGGCGGACTTTTAACACAAAACCCGGGATATTAAAATTTAAAACTTTTAAACTATGAAAATTAAACATAATATTTTCCGAAAAACAACGCTGCTACTATTTACTGTAGTGCTGGCAAGTTCTTTTGTTGGTTGTGTTGGTTCAGATACTTTTAGAGATGATTTGCCAGATTCCAATTCTAAGGCAGATACGATATTTCCAGAAGCTAATTTTGATTATACAGCTGATCAAGAAGATTTTACGATAATAAATTTTACGGATCTTTCAACAGAGGCATCTTCCTATTTATGGGATTTTGGAGGTGGTGAAACATCAACTGATCGCGATCCTACATTTCAATTTCCTGGTGAGGGTACATTTCCTGTAACCTTGGTTTCCAGTGATGGTAATGGTGTTACATCTACCATAACGTTAGATGTTGTAGTAGTTGATGAATTGATCGCTGCATTTCAATGTCCAGATTTTTTATGTAGTCCAAGAACACCATGGGCTGGTGTAGATAGAGGTACTACAAGTTCTTACTCTGCAAGCTCTTCCCCTACACCGCCAGAAGGTAACGGAGCAGCTAAATTAAGTAGTAGTTCTAACTTTTTGGATCAAAGTATTCGTGTGGTTTCTGGTGCAACTTATGAAATCACGTTCTGGTATGTAAGTAAAACTACCGGTACTTCTGCAGGTACATTGTTGATAGAAGATGCAGATACAGGCGATGATTTTCTTTTACAAGAAATTCCGTTAACTGATCAAGCTTCTTCATATGTAGAAACATCTTTTACGTTTGCTACAGGTGATGAAACTGAGAATATGAGATTTAACATCGAGTATGCGGGCACAGAATGTAGGTTCTCTAAAATTAGTATTGATAGGCTAAATTAATGATAGTTCTTGAAAAGATAGTTTAGATAGGTTATTGCTATTAATTGCGATTTCATTTTTAAATTATCTTTCAAGACATCATGTATATTCTTAAACTGAAATTTCAAATGTTTAAGAAGCATCTAACAAAAATTTAAAAAATTATAATATTATGAGTTTAATAAAAAAAGGAATTAGTGCCCTTTTGATAGCTGGTCTGATCATGTCGTGTGATGAAGATGGTTATGAGCCAATTGAGCCTGTAGATTCATCTGGTGGTTCTATTGGAAGTGTTTTTTCAAGTTTTGATGTATCGGCTAGTGGTGATGGAACTATTGTTACCGTAAAGCCTTTAACGGTAGGTGTAGATTCGTACGTAATTGATTTTGGTGACGGTAGTGAACCTTTAACCGCATTACAAGGAGAATCTGCAACATATGACTATTCTAATGTAGAAGCGTCAGCAGACTATACGATAACAGTTACTACAAAGGCTTCAGGTCAAACTGATCTTGTCAAAGCTGAAGATATTACGGTAGAACATACCGTACCTTCTATTGATACTGCACCTACATCACCAGATTTTAAAAGATATAATCTTTTGAACATATATACAGATGCAAGTTCTGTGGGTACTGCTGGTACTGGAGGAAAAGCTATAGTTTTAGAATCCGGAAACAACTTATTGGAATTTTCAAGACTTCATAGCGATGTGGGTGAATTTGAATTAAGTGATGAAGTAGTTGCGGCAGATGCATTTTATACTGGTGTTAGTTCAAATGATATTCACTTTGATGTGTATTCTGAATTTGCCACTGGTATAGACAAGTTGAAAATAACTTTGGTGGATAATACAAATGGAACTAGTCATATAATTGATGACTTGGATTTGACCAATGGTGAATGGACAGGTTTTGATTTTGATTTGGCTACTGATTTTTCATCACCGGTTTCTCAATTCGAGACTATACTTTTTGAATTAGGTAGTTCGGGTACGGCAAATGATCACGCGACCATAACTGTAGATAATATTTACATGACAAGAATGACCGGTTCCACTATTTTAAATGGTGATTTTGAAGATGGTCAAGACTTTTGGAAGTGGTCAACTTTTACCGATGGAAATACAAACCCTTTCGGATCAAGTTCAGATGGTTCGAATATAGACTATGATGGCGTTAATCAAGGTAGTAAAACAAGGGGGGCAAAGTGGTCTTCAAGTCAATCTGGTGGTGATTTTAGAACGGAAAGTTCTAGATATGCATACCAAGAATTAAATTTAACACCTGGTGCAGATTATGTTTTGGAATACCAATATGCTATAAAAGATGACAGTGGTACCGATCCTTTGGGCGGAAGAAAGGTGGTAGGTCTAATTTTAGATGCGCATTATGAAGATGGTGCTGACGCGGTAGATAACTTGAGTAATAATTTAGGTTTTAACGAAGGCTATGTTGCAGAAGGTAAGTTTTCGGATACTACAGATGGTGCCGGTACATTGGTACAAATTCCTTTTACAGCAAATGACAGTGGTGAAGTCGCTGTAATGTTCTACGCCGTAACACCAAAAGATGCATACATAGATAATGTAAAGGTTCGTTCAGTGAACCCATAATTTGTAATTTATGCAAAACACCCGAAAAGGAATATTGGTATTTTTAGTATTACTATTTCTATCTGTAAGCGCTACTTCTCAAAATCAGAAAAGTAGCGTTTCAGAATCGGATGTGGAACTAAAAAAATCGAAAAAAAAGAAGAAAAAGAAGGTCAAGTTACCTCAAATCGATTTAAGCAATTGGAAGGTTACCATACCCGAAGGTAGTGGTAAAGGAGGGGCCATAAGTGTAGCGCCGCCAGAAGTTTTAAATTATGCCACAAATAAGGTGCTAAAACCATTTATGTACAATGATTCTACAAAAGGAGCCCTCACTTTCTATGCATACCCAACTTCGGCAACCACGGCTAATACGAAATATTCTAGGTCAGAACTAAGAGAACAAATGGTTCCGGGCGATGACAATTTTAATTGGACATTTGAGCAAGGTGGTACTTTAAGGGCAAAACTATCGGTTGATGAAGTTTCTAGAGATAAAAATGGTAAATACCATAAAGTAATTATTTTACAGATTCATGGTCGATTAACGAATGAACAAAAAGATTTAATAAAACAAAAAGATAATAACGCACCGCCGGTATTAAAAATATATTGGCAGAATGGGAAAATTAGAGTCAAAACAAAGAAGTTGAAATTTACCGATGTAAATGCTATCGGCATATTGCATGAAGAGGCTTGGACAGATGATGAAGGTTTCAATTTTGAACAAGAGGTAGGCTTCGGTAAGTTTCAGATTGAAATTAAAGTTACAGATGGCAAAATGGTAGTTTCGTTGAATAAAACAGAATACGCCGTCTACGATGATTTTAATATGAAAAGATGGGGTGTTTTCGAAAATTACTTCAAAGCAGGTAATTATTTTCAAAGTAGGGATGAAGGTTCATTTGCCAAGGTCAGTTTTTACGAACTTGAAGTAAAGCATTAATAAGAATTTTATGATTGTAAATTATAAGTTACTTTTCGGTAAACCAGTAGTATTAAATTGCTTTTTTGCATTTATTGTAATGCTCGCTGCAACAAGCTGTAATAATGATGCAGAAGTACCTGAAGAGGAAATCGTTGTAGAAGAAGTAATCGAAGAAAAAGAGGTTGAAGAAAATACTGAGACCGAAGAGGAAGTTGTGGTTGAAGAAGAACAAGTTGAAGGTGTAGACTTTTTTTTGCCGAATATTGATTTAAGTAATTGGAAAGTTACATTGCCCATTGGTAGCCCAGATGAGGTAGAGCCACCAGAAATTATTGATTATGCTACTGATGAAAGATTAATGCCTTACATGTACAATGATTCTACAGATGGTTCATTGGTGTTTTACACAACGCCTGGTTCGTCTACAGCTAATTCTTCCTATTCACGTACAGAATTAAGAGAGCAAATGGTACCAGGTAGTAATAGCACAAATTGGACTTTTACGGAAGGAGGTCGGATGAAGGGTACATTATCAGTGCCTGAAATTTCTTCAGATGCAGGCGGTAATTCTCATAGAACATTGGTTATGCAGATTCATGGTAGGCTAACTAATGAACAACGAGATTTAATAGGCGAAGATGATAATAATGCTCCTCCGGTACTTAAGATATATTGGCAGAAAGGCAAAATTAGGGTGCTAACTAAGAAATTAAAAGATGTTGATGCCCCCGAAGAGGAAATACTGTATACAAATGCTTGGGAGGATAATGAAGGGTACACCTTTACTGAAGTTATTGGAACTGATATATTTAATTTAGAAATCATTGCTTCCCACGGTAGGTTAGAGGTTATTTTAAACGAAACTGATACGGTTGTTTATGAAGATATTCATATGCAAAAGTGGAGCGTTTTCGAAAATTATTTTAAAGCGGGTAACTATTTACAAACCTTAGATGCCGGGGCATCTGCCATAGTTAAATATTACGAATTAGAAGTTACACATTAGTTTGTAAGATAAATATACCTAGTATAAGTAAGAGAGTTGTTTGATTTAAATTTGTTGAAAATGAGTTTGCCAGTCTTTTTTAAGGCTGGTAACCTTCATTAGAATAGGTTAATTAAGGCTTGTGATTATCGTTGAAAATAAAACTTCTTATTTTAGCGTGTTAATATAACATTTTTGGTAAACAAATGCAGCGGACAATTTTCCTTTAAAACAAGATATATATGAAAATAGAAATCCTCACAAGGACAGAAAATCAGGAAATACAAAATGGGATTATAGAGCAGCTTAGAGATTTAATGAACAACAAAAATCTGGAGCCTGGCGATAAATTACCATCAGAAAGAATGTTGTCAGATAAATTTGGTGTAAGTAGAAGCAGTGTTCGGGAAGCAATTCAAAAATTAGAATTTTACGGTATTTTGGTGTCAAAACCTCAAAGTGGAACATTTGTAGCGGATATTGGTCAGGTAGCTATGAATGGTATGGTAAACGATATTTTAAGATTGGATGAGCCAGATTTTAAATCTTTGGTAGAAACGAGAATTTTGTTGGAACTGAAAACAGTAAAGTTGGCAGCTACAAAAAGAACAGAAGATGATTTAAAATTAATGAAAAGCGCTTTAGATGCTTACCGTGCAAAAGCTGAAAATGGCGAAGATGCTGTTCAAGAAGATTTATTGTTTCATTTGGCAATCGCCAGAGCTAGTGGCAATAGTACAATGAACACGTTTATGTTGATAATTACTCCTGAAATACTTACAAATTTTGAAAAATATCATGTCTGTGATAAAGGCATGGCATTTAGGGGTATTGAAGAGCATCAAGATATATTTAATGCTATTGAAAAACAAGACCCTCAATTGGCAAAAGCAAAAATGAAAGTTCATTTTAAGAATTTATACCAGTTTTGCTATAATATTTAGTAGAAAAACTCTATTTAAAACTAAATACTTAACTCAATATTTAAGAGCTAAAATTTATACGTTATTATTTACCTAACGAACAATTAAAATGGATAAAGAGCCCAAGCTATCAATTTGGAAAAAAATATTGGCGTTAGTATTAGCATTTGGCCCGGGTATCTTTGCTATTGGTTATACAATTGGTACGGGGAGTGTTACTTCAATGATTGTGGCCGGTAGTACCTATGGTATGCAACTTTTATGGGTGCTACTCTTAAGTTGTATTTTTTCTGGTTTATTAATGTATGCTTACGGAAATTTTGCTTTGGTTACCGGTGAAACTGCCTTGTATGCTTTTAAGAAGCATTTAAAATGGGGTAAGTTGATTGCTATCCTGATAATACTAGGTATTTCTTTTGGTCAATGGAATTCATTAATGGGAATTCTAGGTATTTCAGCAAATATCATTTATGAGATATTCTTGATCTATTTTCCTAGCCTTGCGAATATAAAATATGAGTCTGTTTTAGTAATAGCTATAACTGTTATTATATTGTTTTATGGACTGTTGCTGGTAGGTAAATATGCTTTTTTTGAAAAGATATTAGTCATTTTCGTAACTATAATGGGACTGTCTTTCATTATCTCACTGTTTATGGTTAACCCTTTGCCGGTAGAGGTTATAAAAGGATTGATTCCAACTATTCCAAAAGTTGAAGGTGGACAAATGATGGTTGCTGCATTTGTTGGTACAACAATGGCCGCGGCTACGTTTCTTTCTAGACCGCTTTTTGTAAAAGGAAAAGGATGGACAATTAAAAACCGCCCCCAACAAAAGAAAGATGCGATAATTGCAGCATCATTAGTATTTTTTATAAGCGCTTCTGTAATGGCGGTAGCCTGTGGAGCCTTATTTCATCAGGGACAACCAGTGACGAAGGTGTTGGATATGGTCAATACTTTAGAGCCTGTGGCTGGTAAATTTGCCCTTACACTCTTCTTTTTCGGTACGTTAAGTGCAGGCTTATCATCTATATTTCCGTGTTTGTTAATTGCACCTATTTTGTTGGCAGATTATCAATCAGGTGAATTGGATACAAATTCAAAACAATTTAGAATAATAACTGCAATAGCTTGTCTGTTTGCTCTTATTGTTCCAGTATACGGCGCAAATCCTATTCAAATGCAAATACTGTCACAGGTTTTTAATGTATTTGTTTTGCCATTAGTGATATTTGGTATAATCCTCCTTATTAACAACAAAAAACTTATGACGAAGTATAAGGCGGGTATATGGCTTAATTTAGGTTTGTTTGCAGCTCTTTTCTTTTCCTGTGTAATTTCTTATAATGGAATAGTAGCATTATTGCATTATTTTTAAACTTCAGGTAATCTAGGTATCACTTTTCAATTTATCGAATCATTTTAAAATAAGATTAATAGTATCTTTGTCCCCTTATAAAGAATTATAAAGGGGATATTAGCTCAGTTGGTTTAGAGCGCTGCCTTGACAGGGCAGAGGTCACCGGTTCGAATCCAGTATATCCCACAGTTTTAATCGATGTAAGATTAAATAATATCTAAAACACGTTCTAGAGCCATACCTCTAGAGCCTTTAATTAGGATACTTGATTTTGGTTTTAATTTGCTCTCTTTTAGGTGAATTTTCAAATCATCAAAGTTTTTCAACTTTATAGATTTAGTGCTAGTTGTATTAAAATTTTCACCTACTAATATTATTTTTTCAAAACTTAGGTCTAAAGCTAAATCAGCAATATTTTGATGTTCTGCCATAGCAGAATCTCCCAATTCGAACATGTCTCCAAGAATCAAAACTTTTTTGTCTTTTTTTAAGGTGGCAAAGTTTTCTAATGCCACCTTCATACTTGAGGGGTTTGCATTATAAGCGTCAAGAATTATGTAATGTCCATTTTTATCTATTATCTGGGATCTGTTATTGTCTGGCGTGTAGCTTTCAATTGCTTTTTTAATTTTGCTCAACTCTACGTTAAAATATTTTCCAATAATGATTGCGGCGCAACAGTTTGTAAAATTATAGGTACCAATAAGGTTAGATTTCATAGTAGTCCCTTCAGCCTCTATAGTAACGAACGGTTGAGCCTCTACTAACGCAATATTGTAATATTCTGAATTCTTAGTACTGAAACCATATTTTTTGATGTAAGTAGCAAGTTTTTTTAATTGTATGGAATCATCGGCATTTAGAAATATCGACTTTTTATTTGAAATTAAATAATCATATAATTCGCTCTTACCTTTTATAACACCTTCAACGCCTCCAAAACCTTCTAAATGTGCTTTGCCAAAATTAGTGATGTATCCATAATCTGGTTCGGCAATAGAGCATAAAAAACTGATCTCTTTCTGGTGGTTGGCTCCCATTTCAACTATTGCAATTTCAGTATCTGGCTTAATACTTAATAATGTTAGGGGTACACCAATATGATTGTTGAGATTGCCTTTGGTCGCAATCGTTTTGTAGGTAGTACTTAAAACGGCATTTATTAGTTCTTTGGTAGTTGTTTTTCCATTACTTCCAGTAAGACTTATAACTTGTGCCTTGCATTGTTTTCTGTGATAATTGGATAGCTGCTGTAATGTGGTTAAAACATCATCTACGATTACTGTTCTGTTATCGATATAGTATTCTTCCTCATCTATAATGACCAAACTTGCTCCGCAGTCAAGCGCTTTTTGAGCATAAGTGTTACCGTTAAAATTCTCTCCCTTCAAAGCAAAGAAAATATCTTTTTCTTTAATTTTTCTAGTATCTGTACTTACTGAAGGGTTTGCTAGGAAAGCCGAATGTAATTCTTGAATTTTCATAAAATCGAAGATAAAAAAAAGCCCCTTAAATAAGGAGCTTTTTTAATTTGTAAGGAAGAAAATTATTTAGCTTTCTTTCCTCTAACTGTTTTGTTTTTTGTTTTCGATTTAGAACCAACTCTAGACATTGCACATCTAAAACCAATATAATCGGTAGCCATATATTGTGGCAAATATCTTCTTTGTGCTGGGTCTAACCAGTAAGCTCTATCTCTCCAAGAACCACCTTTGTAAACTCTTACTTCATCATTGATCAATGTAGTTCTATTATTAGAAGAGTCATAATTTTTTACAAGATTTCCTAAAGAATCTCTTTCAACAGAATGCTTAGGAGAGTTGTACATTTTTTTGCTTTCATCTTCCTCTTCGTCATCACTAAATCTGTCATAGAATCTTGAAGAACCGGCATCACCATCTCTATATCCTCTGTTGTCACTAGAAGAGAAGTTTGTTCTTAAATAAGTTTCTTCTTCATCAACGGGTACCATTTTTATTTCACCTGGTAAGTTTACGGCAACAACTTTACCGTTTGGCAACGTATCGTATACTATAGAATCTCTAAGAATATTTACTTTACCATCTTCGCCAATAGCGCTCTTCATATAAATATTACCTCTGTAGTAATTGAAATCACTTACTTCGTCATCTACTATTGGTCTATAAACATCCGCTACCCATTCTGCAACGTTACCTGCCATATCGTAAAGACCTAAATCGTTTGGCTTGTAAGACATAACTTGAGCGGTAATATCGGCACCATCATCTGACCAACCTGCAATTCCGCCATAATCACCCTTACCTTGCTTGAAGTTCGCTAATTGATCACCTCTACCTACACGTTGTCCGTTACGAGTATAATCACCTTCCCAAGGATATTTTTTTCTGCCTCTGTAGTTGTTGTATTCTCTTTGACCAACTTGAGCCTGAGCGGCATATTCCCATTCAGTTTCCGTTGGTAATCTATATTCTGGCATAATAATACCGCTACTTCTTTTTGCAAAAGTAGATGTACTATCTTTTTTCATTTTTCCTTGTAAAGAATCAATTTGTCCGTTATAAACAGATTCTGGTCTGTTTAGGTAAGCTTCTGTACTGAAAGTACCTTGAACTTCACCTGTAGCTGCTTGGTATTTGGCATCTTCAGATAAGTAACCTTCCCTTTCTAACATAACTTCGTTTACACGATCCGTTCTCCATTCGGCAAATTGTGTAGCCTGGATCCAGTTTACGCCAACTACAGGGTATTCTGCGTATGCAGGGTGTCTCAGGTAATTGTTTGTCATAGTCTCGTTAAAGCCTAATCTATTTCTCCAAACCAATGTATCTGGTAAAGCACCAACATAAATATTGGTATACTTAGGATTTTCTGGAGGGTAAACACTCTTTAAGTAATCAAGGTATTCCAAATACATTACATTGGTTACCTCGGTTTCATCCATATAAAAAGATTGAACGTGCTGTGCTGTTGGGGTATTGTTCCAATCATGCATTACATCATCTTGTACCTTACCCTTGGTAAATGTACCACCTTCAACAAATACCAGTCCTGGAGCGGTTTCTTGCTCTTTAAAATCGGTATTGTATTGAAAACCACCTTCTTTGGCATTTATTTTCCAACCTGTAGCTCTAGAGGTATTTTTTCCAGATGAGGATTTAGAACAGCTACTTACTGTAAAACCTCCTACTAATACCGTGCATGAGAGTACAACTTTTATTAAATGTTTCTTCATAATTAGGACTTGAGTTCAATTTACACACACTATAGAAGTTTGGTAACTATAGATGTGATACTGTAATTTCTTTTAATTTGTTTGTCACTTTCGCTCAATAGAACGGTGTTTTTGTGAGATTATTTTACAATTGAAAATAATTTTAAAAATCTCATGGTGAACTGTCAATAAATTTAGGCTCGCTTTATTAGGTAAACGCTTAAAACAACTAATTAGTATGGTTTTTAGTAAATCTTTTAATAACGATAATTAACAGGTATCTGTTGGGAATTAAAATGCTGAAGATGTTAGTAAAGATACTGGAATCATAAAATGTTGTAAAAAACTTAAGATTCATGCAAGATAACGGGAAAATGTGCGTTTACATGTAAAATATTGAAGCCTGAAATAAGGTAATCCTTATATTTCAGCTTTAAAAATTAAAAGAACTATTCTAAAATGAGAAAAATTTCAATAATTTTCTTTGCATTAATAATCGGTAAAGTTTTTGCGCAAGAAGATCAGCGTGTAATTACCACAGCGGTACCGTTTTTAACCATTGCGGCAGATGCTAGGTCTGCAGGTATGGGAGATATGGGTGTAGCAACTTCTACAGATGCTTTTTCTCAACAATGGAACCCTGCGAAGTTCGCTTTCGCAGAACAAAAAATGGGTATTGGTGTGAGTTATACTCCATATCTAGAAAGTATTATCACTGATATTTCTTTATTGAATGCCAGTTTTTACAATAAATTAGATGAGCAGAGCGCTTTTGCCGTGAGTTTAAGATATTTTACTTTGGGTGAAATTGAATTAAGGCAATTTGCCAATGACCCAGGTACCATTGCAAAACCGAACGAATTAGCATTGGACGGTTCTTATTCCTTGAAATTGAGTCCAACTTTCTCAATGGCCGTTGGAGGAAGGTATATTAGATCAAATCTTAAATTACCGCAAAACGGAAGTGAAGACTCTCAGGCTGCAGGTTCATTTGCTGTAGATGTTGCTGGTTTCTATAGATCACGCGAAATAGCATATAATAGTTTCGATGGTAGATGGAGAGCTGGTTTTAATCTTTCTAATATTGGAGGAAAAATTCAGTACGATGAAGGAGGACAGGAGAATTTCTTGCCTAGTAAGTTAAGTGTTGGTGGTGGTTTCGACTTTATTTTAGATCAAGACAATGTAATAGGTATAACAACGGAATTTACTAAGTTATTAGTGCCAACACCGCAAGATTTTGATAATGATGGAGATGTTGATGCCGCTGATAATGATATCTATCAAAATGAAAGCGGATTTAGTGGTATTTTTAATTCTTTTTCTGATGCACCAGATGGTTTTAGTGAAGAGTTAAAAGAATTTACTTGGGCATTAGGGGCTGAATATACGTATCAAGATGCATTCATGCTTAGAACAGGTTACTTTAATGAAAGTGAAGAAAAGGGGTCAAGAAAGTTTTTTACACTTGGCGCAGGTTTTAAATTTAAAGCGGCACAAGTAGATTTATCTTACTTGTTCTCAACATCTCAAGTGAGAAATCCTTTAGAAAATACACTTCGTTTTGCTCTTACTTTTAATTTAGGTGAAGAGTTTTACAACGATTAAGACTTGATATAGATATAATTGAAGAAAACCTGCTTAAAGCAGGTTTTTTTATGCGTTAACTATTTTTGTTCAATTATTATTAGTGTCAAGTATATATTTGTAGATTGAAAAATAAAACAAGATATGATCAGTCAAAAGAAGATAAGCTTTGAAATAACAGTGTATGATTCGGTAAGCGAATTAAGTGATGATGATCAAAATCTAATGTCAGCAGCCGTAGAAGCTAGGGATAGGGCTTATGCTCCCTACTCTAGTTTTAATGTTGGGGCCGCCGTTTTGTTGGAAAACGGCGAAATTATAGAAGGCAACAATCAAGAAAATGCATCTTATCCATCTGGGCTGTGTGCAGAAAGGGTGGCTATTTTTTATGCCGGGGCTAAATATCCTGGTATGAAAATTAAGGCAATTGCAATTACCGCGGCATCATTGAATCATGAAGTTAAAGAACCCGCTGCACCCTGTGGAAATTGTAGACAGGCAATTTCTGAATATGAATTTCGACAGCAAGAACCTATTAAAATCTTGCTTATGGGCGAGACTGGTAGTATAGTGGAGTGTGATTCTCTCTCAGATTTATTGCCTCTTGGCTTCAATAGTAGTTTTTTAAATTAAGAAAATCTGCAAAAAGTATTGTAAATAAACACGTTATATGGTTTATTTGTTAAGCATATAATTTCTGGATGGATTTACTTCTATTATTTTTATCGATTCATTTATATGTGTATTTTTGTTCTTCTTGGATACCTAGGTCATAATACCTCAGTTATCATAATAAAGATGTTAAACCTTTAGTTAAAATTGATGAAAAAAATCACCAAGGAAACGTATTTAAAAT
>JAHDDP010000037.1 GCA_020629285.1 Maribacter sp.
ATGATGATGGTATGGCAGATTTACCAAGATTAACCTCAGATGGCGTTGGGCTAACCGCTACTGTAGGTACTACGTTCCCATACTTGGGCGCGCCAGAATAAAAAGTTGCTTTCATCTTACCTATTGTTAAATGTAGGTAAGATAGGCACATACCCTAATTGTTTATGAAAAAGAAGGGAAAGGGGAGTTGAAAAGACTCCCCTTATTTTAAACGATCCACAAAAAAACAACCTTATGAAATTAATTAAGCTTTTAATAATAGTAATACTGGTATCATCATGTGGTACCAAAAATCAGGACGCAGTTGCTAATAAAAAAGATTACGACAAGTATTTAGTAGCAAACGAGATAAAGACCACGTCGAAATATTTCGATTTATGGAATTCTAAAATAAGACCTGACAGTATGCAGCTGACCAGTTTTGGCGTAGTAGGCGGGGAGTATAATAGATATTTTAAACAAACCGGTGATATCGAGTTTTTAATGAAGGCAGAAAAAAGCTTAAAAAAAGCCGTTGATATCGCAAATATTGGTAAACCCGGTTTTTACAGATCATTAGCTAGAAATTATATTTCTCAGCATCGCTTTAAAGAAGCATTGCAGTTGGCAGATTCTGCCGCGGCAATAGGTGGAGGTAAAACAGAGACACAAAGTTTGTACTTTGATCTTCATATGGAACTAGGTAATTACGATATGGCAGAAAGCTATTTAGATAGTTTAAAGAACATGTCAGATTTCGGTTATTTGATTCGCGTAGCTAAATGGAACGATTATAAAGGTGATTTAGATACGACCATAAATTTTATGGAAAAGGCCAGAACGAAAGCCGAGTTGGCGAAGAATAAAGATTTAATGCTATGGAGCTATACTAATCTTGGTGATTACTATGGGCATGCCGGTAGAATTGAAGATTCTTACCATCAATATTTAAAGGCATTAGAGATTGACAATAGCAATGCATATGCCAAAAAGGGAATTGCATGGATCGTATTCTCAAACGACAAGAACGCAGAAGAGGCAATTCGTATTTTAGATTCGGTCACCAAAACATATAATGCTCCAGATTATTTCTTATTAAAAGCTGAAATAGCAGATCATATTGGTAACGACTTAATAAGGACAAAAAATTTGGATGAATATTTTACAAAAGTCAAGAACAAGGCTTATGGAGATATGTACAATGCATACAACTTAGGTCTTTACATAGGCGAAACAAAACAGTATGATAGTGCCTTGATTTTGGCACAGAGAGAAGTGGATAATAGACCAACGCCAGAATCTTATAGCTGGTTGGGGTATAGTCTTCTAAAGAACGGAGACAAAGAGAAAGCAATGGAAATTATGGACACCTACGTATATGGTAAAACATTTGAACCTGCATTGTTGTACCAGGCTGCTGAAGTATATAAAGCGAATGGAAAAGAAGAAAGAGTCAAAGAATTAAAAGGAGAATTAATTGGGGCCATTTATGAATTAGGTCCCGGTATGGAAAAGCAAGTCCATGATTTGTAATTGATTGCCCAATTATATTCATTTCATGTTTGTTTTAGGTTGGATTGTTTTTTTTTCAGCGCTGCGACGTAAAGTCGTGGCGCTGTTATTATTACGCATTTCATCGAAAATTTAGATTTTTTTAACAGGCGTATAGATGAAATGTATATATTTATCGACCAAATACATTTAAAATGCCCCAGCATCTTAAATATGTGAACTAGAATTAGTAATCAAGTAAAACAATTAGTGTTATGGAATACCTACTCTTTACATTATGGATTAGCTTAATGATTTTAATGGTTGGCAAAACAATATTAGCCTATAGGTCTTTACAGAAAACATTAGATCGTACCAATAAGGCTAACTAAATCAGTTTTCTTAGTAGTACAGGTAGTAATAGCAAATCCAGTATTAAAGCTGTTACCAAGGTTACACTTATAATCAACCCTATGGTTACACTAGGTTGATGTATGGAGAATAACATCACCATAAATCCGAAGAAGAGAATAATGGTTGTAATAACCAGTGCTCTACCGGTTTGTGCAAATGTTTTTTCAAGTGCGGCCTCTTTATCCAATCCTTGGCTAATACCTAGTTTATATTTTCCTAAGAAGTGAATGGTATCATCAACGGCGATACCGAAAACTATGGCGAATACTACAGAGAGCGAAGCTTCTAGCGGTATCCCTAAAAACCCAAGCATTCCGCCAGCAAATAGAATAGGTAGAACATTTGGAACCAAGGAAATAAGAAAGATCTTTATATCCTTGAATACAAAGGCCATAATAACACCAATGACCAATAGCCCATAAAGTAACCCCTCTAAAAGGCTACTTCTAATGTATTCGGAATTTTTATCTAACAATATACTTTTACCCGTAACTTTTATAGCAACGAGAGAAGTGTCTAATTGGGTTTTAGAAAAATGTTCGATATCATTGTAAACCACTTTTAAATTATCTGTACCTATATCTTGTAATCTACCATTGATGCGGCCAATGGTTTCATCGGTATTTACAAATTTAATTAACTGTTTACGAGCGAATTTACGTGTGTCTTTTTGATATTTTATAAACGTCTTTTCATCGTTGGGTAGGGTAAAATATGCAGCGCTGTTGAGGTTGTTCGCCTTGTTGAAAATTTTATAAGGTAGGTTTGAAGATTGTAGGTTGCCAATACTTTTAAATGTCTTTAAATAAACTAAAAGTTTTTCTATTTCCTGGGCTACTTTAAAATCCGTCACCTTATTACCCTCGGTACTCATAACGGCAATTTCCAAAGGTCTAAAGCCAGAAAAGTTATTTTGAAAGTAATCGAAATCCATGGCTATCTTACTCTTCGCAGGCAAGGTATTTTTTAATTCTTGATTGGTCTGTACCAAATAAATACCTAGAACGCACATAGCTATAAAAACGAATGTGCCCGCTATTATAGCCTTTGGATAGTTTTTGGTAAACGTATTGACCTTTAATAAGTAATTTACCCAATTTTGAGAAATACTTTTACGCCCTATGAGTGATTTTTCGGGTAAAGAAATCAATAATGATCCTGTTAAGAAAATAACGGTTACATAAGCTACAAGTACACCAATAGCAGCGTTAATACCAAATTCTTGAATACTTACCAAACGAGAAGAAAGCAATGTCACAAAACCCACTGCTGTGGTTATTGAAGTCAGTAGGGTGGTCATGCCAACTTCTTTAAGCGAAGAGGTAATTGCCTTATATCTTGGTATACCTGTTTGTAACTTTCTAATGTAACTATCCGTAAGGTGTATAACATCAGAAGTACCTACAATAAGCATAAGTACTGGGTAGAATGCAGCCATGGCGTTCAGTTCTTTACCTAGCCAACCCAATAGCCCCATAAAGAGCAAAAGCGACATGGCAATCGAAAAAACAGATATTAAAACCACGGGCATACTTCTGTAAACCAGTAAAAGAATTATAAAAACTAAAATAGAAGCTACAATAGTGGTTGTAAGTACTTCGCTTTTTTGCATTTCAACAATGGCTTCATAAAAGAAAGCCCTGCCTAGTATGTGATAATCGGGTAAATTATGTTCTTTTAGAGAAGACCTAATGCTATTTAAAAGAAGCTCAGACTGCTTGTAATCTAAATTATCTTCAGTCTCTAGAGCTACAACCAAAGATTGTCGTTTTTCATCGACCAGTACGTTGATAAAAAGAGAATCTTCTTTTATTTTGTTCCAGTCTTTTTGGTATTGCGTAGGGTCGTCAACATGAATAATGGGTAGTGTGGTATAGCCAAAAGAAGTTTTAAGCGGATAAGATAGCGAGGTTAATGAACTACTTTCTAAAACATATTCGAAAGTTTTACTCTCTTCAGAAAATGCTTGAAAACTGCTTAGAAAATCTTTCTGAAAAACATTTGGTTCATTCTTTACTGCAATAAGCAAGAAATTATCATCTGTACCAAACTCTTCTACATAATCGTCATAAAAGGCTAGGTCAGGATCTTCTTCGGGGAAAAATTGGCTAAAATCGAAAGAAAACTGTAGCGCATCAAGCTTAGATGCGGCTAGCACGCCTAAAAAGATAAACAGTACGATAAAAAGCTTTTTAAGAAAGCCGAAATTAACCTTCATAGAATATATAATATCTATTTTGGTTACAAATTTACCACTCTACATTGTAAACATGGTTAAAAGAGGCGATTAAGAGCGAAGTAAATTTCTTTAATAATAACTAGCGCTCTTAAATTGATGTTCAAATTACAGTTCAATAAAATTATCAAGATATAGAGTCCAATCGTAATTAGTGTATTCAATATCGACACCTTTGGTAGAAGGTATAATTTCGTTTTCCTTTAATATTTTCTTGATGCCGCCTTTTCCGCCAAAATCGCCCCTAAACCAACTGAAAAGAGAAGTGACCTTTACAACATTTGTTTCACTATCGTATTCACTGGTTTTTTCCAATAGTCTTTTGGTACCGATATTCAATTGTTCTTGCAAACGTTGCCATTCGTAAATTGCTACCGGCGGGCAATCTTTTGCTCCACAATTTAAAGCAAAATGAACATTAAAAACAGGTTCGTCTACCCTTAATTTGCGTTCAAATTTATTCGGAAACCACTTGCGTATATAGCCTAAGCCATATTCCCATTGCGATTTTCTAATAAGACCGTGCTCTATTTTTGCGAACGAAACCGTTTCGCCGGCAATTTTTATTTGCTCTAACTTGAAGAAACTACCACGATCATCATACAATTCCGGATTTTTCTGTAAAATCACTTGAATGTAGCCATTGTAAATATTCAGCCAAAAAGCCAAACGCTTATCATTGGTGTCTAAAGCATTATCCAATTCTTCAATAGATGTGTTCGCTAAAATATCTTGTATTTCTTGCGTATTTTTTTCATCTATTATCCGTTGTAAAAACGATTCGGATAATTCGTTGAAATCTGTTTTGGCTTCAGTTTCTGTTTGTGCCTGAAGGTTGGTTTTTGCTGTGCATGATAAAGCAAATAACGTAACAAAAAAATAAAATTTAAGTTTCATAGTACTAATTTATGTTATCTATAGCTACGTAATTATAGTCTAAAGGTTCGTGCAATGTTCGTCGAATTTTTATTTAATTGATTACAGTAATTTATTTTAAAATTTTTAAGGCAGTTTTAAAACTATTTTGTGCAATTTGCGTAAGTAAGGCGTAAATATAAATATTTGATAGTCTTCGTTCTATTGAAAGCAACTTTGACTTGGTTATTTCTATGATAAGTATAATAATACCGGCACATAACGAATTTAATAACCTGCAACGACTTTTTAATGTTGCCTGTTTTTTAGAGCATGAAAGACTCTTAGAAATTATAATAGCCATATCGCCGGGTAATTCAGATGCTATTGAGAATTTAGAATGTAACAAAAAAGTACAGTTACTATATTGCAAAAATAAAGGTAGGGCGGCCCAAATGAACGAAGCTTCTCAAATTGCCAAAGGAAAAATTTTCGCTTTTTTACATGCAGATGTTGTACCGCCCAGCGGTTTTATAGATGATATCTTAACTAGTTTGGAAAATGAAAATGACGCAGGTTTTTTTTCATATAAGTTTGATAAAGACAAATGGTACCTGCGTGTAAATGCATTGTTCACGGCGAAGGACGGATTGTTTACCGGTGGCGGAGATCAATGCCTTTTCATTAAAAAAGAGGTTTTTAACCAATTGGGGAAGTTTGATGAGCATCAGGTTCTGATGGAAGATTTTGAGTTTTTCCGAAGGATGAAAAAAGAAAATGTACCTTACACCATCGTTAAAAATGACTTGATAGTTTCTGCCCGTAAATATGAATCTAACTCTTACTTGCGTGTTAACCTTTCAAACCTTCTCTTAGTTGTGCTTTTTAAATTTGGATACCCAAGTTATAAACTCAAAACACTTCATAACAAATTGATACGTACCCCATACAATGTTTGAGATTATAAACGGAATTCAGCAAATTGGGATTGGTGTTCTCGATGTAAAAAAAGTATTTAATTGGTATAGAAAGCATTTGGGTTTTGATATTTTGCTGTTTGAAGATGAGGCTGTTGCTTCATTGATGACAAGGTATACCAATGGTAAGGCTGAAAAACGAGAAGCTTACTTATCGTTAAATATGATGGGCGGCGGCGGATTGGAAATTTGGCAGTTTAAAAATCGGACTCCCACTGCAGCTATAAATCCTATTCAGTTTGGGGATTTAGGTATTTATGCAATGAAAATTAGATGTGAAAACCTGATTGCAATGCATTCGTATTTAAGGGATTTAGAAGTGTCTAATCTCTCAGAAATCAGTAATTCATATCGTTCTAGTTTTTATTTCACCGATCCTTTTGGTAATCGGGTTCAAATGGTTGAAGATCATTATGTTTTTTGCGAACAACCATCAAAAAATGGGGGAGTGCTAGGCGCTGTAATTGGCGTTGGTAATATGGAAAATTCGATCGAATTTTATAGTTCGATGTTAGGGTATACCGTAAAAGCACACGATACTATTGAAACAATTGAAAACAATAGTACAACAGAAAAATATAGAAGAGTAATTCTTTCTCAAGAACGAAAGTCCGTTGGCGGATTCGGAGATCTTCTTGGTCCTACACAACTAGAACTTATTCAGGTTTTAGATAGAACACCAATTAAGATATTTGAAAATAGATTGTGGGGAGACTTGGGGTACATACACCTGTGTTTTGATGTCTCTGGTATGGGGTTAATCAGAGAAAAAGCTAAAACCAATGGTTATCCTTTTACCGTAGACAGTGCCAATAGTTTTGATATGGGCGATGCCGCGGGTCATTTCAGTTATATGGAAGATCCCGATGGTACGTTGATAGAATTGGTAGAAACGCATAAAGTACCCATTCTAAAATCATTAGGGTTGTTTCTGAATCTTAAAAAGAGGAATCCGCATAAAACCTTACCGAAATGGTTGGTAAAAAGTTTAAGTTTTAGTCGGGTAAAGAAAGATAGGTAATCTAAAACATTTGCCGTTTTAGTTCTTACTGGTATTTCTGATCAATCCTATTCCTGAGAAGAAAAATATAGCACCCAATACGCCAAAAACGATTAGCTGCTTAGTGGTGCCAGTACTATTACCAAATAAAATTGCAGTATAAACAAGTCCGCCAATACCTAATAGGGTTAAAACGGTTCCAAAAAGTTTCTTTAAATCCATGGTGGCAAAATAGTAAAAAAATGGGCAGTTTTTAAAAACCGCCCATTATACTTTGAAATTAATTTTTAAGAAGCCGCTACTACACCAAGAGTATATAATTGCTCTAATGTTGGAGAATCGCTACCACCTGCAGGTTCTAGGGTAATACCGAATGCTTCAGAATCGTTAGGGTTATTCAACGCAAAAACCTTGTTCTCATCCGCAGCAAAATCTTCTAGCAGCCCCATACTGGTAGGGGTGAGCGGAGAAAGCTTAAGAGACCAAACCTGGTATACGAAACCATCTGGTGGTTCAGGTAGACCTTTTGCATCTATAAATACCTTTTGATTTTCTTTGTTCCAATACGCTTTGGCGTAAGAAGTAGGTGAAACTTCCTGTCCTCCTAACGCTATAACGCTTATATTTTGGTCACGCAGCGTATTTAAAAGTTCTTGAGTTTGTTCTAATGAAGAATCGGTATCTGCAATTTGCTGTTCTAAATCTACATTTTGTTTTTCTACAATTTCAATATCAGATTTTAAATCTTGGTTCTGCTGATACATCCAAAAAAGACCTACTGCCAATAGAACAGATGCCGCCCAACCAATATAGGATAAGAACGGTGAGCTACGCTTCTCATTAATATCAACTACCTTGACCTCACCATTGATTCTATTCATTAATGCTGCAAATGAATAATTATAACCAGGTGATGCTTTTCTAGACAACTCTAATATTGAAGCTTCGATAGCTTCTATTTCTTTCTGAATTTCTGGGTACTCTTTAGCGTAGTTGGCAATTTCCAGATTTTCCTTTTCTGAAAGTGTACCGGCTATGTAAAGCTCCAAAATTCCCGATGCTATGTATTTTTCTACATCCATACTATCTTACGACCATATTATCCCTCAATTGGGAAATGCAACTTCTGTTTCTTGTTTTTACAGTACCTATCGGAATTTCTAATTCTTCTGCAGCGTCTTTTTGCGTATATCCTCTAAAATATAACAGTTCAATGATCTGAACACATTTTTCCTTTAAATTCTTTATTAAGTTTCTAAGACCTTTAGTGTCTACAGATGAAGTGTCTTCTTCTTCCTTGTGCTGTAAAATACCTACGAAGTAATCTGCACTAAGGTTCTTTTTTTCATTTTTATACGACCTACTGCGTATTTCATCGATAGCGGCATTTCTGGCGATATTCAAAACCCATGTAAAAAATCTTCCTTTACCTGAGTTATAACTATCACAGTTATTCCAGATTTTAATAAATACATCTTGACATATTTCTTGCGAACGTGCATCGTTCTTAACGATAGTATTTATAACACCACAAATGTTTTCACTATACATGCCATATAGCTTTTCGAAAGCCGAGGGGTCTTTCTTTTTAAATTGGTCAACCAAAAGGTCTAATTGCATATGAAATTTTTTAAATCGGATAAAAATAGAAAAAGCTGTTCTAAGAACAGCTTTTATCATATTTTTTATTGACTCTATTCAATTATACCAGCGCAACTTACACGTGCACCAGCGGCACCACTAGGTTGAGAAGTGTAGTCATCTACACCCTTGTGTACAATAACACCTTTGCCCAATATATTTTTATTTTCATCGTCACAACCAATACACCACTCATCAGTTTCAAACTCAACGGTGGCATTCCCTTCGGCATCAGCGGTAAAATTACCTATGTCTCCCTTATGGTATCCTTCGCTGGCACCCCATTTACCATGTGGTTCGTTTGTAGGGTTCCAATGTCCTCCTGCAGAAGAACCGTCGGCTGCAGTACAATCTGCCGTTTGGTGAATATGAATGGCGTGCTCGCCTTCAGACAAGCCAGATAACATGGCTACCATCTCTACCTCATCATCATCTTGGGTAAAGGTTACTTCACCTTTTACATTACTATCGCTTTTTGGTTCTAGCATAAATTTAACAACGGTTTCATCCTCATCCATTTCATTTTTTGCTTCATCCATCAATTCTTCAACTTCTTCTTTGGCTTCAGATGCTTCTTTTTTAACTTCTTTGCATCCAAAAGCTAACAGTAGTGCTAGCAACGCCAATTCAATTTTAAATATTTTCATTATTACAGTATTTTAAGGTTATTCGATAAAGTTACATATTAAAACTTATTCCATTTGCTCATTTCCAATTGATTTTAACAGGAATGAATTAAGTGAATGAATCTAAGCGATTTCAACCTATTTCTCCTTCTTTTTAAAAATGCCACGTAAATCAGTGTTATAAAATAAGCCTACTTGAAAACGATCAAAATTAGTCTCGCTAAAGTGATTTTTTAAATAACCAAATTGCATGCTTAAATCTTCGGTTACATGAACGCCTAAGGCAGCATAGGCACGATTTTGTCCAAACGCATCTTCTTGTAGGTTGATAAAGATCTCATCATAAAAATTCAGGAAAAAAATATCGGTTAGGGGTAGGGTCATTTGAATTCTGTAGCGAGCTCTGTGTAATGTATTACTGATGCCGGTGGCGTTGTTTTGTACAAAGCGTTGCTCTAATCGATAGCGATGCTCAAATTTAAATTCCCATACTTTGTTTTTTAGAATAAACTGCTCAAAAATGCGATGCTCTGAAATAGCATTATTTTCAAAAATGGCATCATCACCAAGAACATCAAATTCCCTAAAGGTAGGGTCGGTATCAATAAAACCGTACCCCAAAGTGGCAATGGCATTAGGATTAATATGATAATTTACTCCCGTACGAAGCAATAACTGATTAAAGTTAGATGCCATCTCATAATATCTAAACTGCGCTTCGGTATGTATACTCCATTTATCGGCAATTTTATTGGTTCCAAAATACATGAACCAACTACCAAAATCATCTTCACCGGTTATTTCACTTTGCGCGTTTGTATACGTAATGGTTGCTAATAGTACCAGTGCGGTAATAACTTTCTTCATTCTTTAATTTAAGGTGTAACTCTATTTTTAGATTTATTCTTCACCCGCCTCAATTGGGGTGTCTTTATCTTTCTTTAAATACAAATCTAAAAAATCTAAAACCCTACTGTAGGCTTCAATCTGATTTTCTTTTTTGACAAAACCATGTCCTTCATCTTCAAAAAGAACATATTCTACAGGAACTCCGTTCTTTTTTACCCCAGCAACAATCTCATCAGATTCAACTTGTAACACACGTGGATCTTGCGAACCTTGCAGTACAATTAAAGGTTTGGTCACCTTATCGGTATGGAACAAAGGTGAAATTTCTTTTAAACGTACCGAATCTGCACTGTAGGGGTCTCCCAATTCTAAATAAAGAGCATCTTTAAAAGATTCCCACCATGGTGGTATGCTTTTTAGTGTTCTTATCCAATTGGTTACTCCGAACAAGTTAACACCAACTGCAAATTCTTCAGGAGTATATGTCAATGCGGCCATGGTCATATAACCACCATAAGAACCACCTATGATCCCAATTTTATCGGCATCGATTTCAGGTTGAGCCGCAAGCCAGTTTTTACCTTCAACACAATCTTTTAAATCTTTATCGCCATGGTTTAAATCATCCATTTGGTAAAATGTTTTTCCATAGCCGCTACTACCACGGTTGTTTACAGCAAGTACAGCATACCCATGATTGGTAAGGTATTGAATGAAAGAACTAAAATTTTGTCGACTTTGTCCACCCGGTCCTCCATGAACCCAAACTAAAGCGGGTACTTTTGCATCGGCATTTGCTTGGTGAGGCTTATAGTAAATGGCAGGTATTTCTACTCCGTCAAAAGACTTATAACGAACTACTTCAGCAGAAACAAGATCGTCTGCTTCAATTTCAGGATTCAGAACATCTGTTAATTGTTTCTGTTCTTTCGTTTCTAGGTTATAGACATATAAATTACTTGGAGTATGTGAGCCACCTGCGTAAAAACGCATCCATTTTTCGTCTTTTGAGAAATCTACATTGGTTATTGCCATAGCATCAAACTCAGGTAAATCAATATTCTCCATAGTGGCTACATCCATTACTTCGATGGTATTCTTTGCATCTTCATTGATATAGGTGACCAAATAACTGCCATTATCTGTAAAGTAACTACCTAAAATATCCCAATCACGGGTAATCACTTTTTCGGTCGCGCCAGATGCAATATTATACTTCATTAAGTATGAAAACTCACTGCCTTCGTCTGTGGTATAATAAAGTTCATCGCCAGAGGGAGAAAAATCTTGACTACTATTCGCACTTTGCGTTTTATTGATCTTAATTTTCTTCTTTGTGGATAGGTCATATAGGTATAAGTCTGAATCGTTGGTATTTAAAGATTTGCCCAACGTCAAATATTTTTCATCTTTACTAAGGTTTCCAATTTCATATCCTTCTTCATTCTTAAAAATTAATTTAGGCGAATAATTAAGAAAATCCATTTGATACAGGTCCATGTATTTAGGATCTCGCTTGTTCGATGTAAAAAAGAAACTTTGGTCATCTTCTGCCCATCCTTGAAAACTAGCCCTAGCACCTTTGGCAGGCGTAAGATCTGTAAGGCTACCATTTAGATTGCGAATGTAGATATGGTATATTTCATCACCATTACCATCCATACTAAAAAGCATTCGCTCATCTCTAGGAAAATAGGAAATTGCAAAAATAGAAGCACTGTCAGATTGTGTTATGGGCGTTAACTCACCACCTGTGGTAGGCACGGTGTACATGTTATATATACCAGATCGATTACTTGAAACCAATAATTTAGAATTATCACGATAAAAACTACCTCCAGAAATAGCTTCATTATCCATCATTTGTTTAATGGAATATTGATCGGGTATTTTGGTGATTTCTACTTCTTTTTGCTCTTCCTTTTGAACTTCTTTTTTTTCTGTACAACTCCAAATAAGAGCTATGGCAAAACAAGCGAATAGTTTTTTCATAATTGATGTTTTAAGTGAGTATGCCTAATATCATGAGAATTATTTTAAACTAAAGATGTCTACTTCCTTGAACGGAGAAAGCTCTAAGCTTTCCATAGTTGATCTGTAAGCTTTCCAGTTAGTAGAGAAAAATGAATTCATTTTTTCTAGAGCCCCTTCTAGTTCGTCTTTTGCAAATTGCATAAGCTGCTTTTCAGTAGCTGTCATACCTGCTTGTCTAGAACCAACATAACGCCTTGCAATTTGTAAACGCTGCATTACCGTCATCTCTTTGCTACGGGTAATACCTTGTCGCTTATCAACTTTGCCTAAATAGATTGCAGTTACAGAATCTATTTGTTTGATGATATCTTTAGAAGCATCAATCTGCTCTTTATATTTTTTATCATCTTCTTTCTTTAGTTCTTTTTGAAACTTTTCTGCTGTTTCTTTACTTTTTGCTAATTGCTGTACGGCATCCGCAGCTTTTTGCATGTATGATTCTAGAACTTTTCCGTTGTCATACGCTTCGTTGATAGCTACGGTAGAGACATTTAAACGGGGGTCAGAAGCTACTGTAATTTTAGTTTCTTCTTCCATGTCACCATAAAGCATTTTGATAGTGTAAGTTCCTGGTTTTACATCTAAACCGCCAGATTCTTTCTTTTTGGTAATTACTTTTCTGGAAGGTCTGTCTGCACCTTTTTCATCCATTCTCCAGTAAATTCTGTGGAAACCTGCTTTTTCTGGAGTCTTGTATTTTAAGGTACGAATTAAACGATCGCCATCATAAAAATCGAACTGGACGGAGTCTTTCTTTTGTACTCCTGTCAATTCTACTTTCTCTGTTTTTTCTTCGGATGTCTTTTCGGCATCTTTCTCTTTCTTATCACCCTTTGGAGTTCCTTTTTTAGCAGCTTTCTTACCTTCTTTTAAATAATAGGTAATCATAGCGCCAGACTTTTTGTTTTCACCTTGATACAGTCCGTCGCCACCGAAACGACTTCCTGTTGGTTGTTGATAAGCTGCTTGATATGCCGTTGGAGGCGTGAATAATTCGATATCTTTATTTAGAATGGTTGCATCAGCAGCCAAAGCGCGTAACGGACGAATATCATCTAATACCCATGCAGCTCTACCAAACGTACCGATCACCAAATCATGCTCTCTTGGGTGAATAGCTAAATCTTTTGTAGAAACCGTTGGGAAACCTTCGGTCCATTTTCGCCATTTTTCACCTGCATTGAAAGAAACATATAAGCCATCATCGGTACCTAAAAATACCAAATTCGGATTCTCAGGATCTTCTATGATTGATAACGCATAGCTTTCTACATCAGAAGCATCAACAATTCTTGTCCAGCTTTTACCATAATCTTTAGTGCGGTATGCATACGGAGTATAATTGAATCTTCTATAATCATTAGCGATTAAAAGTGCTTCTCCTTTATTACGGGTAGATGCTTTTATTTGCGGAATCCAGCTTCCTTTTGGTAAGCCTTTAATATTTGCGGTTACCTCGGTCCAAGTTTCTCCACCATTTTGAGTGTAATGTACACGACCATCATCAGAACCTGTCCATAACATATCCTTTTCAACAGGGGATGGCTCAATTACCAAAATAGTAGTGTGGTTTTCTGCTCCCGTTGCATCCATGGACAATCCGCCACTTTCACTTTGCTTTTGCTTTTCAGGGTCGTTCGTAGTCAAATCCGGAGAAATCACTTTCCACGTTAATGCCTTATCTGTACTCTTGTGTACAAACTGACTACCAAAATAAAGGGTGCTATTATCAAAAGGGTCTTGGCTAATTGCCGAATTCCAGTTGAAGCGAAGTTCAGTTTCAGCATCTGGTGGAGTAGGGCGTACAATGTAATTATTACCTGTAACATGATCAAAACGTTGTACGTTGCCTTGCTGGCTCATGGTATAACCATATCTAGAATCTACAGGATCGGGTACCACATCAAAACCATCACCAAAACTTATTTCTTGCCAGTAGCTATTACGAATTCCTTGAGCTTTCCAAACATAGGCAGGTCCTCTCCAAGAACCATTATCTTGCATACCACCGTATACATTATAAGGATATTCATTATCAGTTGCTATATGGTAAAATTGAGCAACCGGTAGGTTACCCACAAAACGCCATGTTTTTCCACCATCTTTAGAAATATTCAATCCGCCATCATTACCGTCCATCATAAACTGTCCGTTTTCTGGGTGAATCCAGAATGCATGGTGATCAGGGTGTACGCCATTATTTGCACGGTAAGCAGGCATTAGTTGTGTAAAGTTCTTACCACCATCTTGCGAAACGTTGACGTATGTAAATACCGAGAAAATCCTATTTTCATTTTCAGGATCCACATATATTTCGGAATAGTAAAAAGGTCTATTACCGATATCATTCTTATCATTGATTTTCTTCCATTTAAATCCGCCATCTTCAGATTTGTACAGCGCATTCTTTTTTGCTTCCACTAAAGCATAAATAACATCGGGCTTACCAGGAGCAATGGCAACACCAATTCTACCCAAATCGCCAGCAGGCAGACCATCTTCTTCACTAAGTTTTTTCCAATTCTTACCACCATCATGGGTAATGTATAGACCGCTACCAGAACCACCAGAATTAAAGAACCAAGGCTCACGCTTATGTTCCCACATGGCAGCGATAAGTTTGTTTGGGTTGGTTGGATCCATAATAAGATCGGCAACCCCCGTTTTATTGTTTACAAAAAGAACCTTCTCCCAAGTCTCACCACCATCGGTAGTTTTAAAGACTCCGCGTTCAGGGTGCTCGCCCCAAGGAGAGCCAATGGCACCAACATAAACCGTATTCGGGTTCATTGGGTCAATTTTAATTCTATGAATATGCCTCGTTTTTTCAAGACCCATAGATTTCCAGGTCTTACCGCCATCCAGAGATTTATATACCCCGTAGCCACCATTCAAACTATTTCTAGGATTACCTTCTCCAGTACCAGCCCAAATTACAGACGGGTTACTTTGCTGAATGGCAACGGCACCAATAGAAGCGGTTACTTCTTTATCAAAAATAGGATCCCATTTTATACCACCAGATGTAGATTTCCATAATCCGCCAGAAGCGGTACCGACATACATAATATCAGAGTTGGAATTCACGACATCAATACTGGTAACACGACCGCTCATACCACCGGGACCGATGTTACGGGGTTTCATGTCTTGTACCATGTCCATTTTAAATTCTTGAGCAGAAACGAAAAAAGATGCAAAAAGCACCAGCAAGGAGAGTAATCTTGAAGTCATTTGAGTGGTTTGTTAGTTATGTGCTTAAAAATAGCGGAAAAGAAAGGGAAGTATTCTTAAAAGGATGTTAACAGTATGCGGTTTTGAATTATCCGTAATTCTTTAACAGTTTTTCGTTGCTCGTTCTTCGTTGCTCGTTCTTCGTTGTTCGTTCTTCGTTGTTGGTTCTTCGTTAATGTCAGTTTCAGTTTGCAGTTTATTTAATCGTCTTTGCGAGGCACGAAGCAATCTGTTAGTTTGGAACACCAAAAGTTCTCGACTGCGCTCGAACTGACAAAAATAATAAACCGGTCACTGAGCGTAGCCGAAGTGATAATGCGGCTTGTTGTGAGTGTTCAGTTTCAGTTGGCAGTAACAGTATTCAGTAGGCAGTTATGCTATGCAATCCTCGTGAACGTCTTTGCGAGGCACGAAGCAATCTGTTTAAGTGAAACACCAATAGTTCTCGACTGCGCTCGAACTGACAAAAATAATAAACCGGTCACTGAGCGAAGCCGAAGTGATAATGCGGCTTGTTGTGAGTGTTCAGTTTACAGTAACAGTATTCAGTAAGCAGTTATGCTATGCGATTCTCGTAAACGTCTTTGCGAGGCACGAAGCAATCTGTTAGTTTGGAACACCAAAAGTTCTCGACTGCGCTCGAACTGACAAAAATAATAAACCGGTCACTGAGCGTAGCCGAAGTGATAATGCGGCTTGTTGTGAGTGTTCAGTTTCAGTTGGCAGTAACAGTATTCAGTAGGCAGTTATGCTATGCAATCCTCGTGAACGTCTTTGCGAGGCACGAAGCAATCTGTTTAAGTGAAACACCAATAGTTCTCGACTGCGCTCGAACTGACAAAAATAATAAACCGGTCACTGAGCGGAGCCGAAGTGATAATGCGGCTTGTTATGAGTGTTCATTTTACAGTAACAGTTTGCAGTTTTAAAGACGTCTTTGCGAGGAGCTTTTCGCGATGTGGCAATCTGTCAATTTGGGACACCAATAGTTCTCGACTGCGCTCGAACGGACAATAGGTGTTTAGGTCACTGAGCGTAGCCGAAGTGACCTGACAACGGACAACGAACAACCATCAACGAACCTCAAAAATCCCAAACAACTCATTCCCTTGCCTAGGCTTTATAGAGTTATAACAGGGATCGAAAGTGATCGTTTTAAAATAGGGTGATAAATATTTGGTGTACAGATCTTTGTTTCCTCCAAAGGGGCGCTTCTCCATGTCATCGGTTAAGGGAATATTAAACCAGAGTCCCACTAATTTTCCTTTTGGTTTTAGTAGTTCAGCCATGTGTTTGGCATAGGCATTTCTATTAGCATCGGTAGGTTCAAAAGAGCAGAAAAAGGTCTGTTCTAGGATAAGGTCGTACAGCCCTTTGAACTCGAAAAAATCTGCTTGATGCATATTCTCGTTCGGGAAATCGGGATTCCTTTTTTTGAATTCTTTTAGCGGAATTTGAGAGATATCTAGAATATGAACATTTTTAAATCCTGCTTTCCACAGGTATTCCGCTTCATACGCATTTCCGGCTCCCGGTATAAAAATCTGAATAGTCTTGTCAGTTAACTGATCAATGTATTCTTTAATAGGGGTAGAAGGGTAGCCAATATCCCAACCTGTTTGTTTTTCGGTATAACGCTGTGTCCAATAATTTTCTTCTTCTTTCACTGTGGTATCATGATTATCTGCGATAGTAAATTTATACAGATTTGTTGGGTTTTGGCAAAGTATGTACAAAAGCATACCAATGACCATACATAGATTGTAGCAAACAATTGTAATCCTTATCTTTCGAAACTACTATAGACCAACTAACTAAACGTATGAAATATTCTTTTTTGACCGCCTTAACGGTATGCTTAACTTATGTATGCACGGCACAAACGAATCCTAAATGGGCGCGTTACCCAGCAATTTCTCCCGATGGTACTACAATAGCATTTACTTATAAAGGAAACCTATTTTCGGTACCGGCAGAAGGTGGTGTAGCAAGGCAGTTAACCTATCATTCTGCCCATGATTTTAAAGCAGTTTGGAGTAAAGACGGAAAAAAGATGGCATTTGCCTCTAATAGATATGGCAATTTTGATATTTATGTTATGGATGCCCAAGGTGGCGAAGCAACACGATTAACCTATCATAGTAATGACGAAACTCCCTATAGTTTTTCTGCCGATGATTCAGAGGTGTTATTAGGTGCAAATCGGTTAGATATAGCGGAGCATCGCCAATATCCAACTGGTTCGCAGCCCGAATTATATAGCGTTCCCGTAAGTGGTGTATAATTCATTGCTAGTACTGGTCTACTTACGATAATCCTCACAGATTTTCTATTCGGTTTGTATTTGCTAAACTATGTGTTTGAAACACGCAACAAACCAAATACAAACACGTTAGCATATATTTAAAAAAACATCGACACTAAATGGAATTTGGCGAAATAATATTTTATATAGTTATTAGTCTTTTTGGATTATATGCTCTTTCAAAACTCTACAATTTTTTTTTAAAAGGTTCAAAAGCAGACCAAGAATATGAAAGAAAATTGAAGGAAAGTTTGGCAGATGAATATATAATTGACCCTGAAACTGGCGCCAAAATTACGCTAGAACAAGCCGAATCCGGACATTGGGTAGTCCATGACAATGAATTTAATACAATGCCAGAGTCTGATATTGACAAATTGTATACGGAAGAACAAAAAGAGGCAGAAAGAGCAGTTAATTATCTTAAAGAAAACATCGAATACAGAAAATACAAATTAACCGAACAAGAACTTAAAATTCTTGAAAAAACTAAAACACTTTCAAAATATGATGACTGGGGTTATAGTGACTGTTTTCGTTTAGAATTTTCAAACGGTTTTGTATTTCTTCCAGTTGTCAAGATTGAAGATAAAGAGCCTGGATATTTCGACACAAGCTATCACGAATCTCAAATTATGTTTTGGTTAAAACTTAATTACAATTTTGGTCATTATTATTTACGGGAAAAATCTGGTGTTGAAAAACTCTTTGACTTAATTAAAAACGATGACGACTTAAAATTAAAAAATTACGAATCATTCACATTTAAAAAATCAGCAGATTTTATTAATACTATAAAAATCTTAAAAGAATTTGAAGGTAGTAAAGGATTAGAGATAGAATTTATGAACGACAATCTTTTCGTGAAAAATCGAAAATTAGCGAACTTGGAAGACATCAGGAGAATAGAACACGTAGTAAAAAAAGTATGTTAACATCGTATAAAAACAATAGGGCAATTATAGTAAAACTGAAGGTTATTGGCGTATTTGCAAGGTCGTCAAATTTTTAAATTTGGCTTATGGAAAAAGAAAAAAAATAAAATTTAAAAATTCGCCTTGTGGTCAACTTAACGGATAGCGTGCAAATCTGCCCTACTGTTATTAAACACAACCCTTAGCAAACATTTATAAAATGAAAACGAAATTATTAATATTGGTTATTTTAGTGTCATCTACCATGAATGGTCAATCATTTTTTACAACTGAAATCAATGACACAATATTTTGCGAAAATATTTCAATCTCAAACAGGTTTTTAAAGTTTTCTAACATTAAAACGGGAAATGACTCTAAAATTGACCTAGAGAAAGTAACTGGATATTATTTGGAAAGAGAGAATGTTTTTTTTCAGAAGAAAGAGTTTAAAACAAGAACGGGTTTTTTGGGCTTAGGTAAAGATTTAAAAGATGCACAAGGTTTTTCAGAACTCATTATTGAAGGAAAAATAAAAGCTTATCGAGGGGAAACATTTGCAAATGACACAGGCGCAGCAATGCCCCAATTACTAAATCAATGGTATATTGAAAAAGGAGATTTATTTGGAGAGGCGTTTATAGCCGACTATGATTCTGGGTCAATGAGATTAGATCGTGCATCTTTCGGTCAATTAAATCGTGAATTTTTTGAAAGCCTAATTTCTGAAGATAAAATAGCTCTTGTTGCGTTTAAAAATATTAAAAATCATGGAAATCTACCACAACTTCTAAAGATATTAAACGACTATAATTCTAGAGATTTTAGAAGAAATGATGAAAATAAGATAAATGTAGATTCTGCCAAGATAGTATTATTCAGAGATTTTGGAAAAGAACTAAAAGACGTCATGAGAATTTCTGTAAATGGAATAAAATACGAACTAGAGAGAAACTCTAAATTAGAATTGAAAATTCCAAGCAACTTAAAGTCTGAAGTTTGTATAGAGAATAGCAGTAACAATTATTGTATGATACTATCTTCTTCTATGTCTTACCCTAAATATTACAGGCTAAAACTGAACAAAAAAAGTGTGGCATATATCGATAAGGTTAATGGTCATTCATCATATTATCAAACAAGATTAGATTATTATGACGAGAGAGCTAATCAATAGTAAAAACGTTTGCTAAAACAACCTATTTACAATACGAGATTAGATTATAAAAGATAAGGTTTGCTTATTTTTATAAAGCCAGTAAATCTTCTGGATCTAGCTTTAGAGAAGAAAAAATAAAACTAAACATTAACCTTTAGCTTCACGTATAGACCTGCCTAACGGCAGGCAGAAGGAAACAAAAAGCTTTTTCGCCTCCGCGCTACGTTTAGCTAAACCATTAAAAACAAGCAAAAGAAACAAAATGAATTACAAGAAATTTTTTTTTACGGTAATTGCACTTATTGCAGCATTAAAAATTTATAGTCAAAATGAAAGTGGATACTATATGAATTGGAATTCTGACCATACAAATAGAACAGTAAAGCCTACTATAAAATTGACAGAAGATGAAATCAAATCAATTAATTGCTATAAAGTTACTTTCGACAATGATGAAAGGCTAAAAACAGTAGAGTATTTTGTTGCAGGCAAGAAAAGTTCAAATTCAAATTTTGGAGCACATATTTTAGAACGGAAATATTATGATAATTATTTTGAGGAAATATTTAAAAATAAAAAGCAAGAAAGAATTATAAATGCAAATGGTATCTGGCTGCACAAATATTTATTAAATGAGTCTGGCTTTTGGGTAAGAAAGGAAAATTATGATAATGAAGGCAAATTAGTAAACCACTATGGTGTTGCGATTTACAAAGTGGACAGAGATTATCAAAATAGAAGATTGACGGAAATTAGATTTAACTCAAACCTTGACACTATACCAGACCCAAATGGATTTAAAGTTACTCATTTCACCTATAATAAAGACGGTTTCATATCATCACGTCAAAATAGAAATGAAGAGGGGATACTGGAAAATGGAAAGTATGGCTATGCAAAAGTTATTTTCCATATGGATCAGAACGGTCAATTCTATGGAGAAGAATTTATTAATAGTCATGGTAAATTAGCTAATAGTTCCAGTTTGGGTTATGCTAAAGTTGACATGAGGGATTTTAATGAATACGGAAAGAATAAACGTTTTTACTTTACGGATGAATCAGGGTACCCTTCTAAAGAAAAAGCTATGGGAGTTGTAACATATCATAAAAATATGTCAAGAAACGAGGTGCTATATTACGATAGATATGGTAAGCAGACCAAAGATGAGAAGGTAAGAGTAAAGTCCAAATATATCTATGACGAAAATGGAGAATACATAAAAAGGGAAAACTATAATTATAAAGGGGAACTAATTAAATGATTAATCTTTTATACAATGCCAACATGTACTGTAGCAAATCATATAAAAATAACATTGTTAGTACCTTTCTACACTTCTCACGCCCACAATTACCCTGCTTATCTTACGGCGCATAAGCAATAATATCATTTGAACACAAATGGAAAAGAAAAAGATACATTTTGACAATATGAAAAGTTGGATTTGGATATCCATTCTATTCCTTTCTCTAATTTTTATTTTGGTGGGTATTTTTGAATTATTTGAATTTGAAAATCCAAAACTGAACAAAAGAATAAGTGCTATTGGTTTTTTTCTACAAGTGATATATTTCAGTAAAATGTTTTAGTTTAAAAATTATGTTCAATGGAACAAAAAAGGAGCTGTTATAAGAATTTACTCTTGGGCTTCAAAATCATTGAGTTTTAATCAAATTAAAAAGACAGCGGCATTACAGTTTCGTTTGACTTGAATGAAATTAAGGAAGCTGATATTCAAAAACTGAATGAAATAATAGTAAAAAATACTATTGCCAATAACATATAACGCAAGTAACACAAATTGGACAATGTTTGAATCTGCTGGGGATGACTAACATTAGTTCTTTACCTAATCCACCACAAAATGAAAAACTTATTTACCCTTCAAAATTTAAAATTCGTATTAGGTTTCGCAACCGGTTTTATTATTTATGATGCCTTTGCAAAAGATGAAATCAACTGGGTTAAAGCAATTGTAGTGGCTATTCTGTCAGTGGTTATCATGTTTGTTATTGAGCGGGTGAAAAAATAAAACTGTGTCAGCCAACTAAGTATACTAATATTTTAGCTCTGTTCTTAAACAAATATGAATTTTATAAATTTAAAGTCAGAATTAGTCCGAAAAATAGCAGCTTAAAATACCTTAAAAAAACTGATAGAATGACCATAACTGACCTTTTCAGAGTTATAATTAAAATCTTTGGAATTTATTGTTTTACAACTCTTATATATCGATTACAGCCAAGAATGACGGTTAATTTTGGATTTGATTTGTTCGAATTTATAATTAGTATAATTCACTTGGTTCTTATGGGATTAATTGTTTTCTTTTTTCTGTTTAAAACGGATAGATTAATTAAACTCTTTAGACTTAGTAAAGGCTTTGATTCCCAAATAATTGATATGAAAAATCTAAACGAGGTTGGACTTTTTAAATTTGGAATAATAATAATTGGACTTTTAATGATCGTTGACAATATTGCTCCCTTTTTAAACTACTGTTTTTTAGAGTTTAAAAAGCAAGTTTGGACAAACAAAATGGACGAAAGTTCAAGGATAATCTTGAACTTATTTATCGACTATAACAGGTGGTTTACTTGTGGATTTAATATTTTTATTGGAGCTATATTTTTAACCAATAACAATAGAATTTCAAAATTATTAATGAAAAAAGGGAAAAACGTTGGGTAAGAATGCCTATTGCAAGAAGAGCTTAAAGGTTTAAATATAAAATTGGTACTAGGTTTCGCAACTGGCTTTTTCATTTAGGCGCAAGTAAAAACTAGAACGTTATTTACATTTTATGAAAAATATATTTTATATAATCTTTTTTTTAATGAGCATGAATCAGTCTTATGCTCAGTTAAATGAATTAAAGAACAATCTAATTAAAAAAGGAGACTCATTATCTTTTAAAAGTTATAGAATTAATAATGTTGCCGAAATTGTTTTATTGAATAATAATGAATTCATCAAAATACAGAATGACATCAGTGATTATGGAGGGAAAAGTATTTTTAAAGATTATTATGGAAAGTATGAGCTTTTGGATTCCATCCTTACGCTTAAACCAATTAAAGTTAAATTAGAAGTTTATACAGGTAGAAAAAAACGAACTACAACAAAGGAAATTATTGATTATAAATCAGATTCAATATTGAAAATTAGAACAGTTTATGTAATAAAAGAGCATAACAATAGCCAATATTTACTACCAATAGAATTTGGTCATAAGGATTTGAATTTAGAAAATATTCCAAAAAGGACTATCAAGCATTTATTTCAACGGAATCTTAAAAAATAAAATTAAGTTTGCTTTGAATTGAGACTGGTTATTAATTGTTGAACTGAAGACCAGACTTCGTTAATAAATCCATTAACACGCTCAAAACAAAAACTAAAACACCTCCATGATTACATTTATTACATCCATTATCCTATTGGTATTGGGTTATATCATCTACGGCAAATTTGTAGATAAAACATTTAAACCAAATGAAACAGAGGAAACTCCCGCACATACTATGGGAGATGGGGTGGACTTTGTACCCATGAACAGTAATAGAAATGCTTTTATTCAAATTCTGAATATTGCAGGTGTAGGTCCCATTTTTGGTCCCATATTGGGTGCTTTGTATGGTCCCATCGCATTTATTTGGATTGTGCTTGGATCAATCTTTGCAGGTGCCGTGCATGATTACCTAACCGGTATGATTTCGTTACGGTTTGGTGGTGCACATTTACCGGCACTAGCATCTCGTTTTTTAGGGAAATCGTTTAGCCACGTTGTAAACTTCTTTGCGCTATTACTGCTAATTTTAGTAGGTACTGTTTTTGTAACTGCTCCCGCAAATATGATTAATGATGTTATAGGTTCAGAAACAAGCTATTTGACCATAGTACTTTTTGCCATATTTCTCTATTACATAGTAGCAACCTTATTACCAATAGATAAAATCATAGGTAAAATTTATCCTGTGCTTGGTTTGTTGCTCATATTAAGTGCCATTGGTATTTGCATAGGCATGTTCGTTGTAGGCAATCCTATTCCAGAGCTTACATTTCAAAATATGCATCCGCAGAACATACCTTATTTTCCGGTAATTTTCTTAACCATTTCATGTGGTGCCTTATCAGGTTTTCATGCTACACAATCTCCCATAATTTCACGTACCATCAACAATGAAAAAGATGGAAGAAAAGTGTTTTATGGTATGATGATACTTGAAGCCGCTATTGCCATGGTTTGGGCAGCGGCGTCTATGAGTATTTTAGATGGAGATTCTTTAAATGAGCTTTTGCAAAATGGCGGACCAACCGCTGTGGTGAATAAAATAGCTACCATTTCTTTAGGAACCATTGGTGGTACCATTGCCGTTTTAGGTGTAATCGTATTACCTATTACATCAGGAGACACTTCTTTTAGAGCGGCACGCATGATTATTGCAGATTATTTGAATATAGACCAGAAAGTATTGAAGAATAGATTTATGGTAGCTATTCCGCTCTTTATCGTTTCATTTATACTTACAAATATGGATTTTCAGCTATTATGGAGGTACTTCTCATGGGCAAATCAAGTAACTGCTTCCATTGCTCTTTGGATCGGTGCTGTATACTTATATCAAAAGAAAACGCATTATATCATTGCATTAGTTCCGGCATTTTTTATTACGTCCGTGGTTGGTTCCTATATTTTTTATGACCCTAATGTTGGTTTAGGATTGGATATTGAAATTTCTAATTGGATAGGTGTTGGAATTTCTACTGTACTAACAGTGTTATTTTTTAGAAAGTTGAAAGATGGAACAAGTGCGTTGTAATTACATGATATTTCAATACCAACTAAACTTACAATATGAATAAAGCTACTATAGAATTTTTCAAAGAGATCCTTACAATTATTGTCGGTATTTTGATAGCACTTTTTATCAATAATTGGAATGAAGATCGTAAAGATGCAAAGTATATGAATCAGATACTTATATCAATGGATAAGGAGTTGAGAGAAACCAATAAAGATATCAAGAAAAAAATGCCTCAACAGCAAACACTAATCGACACCTTAGAATTTTACAAAAAGAATGATACAATTTCTATTTTCGATGTCATGATGAAAGTCAATGGAGTTCAAATACCTCAAATTAGAATTAGTTCTTGGAAAGCTATTTCTAGTTCAAAAATTGAATTGTTAGAATACGATAGAGTTTCCACTTTGGCAAATATTGAAGAGCAAAAAGAGTTAATACTATCGAAAACGCAATATTTAATGAATTTCCTTTATCCAAATATAAAAGACACCAGTACTGACAAAAAAGAACTTGTAATGTTAATGATGCAAGATATTATGGTTTCAGAAAAAGATTTACGAAAGGAAATTGAGATGGTCATTCAAGAGTAATGATCAAGTAAGCATACTGTCCGTAACACATGGATATAAGATTTAAAGAATAAATATTGATTAAAATACTTAAAAAGCTATCCTGGTTCATATTTTATATCCTGTTCAATGCAGTGTTATTTCTTATTGAAATAAGAGTATTGTTCACTACGAATGACGGTTTTACGAGTGGTAGCGGATTTCAATCCGTAGACGATATTTTAGAAGCACTCAATGTAGTAATTAACATCCTTGAGGACATGGTTATGGTGTTCTATTTTTATACAGCGATAGGCTTGGCTATTGTTGCCTTGTTACTGTTTATTCCTGTTCAAGTGTACTATATAAACCGTAAATTTAAAAATCACAAGAAGAAGTTTTTATATAGTTTACTAGCTTCTTTCACTGTAGTAATGATCTTGAAGTTGCTATTATATGCTTGGATGTTTATAGATTTGAATTATCTGTAATATTGTTTTAGAATTTTATAGTTTGACTTAGGTCAAATAAAATATAATCAAAAGCCACTAAACAAATAAACATGGGAAAGAAACTAGAATCCATCACTCCCGATTTACAAAAATTCATAGAAAAGCAAAAGATATTTTTTGTGGGTACGGCTGCTGCTGAGGGGAATGTAAATGTATCCCCAAAGGGAACGGACTCATTTCGGGTAATCGATAAAAATAAAATAGTTTGGCTAAATCTCACCGGTAGCGGTAATGAAACTGCGGCACATTTGATTAAGAACAACCGAATGACCATTATGTTCTGCGCCTTTGAAGGAAAACCTATAATTTTACGATTGTATGGTACTGCGGGTATATACCATAAAAGGGATCAAGAGTTTGCAAAGTATGTAGACCTATTTCCTGCGAATACCGGCGCTAGACAGATTATTGAAATGCAGGTAGACTTGGTACAAACATCTTGCGGTTTTGCTGTTCCGTTCATGGATTTTAAGGAAGAACGCACCACCTTAAACGATTGGTCTAGTAAGCAGGGAGAAGAAAAAATTAAAGCATACTGGAAAAATAAGAATACCAAAAGCATAGACGGATTTGAAACGAATATTCTTGGTAATTAATCAATAGAAAGAAATACAGAGTGAAACAAAGTATAGCACGTATAGCACTAGTAGTAGATGACTACGATAAAGCCATTGATTTTTATACCAATAAACTTGATTTTTTACTGGTTGAAGATACCGACTTGGGCGATGGTAAACGTTGGGTTATTGTGGCACCACAAGGATCAAGAGAATGTTCTTTGGTACTGGCAAAGGCAGATAATGAAAAACAACTAGCAAGTATTGGAAATCAAACAAGTGGTCGCGTATTCTTGTTTTTGTATACTGATGACTTTTGGAGGGACTATTATAAAATGATGGAACGTAAAATTAGATTTGTACGATCACCAGAAAAAATGCCCTATGGAATGGTAGCGGTTTTTGAAGACCTATATGGGAATCTGTGGGATCTGTTAGAACCAGTAGAAATGCAGCAACAACAGCAGCAACAATAGATTTTTTGTTTCGTTACTATGTGGAAATTTTTAAAAGACATATTCAATTTTGAGGGGAAAGAATCTTCATTGAATTCTAATAGGTCTTTAAAGTTTTTCAATACTAAAAAACTACTATGTGGTATTGGGGAATCTGAAATACGGGAAAGTGAAATTGTAATTACTAAATATCCGTTTGAGCCATCAATTGCATACCCAACAGCTATAATTTCTGCTAAGGATATAGATTGCATGTCGGTTGATTTTACAGTTTGCAAAGTGCACGTAAAAAACGATATCATGTTTATATCTTCAGAACAAAAAGAAAAACTGAAAAAATTTGCCGAAAGTAACAATGTTAGACTTATACCACAAAATTGGAATTGGGATTGGATTCTAGAGCCTTATCTAGATACGGAATTTACCAAAGAAAATGAGCAACGAGCTTTAGAAAGACTTCTAGAAAACGGATTCACAGCAAATGAAGTAGATACTATAAGAGCCGAGGTGAAAAATCAAATGTACGCCTATAATTTTGATACCATGCTGTGGGATTGGTGTAGCCTTGGTCTATCTGATGTGCTATCTGCTATGCGGGCAAAATATAGTAAAGAGCAATTCCGTGAGTTCTACAAAAGAGCTTTGGAAATAGAAAAACGAACAGGCAGAGGTACTAATTTCAGCCAAGTTTAATACAATAAAAAAAGGGCAAAAATCTTGATAGATTTTTGCCCTTTTGTATAACTGAAAATGTTGCTTATTTTAATGTAGATTTAAGCATCCAGATTAATTTTTCTTGTCCGGATATTAAATCACTAACTAAAGTTGCAGTACCTTCATCATTGTTATCAGAAGAGAATTCTAAAATTTCTCTTTCCTGAATTAATAACTCGTTCAAGTTATCTATAAGTAAAGAAATACCGGTAGCACCATCAGACACTTCTTTGATAATTCTAATGGTTTTATTGTCCAAATAATCTTCAAACGTATGCAAAGGCTGCTGGTCTAAAGTTAAAATGCGTTCTGCAATCTCATCAACGGTTTCCGTAGCTTCAGTGTATAACTCTTCAAACTTCTCATGTAAAAGAAAAAAATTGCTCCCTTTTACATTCCAGTGCATACCTCTCAAGTTCATATAATGAATTTGATAATTAGCTAAAAGAACATTTAGTTTATCACTGATTTCTATTTTATAATCTTGACCTAATCCCACGTTTTTATTTAAAGTTTCCATAATTCTGTTGTTTTAATTATACTGTAAAATTACGCACAAAGTCAATGTTTATGGGTAACAAAAGTTACATAAGCTATATGTTTTGCTTATACTATTATTGAATTTTATGAGTGATAATTGTTGCCTTTTAAAGTAATTGTAGTTCACAGATTAGATTCGTAAATTAGGGAGGTTAATATGACATTATATAAGCATGCAAATTCCTGAAATCCCTAATTTAATACACTATGCCATTCCGTTTTTTACGGTGACCGTTATCTTGGAAGTTATACTATCGGTAAAAATAAAATTACATGACTACGAGTTTAAAGATGCCGGTACATCTATTGTAATGGGCTTGGGTAATGTTGCTATAGGTTTAATTACCAAAGGTATTGCATTGGGGTTTTTCTACTTGTTGTATAATTTTTGGCATCTATTTGAAATCCCTTTTGCGTGGTGGTCATGGCTAATACTTCTTTTTGCAGAAGACCTTTGTTATTATTGGTTTCATAGAACTAGTCATGTTAGTCGTTTTTTTTGGGCGAGTCACGTTGTGCATCATTCCTCAAAAAATTACAATTTAAGCACCGCATTACGGCAATCGTGGTCTGGAGGATTTTACACCTTCATTTTTTGGACGCCATTAATTCTCATCGGTTTTCATCCAGTGATGGTTTTGGTGCAGATGTCCGTCAGTCTTATCTATCAATATTGGATCCATACCGAGTTCATCACTAAAATGCCCAAGTGGTTCGAAGCTGTTTTTAATACACCAAGTCACCATAGGGTGCACCATGCTACCAATCCGCAATACTTGGATAGAAACCATGCTGGAATTTTCATAATATGGGACAGGTTATTTGGCACTTTTGAACCAGAGGTGGAAAAACCGGTTTACGGTCTGGTTACAAATATTGATACCTACAATCCTATAAAAATAGCTTTTGGAGAGTGGTACAAGATGCTGGGAGATTTTTTCACTTCAAAAACCTCAATTGTAAACCGCTTTAAGTATTTGACAAAACCACCAGGCTGGAAACATGATGGCACCAGTATGCTTTCTACAGATTTGAGAAGGGAGTGGGAAGAGCATAATAAGGCAGAAGTATAATTTTTATGTAACATAAAGGTATTTTGAGCGTCATATAAAAAACCAACCACCAATAGAATGACCAATAAACTAGTAGCATACATAGGTATTTTAGGAGTAAGTTTATTTGCGATAGCCGCCATCGTTGGTCCATTATTAATAGAAGATTACAGTATAGTAAGTCAGTACATAAGTGAATCTTTTGCAATAAACACTGAGTACGGACGATACTTGCAGTACTTCGGGTATATACCTAGCGGAATTCTCATTACCATTTTCTGTTTTAGTGCCCCCAGAAAACTACCAAGTTCAAAACTCATCGTAGCCGGTTTTTTCGGGTTAGCATTATTCTACGGACTAGGAACTATTTTGGTAGGAATATTTCCGTGTGATGCCGGGTGCCCAACAGATGTCATCAACTCTAGTCTTGCACAACTTATACATAATGCTGTGGCTTCTTTGACTTACATCTTTTTTCCAATTTGTTTAATTGGCATAGGATTAGGGTTAAAGAAATTTGAGAACTACGAGCGTTTATCTCAAATAGCAATGATTACTGGAATAGTAAGCGGCATTTTTATATTCTCGCTATTCTCTGATCCTAATTCTGGGTACAGGGGAATTTTACAACGGATAATAGAAACCTCTTTTATTGTTTTTATGGTTGGTAGTGCGTTGCGAATTGCCAAGGATGCGGGATAATAGTATTACGTATGGAGTATTAAGTATTAAGTAAAGAGTATTAAGTAAAAAGTACTAAGTATGAGGTACAAAGTAGTTAGTTTTAAATACCACGAAAAACGAAAAACGAAAAATGAAAAACGATTTTTGATCACTGAGCGTAGCCGAAGCGAACGTTTTCCAAAAGAAAAGATAGCCGCACTTTGCTCGCAATGACATTCTATAAAGGTCACTGAGCGAAAGCGAAGTGACAACCAACAACCAACAACCAACAACCAACAACCAACAACCAACAACCAACAAC
>JAHDDP010000142.1 GCA_020629285.1 Maribacter sp.
CCAAAGAAAATAAGGCAAAGAACTTCGGATTAATAGGTGCCGCATTCGGAATAGGCTTTATCATCGGTCCTGGTATTGGTGGGTTTTTCGGAGAGATTAATATTCGACTTCCATTTTACATAGCTGCAGGCTTAACATTTGCCAACTTCCTTTTTGGGTATTTCTTTGTGCCAGAATCTTTAGCACCAGAGAATAGAAGACAGATTAATTTTTCTAAAATGATTCCAGGTGTTTCTTTGTTCGCATTAAGAAATTATAAAGGTATCCTGTTATTGATATCCGCTTTTTTCTTGGCAAACCTTGCTGGTCAAGCATTACCTTCTACATGGTCTTACTACGGTATTGAGCGATATGATTGGACTCCGAAACAAATAGGATTGTCGCTAATGGTCGTAGGCTTATTAGTTGCAATCGTACAAGGGTTTTTAGTAGGTAAGATTGTAAAGAAGTTTGGAAAACGTAAAGTAATTACATTCGGATTTCTGCTTTGGACAGTTGGTATGTTCTTATTTTCTTTCGCCAAAGAACCGTGGATGCTATATGCGTTCTTAATTCCGTATGCATTGGGCGGTATTGCAGGTCCTACGGTCCAAGGTGTAATTTCTAACCAAGTATCTGAAAAGGAACAAGGAATTTTACAGGGATCGATTACTGGTCTGGTTAGTATAACTGCCATACTCGGGCAATTCATCTTCGCGCCCGTGTTTTATTATTTTATACGTCCTGAGGGGTCAATTTATTTTCCTGGAGCACCATATGCTTTGGCGGCAGTATTTCTCTTAGCGGCTTTTATTTTAGCATCTACCGCTATAAAAAGAATGGATGTAGAGCCAGAATAATTTTTTTTTCAAATTAGGATGTAACATTTTTTAGTTTTTGAATCTAAAGGGCAAACAAACAAAAACTCTTACGATGAAAACAATTAAAAAATTACTATTCGGATTACTAATTTTATCTGCACTTTCAACAACGGCACAAGGCAATCCTTTTGAAGTAAAAGTTACTGGCGAAGGAAACCCAATTCTTCTTTTTCCTGGATTTGCGTGCACAGGTGAAGTTTGGGATACTACAGTAGCAGAGCTATCAAAAGAATATGAATGTCACGTTTTTACTTTTGCCGGCTTTGGTGACGTTGCTGCCATTGAAAAACCTTGGTTACCAAAAATAAAGGAAGGTGTTGAAGCATATGTATCAGAAAATAAATTAGAAAATCCTGTTTTACTAGGTCATAGTTTAGGTGGTGCATTGGCACTTTGGATGGCAGCAAAGGGTAATTCATACAAAGAACTGATTATTGTAGATGCTTTACCATCAACCGGTGCTTTAATGATGCCCGATTTCAAAAGTGAGTACATGGTGTATGATTCGCCATATAATAAACAGTTATTAGCTATGAACGATACCGATTTTGAAACTATGGTTGTTCAAATGGCTAGTGGCATGACCAAAGAAAAATCAAATCAAGAAATAATTAAAAATTGGATGATTAAGGCAGATAGAGAGACCTATGTCTATGGGTATACAGATTTATTAAAGTTAGATTTACGTGAAGATTTGTCTAAGATAAATTCTCCGGTGACTATTTTGGCGGCTACAGAACCTTATGGTTTAGAAATGGCGAAATCTACTTATGACCTACAGTATAAAGCGCTTGCAGAATACAATATTGAATTTGCAAATGGGGCATCACATTTTATCATGTATGATCAACCACAGTGGTTTATAGAGAATCTTAAAAATGCGTTGAAGAACTAATGGGATCAAAAGAAATCACATACCAGAAAATATATGAAGAAAACTACCCAAAAGTAATGCGATTATGCATGGGGTATACTGCAGGTAACGAGTCTCTTGCTAAAGATCTGGTACAAGAAACTTTTATAAAAATTTGGCAGAATTTAGACGCTTTTAGAAATGAAAGCGGAATAGGTACTTGGATTTACCGTATTTGTGTAAATACCTGTTTAGCTGAAATACGGCGGGAGCGTAAAAAAGATAGGGAGCTACAAATTGATAGTCTGCAGGTAAGTGACAGCAGTGACAATCCTGCTGAGAAAGAAGATATGTTAGTGCAATTATACAAGTGCATAAATAAACTAAGCAGCACTAATAAAGCAATTATATTATTGGAATTGGAAGGCTTGCCGCAACTAGAGATTTCAGAAATAATTGGGATAAAACATGAAGCTGTACGAACTAGAATTCATAGAATAAAACAACAACTTACAAAATGTGTAAACAATGAATAATTTTGAAGATTTACAAAATAAATGGCAGAACCAATCTGAAGTTTCTGCAACAGAAGACGGATTTCAATCGCTTTTAAAAAGTGTAAAATCCATAGAACAGAAACAAAGAACAGGTAACATAGTTTTGACCCTTACTATTATTATTCTAGTGTCTTTTCTAATTTATGTATCAGGATATAAGAGCGCGACATTTATGCTTGGTATTGGTTTAATGATCGGTAGTTTAGTGATTAGAATTGCTATTGAATTGTTTAGTTTAAAGAGGCTGCGTACCATAAACTTTAGTAAAAATGCAAGTACTTTTACTGAAGATTTAACTACCTATTATTCCTTTAGAAAATATACGCATTACATAATTACACCTTTAGCTCTTGTATTTTATACCGTTGGGTTTGTAATATTACTGCCATTATTTAAGGCTAGCTTATCAAACGGATTTTATGTCTATATTTTATGCTCATCAGTAGTATTTTTAGTCCTGTTCTCTGTGTTTTTATACAAACAAGTAAAGAATGAACTTTTTAAATTGAAGCAATTGCAAATGCAAGAGGGAGTATAATATTTGTGATCACGATGTTAAATGACCTATTAAACCCATATTACTTATTATCTTTATAAGAATAATATGGGTCTAATGAAATATGTACTTAGTTGCTTTTTAATTTTCTGTCTTTGTTTAACCAGCTGTACCTCACAGAAAAAACTACAAGCAGAAGCTCCGTTTGAGATAATTAGCGCTACTTGTCAGCAATATGTTGGCGGTAGAGAAGAAAGTGGCTCTGGTACCGAATTACGTATTCCGGTTTCATTACTTGAAAATTCTGATATCGAATTAAATGAAGTTTATTTTCGCGGTAGGCAGGTAAAGGCATTAGTGAATATGGTTGATAATCAAAAGATGATTGTGGTTAGAATACCTAACAACAATCCTGAATCATCTGAAACATTAGATTTAAAATTAAATACAGATGAAGCTGTTATAAGTTATAATGAAAATGGAGAAATGAAATATGCTAAAGTAAATGGCATAAAACAAAAGCAACCATTAATTTATAAGGGCGCAACCAAAAACTAACTTTGTAACTAGGCTTTTAATAGGTACTTTTATCGCCTGAATGTATAGTGCTTGAATCCACTCAAAAAACTTTTTAAACAAACTGCAATCTATGGCTTGGCAACTGTCTTGCC
>JAHDDP010000038.1:0-12724 GCA_020629285.1 Maribacter sp.
AATCTGCTTTAAAGACATTTCTTTAAAGCAGATTTTTTGGTTTTGATAAACACCGTAACCATCAAGAACCCACCCCTTAGCACCTCCGAGGAGAGGAACAGTTTCTGACTTGTAATTAACTTTTTTAGATTAAGACCACATAACTACACTAAATTGCACGCGGACACCCTTTAGTGTCGGGGCGAGCGCTGGAATTGTAAAAACGCAACTCCCCAATGCAACCAACAAACCCGCAACCAACAAACCCGCAACAAAATCGAAAACCTCCCCTCTTGGGAGGGGATTGAGGGGTGGGTAATCGCGAGACGAAGATTTCATTAAACATTCTAACTAAAAAGAACCCACCCCTAGCCCCTCCAAGGAGGGAATAGTTTCTGACTTAAAACATAATTTGTAGATAAAACAGACGAAGTAACCCCTATAAAAACGCAACTCCCCAACCACAAACAACCTCACAACCAAAATCGAAAACCTCCCCTCTTGGGAGGGGATTGAGGGGTGGGTAATCGGATGATCAAAATTTCATTGAACATTCTAACTAAAAAGAACCCAACCCTAACCCCTCCAAGGAGGGGAACAGTTTCTGACTTGAAACATAATTGTAGATAAAACAGACGAAGTAACCCCTATAAAAACGCAAGGCACAAACAACCAAAAACGCAATCCTCCCCTCTCGGGAGGGGAATAATCAGTGACTTATATTAAACTTTTTTAGTCAAACTTCTGTATCTTGCTGTAATCAATAAAGTCCACTCCCCTAACACTTTATAGTATTATTTTCATCAAAGAACTACGGTTATTGTATTCTTTGAAAAAGACTATATAAATCCAAACATTACCACATGAAACAATTTTTATCACTCCTTCTCCTTTTAACAGCGACATTATCCACAATTGCACAATCTAAACTGATCAAAGCAGAATCTTACTTAGATGTCAGAACCGGAAAATTAATTTCTCCCGCTAATATGCTTATCGAAAACGGAACCATAAAATCTATTAATCCGAAGGCATTACCTGAAGGCGTAGAAACTATAGACCTATCGGGTAAGATACTATTACCGGGACTTATGGATATGCATGTGCATTTAGATGGGGACTTTACCGGCAGCTGGGACTATGTCTATAAAGAAAGTGCTAGCCAAGGTACTGTTAGGGCTGTGGTCAATGCCGAAAAAACATTAATGGCAGGCTTTACTACCATAAGAAGTATAGGGCAGTTACATATTACGCCCGAGCTTATTGATGTTGCGGTTTCCGAAGCTTCTAACAAAGGGATGATCGCAGCACCCAGAATCATTCCATCGGGACATATGATTTCTATAAATGGCGGCCACGGAGATATTTCTTTAGGACTAGCTGAAGGATTAGTTACTGTAGGTCCAAATGACGGAATAATTAATGGTAAATATGATGCGATTGAAGCGGTACGTTATCAAATTAAGCACGGTGCCAAATTCATTAAAATGCATGCTACCGCAGGTGTGCTCTCTATGGAAGATGCGATAGGAGCACAACAATTAAGTAATGAAGAAATGAAGACCATTGTTGACGAAGCTTCTCGACACCATATAAAAGTTGCCGCTCACGCACATGGTACCGAAGGCATTAAAGAAGCTATAAAAGCTGGTGTATATTCAATTGAGCACGGATCTATTATAGATGATGAGGGTATTCAACTAATGAAAGAAAACAATGTTTACTTGGTTCCAACAAGAGGGCTCGCTACCATTATTGAACTTATGACCGACAAAATGAATCCCGTTATGGCCGGCAAAGCAAAGTATGTTATGCCCATTGCCAAACAGAACCTTATTAAAGCCATTAAGGTAGATGTTAAAATTGCCTTTGGCACAGATACACCTATAATCCCTCATGGTAAAAACACCATTGAATTCGCAGCATTGATCGAATGTGGTATGAGCACTAAAGAAGCTATAAAAACTGCCACGACCAACAGCGCAGAAATGCTAGGCCTTACCGATCGTGGTGAAGTAAAAGAAGGTTTACTTGCCGATTTAATTGCTGTAGACACAAACCCCATAGATGACATAACCACTTTAGAACATGTAAAATTTGTTATGAAAGACGGAATCATTTATAAGAATGAAAAGTAAATAACCTCGTGGCAAGCCCGCGATATATTGAATTGAAAACATAATTAATATTTCGACCCAATCGTCGTGGTATTTGAATCTCGATTATCGAGTAGAAGCCACTTGTTAGTACTATAGTCAATCAATTAAAAAACGAACATCATGAAATCATCGCATAATAAATCAATCAGAAAACTTCTTTTAAGCTTTTTAGCATTATTATTTACGAGCTCCATGGCATTTGGTCAAACGAAATCCGAGCAGATAGATGAGCTTTTAAAGGAATATCTAGCCTATAGTAAATTCAATGGTTCTGCTCTAGTTGCCAAAGACGGAAAGGTCATTTTTAAAAAGGGATATGGTATGGCGAATATGGAATGGGATATTCCCAACAGCCCCTACACCAAACATCGCCTAGGTTCTGTGACCAAACAATTTACCGCCATGCTTATTCTACAATTAGCAGCAGAAGGCAAACTAGATCTGCAGGCACCTATTACTACCTACTTGCCAGAGTACCCAAAAGAAAACGGAGACAAAATTACCACCCATCATTTATTAACCCATACTTCTGGTATACCGAACTACACGTCATTTCCCGATTTTTTCAAAGACGTAAGTAGAGACCCGTATACCCCAGAAGAGTTTACTACAAAGTTTCAAGATATGGAGCTAGAATTTACTCCCGGCGAAAAGTTCAACTATAGCAATTCCGGTTATTTTCTTTTGGGTGTGCTTATTGAAAAACTATCCGGTAAAACGTATGAAGAAATGCTAGACGAGAAGATATTTTTTCCATTAGGAATGAAGGAATCCGGATTCGATCATCATTCAGACATCCTAAAAAATAGAGCAACAGGTTACGAGAATAATGGAAACGGATTTATCAATTCCCCTTTCCTAGATATGTCTATTCCGTATGCTGCAGGCTCGCTATACGCTACCGTAGAAGATTTATACCTGTGGGACCAAGCATTGTATACCAACAAATTACTACCCCAAAAATATATGGATATGTATTTTAAACCACACATACCCGCTTTCGGCAGTTTTCATTATACCTATGGATGGATGGTTGGTAATGAAGCCCTAGGCAACACAACCGATAGTATCGCAGTAATTACCCATGGTGGCGGTATTAACGGATTCAATACACAAATTTCAAGACAGCTTTCAGACAAGTCATTGATTGTGCTTTTAAATAATACAGGTGGTGCCCCATTAGGTAAAATCACACAATCGATTCTTGGTATTATAAACGATAAAACTTACGACCTCCCTAAAACTCCTTTAGCATCTAAACTTTTAGAGGTCATAGAAACTAAAGGTATAGATGCAGGGGTTGCGTATTTTGAAAAGAATAAGGACAACAAAGATTTTGATGTCAATGAAAATGACATGAACCAAGCTGGTTATCAACTATTAATGACCGACAAAATAAAAGAGGCTATTCAAGTTTTTAAACTGAATATTGACGCCTACCCAAAGTCAGCCAATGTCTATGATAGCTATGCGGAAGCATTAATGAAATCTGGCGATAATAAAGGTGCAATAGAGAACTACACAAAAGCGGTAGAAATGAATCCTGGTAACGAAAACGCCATAAATATGCTTACAAAATTAGGTGTCGATACCAGTAACTTAACAAAAGAGTTCGAAGTACCAGAGGCACTATTAGAAAGTTACATAGGTGTTTATGAATTAATGCCCACTTTTAAAATTACCATAACCAAAGAAGGCAAGCAATTAAAAGCACAGGCAACAGGGCAGCCAATGTTGGATATTCTCGCCAAATCAAGCGATACTTTTTACTTAAAAGAAGTTGCTGCTCAAATTCAATTCATTAAAGATGAAAACGGAGCAATTGAAAGTTTAACTCTATTTCAAAACGGTCAGGAAATGAATGGTAAGAAGGTGGAGTAAAAGACCCACCCCTAGCCCCTCCCAAGAGGGGAACAGCTAGCGTCTTTAATTAAAATATATTCTAAGAATAATTTTATGAAAACAGAAGTTTCAACTTACTCTAATTTCGCAATCAATAACGTGCTCCTCCCCTCTTGGGAGGGGATTAAGGGGTGGGTCTTACGATGAGAAAGATAATTCCATATAACCCAAATTTAGTTGAACTCGCTAAAACATTAAGAAACAACATGACCCTAGGTGAAATCGCGCTATGGCGAGAGATAAAAGGTAAAAAGCTAGGTCAAAAATTTAGTAGACAAATTCCTATCGATCAATATATAGTTGATTTTTATTGCAAAGATCTTCAGTTCGCCATAGAAGTAGACGGCAGTATTCATTTTGAAGAAGGACACGAAGAAAAAGATAGGAAAAGGCAAGCACGCTTAGAATCTTTAGGTGTACATATGCTCAGGTTTTCAGATACTGATGTGAAGAATAATTTGGGTTTTGTTTTAGAAGAGATTAAAGTAATAATTGAGAAATTAGAACAAGTAAGAACCCACCCCTAGCCCCTCCCAAGAGGTGAACAGCAATCGACTAAAATTGAATAATTGCAAACCAATACCCATTACCTCAACCAACACTGGTATATTGCATGTATAAATTACCATTATGAAAATCAATTTATTGTCTTGTGATGCCCCAAGACCAGATAGAAGGGCTATTGCCAATTGTATTGTAGAGATATCGACTAATTGTAGTGCATCGTTAGCAAATGAACTTACCGATATACTTTTAGAAGGTGATGCCGTTGACATAGAATTGGATGATAAAAATACCGGTTCTGCATTACGTGCTTTGCGAAAGCTTAGTATTGATTATGAAATTGTAGAATAAAGCGTTCTACATTCAGCTCTTGTTAGCTTGTTCGTTCTAAGTAACATTGTCACTTCGAGTGAACTACGAGCTACGAGGAGTTTGTATCGAGAAACATTCGTGTACCAAAGGGTTCTCGATACAATTTTAAGTTTCCATTGCATTACAACTTAAAACCACTCGAAATGACAATGCGTATTCAATTCAATAAATGTTAGCCCTTTCGTTCTAAGTAACATTGTCACTTCGAGTGAACTACGAGCTACGAGGAGTTTGTATCGAGAAACATTCGTGTACCAAAGGGTTCTCGATACAATTTTAAGTTTCCATTGCATTACAACTTAAAACCACTCGAAATGACAATGCGTATTCAATTCAATAAATGTTAGCCCTTTCGTTCTAAGTAACATTGTCACTTCGAGTGAACTACGAGCTACGAGGAGTTTGTATCGAGAAACATTCGTGTACCAAAGGGTTCTCGATACAATTTTAAGTTTCCATTGCATTACAACTTAAAACCACTCGAAATGACAATGCGTATTCAATTCAATAAATGTTAGCCCTTTCGTTCTAAGTAACATTGTCACTTCGAGTGAACTACGAGCTACGAGGAGTTTGTATCGAGAAACATTCGTGTACCAAAGGGTTCTCGATACAATTTTAAGTTTCCATTGCATTACAACTTAAAACCACTCGAAATGACAATGCGTATTCAATTCAATAAATGTTAGCCCTTTCGTTCTAAGTAACATTGTCACTTCGAGTGAACTACGAGCTACGAGGAGTTTGTATCGAGAAACATTCGTGTACCAAAGGGTTCTCGATACAATTTTAAGTTTCCATTGCATTACAACTTAAAACCACTCGAAATGACAATGCGTATTCAATTCAATAAATGTTAGCCCTTTCGTTCTAAGTAACATTGTCACTTCGAGTGAATTTTCGAAGAATGAGAAAATTTGTATCGAGAACTCGCTTGTCACCATCTCCCAACTTGCCAAAAACACCCACCCCTAGCCCCTCCCAAGGGGGGAACAGTTTCTGACTTTGAATAAACTTTTTAGATAAAACAGACGAAGTAACTCTTGTAAAAACGCAACTCACAAACAACCAACTAACTCACAACCAAAAACGAAAACCTCCCCTCTTGGGAGGGGTTTAAGGGGTGGGTGCTACGGTATACTGGTTTTAACTACAAACGCAGCTCGTTATATTCTCTTTACACCTCTTTTATTTTTCTTATAGTTTTACGGAAACCCGTAAGAAAATATACCGTAAACTTCTTTATATTGCAGTACCAAGTAAAGTACACTCCCCCTACCACTTAAGCTGAAATATTGCACATATACCTTACTATTTACGAATATGTGTAATTGTAAACATACACAATAGTTGGCAATAATATGACCAAAGAAGAAGAAATAGAAAGAGTACACGGAAAAGGAACACACGTTGTGATTCTTGGGGCTGGTGCAACTTATGCTTCTACACTCAAAAATCCTGAAAAGAATGGGAAAACACTTCCTTTGATGTGGAATGTTATTGATATTGTAGGATTAAATGATGTTGTAAAAGGATTGCCAAGAGAATACCAAATACTGAAGGAGGACTTTGAAAAGCTTTATAGTTTATTATCAAAAGATGATAAATTTAAAGCAGAAAGAGAACATATTGAAAAGGTGGTTTACCAATATTTCAATGAATTAGAGTTACCTGACGAACCAACAATTTATGACTATCTCGTACTTTCTTTGAGACACAGAAAAGATATAATTGCAACTTTTAATTGGGACCCGTTTCTTTATAAAGCTTATGTTAGAAATGGAGAATTTACTGCTAGCCCTGGAATTTTACATCTACACGGATGTGTTTCTCTAGGTTACGACAAAGTTGATGGAACTATTGGTCCAGCAGGATGGACGTCAAAAAAAACCTTGCGAGATTTTGAACCAACAAGATTATTATATCCTGTTGACAAAAAAGATTATAATAGCGACTCTTACATAAAAGGTCAATGGGACGGACTAGCAAATAGACTAAAAGAAGCTGAAAGAGTTACTGTATTTGGCTATTCTGCACCGGCAACGGATTTAGAGGCTATTGAGTTATTACAAAACGCTTGGGGAAATGTAGAAGACAGAGCGATGGAAGAATTTGAATTTATCGACATTCAAGATGAAGATAAACTTTTGAAATCTTGGAGAACATTTGTACATACGCATCATTACCATTATTGTAATGATTATTTTGACTCGTCATTTGCCTTACACCCAAGGAGAACTGTAGAAAGTTATCATCACTGGGCAATGCCTATGTCACCTAATGAAGCATTCCAAGATGGAAATCAAATACCAAAGGATTTCAAAACCCTTGACGAATTATGGGAATGGCACAAACCTCTAATTGAAGCTGAAAAAAAATTCTATGGAGAATAAAAAATTAACCAAAATAACTCAACCTAAAAAACCTTATTTAAGGCCAGATTATAAACCTAAGAATTGGTGGCAACGCAATTGGGTTGAGTTAATTACAATATTGGTTGGTGTAATTATCATTCATATTTTTTTACTTTTTAAAGCTTTTAGCGGTAATGAATTAAACTCAACGAATGCGAGTGAATTTGGAAGCTTTATAGGTGGATATATGGGAACTCTATTCGCTTTAGTAAGTGTTATTTTTCTATATACAACTTTAAGAGATCAAAGGAGAACTTCTGAAATTGAGAAGTTTGAAACACGCTTTTTTGAATTGATCAGACTACATAGGGATAATGTTCAAGAAATAACACTTCGAACACAAAATGGAAAAAAGATTTTCGTGTTATTTATTCGAGAGTTTAGAGAAATAATTAAAATTGTCAAAGATGTTTTTAAAAATGATAAGCTAGAAAAAAAGCAAATTATTGAAATTTCGTATTTAGCATTTTTTTACGGAATTGGACCTAATTCTACAAGGATATTAAAAAATTCACTTTCCAATTATGATAAATTAAAAGTGAAAAAATTGACTGAAGAACTAGAATCTCAAAAACAAGAAGTAAAAAAAGAACGAAATTTTAATTATGTGCCTTTTGAAGGACATCAATCAAGATTAGGTCATTATTATCGGCATCTGTTTCAGTCAATTGCATATTGTCACAATAAAAAAATTGATATTGATAAATACGAGTACGTTAAACTAATTCGGGCTCAACTTTCAAATCACGAACAAGCACTTTTATTTTTAAACTCAATTTCTAAACTCGGAAAACCTTGGAAAGATGAGAATTTAATTAAAACATATCGTCTGATCAAAAATATCCCAGAAGATTTTTTTGACCCTAAAAAAGAAATTGAAATCAAAGAATTATATCCAGAAATGATATTTGAATATGAAGAAAGTACTGTAGCTAAAATTATAACAAAATAAATGGAAGATAAATGCAAATGTCAAATATGTGAGAATGATTTACCATTTGAAATCCCTAATGATATAATTGATTCGCTTCTGAATAACAACCTTGTCTTATTTGCAGGTGCAGGCATCAGTACAGAAACTAAACGCATATTTAAAGAAACGTTATATGATGATGTTCTTTACGATTTAGACGAAAAAAACACAGATATTTCATTTCCAGATTTAATGTCCAAATTTTGTAATTCATCGCCTAATGGGAGGCAAAAATTATTAGAGAAAATTAAAAAACGATTCGATTATGTTCATCAATTCAAAGAATTATATCGAATGGCTTCTGAATTTCATATTGAAATATCAAAATTTTGGATGCTCAAAGATATTATTACTACTAATTGGGATGATTATTTTGAAAGAGAATGTTCGGCAATTCCAATAGTTACACCAAAAGATTTTGCTTTTTATAATATTGACCAAAGAAAGGTTTTTAAAATCCACGGTTCAATTAGTAATTATGGTAGTGTGATAGCTACTAAAGAAGACTATGACCTATGTTACAAGGAGTTAAGTACTGGACTCATAGGAGCGAATCTTAAGACTCTCTTGGCTACCAAAACAATACTTTTTGTAGGATACTCTTTTAGAGATTTCGATTTCAACAAAGTTATTGAGTTACTTAAAATAGAAATGGGGCAAGTATTTCCTCACTTTTATATAGTAACCTTAGATGATAAAATTCCTGATTCCTTAGATAGTTCAAAAGTCACAATGATTAATACTTCTGGAACATTTTTCTTTAAAAAAATTAGGGAACATTTAGAAAATAAAAAAATTATTATACCCGAGAAAAAGTTAAATAGAATTTATGAAATAAAATATTTATTAAGCTCTGTACATTCCGATTTATCAGACTTCTTCTTAGATAAAAAGAAGTCTTGTTCTTTAATTTATACAATGTTATATCAAGATGGGGTCTCTCACGCTACGGATTATTTAGATTTTAAATCAAAAAGCGGAGAATCTTACAATCATATTGATTTAATGAACCAATTAGTCCTTTATACTGAGGAAATAAGAAAAAAAATGTCAAAAACTAGGAATTATATGGACTTGGCATATATAGATGGTTATATAGAAGGATTGGCAATACCGTTATTTTACGAAGACATAGAAAAGTTTCCACTATTCTATATATATGGAATTGGTCCAACAAATGATATTGAACTTGCATATGATACTTTTCAAAAAGATACCATAAGGCATAAAGCTTCTGAAAAATACGGAAGAAAATTCTTTAAAGAATACCTTAAAGATGATTCTGAATTAGTTCTTCATCATAGACCTTTCATATAATACTGTTGCCAACAAGGTATATAAAAAATAGCGGTTTAGGTACTTAAACGAAAATGAAATTTATAAATTTAAAGTCAGTATAAATCCGAAAAGATAGTGTGTATAAACCCGCAACTTTTCTTATACATAAACGTCATAAATTCCTATCCAAATTTGAACAAGAAAAACTTCAAAAGAGAAGAAAAGAATTAAATTGTACCAAATGTCAAGGTGAATAATAATTAATGTAATCTATATATGACTCCCTATGAAAACTATCTTCGCTACATTTCTTTTGTTAGTATTTCACCTTACCAGCAATGCCCAAGACAGTTTCAACAAACTACCAATAGCAGCAAAAATCAGCTGCCCAATGCTATTGATTGACGAGCATATCATTGCCAATAAAAAAATCATCACTTCGAAAGAAGATATTGAAGAAATAGGAGTAATAAAAGATAAACCTAGACGAGAAACGCATTTTTATAATCTTACGGCAAACGGTATTCTGTTTGCTAAACTAAAAAAGGAAATACCTTATAAAACACAAGCTGAGCTGAACACCTTTCTGGATTTGGATGAAAACAATCCCGTATATGTAAACGGTTATTTATTGGAACATGACACGTATACCATTGCTACAGAAAGTATTGCAGAAGTGGAACTGGTAGCCCCAAATAATGAAAATAACTTAACTGAAAAAGTCATCAATATTTGGACATTAACTCAAGAAGAACGTGAAAATGGCTGTGCATTGTCCCAAATGAAGTAAATTAGTTGTTCACCTCATCATCAATCAGCATGAAAAAAACAATCACACTTATCACCTTCCTCTTATTTACAACAACTTGTCTTTTCGCCCAACAAGACAAATTCATTGAAGACTCCATAGAAAGATTAGAGAACTCACGTAAGTACTTATTACTGGTAGCCGATATGATGCCCGAAGAGAAGTATGGATTTAAAGCAACAGAGGAGTCCTTGAGCTTTGCCGAAAATTTAATGCATATTGGTTTTGCGCTAGATTGGCACAGCCAGTCACTCATTGGCGACCGAGAAGCACGCGTATACCAAACGGACACCGTTTTTAAACCTGCCAATAAAACAAAGGCTGAAATGATGGCTCGCATAGACCGAACGTTTACCGAAGCCATTGCGCTTTTACAAGATGTTTCTCCTGAACAGTTAGATACCGAATTGGATTATTTTGGACTTACACGCTCTAAACGACAAATTTATATGCTGCTGGCAGACCATATTACGCACCACAGAGGGCAAATGTTGGTTTACATGCGCCTAAACGGACTTACGCCGCCACGGTACGTATTATATCAATAGCAGTGTAAGAGCAACTATTCTTCTTTTTTCTTATCGCCGTTCATTAGCATTAGTACAATGCCAACAAGGGTTAAACACACGGCTGCAAATACAGCGATCATAATAACGCCGTTGCTCCAGTTCACCAAGGGTAGATGTAATGAGGTCATAGTCGGTAATTTTATTAACACAAAAATAGAATGTAGCTGCAAGATGTTCTATGACAATTGTCAGGAAATCAAAATACTACGCAACAAATAAATTTTCATTTCATTTGAGTGCCGCCAAACGTTGTAGGCTTGGTATGGGTTCTGTATTTTTATAGTTGAAAATGGTTTTTAGAAAATGGTAGATAAAATTAAATGTCCCAATTGTGGGCATGAGTTTGATGTTGAAGAGGCGCTTTCCGGCAAAATGCAGGCTCATTTTAAGGCTGAATACGAACGTAAAGTAGCCGAGCAGGCAGAAAAATTCAATAAAGAACGTAGAAAGCTTGAAATTGAAGTAGAAGAATTCGAGAAGAAGAAAGAGAAGGAAAACGAGCTTTTTAAAGAGAAGCTGGCACAACGCCTTGCTAAAGAATCTGAAAAAATACAGCTACAGACCAATGAGTCTTTTGAGCAAAAGTTAAAAGCCCTGCAACAAGAGAACGAGAAAAAGAAAGAAGAGAACAGAGCGCTACGTGCACAAGAGATCGACCTTTTAAAACGTGAGAACGAATTAAAGGAAAAAGCCGAAGAGCTTAAGATGAACGTGCAGAAAGAATTGCTGGAGAAACAATCGGTCATCGAAGAAAAGGCAAAGGCTAAAGAGCGCGAGGCAATGGCTTTGAAAGAGAAAGAATACCAGAAACAGCTAGACGACCAAAAGAAGCTTATTGATGAAATGAAGCGCAAGGCAGAGCAAGGTTCTATGCAAATGCAAGGCGAAATACAAGAACTGGCATTAGAAGAATTATTGCGTAGCACCTACCCTTTTGATAATATAGACGAAGTTGGAAAAGGTATTCGTGGTGCAGATTGTATACAGACCGTCATCAACTCGCTGCAACAGACCTGTGGTTCTATTGTCTATGAAAGCAAGCGTACCAAGAATTTCAGTAACGACTGGATCAATAAGTTAAAGCAAGACCAAATCAATTGTAAAGCAGATATTGCGGTAATTGTTACAGAAACCTTTCCGCCGGATATGGACCGTTTTGGTGAGAAAAACGGTGTTTGGATCTGCGGATTCAATGAAGTAAAAAGTGTATCGCTCGTATTACGAGAACTGCTGTTAAAAACACAATCCATTAAATCATCTGACGAGAACAAAGGTGATAAGATGGAGCTGCTATATTCTTATTTGACCAGTAACGAGTTTGTTCAGAACATTAATAGAATTATAGAAAATTACGATTCTATGATCAAACAATTGAACTACGAAAAGAAAGCGGCCTACAAGAATTTTGCCGTGCGAGAGAAGCAAATTTGGGGCGTACAAGAAAATATAAACGTGCTCTTTGGTTCTATTAAAGGTATTGCGGGTAATTCATTATCTACATCGACCATTCTTGATTTACCGGATGCGGAGATAGATGATTAGTTGCTTATATAGTGGGTTAGTGAAATAGTTTGATAGTGAGTTAGTGGTTTGTGAACTAGTTTGTTAGTGAATTAGTTGTTGGTTGTTGGTTGTTGGTTGTTGGTTGTTGGTGATATAGTAATCTAGTTTGATAGTTTCCCCGGATGTTGGAATTTTTAGCCAATTATCTTTGATCGCTTATATCTATTTTGAGAACCATTTTCGTACGGTTTCTTCCGCTAATT
>JAHDDP010000038.1:12824-29438 GCA_020629285.1 Maribacter sp.
TTGATCGCTTATATCTATTTTGAGAACCATTTTCGTACGGTTTCTTCCGCTAATTTATTGTTTGGCGTAAAGGCGTTGTTATTGTCGCCGCGGTATTCTAAGTAACTTGGGAATTTCCACCAAAGTATGCCTTGGCACCAAGGTTCATCTTGTATGCCTTCAAAGATGACTTCGTAAGATCTGCGCTGTGCTTCTTCGTTAATGCTGTCGTCTGCCTCTGCATGCGGATTCTTCCATGGGGCATCTACACTTCTAAACCCAATTTCGGTAAATACAATGGGCTTTTTATATTGGTCATGTACTTTTTTGATTTTCGTCTTTACCATATCGAACTGAAGTTGTAACTCCTCATCGCTAGGATCATCTTTTTTACTCAATGGATAGTAAGAATTTAAACCGATAAAATCTAAATCGTCCCAAAATTCTATTTGCTCAAATTCAGCTCCCCAATTGGCGGCGTAGGTCAATTGCCCAGAATATAACGCCCTTGTTTTTCTGATCATTTCACGCCAAGCATCGGGCTGTGACAAGGTTGCTTTAGTAAACTCTACCCCAATACATAAAGCATCCATTTCATGAATTTCCGCTAAGAATGCGTAATGGCGAATCCACCTATAATAATAATCATGAAATTTGTCCCATTGTGCATCCGTAGGCATATCTATACCGCCCGGCCAGCTACCGCCCACATAAATTTGGGGTTTAAGCAAGGTATACATACCCATATTTCTTGCCATTACAACGGCATGAACGACGGCATCATCATTTTCACTACCGGCATTATCACTAAAATGTAAAGGTGTGGGTGTATTGATATCGTTAATACCTGTATACGGCACAATTGCCATGGCATTACTGCCCATTTTTTTTTGTTTTAACAGAGACTCGGTCGCTTTCTGAGATCCATAGCCGTTATAAATACTATACCCCTCATGTGCAAAATTGAAGCCTTTTAAGTAAGGTAATTTTTTCTTTTCCGTTTTTTTCTTAGGATGTGCTTTTGGTAGCTCTTGTAAATAATTACGCCACTTTAGTTCTAGCGTTTTTTCTTCGCGTTCAGTAAGCGTTAGCTTGTTATATCTTCTGAGATAGGAATCTTTTCCCCAGCTTTTGACTAAAAAATCGGTAAAGGCACCTGCCATGCAGTCTCTAATAAGTGAAGATTCCATGTCCATGAAAGTATTGTCAAGAAGTTCTGCCACGGTAAATACATTCTCAGATTCTACTAATCTCGCCGCCCAATATCTATAGCCCTTATTTTGCCAAGTATTTGTAAAATAAATAGGTAGGCCCATTGTCAATATATGCTTGTTGCTCTCGCCAACTAAATGGTGTAGCAACAAAGCATTGTCCCTACCAATATGATTATTGGCATATATGTCATTGACTATGGTATGTACCGAATTCGTTACACTATCAAAAGTAGAGTGATCGGTAGTACCTGTCATTAAACCTTTTTCTTCTGTACAGGTATAGTAATTATAGGTGATTTTTGGTACGTTTTTTTTACCCACAAAACTTACGATTTTCTCTTTAGTTGCCCTAACCGCTTCATGTATTCTAGGTACGTCAATTTCTTTGATCGCTTTTTGGTGGTCTATAAATTTAAACTCGTCTGTATCTAACAATACCCGGGTACCGGTAGCAAAATTAAAATAAGTGGAACCTTCTATACCCCAATGCGCATTAAAATCTCCCATGACCAAGCGTTCTTTGTTCTCGTACACTTCATACTCCAAATTCTGACGGTAAAATGCCTGGCCACGTTCAGATACTTTTTCCGCAAATAGCCTGAAAACTTCTTTGGCATTGGTACCCGTTAGAAAGCTAAAGGGCATTTTAGAATTTACAGGGCTAGGATAAAAACCTACACCCAATACAGAATTATTATTGGGAACTTCTTTTGAACCGATTGAAATTTGCGATGCAGATATATTGAATGGCGTACCCGACATATATTTTCTTATAAGCGGATTTTCATCTACAGCACCCACCAAGAACACAATGCTGTTACTTAGAGTCTCTGCACTTACTTGTTCAACAGCCATATACCGTACTTTCGCGCTTCGCCAAGAACGTGATACTTTTAATAAGGACAGTTCATGCAAGACTTTCTTGTATTGCCGCTGTAATGTAGAGTCTTTGGCGCCGTAGACAACGATTATCTCCCTTTTATCAAAGAAGCTTCTGCGTAGATCCCTACGTGTAGCAACAGAATCTAAAACCTCTAAAACACCATCATCTTCAGCAACGGGAAAATAGTTTGCCCCAGTAAAACCAACAATGCCTATAATAATGAACAAGGCGACTAAAAGATATTTTTTCTTCATGAACTTGGCAATGAGCAAATGCTTGTTTAAGATAACAAAACTGCAAAACCTATATATGTTTACAAGCTTATTTAACTTTTAAAAAGGTTTTGTGCAATAGCGTGTTCCCAAACCTGTTCTTGATACATTTTTGAAATACGCTACACCTCTTTATAAATATTCAATAAAATATCGCTAGTAAAATCCACTTCTACACTTTTGTGATACAAACCGTTTTGTACCTTAACTTTGTATGACCAAAAGCCCGCACTATATGAAATCATTATTAACATTTTCATTACTATTCTTATACACTGTTATTTCCGTCGCACAAAACATAGCGACTATACCTTTAGCAGATTATACAGAATTACGGGTTTATGACAGGATCAGTGTTACGCTTGTAAAAGGAGAGGAGAATAAAATTGAAATTGCGTCAGAGAACAAGAAAGACCTAAGCATTACCGAAAATGACGGGCGCCTACGATTAAAAATGTGTTCTGGAGAATCTTTACTGAACTCCATTTTAAATATTAAACTTTTCTATACCGAAGCACTTTCGGTTATCGATGCGAATAAAAATTCTAGAATTATATCTACCGGATTGGTTATAGGTACCGATTTAACTATAGCGGCGCAAGATGCCAGCACCATTACCCTAAATATTGCCTATAATAATATATCGGCAAAAAGTACAAGCGGTAGCGAAATAAAACTTTCTGGCACTAGCAGCGATCAAGAAGTAATGATCAATACCGGTGGCAAACTTTTAAATAAAGGTTTAAAGACAAAAAATAGCACCGTAATCGTATTATCTGGAGGCAGTGCCGAAGTTTACGCTAGTGAAGCTGTTATTGCTAAAGTAAAAGCCGGTGGTGCCATTACCGTGTACGGCAAACCTAAGTCTGTAGATAAAGATGATACGTTTGGTGGTAAAATTGCAATACTAGAGTAATTACTGTTCTATACTCTGTACATCAAAACCTATAAGTTCATTATCTTGAAACTGCGGTGTAACCTCTATAGGATTACAACATACCTCGCAATCTTCTACATAGGTCTGTTGCGAAATAGATGGGTCTAGTAGCATTGACACTTCTTCCCAACAATACGGACATTGAAAATAATGCTCGAACATAATAACGGTTTACGCTTTTAATTCTTTAGCCAATTCTTTTAAAGTTAGGGTCTGTATTAAATTACCGCCATTGGATGTAAAAATAGTTTCATGCCCCAATTTTAAGGAAAGTAAATCTTCATCTGTGTCCAAATGAATATCCGACGTATTCACTTGAATTTCTTCCAATTTAACATCAAAACGCTTTTTTAATAGTACGGCATCATTGAGCTTACTCAATTCGAATCCGTAGAAATCAAACAATCTTTGTAGCCCACTGAAAAAGCTTATTCCTATAAAAATAAGACCTGCCATGGCAAATTTGTAAGCTAGGGTAAAGACATCTAATTCATCGCCATTTATAAAAGTATATACCAAATTAATGCAGCCATAAACACCTAACAAGAACACCAATATACCAACGATCACGGCAAGTACATCGGTTAACAATGCCTTATTTGTTCTAGTCACCACCAAACCGTCTGCAGATTTATTTGCTTGAAAACCGAAATCCTTTAAATACTCAAGATTGTTGATTTGAGCTAGTTTGTTGGCAATAGTTGTTTCTAAACCACTTAAGTCTACCACAACAGCTCGTTTTTCAAGCTCGTCTCGCAAACTTAACTGTGCTTCAAACGTCAGTAATGAATGTTGATCCAGAATCTCTATAAGCTCGCTATTCGTTCTATCGCTATACATGTTATTCCCTAATTAATTTACTCAACAGTAGAGGTTAAAGCCTCTAAGCCTTTACAATTCTATATTCAATAATTGACCTGTAAGCTGCAATAATTGAAGCTCTGCCAACTTTGCATCATACTTTGCCAAGTTCTTATTCGTTTGCGCATTCAACAAATTGATTTGCGCCTGCCTATATTCTATAGATGTAATACTACCCAATTGAAATTGCTCTTTAGAACGTTCGAAATTGTTTTGGTTGGTTACCACATTTTGTTCTTGCAAGCTAAAAATACGTAACCTATTCAGGTAGTTTTCTTTTGCATTTTGCACATCTCTAATAACTTCTTGCCTAATTTGTTCTTTGATCACTTCTTGATTATCAAGCACTATTTTGGCATTCTTTACCTGTGTTATGCCACTACCACCATCAAAGAGATTCCACGAAAGATTTAAACCTGCAGATAACCCGGTCGAAACACTTGAAGCCAAGAAGTTAGTTGCCGGAAAATTACCCTCGTTCCAGCCATATGATCCCGTAAGCCCAATAGTTGGTAAAAAAACAGACTTACTAGACTTATAGGCATAATCGTTTATCTTGATATTCGCCTCGGTCTGCAGAACGCTTACATTGTTGGAAATACCTTTGTCCAAAAACTCCTCTAAACTTATGGGGTTTACAAAAGTAATGGTAGTATCTACCTCAAAAGCAGTTGTAATATCCCTGTTCATCAATAAATTTAAATCTCTTTTGGTATTTCTAACAGATTGTCTGGTATTCATTAGGTTAATACTATCATTGACCAAATCTACCTGCGCATTTAAAACATCCAATTTATTTGCTTGCCCATACTCAAAACTATACTCCGAACGTTGCAAGCGCTTTTCGGTATTAGAAAATGTGTTTTCCAACACCTTAATGTTCTCGGTTAACCGTGCCACTTCAAAATACACCGTATACAATTGCAGCATGGTAGTTTCTATGGTTTCTCTAGTTTCAAGTTTACTTAAACCATATTCTTCTTTCAATCTTTTAAAATCATACAAACGACCCAGCCCGTCAAACAAAGTATAATTTAAATTTAAAGAAGCATTGTAACGGGTAGTTTCGGCTCCGTCAATTGCCCTAACGGTACCATCTTGAAAAGTGGCTTCTTGATTATTCTGATCAAATGAACCACCTGCATTACCGGTTAAACTTGGTAAATAACCAGAATTTAAAATAGTCTTATTGTTTTCGGCGATTTTTAGATTGTTCTTGGCGATTACAACCCCAAAATTATTTTCTAAAGCAAGTGCTATGGCTTCTTCTTTAGATAGTGTTTTCTCTTGCGCCATAACCGCACAAACCGGGAGAAATATTAATAATATGATGAATTTTACTTTACTCATTATAACTTATCTATATTCTTATATGGATGTGAACCACCTTCTATTTGTTCTTGATGACCGCTATCTTCTATAGCTTCATGCGAATGACTTTCTAGATGAGATGCTTCTTTTCTTTCCTTAATCGCCCTTTCGACCTCTTCTTTCGTAATCTTATGACCAGAGGCAAAAGATAAGTTCTGCGCTTTTAAGTTGTTACTGAAAGACAAGAATAATGGTAACATCAATAATGTAAGTACGGTAGCGATACCAATACCATAAGCAATTGAAATTGCCATTGGTTTTAAGAACTGTGCCTGTCTACTTGTTTCTAACATTAAAGGCGCTAAACCTGCAATAGTGGTAATCGAGGTCAAGAAAATCGCTCTAAATCTTGATTTACCCGCTTCAAATATGGCATTATCAAAGGTCATACCCTCCCGTAAATTAGAATTGAATTTACCTATGAGCACCAAACCGTCGTTTACCATAATACCTATCAATGCTATGATTCCTAAAATAGAAAGTACGTTGATCGGGAAATCATGGATCCAATGCCCCCATGCAACTGCCGTAAAACTAAAGGGTACCAATAACAATAACATTAATGGCTGACTAAAACTTCTAAACGTAAATGCGATGGTAATATAAATCAATAATATAACAGTGAAACCTACCAATTTTAAAGAGCCCGTTAATTTTTCCAACTCCCTATTTTGACCTTCATATGATGCACTTACCGTAGGATATTTGGACTGTATCTCTGGCATGTGTACCGTTTGTATTTCAGACATAATATCGGTAGGACTGTCTTTTACATCTTTCATATCGGCAGAGACCTGTATCTCGCGCCTTCCTTCTAAACGGTTTATAGCTACATCGCCACGTTCAATGGTATAATCGGCAATCTCACTTAAGGGAACCCTATCTCCTGAAGGAGTAACGATACGCATATCATCTAAACTAGAAATAGATGAACGCTCTTCCCTATCATAACGCACCCAAACCCTGATCTCATCTTGAGAACGTTGAAAACGTTGCGCCTGTACCCCAAAGAAACCTGCACGAACCTGAGTCATTAATGTTTGAAGATCCAAGCCTAATAAATAGGCATTTTCTTTCAATGTTAACCTGATTTCTTTAATACCTGCCGGGTCATTATCCGAAATATCCTTTAATCTAGAATTCTTGGTCAATATACCTTTCAACTCTGCCTTTGCCGCTTTTAGTTGCTCAATATTGTTACCTAACAAAGAAACCGATACCGGTGATCCACCAAAATTACCACCAGAACCATAAATAAGACTTTCTACCCCTACAACCGGACCAACAAGTTCTTCTAACCTATTGGTAACCATATTTGCGGAAATCTCATCTGGTCTTTCCTCTCCTGGCAATAGGTTTATGGTCAATACCGCAGAAGATGAACCCGGACCTAATCTTCTGATCATATTTTCAAAGACCATTTTATCCGTTCCCTGTAAATATTTATCTGTTAGCTCTTGATTTACGATAACCGCTTTTTCTTCTATTAAAGAAATGATAGAGTCTGTAATTTTCTCATTGGTACCATTTGGCATTTCTAATTCTATACCTACCCTGTCACTGGCAATTCTTGGAAAAAAAGCCGTTCTAATTATACCACCACCAACTGATCCCAATGTTAAAATAAATGCCGATGCAAAAACAGCGAACATAAATATTTTATAATTCATTGTAAAGCGCAATACGGGTGTATACAATTTATCACGCATCCAGACCATTAATCTATCTCCGAATTCATTAATGACCCTAAGCTTGGCAAAAGCTTTTGCGAAACCACTTTTTGGTTTATTATCTATTGGCTGCAATGCTTTGGAGTGCGCCAAGTGAGCTGGCAAGATGACCAAAGCCTCTACCAGAGACACCACTAAAGTCAAAATTACAATTACGGAAACCTCACTAAAGAATTCTCCGATTCTACTATCTAAGAACAAGAAGATAGAGAAGGCCAAAATGGTAGTTATAATTGCAGAAATAATTGGGGGCAATACCTCCATTGTACCATCTACCGCTGCTTGTACAGGCGATTTTCCCTTTTCGTAATGTTGATATATATTCTCGGCAATAACGATACCGTCATCTACCAGTATACCAATAACGATGATCATACCGAACAATGAAAGTACATTGATCGTAACATCAAAGAAGCCCGCAAAAACAAACATACCCAAGAATGCTACCGGTAAACCGAAAGCCACCCAAAATGCCAGTCTTGTATTTAAAAAGAGCGATAAAAATATCAATACCAATACCATACCCATAATGGCATTCTCGGTAAGTAACTGCGTTCTTTGATTAAGTGTAGTAGACTGATCTGAAACAACATCTAATTTAATGTTGTTATACTTTTCATTGAACTCATCTACATATTCGTTTACTTGATCTGCCGCAGCTATTAAATCTTCATTATTGGTACTTGTTATGGTCGTGCTTACCGACAAATTACCGTTAAAAAACGTTGCATTAGGACTTTCTGCAAACCTGTCTCTAACTATAGCTATATCTTTTAAGCGAATTACATTACCGGATTGATCAGCCCGAACCACAAGATTGCCTAATTCACTACCATAATAAGAACGGTTATTAGCACGTATTAAATACTCTTCGGCATCGGTCTTGATATTACCACCTGTAACCAAAATATTGGCATTGGATACCGATCTTGCCACTTCTGCAAAAGATAGGCCATATGCTAAAAGGTCATTTTCATTAACGGCAATTTCGATCTCCTCGTTTGGAAAACCGCTTATCTCTATCTGAGATATACCTTCCATTGCCCTTAGGTCATTTTCAATATCCCTACCAACACTCTTTAAAGTTGTTAGCGGAATATCGTTTCCGCTTATGGCAAATGATATGGTTTGACGAACAGACTCCAACTTAGAAACTATTAAAGGCTCCATACCTGTTGGGAACGTAGGTACACGATCTACCGCATTTTTTACCTCTAGCAGCATAAAATCGATATTTTCGCCTTTTTCGATTTCTACATTTATAGTACCGCTATTCTCTCTAGAGGTCGAGGTAACACGGTCAACACCTTCAAGACCTTTTAGGTTATCTTCAATCTTTAGAACGATACCTTCTTCTACCTCTTGTGGCGATGCGCCCGGATAGGTAATAGTAATCGCAATGTTCTTGGAATCTGTCAACGGAAAAAACGAAGACTTCAATGCCTTGGCCCCAACAATACCAAATAGGGTAAAAGAGATTACAACTACATTAACGGCAACATGATACCGAATAAAATATTCTATCAGTTTACGCATTATTCTTTCGAGTTTTCTGGTTGTTCAGCGTATATTTTAACAGACATTCCCGTAAAGGCACCACTTATGGGTTTCGAAACTATGGTAATGCCATCGGGTACATTCTTCAATACCACACGTTTATCAGAAAAATAAACAGGCTCTACGTCTATTTTATCAAGTACCGAATCTTTTACTACGAATATTTGATTACCATCTAACAACAAACCTCTGTCTACCTCGATGGCATTTTCTTCTTTTTTAGCATCTAAATCCGCTTCTAGGTACATTCCTTCCCTTAAGTTCTTATCATCTACCTCAATGTACGCATTTACAGTTTGCGTTAACTGATCTATACTACCGTTAATTCTGGTTACCTTCCCCTTATAAGTGGTGTTATCGTCTAAGTTGGTCAATTCTACAGATTCACCAACTTTCAATAAATCGGTATATCTTTTGCTAATAGCTACTTCGAGCTCATAGACCTCGGTATTAATAAATTCCCCTAATTTTTGACCAGACCTTACCAAAGTACCTTCAGTGACCAACGTTTCGGTAAGTACACCAGAGAAAGGTGCGACTATACGGTATTTGGATAATCTTTGTTCTAAATTCTTAACATTATAATAGCTGGTTAAAATACCTCTACCGGATATAAAAAACTTTTCTTTTTCCGTTGACATCTCTGGAAGTGGCGGAGTACTTTTAGACATATCGAAATTTGAAAGGTACTCTTGCCACTTAGAATAAATATCTGGGTAGTCTAACCTTAAATCGGGCATTACGGCCGTAAGCTGATTGAACAGGTCACTTTTTGCAGATTGTACACTCGCCGCATACTCATTTGCATCTATACTTATAATGGTCTCACCTCTGCGAAAAGCCTGACCTTCTTTAAATAGCTTACTTCCTTTTTTAAATACACCTTGAACTTCAGCATATAACTCTACACGTTGCTTAGCAGTTAAGTTACCGTTAGCGGAAACGACAATGGGTACCGTACCATTTTTGACTACCTCTGTGAAAACCGTTTTCACTACTTTCTCAGATTTCGGTTTAAACGTTTTCTTACTATCGATAATATACCCCGCTAAAAAAAAGGACACTGCAATTAGTAAAATACCTAGTACGGTAAAAATAATTTTTCGCATTTTATTATAATTTATGAGCGTATTTCAAAAAAAAAAAAAAGACCAATACCATATTTATGACTGTGCCCTATGTTTATGCCAGATTATTGAAACGACCAAATATAGCTACCATCCGAATTCATTTTTCAGATAAAAAAAGTTGTTTCTAAATAAAGTTTATTCTTTAAAACACCTTTATATTCAACTTCTAAAATCACTTACCAACTACCTAAACAATCAAAAATAATGTTAAAGGTGCTTCTGTATTTTAATTCGATTTTAACTTGAAATTTTTGGAAATCGATCAATCATTGGCGAAACTACAAAAAAACACATCTGGCATGGAGCGCTTTAATGGTTAAAGTAATCATAAAATACAGTGTTTTGCGGTATTATCAAATAAAAAAAGGGATGCTTTCGCATCCCTTTTCATCTATTTAATATTCTCTAGTTTCGTCTTGCATCCTCAAATTTAGTATCCACAATACGTGTTTCACTAGCTTTAGATGTACCGAACTTCATATTTAGAAATTCATCATCACTATCAAAAACCGCTAATTTTGAACTTTGCATTCTTAGAAGCGAATTTAATGACCTAAAGTCATTACCCTGCAACTGTACAAATTCTAAATTGCTCAAAGTTGCCATACCACTTGGCAAATCGCCTTCAAAACTATTATAAGAAAGTATCAATTCTTTTAAGTTTACCAAACGACCTAGGTCTACTTCTATTGCTCCTGCTAGTTTGTTGCCAAAAAGTTCAAGTCTTTCCAACTTACCTAACTTCTCCATTGATCTGGGCAAACTTCCTTCTAAATAATTACTTGAAAGATTCAACAATTTTAGATTTGACATTTCGCCTATACCAACCGGAATTGGTCCTTGTAATAAATTGTTGAATATAGACAACTCTTCCAATTGTTTCATTTTTGAATAATCTTGAGGCAAATTACCTGTAAGTTTATTCATCTCTAAACGAATTGTTGTCAAATTTGTCAACTGAAAGATATCTTCTGGCAATTTGCCTTGCAATACATTAAACGCAAGGTTCAATGATTTTAAATGAGAGAGTTTTGCAATTCCGTCAGGTATAGTCCCAGTAAGATTATTGCGATATAGCTTTAAAGCCGTAACATGACCATTTTGAATCTCTACACCGTACCAAGTTGAAGGGTTATCTTGTAAATTCCAAGTATTCTGCCAATTCTCGCCATTGGTGCTCTTGTAAAAATCTAATAAGTACTGTTTTTCTAATTTAGGTATTTGAGCATGAACCATAAAACTACAGGACAAAACAAATACTAAGCATGCATAGGTTATCTTATTTTTCATAATTAAAAAATTGAACTGTTTGGGGAAACTTTTCATATACTTTTTTAACTATTTCCTTATCAAAAACGAATTAGTGTAAAAAGTACTTTTATTATAACGTTCAAAAAATACATTTATGATATCATTTCGGCACAAAACCAAGAAAGAGATGCTGTTCAACATCTCTTTCTTTCACCAAACTAACTAAAAGTGTAAACTACTCTTACTCTTCTATATCTTCGAACTTCGTATCTGCCATTCTGCTTTTACTGAAGTTAATATCTTTGAACTCTAATTTTTTATCATCTTTATCATAATCGAACACCAAATACTCTTTCGTTTCCAAAAATTCTAAAGCTTTGAAAGAGCTAAAATTGTTATTCTGAATTTGAAATACTTCCAAGCTTGCCAAATCTGCGAATTCATTGGGTATTTCACCTATTAATCTATTATTGGCCAACACCAACTCTTTCAGGTTACTTAACTTACCCATATCTCTTGGTATCGCACCTTCTAATCTATTTTCAAAAAGACCTAATGTTTCTAATTGAGATAATGCACCTAATGAACCAGGTATATCACCATAAAACTCGTTACTAGAAAGATTTAATACTTTCAAGTCTACCAAGTTACCCAATGTAGCTGGTATTCTACCTGTCAAAAAATTATTGAAAGCCGAAAATTCTTCTAATTTCAATAGATTACCTATACCTTCTGGAATTTCTCCATTGAGTCTATTCATTTCAAGTTTCAATACTTTTAAATTGGACAACTTCGTTATTTCTGTCGGAACAGAACCTGTTAAGGAGTTAAAGGCAAAATTAAGCACCTCTAAATTTTCCAACGCCCCTATTTGTGGGGAAATTGACCCCATTAAATTGTTATGGAACAAGTTAATCGCCACAACCTGATCATTTTTTACGGTAACACCGTGCCATTGCGCAACTGGAGCTTTTAGATCCCACTTTTTGACCCAATGAGCACCGTTTGTTGTCTCATAAATATCAATTAAAGCTTTTTTCTCTTTCTTGGATACTTCTGCGAAACAAACTGTTGTTAAAAATAAAAGGCTGAAACTTAAATAGTATAGTTTTTTCATAAATATGGTGGTTTGAAAATTCTTACACTAAGAATTCTCTTACAAATTTGAATTAATAACGCTGAAAATGGAAATTTTATCGTTGACTGACCCTTGTTTGTTGTGAAACTATATAAAAGTGTTGTGAAATCGTAAAAACAGTATGTAAGACAATTATTACTTATTCTAAATTATCAATGTCTATTGTAAGGGTTTCCCAATTTTCCATCAATGTTTCGAGCTTCTTCTTTTTAGCTTGATAGGTGTCAAAGAAATTAGGTTTGGCTATTGTTGCATCGTAGTCTACAGATAGGTTATGATCTATTTCCTTAATTTCTTTTTCAAGAGTGCTAATTTTACTTTCTACCGAGCTTAATTGGTTCTTTAGACTTTTTAGTTTCTTTTGATCTTGAAAAGAGTTTGTGGTTTTAGGTTTCTCTTTTTTTACGGTTACTGCCTGCTTTTTTTCAATAGCCCTAAAATCTTCTACTTTTCTCTGCTCTAAATAGTAATCTACATCACCTAGGTATTCCCTGATCTTCTGATCCTTGAATTCATAGACTTTATTGGTCAAGCCCTGTAAAAAATCTCGATCGTGAGAAACCAATATCAATGTACCTTCAAAATTTAAACATGCCTGCTTAAGCACGTTTTTAGATTTAATATCCAAATGGTTGGTAGGTTCATCCATAACAAGTACATTAAAAGGCTGCAGCAGCATTTTAGCCAGTGCCAAACGGTTACGCTCACCACCGGAAAGCACTTTTACATACTTATCTACTTCATCTCCCCTAAACAAAAACGAACCTAGAATATCTCTTACCTTACTTCTATTCTTTTCATTTGCCGCATCGATCATGGTATCTAAAATGGTCTTGTTACCATCTAAGTACTCGGCCTGGTTCTGTGCAAAATATCCTATCTGTACATTATGCCCCAGTTTTAGATGACCATCATGCTCTAGTTCACCAACAATAATTTTTGCCAAAGTAGATTTACCTTGTCCGTTTTGACCAACAAAAGCTGTTTTGCTATCTCTCTCAATAAGTAGGTTAATGTCGTTTAACACCAAATTATCTCCATATGCTTTTGAGAGCTCTTCTATTTCTACTACTACCTTACCCGGTGTAACCGAAATAGGAAAACGAAGACTCATGACACTATTGTCATCTTCATCTACCTCTATACGTTCTATTTTATCTAATTTCTTGATCAAGGACTGCGCCATTGACGCCTTAGTGGATTTCGCCCTAAATTTCTCAATTAAGCGCTCGGCTTGCTGAATTTCTTTTTCTTGATTCTTTTGGGCATTTACCTGCTGCTGTTTTATTTCATTTCTTAGCACCAAATACTCTGTGTAGGGTTTGTTATAATCGTAAATACGCCCTAAAGAAATTTCAATGGTTCTATTGGTAACATTGTCTAAAAACATTTTATCGTGAGATACAATGACCACACCACCGGTATAATTGTTCAAAAATTGTTCGAACCATATAATTGATTCAATGTCCAAGTGGTTGGTAGGCTCATCTAGCAGCAATACGTCATTTGTCTGCAATAATAATTTTGCAAGTTCTATACGCATTCGCCAACCACCTGAAAAGGTTTCTGTCTTTTTATCAAAGTCTTCTCTTTTAAAACCTAATCCTTGAAGTATTTTTTCTGTTTCGCCCTGATAATTATAACCACCTAAAATTTCATAGTGGTGGGTAATATCACTCAGGTCTACGATAAGCTGACTATATGAATCTGACTCATAATCGGTTCGTTCTGCCAACTGATGATTAATTTCATCTAGTTTTAATTCCAAAGCCTTAATCTCCTCAAAAGCTTGATAAGCCTCTTCTAAGACCGATCGCCCTTCTACGAAATCTATATCTTGTCTAAGAAAACCTATTTTAATATCTTTTTCTACCGCAATTACTCCGGTATCCAAAGGCATATCCTTATTCAATAATTTTAACAAAGTAGATTTTCCCGCCCCGTTTTTACCTACTAATCCTACTCTGTTACCTCCGTTTAAGCGAAATGAAATTTCTTCAAATAGATATTCGCCTCCAAATGAGACCGATAGGTTGTGAACGTTTAACATAAATTCTAATTCTTCTTTTTTACTTAAAACCCGGTAAAATAATTACCGATTATCTTTAAGCTAAATCATCTTTCTTACACTAGAATTTTGATATTTAAAATATCATAAAATCGTACCTTAGTATAAAGTTTTGCAAATGTTAAAAAAAGGATACAAACTCTACAGTATTTTAACAGGAAGTTGCCCTAGATGTCACGAAGAAAGCATGTATTTGGATAAAAACCCATACCATATGGGCAAAATCTTTAAAATGCACGAAAGATGTAGCCATTGCGATTTAAAATATAAAATTGAACCTTCTTTCTTTTATGGTGCCATGTATGTGAGTTATGGAGTAGGTATTGCCTTTGCCGTAGCCGCCTTTGTCATTGCCAATTTATTTTTAGGTGCCGACCTAGTAGAGACTTTTATTGCCATAATCGCAACTCTAGTTGTTTTTATGCCTATTATCATGAGGTTATCTCGTAATATATGGATCAATATGTTCGTGAAATATGACCCACAGGCAAAAGCAGCTTTCAAGAACTCTTAATTTGGTGCAAAACGGGCAATATCCATTTCTTCCAATAAAGGCAGTTCTTTTTCTATACGGTCATAAAGCGATGTTGCCGCCCAAGGCGCGATGGTAATACCATGAGAACCAAAACCATTTAACAGCCACAAGTTGTTATACTTGGGATGCTGACCTACCAGAGGTCTTCTATCTTTTACCGTGGGGCGTATACCTGCCATATGATCTACTATCTCATAAGGACAACCCAAAAGTGTTTCAAGTTTAGTTATGAGCTCATTCTTAGCTTCTTTTGTTACTACATTGTCTTTATCTTTTCTATGATATGTGGCACCTACTTTATATAAATCATTGCCTAGTGGAATTAGAAAAATAGAAGATTTTATAATATTGGATTCGTTTAAACCTTTTGCCCGTATAACGATATACTCCCCTTTTGAGCCTTGCATTGGCAGATAATTGAAAAAGGGGTTTTGCATCATACCATAACCCTCAGTAAAAACCACGTTCTTTGCTTTGATATCTTTATAGGTCACAACATCTTGTTCAATATCTAACTCGTCATAATTGAAGGTGCCGGTCAATAATCTATTTTCTTTTCGTAACCAGCTTTCATAGCTATCAAAGAGAAACTTAGTATTCAACCTACCAGTTTCCAATACTTTTCCGAATTGAAAAGGAATTTTCAGTAGAGCGTTCTCGTTATTTACAAGTTTAGTATCTAAATACGCCTTTAACTTATCTTTGTCTGCTGCCTCAAACCACAGATTTTGCTCTTCTATTGAGGCAAATTTGCGTAATACATTGAGCTTTTCATCAAACGAGACGTTTAAAAACTGTTCTAATTCGGTATAAAACTTTGTAGCTACAGGTAATTGCTCATCTGCCCTCCAAGAAAGGGTAAATCGCTTTAAGATTACAGGATTATATAAGCCACCTGCAACACGCGACGATGTTTGCGATCGGTCATTAAAAACAATGAAAGTCTTATCGTTTTTACGCAAGTTTTCACAAAATGCGGTACCCGCCAAACCTAACCCTACCACTATAAAATCTACCATAGTACAAATGTAATGACAATTGCATAAAACAAAAGACCCGATCTTTCGATCGGGTCTTTCTTATGTGAATTGGATTTTCAGTAAGCTCTTAGTAAGCCCACATGTCTTGTTCTTTATCTCTAATAGTTTCCTTGATTCTTTTTGCTTCTAATAACTGGAACAAAGCATTATCTGAAATATAGTCGTCAATATTTCTATCGCCTTGTACGTTATCTTCTTTATAGATAACAGCATCGAATCTTCTTGCATTTAACAGCATGTCAAAAGAGATAGGCTGTGCTGAATTTTGTTGATTAAAGACTTTTGCCTCATGTAACATTTCTCGTGCATCTGGATACCATACCCAAAATAATTCAACCATATCAGGATTATCATCATCCATAAAGTTAACATCTGGTGCAACAGGTGCAATACCTAAAAGACGGTATTTCAATTCTCCCTGTCTCTTATCAAAATACCATATTCCTTTAATATGATACTCTTCAATATCTGCTGCAGAAATAGTTCTACGAGTAATATATTCTTCAGAAACAGCTTCACCTGCATTCATTTGCTCATACCCGTAATCTAAGGTATCAACCATTTGCAAGGCATCTTTTAAATCATTGAAAGTCCTTTTTTGTGTAAAATAAGAATCTGTATAAGTATCTAATTTTCCACTTTTTAAAT
>JAHDDP010000039.1 GCA_020629285.1 Maribacter sp.
TTAAAAACAAGATAAACAAAGTTCTAAAAAGAAAGGAAAATAAACGTTATAAAAATATATTTAATAGCTTAAAAATCAAAAGTCTTACCATCATCGGCAAGAAGTACATTAGGAAAAATTGTTGAAGCTTGTTCTTTAAATAGGGCTATAGATTTATATCGAGTAGAATAATGACCTAATATTAAGGTTCTTACATTAGCGTCTCTTGCTACTTTTGCCGCCTGCATAGCTGTAGCGTGCTTAGTTTTTGTTGCCAATTCTGCCTCTGACTCTAAAAAGGTAGATTCATGATACAAAACATCAACATCTTTAATCTTCTCAGCTAAGCTTTCATCATAAATAGTATCACTACAAAAAGCGTATGATTTTGGCTTTGGTAGATCAAAAGTCAATGTACTATTGGCTATCACTTCTCCATTATCTAAAGTAATATCCTTACCATTTTTTATGTTTTGATAATATGCCTTATCAATACCATATTCCTCAGCAGCTTCAATATTCAGTTTTCGCTTTCCGATTTTTTCCTGAAACAAGTAACCATTTGTATAAATTCTATGATCTAGCGGTATGGTAGTAACACTAATTTTACTATCCTCAAAAATAAGTTCAGATTCTTTACTTGATAGTTCATGAAACAATAGAGGGTAGTTGGTCCAAGAATCTCCCAACTTTAAAAGTAAAGTTATCGCCTCTTTTATTCCTTTAGGACCATAAACATGCAACTCTTTCTCTCTTCCCAACAATCTCATTGTAGAGATAAAACCGGGCAGCCCAAAAAAGTGGTCTCCGTGCAAATGAGAAATGAAAATATGATTGATTCTAGAGAATTTTATTTTATGCCTCCTCAACTCCACTTGGGTACCTTCTCCACAATCAATTAATACCACTTGATTATTTATCTCTAGAACTTGAGATGTAGGGTTCGTAAGCGTTCTTGGTGTTGCCGCATAACAACCCAATACAGTAAGATGCATAAAAAAGTACTTAAGTATTCCTATTTGCAATTCAGGGTTGTTTTAAATACCCAAATCACGTTCTATTTCTTCCATTTCAACAATGTCCCTAGCTTCTTGAAGTGTAGGCACTAAATTGATTTCTTGTGGTACGTCATCATAAGACACCTTATCAGAAACCAATACAAAAGACTGTTTATTCTCTTTATGTTTTCTAGCTATCTCTAAAAATGAAATAACATTATATGGCGTAAGCTCAGAGAAACTCAATAAATCTAACACCAAATTATCATTCTTTAATTTGGTATATTCCTTATCCAAATTTTCCAAAAAACGCTCAATAGAAATTTCTTCCTGAGAGACGATAATCAACGATCCTTCTTTAGTAAAAATCATATCATTTAATTTTAGATGCTAACAAATAAATCACTGCCATACGTATAGCTACTCCGTTTTCAACCTGATTCAGAATTATTGATTGTTTTGAATCTGCAACGTCACTTGTAATTTCTACACCTCTGTTTATAGGACCCGGGTGCATGATTACAATTTCTTTATCCAAACTATCAAGTAATTTTTTATTGACTCCGAATTGTTGGGTGTATTCCCGTGTTGTCGGAAAATAGGATATATCTAATCTTTCGTTCTGTATACGTAACATATTAGCTACATCGCACCACTCCAAAGCTTTTCTTAAATTGGTTTCTACACCTACACCTAAAGATTCTATATGTTTAGGCAACAAAGTTTTAGGTCCACATACCTTAACATTTGCTCCTTGTAATTTGAGAGCAAATATATTTGAGAGCGCCACCCTTGAGTGAAGAATATCACCTACAATAACTACATTTTTACCAGCAACATCACCAAGTCTTTCGCGTATAGAATAAGAATCCAGTAATGCCTGTGTTGGATGCTCATGCGCACCATCACCAGCATTGACAATAGATGCATTTACATGCTTGGATAAAAATATACCCGCACCAGGATTAGGATGTCGCATAACCACCATATCTACTTTCATAGATAAAATGTTATTTACGGTATCTATTAAAGTTTCTCCTTTTTTTACAGAAGACTGACTGGCAGAGAAATTAAGTACATCTGCTGACAATCTTTTTTCTGCAAGCTCAAAGGACAATTTTGTTCTGGTACTATTCTCAAAAAATATGTTGGCAATAGTAATATCTCTAAGCGAAGGCACTTTTTTAATCGATCGATTGATTACTTCCTTAAAATGATTGGCAGTTTCAAAAATAAGCTGAATATCGGTTTCCTTTAGGTATTTAATTCCCAGTAAGTGTTTAACACTCAGTTCGCTCATTTTCTTATCTATTTACTAAATATATAATATCTTCCCCGTCATTTTCTTCCCACATCACCTTTACTTTCTCATCATTGATCGCATCTACCTGACGACCTCTGTAATTAGGCTGTATAGGTAAATGCCTGCTAAATCTACGGTCTATTAAACACAATAATTCTACATCTTTGGGCCTACCAAAAGATTGCAACGCAGTCAATGCTGCATTTATACTTCTACCCGTATATAAAACATCATCAATTAAGACTACATTCTTATCTTCAATCAAGAAATCGATTTTGGTTTTTGTTGCCTCTAAAGTTTTCTCTCCCCTTCTAAAGTCATCGCGATAAAAAGTGATATCCAAAAAACCTAAGTCTATGTGCTTTACCTTATATTCTTCTTTAAGAATCTTATTTAAACGTTCAGCAAGAAATTTACCTCTAGGCTGAATACCTATCAATACGGTATTTTCAAAATTTAAATGATTCTCAAGAAGCTGACAAGCCAATCGATGCAGGATGATATTTATTTCTTTGGAAGAGAGTAAAACTTTTTGACTCATAATAGGCACCCGTGCTTTTAGCTAAACAAAAATAGATAATTCTATCTAAACTTTGGTTGCTTAAGTTATGAAGTAAATTCGAAAAATTAAATTTAATGAGCTGAAACCATATTCTATAAGCCCAAAATGGAAAAGAAAGCTTCTTTATGGCTTTCACCAATGGGTATGCGCATATCGTTTATAACAATTCTATTACGCTGAACGGTTTTAATATAATTTACATTAACAAGATAAGATTTATGCACTCTAAGAAACTGATTAGAAGGCAACTTACTCATGATTTCTTTAAAACTCATTAAGGTTAGAATGGTCTTATTAGTATTGGCAATATGGATTTTTAAATAATCTTTTAAACCCTGTACGTACTCAATTTGGTCTAAATCAATTTTTATACTCTCATATTCCGCCTTTACAAAAATGAACTTCTTTTCTACTGAATTATCGCCTGTCGATGAAAAAACATTTGCCTCCATAATAGTTTTTTGTTTTTTAGAAATTAAATCTTGTACTCTTGATACTGACTTTATAAAACGATGATATGGTATTGGCTTTACCAAATAATCTACCGCATTCAATTCAAAACCATCAACGGCATACTGAGAATATGCAGTTGTAAAAATAAACAAGGGCTTATTGTCTAATGTGCCCATAAAATCAATTCCATTGATTTGTGGCATCTCTATATCACAGAAAATTAAATCTATTTTCTTCTCCTTAATTTCTGTTATAGCATCTAACGGATTGGTATAGGTATTTACCAATTCTATAAAATCTAGTTTATCACAGTAGCCTGAAAGTATTTCAATTGCCAATGGCTCATCATCTATAATTATACATTTCATAGGCTTGATTGTTTTTGGTAAATAGTTAATGATACTTCATAATCTTTACCGTTATTATCAACTTCAAGATTATGGAACCCCGGATAAATCAATTCTAATTGATTTCTAATATTCTCTAAGCCTATACCCGAATTTTTGGTAGGCTCTTTAAATACTCCTATTTTATTCTTAACATTTAAATAAACAGATGTATCGGTAATGATCAGGGCAATTTTCACATAGGTTTTACCTTTATAATCCGTACCGTATTTAAAGGCATTTTCTATAAACGAAATAAATAGTAAAGGTGGTACTGCCCTACCCCTATCTTCTCCTGTTATCTTTAGGGATACATTTTCACTATCAGATAGCCTTAAGCGCTGTAACTGTATATAACTTTTAATATAGTCTAGCTCTTTATTTAAAGGAACCAAATCTTTATCTGCCTCATAAATCATATACCGCATCAACTCAGATAGATCTACAATTGCTTCTGATGTATCTGGTGACTTTTTTACGGAAAGCGCATAAATTGTATTAAGTGAATTGAATAAAAAATGCGGATTCAATTGTGCCTTTAAAAACTGTAACTCTGACTTTATACTTTCTTTTTCAACCGACAAACGTAGATTCTCATTACGTTTCCACTCTACATACATTCTTAAGATAGCACTGATTACATATGGTATACCAAGGCTAACGAAAGACCTATAATAAGGCATGATCATAATACCACGTGGTCGTTCCCAATCCATAAAAAAATTCTCGGGAAATCTGGGCTCATAAAAATGATTTAACAGTAAAGCCGAGATAATTAACAAGCCCAACGATATCATTAAATAAGACAACACACTTTTCTTTAACAAAAACTCCGGCACCAGATAGAAGTAGTTAAAATAAAAAAGAATGATAATTACAATAATCTTAGGAAATACATCTGAAGGAATAGGTCTTGCATCATTTAAAATAGGATAAAATGTGAGTCCGTATAATAATATCCATAAACTAATATGGACAACTATTTGAACCCTATTTTTAATGATCGATTCCATAAAGAAATTACTGAACTACCGCAGTAGAAATATTCAATTTCGCCAAATCTGACGGCAATAAAACTGGAGATTTACCATCCTCTAATTTTGACAATACCAGATTTACTGTTTTTTGGGCATCTTCCTCAGACACAAATTTTTGCTTGCCCGGAAAACCAGGAATGTACTCTTGTAAAATCACAATCTTTTCACCGCTCATTATCTGATAGCCAAAACCATCATTTAAATTTACCACCTGACCATGAAATTGTTGATTATTATCTGTTGTAATTTGATTATAAATAGAATAGCCAAGCCCAAGCGCCAAAAATAACACAAGAAGGCCCCAATATTTTGTAGTCAAAATCATAAATAAATGTTTAAAAATGGGTCAACCCACACAGATTGACCCAAAAAATTAACAATTGCACTCACTATGAAAAATTAATCTTCCTCTTCGTACTCATCTTGAGGAAAGAATTCATCTAAATCATCTAGGTATAATGTACCAGTTCTACCCATACCAATAAATACACGACTACCATTAGAAAATGCTATCGCATCTTGTCTTGTTGCCCCCTCAAAAGAAGTTTTTTGCTCCCATTCATCAGATACCGGATCATATTCCCAAACCGTATTGGTTGCGCCACCTAATTCACCAGTTGCTATATAGCCGTAACCATCTAAAGTAAACCCAACGGCATTACTTCTTTGTATAGCGTAATCATCTTCTTCATCAAGATCCAGTTTTGAGGTCCAACTTTCAGTAGCAGGATCAAACACCCAAAAATCATCTAGATAAACTCCGTTAGAAATTCCTGTGCCTAAGTACACCAACCCGTCTATTGTAAATGTTGTAGCGGATCTTCTTTTATTTCCTCCAAAACCTACTAATTCTGACCAAGTATCAATCGCTGGGTTATATTTATAGAAGTCTTTTCTATCGTTTTCTCCATCATAACCCGTACCCACATAACCAAAACCATTGACACCAAAACCAACAGCACTTCTTCTAGCAGTTGGTAAAGAAGCAATTTCCGTCCATGTATTAGATGCGGTATCATAACTATAGAAATCAGTTAATTCATCAACACCGTCATAACCAGATCCAATGTAACCTGTACCGTCAATTTCAAAACCTACTGCTGCGTTTCTAGCAACACCGGGAAAATCCGCTTTTTGAGACCAATAATCATCTTCAATATCATATGCCCAAAATGAAGCTAAGTAATCGTCACCATCATATCCTACGCCCATGTAACCAACATTGTCAATTGTAAAGCCAGATACGCTACTTCTTGGGCTACCATCAAATACAGATTTATCTACCCAGTTTCCTAAATCGTCACCGTCATCATCACTTGAACAACTTGTAATTACCATGGCCAATAACGCCATACCAGTAATTTTGTACACATACGATTTTCTTTTATTCATTACTTTTTGTTTTAAGGTTCTTTCTTTTCAAGATCAAATCTACTAGAGACCCTAGTGTTCAAAAAAACACAATAGATTAAGATTGGTTTTTAACATACCAAACCCTAGTTTTTATCTACGAACACAAACATTTCATTAATAGTTCAAATAATAGAGTTCATCCCTTAACATTCACGATTCGTCTATTCAGGTTTTTACAACCACGCTTGGTATTTAGTTTTGAGAAAAATTAATTTCTAAATGAAGATGTTATTAAACAAAGTACGTGCGCTCTACATCATTATAGTAGGCGGTTTCCTCACTATTACTATTCATTCTTGCAGTGACGATATATATAATGATTCAGAGTTTGTTGCCGGTGAATCTTTCACCGATAGCAACATTCGCCTTATACTAATAGACACTTTAACGGTTAATACGTCTACTATGAAGTTTGACAGCCTTCTTACTTCAGAATCTACCAGAATACTAACAGGAAAATATATCGATGAAGTTTTTGGAACCGTAACCGCCTCTAGTTACATGCAATTTTTACCAGAAACCTATACCATAGATTCAGAAGCGGTATTTGACAGTTTAGTTATGGTTTTGGGCTATGACAATTATTATTACAATGACACACTACAAAAAAACACCTTACACATTAAAAAAATAACCGAAAACCTTAATCCAGAAAGTGATGATTACTTCTATAATACAAGTAGTATAAGCTATGACGAAGCTGACCTTGGGTTTTATGAATACACTCCTAGACCGTTGGCAGGTGATTCTATAACCATAAAGCTTGTAGATGATTTTGGAACAGATGTATTCTCTCAACTTCAAGAAAAGAACATAGTAAATTCTGACGAGTACCTAGATTATTTTAAAGGTATAGGCATTATACCTGACGAAACGGACAACGGTTCTATCATCGGTTTTTCAAAATCATCAGAAAACACATACTTAAGACTGTATTACAGTACAGATACCGAATATGAGTCCGAGCAAGATTATTTAGATGTGCAAATAAATGCTGCAACGACTCCTATCCCCTTCTTTAACAGAATTACGGCAGAAGATCCTATAACACCTTTACAAACGCTTACAGATAGTAAGGTAAATTTAGCTAGCTCGGATTCTGAAAATAAAAGCTATATACAGTCTGGCGTAGGTATTGCCATGCGGGTACAATTTCCAAGTATACTTAGCCTGTATGATATACCTGGTAGCGGCACTATTTTAGATGGTACTCTTAAAATTAAACCCGTAGCACAATCTTACAATGACAATCTAAAACTAAGGGACACTCTTGCCGTCTATGTGGTTGACCAAAACAATGAATTAACAGAAACCCTGTCTTCTACCTCTTACGCTATTCTTAACAGGGATAATCAAGAATTTAATGACATCTACTATGAAATTTCATTAAGCTATTATTTAGAGGAGCTACAATTGAGAGATAGAGATTTAGACGATGCATTAATTCTACTTCCTGTAGATTATAATTCTTCTGTTGATCGATTTATTATTAGTGGGAACGGAAATGGAGAAAACGAAACAATTTTAGAATTAACATACGGTATATACGATGAAGATTAACCAAATAATATTTTTCACCATAACAGCACTGTTAGCTTTTTACCAGTCTTCGGCACAGTCTGAAGCTTTAACCAGCTCACCATATTCGCTTTACGGATTAGGAGTAATCAACCAAACCAGTATTGGCAAATTCAATAGCTTAGGTTACAGCGGTATTGGTATAAAATCTCCTTATGAGCTAAACAATCTAAATCCGGCAAATTATGCCTTAATACCTCAAAACTCTTTCTTGTACGATATTGGAGTTACGGGTGAGTTTAATAGCTACAGTAATACTTCTTCAGCGGAAGAGAAATCAAATGTAAACTTTTCAAACCTCGCTTTCGGATTTAGAATAATGGAAAATTTAGGTGCTGGTATTACCATGGTCCCTTATAGCGATGTTGGTTATTCAATACTTGGGGTAAGTAGCAATATTGAGGGATCAACAGATTCTTTTGAAAGTAACGTTACTGGATTGGGAGGCCTAAACGATATTAAACTTAATGTTGGTTATGCAATCATCCCAAAATTAAGATTAGGCTTAAGTGCTTCATTTCTATTTGGAAATATAGAAGAGACCGAATCTTTCATCTACAACTCATCTACCTTTGAATCTGTTGAGAAAACAAATTACAGCGGAGCAAGACTAGGGTTTGGTCTTCAATATGATGTTAATGACAAGATAACCATTGGTAGCACCGTCCAATTACCTACAAGCTTAAACGGTAATCTAAAAAGGTCTGTAGACAAATCTATATCTGGAATAGATATTTCTGTTAAAGATGAGAGTTCTGATAATGTTTCTGATTTTAAACTACCTCTTGAAATGGGTTTTGGTCTTAGCATAAAACCTATTGAAGAACTGACATTTAGTGCAGATTATAAGAAAAACTTTTGGACAGACACCAATCAATCTGAAAACATTGGCAGTTATGTAGACCAAGATATCTATGCCTTCGGACTGGAATTTATACAAGACCCTACCAGCTACAAATATGGTCAAAGACTTGCCTATAGATTAGGGTACAATTATGATAATGGTTACTTGGCAATAGGCGATAATAAAGTGGAAGGTTACAACTTTACCGCAGGTATAGGTATACCAACAAGTAGAGGTACACACTCCATGATTAATCTTTCGTATAGTTATGGCTCTAAAGGACTTTTACAAAATGTATTGGTGAAAGAGAAATTTCATTTAGTAACCTTAAACTTGAGCTTAGAAGACATCTGGTTTGTAAAGAAAAAAGTGTATTAATTTAAGTACCGTAACTAATAGTGATTAAAATAAAAATTGAAGTTAATTAAGACCTCCATTAGTAATTCATTTTTTTTAGAACCCTAATAGGAACTGAAATTGTGGATATTAAAAAAAGCCCAGATGAATAATCTGGGCTTTTGTATTTAAGCTTGTTAAGCGCACATTAATTAAGTTTGGCACATATCAAACCCAACCATCTATAACCTTGGAAGCTTTTAGAATTTTGTTTACACCTACTTATAAGAGCCTATATACATTAGTTATTTCCTAATTATAAATTGCGGCTGACTTATTGTTCCAAGCTTCTTATTTTCATCTTATTTGGCAATATAAATGGTTTTAATAGGTATAATTGCTCTATAAAACCCCATAATTTTGAAAAACAAAAAGCCCGGATATAAATCCGGGCTTTTATTTATTATCCTTTTTCAAGGATAAATATTAATGAAATTACTTCTTCTTAGAATCAGCTTCCATTTTGTCTTTCAACGCTTGTAACGCATCGTTAGCATCACCTAAAGTTGGCTTAGCCTCATCTGCACTAGCCGCTTGTCTTTTAACAGCCGCCTTAACATTACGTTGCTCTTCTTCACGGAAAATAGCAGTATGACTAGCTACAACACGTTTGAAGTCTTTATTGAATTCAATAATTTTGAATTCAGCTTCATCGCCTTTACCTAGTTTTTTACCATCTTCTTTTTCTAAATGACGTTGAGGAATAAATGCTGTAATATCATCGTTAAATTCAATTGTTGCTCCTTTATCAACTACATCAGAAATGGTTGCTGTATGAACTGTACCCAATGCGAATTCAGTTTCATATTTATCCCATGGGTTTTCAGTAGTTTGCTTATGACCTAAGCTTAACTTACGACCATCAACATCTAATTCCAATACTTCAACTTCTAAAGTATCACCTACGTTAGTAAACTCAGATGGATGCTTGATTTTCTTAGTCCAAGAAAGATCAGAGATATAAATTAAACCGTCAATACCTTCTTCTAGCTCAACAAAAACACCAAAGTTTGTAAAGTTTCTTACAATACCTTTATGCTTAGAACCTACAGGGTATTTAGTAGTAATATCAGTCCAAGGATCTGGAGTCAATTGCTTGATACCAAGAGACATTTTACGATCTTCACGATCCAATGTCAATACAACTGCTTCAACCTCATCACCAACTTTTACGAAATCCTGTGCAGAACGCAAGTGCGTAGACCAAGACATTTCAGAAACGTGGATAAGACCTTCAACACCTTCAACAACTTCAATGAATGCGCCGTAATCAGCTATAACAACAACTTTTCCTTTTACTTTATCACCAATCTTAATTTCATCGGATAAAGCTTCCCAAGGATGCTTCTCCAATTGCTTAAGACCTAATTGAATTCTAGATTTGTTTTCATCAAAATCAAGAATTACAACATTTAATTTCTGGTCAAGCTCAACAACCTCGTTCGGGTGGTTGATTCTGCTCCAAGAAAGGTCAGTAATGTGAACTAAACCATCAACACCACCTAGATCAATAAACACACCGTAAGAAGTAATGTTTTTAACAACACCTTCTAATACTTGTCCTTTTTCTAATTGGCTAATGATTTCTTTCTTCTGCTCTTCAATATCAGCTTCAATAAGCGCTTTATGAGAAACAACAACGTTCTTAAATTCGTGGTTTATTTTTACAACCTTGAATTCCATTGTTTTGTTAACATACTGATCATAATCACGAATAGGCTTAACATCAATTTGAGAACCTGGTAAGAAAGCTTCAATACCAAATACGTCAACGATCATACCACCTTTAGTTCTGCACTTAACAAAACCACTAACGATTTCTTCTTTGTCATGAGCCGCATTTACACGGTCCCAAGCCATAATAGTTCTCGCCTTTCTGTGAGACAATACCAATTGACCACTTTTATCCTCACGAATATCAATCAATACCTCTACTTTGTCACCAACTTTTAAACCTGGGTTGTAACGGAATTCGTTCAACGAAATTACACCTTCAGATTTTGCGTTAATATCAATGATAGCTTCTCTATCCGTAATATAAACAACCTTACCTTCTACTACTTCCTCATCGGCAGTATCTACAAAGTTTTCGGCAACTAATTCTTCAAATTCCTTTAATTTAGAATCATCTACACGCTCAATTCCTTGCTCGTATTTTTCCCAGTTAAAGTTTTCTAAGAATTCTTTTGGATCTTGCTGTGGAGTTTCAACAGCTTGTTGTGTTGCTTCAGTAGTAGCTTCTACCTCAGCGTTTGTTTTTTCTTCAGCCATTTGCTGATTAATAATTTGTATTCCATAACCTTATCAAGACTTAGGCAACAACTATGAAAGTAGTTATATTTATTTGTTTATCTAATCCCTTTTTTTCTTGACTTCCTTGCAAAAAAGGTGTGCAAAAATAATCATTTTATTTAAATTAGACAACAGAACTAATTATTACACGTTCATTTATGGATTATGGCATGATTTTAGAGCAATTCATCTTAAATATGCTTATCTTAGAAGTATTATAATAACCATTAAAAAAAGTAAATTTATGAGTGTTAAGGCAAAATATCAAGGTGTATTGGATCTTGGTGAGCAATTAGGTATAAAAGACGGCAATGTAACTGTTGAAGGTGATGTTCTAAAAGTAAAAGGACAAGCAAAAACGCCTTATGAAAAAGACCTAATGTGGGATAAAATTAAGCAACTAGGTGGTGAAAGTCCTTCTGACATCAAAGCGAACATTACCGTTGAAGATGATTCTGTTTATCACAGACACGTAGTTAAAGGTGGTGAGTCTTTGAGCAAAATTGCAAAGCACTATTATGGTGATGCAATGAAATACAAAGCTATTTTTGAAGCAAATACGGGTATCTTGAAAAATCCGGATGTAATTCATCCTGATCAAGTATTGGTTATTCCAAACAAATAATATTCAATTGAATATAAATGAAAAGAGGTTAGCAATGCTAACCTCTTTTTTTATGCTTGCTTCTCAATAACCCGAAGCGAATGTTCATAGATTCTTTGAAACTGGTCTTCTAGCCCTAAATCACTATTATCGAACTTAATAGCATCTTCTGCCTTTTTTAAAGGTGAAATTGCACGGTTACTATCTATATAATCTCTTTTTTGAACATTTTCAAGAATATCAGCATACTCCACATCTTCTCCCCTATCCAACAATTCTTTATATCTTCTAACCGCTCTCTTTTCTGGTGAAGCCGTCATGAAAATTTTAAGTTCCGCATCAGGGAAAACAACGGTACCAATATCCCTACCATCCATAACTATACCTTTATTTACACCCATTGCCTGTTGCATGGCAACCAACTTCTCGCGTACAGCTTTTATAACAGAAACCGGACTAACATTCTTGGATACCAGCATGGTTCTAATTTCTTTCTCTACATTTTCACCATTCAAATACATTTCGGCAAAACCTAAATCCGAATTAAAAATAAAATTCAGTTCAATATCACCTAAGGATTTCACCAATGCATCTTCATCTACTTTACCTGCATCTATAAAACCAGATTTCATAGCAAATAATGTAACCGCACGGTACATTGCACCAGTATCTACGTATACGTATTCCAGCTTTTTAGCTAGTTGTTTAGCCAAAGTGCTTTTTCCTGTAGAAGAGAATCCGTCGATTGCAATGGTGATTTTTTTCATCGTCCCAAAAATATAAAGAAAAGCTAGATTATAACTTCTTTGCGTTCTTAACTTTGACATCTGTGATTGCGATATCAATTACTTCAGACATTTCTTTTACGTAGTGAAAAGTAAGTCCTTTTAAATAAGATTCTTTAATTTCCTTGATATCACGCTCATTATCCGCACACAGAATAATCTCTTTGATCTTTGCTCTTTTAGCCGCAAGAATTTTTTCTTTTATTCCGCCTACAGGCAACACCTTACCACGTAAGGTAATTTCACCTGTCATTGCCAAACTCTTTTTAATTCGTTTTTGAGTAAACAAAGAAACTAAAGAGGTCAACATGGTAATACCTGCACTTGGCCCATCTTTTGGCGTAGCACCTTCTGGCACGTGAATGTGTACATTATACTTTTCAAAAACAGACGGATCTATACCAAAATGTTCTGCATTAGATTTTATGTATTCCATGGCAATGGTAGCAGACTCTTTCATGACTTTACCTAAGTTACCGGTAATACTCATAGCACCTTTACCTTTTGACAGTATAGATTCGATAAACAAAATATCACCACCAACACTGGTCCAAGCTAAACCTGTAACCACACCTGCAACCTCATTATTTTCATATTTGTTACGCTCCATTTTTGGCGCGCCCAATACTTCTATAATATCTTCATTGCTTACCTTAATATCATACTCTTCTTCTGTAGCAATAGATTTAGCGGCATAACGAACCATTTTGGCTATTTGCTTTTCTAAAGAACGCACTCCAGATTCGCGCGTGTACCCTTCAACAATTTTCTCAAGTTGTGGCTTTCCTATTTTTAAGTGACTAGCATCTAAACCATGCTCGGTCAATTGCTTTGGCAATAAATGCTTTTTTGCGATTTCCACTTTTTCTTCAATGGTATAACCAGTCACATTAATGATTTCCATACGGTCTCTAAGTGCCGGCTGAATACTACCTAGATTATTGGCGGTAGCCACGAACATAACCTTAGATAAATCATAGCCCAACTCTAAAAAGTTATCATGAAAGTCACTATTCTGCTCGGGATCCAATACCTCTAACATTGCAGATGATGGATCACCTTGATTGCTGTTGGATAGTTTATCTATCTCATCTAATATGAACACAGGGTTTGAAGTACCTGCCTTTTTAAGACTTTGAATAATTCTACCTGGCATTGCACCTATGTAAGTTTTACGGTGACCTCTGATCTCAGCTTCATCCCTTAATCCACCAAGTGACATACGCACATATTCTCTACCCAATGCCTCAGCAACTGATTTACCTAAAGATGTTTTACCAACTCCCGGAGGTCCGTAAAGACATAAAATTGGAGATTTCATATCATTTCGCAGTTTTAATACTGCTAAATATTCAATGATCCTTTTCTTAACATCTTCTAAACCATAATGATCACGGTCTAATATTCTTTGTGCTCTTTTTAAATCGAACTTATCTTTCGAATATTCTTTCCATGGTAAATCTAAAAGAAGGTCTAAATAATTTCTTTGAATAGAATATTCCGCAACTTGCGGATTCATTCGCTTCATTTTAGACAATTCCTTTTCGAAATGCTCTTTTTCTTTCTTGCCCCATTTCTTTTTCTTTGACCTCTCTTTCATTTCTTCAAGCTCCTCATCATAAGAAACGCCACCCAATTCTTCTTGAATGGTTTTCATTTGCTGGTGCAAGAAGTATTCTCTTTGTTGCTGATCTAAATCATTTCTAACTTTAGACTGTATATCGTTCTTAAGCTTTAGTTTTTGCATTTCAACATTCATGTACTTTAATGTTGCCAATGCTCTTTCTTGCAAGCTACCGATCTCCAACAAATCTTGTTTTGCCTTTACATCTAAATTCAAATTAGAGGATACAAAATTTATCAAGAACGAATTACTTTGAATATTCTTTATAGCAAAAGATGCTTCACTAGGAATGTTTGGATTATCCCTAATGATTTTTAAGGCTAATTCTTTGATAGATTCAATAATAGCCAAAAATTCCTTATCGTTCTTTTCCGGTCTTACTTCTTCCGTCTCCCTTACCGTTGCGGTAAAATATGGCTTTTTGGTCAATACCTCAGCAATCTCAAAACGCTTTTTACCTTGTATGATTACTGTAGTGTTACCATCGGGCATTTGTAGTACACGTAGTATTCTTGCAACCGTACCCAAGGTGTTGATATCCTGCACATCTGGATTTTCGGTTTCCTCATCTTTCTGTGAAACCACGCCAATAACCTTAGAGCCATTATTAGCATCTTTTATCAATTGTATACTTTTATCTCTACCTGCAGTAATAGGAATTACCACACCTGGAAAAAGTACTGTATTTCTTAAAGGTAAAATAGGTAATGTTTCTGGCAAAGTTTCACTGTTCATCTGCTCCTCATCTTCTGGGGTCAAAAGTGGTATTAGCTCAGAATCTTGATCTATTCCTTGTAAAGACATATTGTCAAAATTTGAAAATTTAGAATCTTCCATACTCATATATCGGTCATTCTGTCATTAAAAGAACAGAACTTTATTTTTATAAATTATACATAAATACTGTAATAGCAATGAAAACTAAGCGAATACAGCTTTTTACACCTTCAATTGCGTACATGTATTTCAATTCTTGTGCCAACTGATTTATTTCATTTTAAAAATTGAACTTTATAAAAAGAAAGAATTTTTGATAATAATTCTAACAAACTGTAACAAACCGTAAATTGAATCATCTTTCAATAAACCAATCACTTTTTGAGCCAACAAAGAGAACATATTGATGAGCTAGTGCAATTGTGCTTAGCCGGTAAACAAAGTGCACAGCTAGAAGTGTACAACAGGTATTACAAGGCTATGTACAATACATCACTAAGAATTGTAAAAGATACTGCCCAAGCGGAAGACATTATGCAAGAATCGTTTTTAAGCGCGTTTACGAAGCTGCATACTTTTAAAGGGGAAGTAACTTTTGGATCTTGGCTAAAGCGTATTGTTATCAATAACAGTATACATCAATATAGAAAGCAACAAAAAAAGAACGAAGTTGCTTTAGATGAAGTATTGTACAAGGTCGAAGATAATGACGGAATTGCATCTGACCATGTGTTTACAGAACTAAAGGCTCAAAAAGTGATGGAAACCATGAAAGATTTAAAAGACAATTACAGAATTTCTTTGACCTTACATCTAATTGAAGGGTTTGATTATGATGAAATTTGCGAAATCATGAACATTAGCTATGCCAATTGCAGAACTACTGTTTCAAGAGCTAAAGAAAGTCTTAGAAAAAAATTAATACTCGCTGTCTAATGAAGAAAGATACTATTGACGAGCTTTTTATTGAGCTACAGGACAAAATGGATTATGCGGAACCTACCAGTGGGCACCAATTACGTTTTTTAGAAAAACTAAATGAATCTAAAGGTGTGGCAATGCTTGATCCTAAGAAAAAGAATCCTTGGATGCTATTTTTATCCGTTGCCGCTTCTTTTGCTATTCTATTATCTGTTGGAATATTTCAACTTAATACGGCTAGTAGCATTGAAGATCAGGTTGCAGAGATTTCACCTGAAGCTTCTAAGACCCAATTTTATTTTGCAAACCTAATCGAAGAGCAGATCAACGAACTGAATTCTGAAAAATCACCAGAAACAGAAAAAATTATTAATGATACTATGGCGCAATTGAAAAAACTTCAATTGAACTATACAAAAATGGAACAAGACCTTTTAAACGGTGGCAATAGTAAATTAATACTAAGTGCTATGATCACCAATTTCCAAACTAGAATAGACCTTTTAAACGAGGTAATGATACAGATTGAAAATATTAAATCAATTAAAAAATCGAATGATGAAAACTTTACTATATAAATACACTTGGCTATTAATGCTAGCCTTCACAACAGTCGCCACTGCCAATAACACCTCTTTTGACGGTAAGCATACAAGAGAGAAAACCATAAAAAAAGAGTTCAACGTTAACGCCAACGCATTGCTCAAAATAGATAACTCTTATGGAAATTTAAATATTACTTCATGGAACGAGAATAGGGTCGTTATTGAAGTTCATATTAAAACCAACGGAAACAACGAAGATAAGGTTCAGAAAAAATTGGATGAAATATCTGTTGACTTTGAAGCTAGTAGCGAACGCGTATCTGCAGAAACTATTTTCAACAAAAGTAGTAATGGATGGGGATGGAGCTGGGGGAATAATAACAATGTTAATATGCAGATCAACTACACCATTAAAGTGCCGGTTAAAAACAATGTAGACCTAAGTAACGACTATGGAAATATTATATTAGATAGAATAGATGGTCATGCCAGAATTAGTTGTGACTATGGTAGACTAGAATTAGGAGAGCTTAGAGGGCGCAACAATAAATTAAATTTCGATTATACTTCTAAATCTACAATAGGTTATATCAACAGTGCAGAAATTAGAGCTGACTACTCTGGTTTTACTATTGATAAAGCCGGAAACCTTGCTATAAATGCCGATTATACAAACGCCAGCATTGGTATTATGGATAATTTGGAATACACCAGTAATTATGGAAATATGGATGTTTCTGATTTAAAAGACATAGATGGTAACGGCGACTATATAACCGTAAAACTAGGTGTTGTTCATGGTGATGTATCCATCCGTGCCGACTATGGTTCTGTACGCATCAACGAACTAGCTGCGGATGCCGGTAATGTAGAAGTAAGAACAGACTATACAGGAATAAAAATTGGGTACAACAGCGAATATCATTTTGATTTTGACATATCTACCAGTTATTCTGGAGTTAGCGGAAAAGACGATTTTACTATTAACATCAGTACTGAAAAATCTTCCGATAAACATTACGAAGGCTTTTACGGCTCTAAAGGAAGTGGTAATAGAATGACATTGTCTAGTGACTATGGAGGAATAAGTTTTACCAAAAAATAAATATCAATCAATCAATTAAAAATGAAAATCATGAAAAAATTAAGTGTATTACTATGTGCGGGATTCATCTCCCTTTCCTGTTCAGCACAATGGGGAAAGACTATTAAAGGAAATGGAAACAATGTTACCATTGAAAGAAACACCGGTGATTATGACGGTGTAGCCGTATCTGGCTGGTTCGATGTTGACTTGGTTTCTGGCAACGAAGGAGAAATTACCTTAGAAGGAGAAGAAAATCTACTGGATTACATTATTACCGAAGTAAAGGACGGCAAATTGGTCATTAAAACAGAAAAAGGCGTTAACCTAAAATCAAGTAATTGGAAATCTGGAATTCATATTACAATACCAGTAGAATCAATTAGCCACGTTGTCATGTCTGGTTCTGGTGATATCGTTGGTAAGACAAAAATTAAAGCCGATAAATTCAGTACCGCAATGTCAGGATCAGGAGATATTACTTTAGATATAGATTCTAATTCAATTTCTACATCTATGTCCGGATCAGGGAACATTAACCTTAGCGGAACTACAGGCGACTTTGAAGCTACAATCTCTGGCAGCGGAGATATAGAGGCTTTTGATCTGGAAGCAGACAACGTAGAAGCCACAGTTTCTGGTTCTGCAGATATAGAAGTAACAGCAAAAAAATCTATTAAAGCACGTGTATCGGGTTCTGGTGACATTACATACAGAGGCAATCCTGAAAAAATAAATACCAAAACTTCAGGGTCTGGTAATATTTCAAAATACTAATACTAGGCAATCAAAAATCGAACAGTTAAATAAGACTTCTTTTTAAAAGGAGTCTTTTTATTTTGTACCAGACTGTAAATCGGTTTTCCATTTATTCCAATCATCAATAAAATAATTTAGAATAATAGGACTATCTAAAGTATTCACCTTAGTTTCTTTAATTGTAATATCCTTAGGAAATTGAAAGGCCATTTGAAATTGATTGTCGGTCAAAAATTTTAAATCCGTTGGTAGGGCTGATTTCATATTCTCCTCTTCTATTCTATCGTCACTGGCTATTACAAACCCCCAATCACCAAAAGATGGAATGTAAGAGTGATACGGTTTTACATATTTATAAATTGGCGACAATGTATTATTTATACAACTGAAAACAGAATTTGAAAAGTATATTTCGCCTGACTGAGTTACAAATAATCCATTTTTATTCAAACATTGTTTGGCAAGCAAAAAAAACTGTTTGCTGTACAATCTTGCCAAAGCTTCGTTTGTAGGGTCCGGCAAATCAGCAATTATAATATCATAACCTTTAGCTTCATTATGCAGAAATGTAAAAGCGTCTTCCGCTATTAAATTAACACGTTTATCCTTAGCTGCACCATTATTTATTTTCATAAAATAAGGGTTCCTTTTAGCCAAATGAAACATTGTACTATCAATGTCCACAACATCTACCCGCGTAATACCTGGGTGCTTTAAAACCTCTCTACTAGCTAGATTTTCACCTCCACCAAGAATCAATACAGATTTTGGGTTATCATGTAATGAAATTGGAATATGAACTAAAGGCTCATGGTACCTATACTCGTCTGAAGATGAAAATTGAATAACTCTATTTAAATATAACCTTACATCTTCCTGCTTTTTTGTAACAACAATTTTCTGATATGGTGTTTGTTCATTTAATACTATTGGGTTTTTGTAAATTGCTTGATCCCAAATTTTTAAAAATTTACCTCCAAAAACAACCAGCACAATAAGTACGGTCATTGAAGCTAAGCCTAACAATAATGTTTTTTTAGATTTCTGTAATAGGAAATGATTTAATGCTAAACCTAAAACAATATTGATTATACCAAAGATCAAAGAGGAATAGTACAACCCCACAAAAGGCAATAGAATAAAAGGGAACAATAATGTAGCAATTAATCCACCTATGTAATCTAAAGACAGAACATTAGATAAATTATTTTTAAAGTCAACTTCATTAGAGACAAATGTTAGTAACGGAACTTCCATACCCGTTAAAAGACCTATTAGCAGTATAATAACCAAACAAATAATTTGTAACGCTAGGGCACTAACCGAAACAAAGGAATAAAAAAGTAGAGGAACTGATATACCCCCAATTAGACCTAACAAAAATTCGATATGCACAAAAAACTTTAAAGGCATGTCTCTTAAATATTTGGACAAGAACGCTCCAATACCCATTGAAAAGAGATATACACCTATAATAACAGAAAACTGCCTAACACCATCACCTAAAAAATATGTTGCCGTTGTACTGATCAAAAGTTCATATATAATAGAACAAAGCCCAGCAATAAAAACAGCAAACGAAATAAGTACTCTATTTCTCATAAAATTTAGTTAAGTTTGATTCTCATTCTACTACAGAAAACAGTTTCAAAGATGAATAAAAAAATGATGACTGGATTGGCATTTTCAAGAAAATTGATGTTAACCACCGCTTTAAGTAGTTCTATTTTATTGACCAGTTGTGGTGATAATGATGGAAGCCCTAGAATTAAGGATTCTGAAGAAAAAACAATATACGAAGCTACTAAAGGCACCGTAACTGAAGTTGAAGAAATAGAACCAGGTGATGATTACAAAATAATCGATGAGCGCATTATTGATAAAAAAGAAAATTCCATTGCCATAGTGCATGGTTTAGATGGACAAATAGACACTTTATCATTAGCGAAAATTGATAATAATTCTAATGAAAGTAGTTATCGAAACAGATCTGGATTAAGATCAATTTTATACTACTCATTAGCGTCATCTTATTTTAATAGAAATCTTTCTAACGTAACTCCAAATTCAAGTTACTACAAGAATTCTACTGCTTACAACAAATCAACAGATTTAAAAAAGGATTTAAAAAGCTCTGCCACTTCTAGAAAAATTAGAGTTGCAGGAGCATCATCAAAAGGATACGGAAGTGGAAGATCGTTTAGATCGTTTGGAGGATAGTCGTTTTAAAGAAATAAAACGACTTAAAAAAAAAGATGTATCTCATCATTTACTCTGGTATTTAAAACAAGATTATTTTACTGAAGAATTACTAGGACTTTATAATTTTGAAGTAGAAAATTTTAAAAAAATTAGCACAGCGGCTTTTACTTTAATTGAAAAAGCAACTCAGAAAATAATTAATGAGAATAAATTAGGTGATTTAGGTATCCCTGACTTTTTTCATGACTGTATTCGTCATACTTGGAGAGATAGAAGCAAGCATCCATTTCTATATGGAAGATTTGATATCAATGGCGGTATTAAACAAAGGGATACGCATGTAATAGAATTTAATGCAGACACCTGTAGTACATTACCAGAAACCATTCATTGGCAATCTTTACAAAACAATAAACTAAAAGGTAATAATGATAGTCAATTCAATAACTTATCTAAAGATATTGGCTACATATTACATAATTTAAAGAGCACCATAGATCACTCAAACCCTTTTATTCTTGGCTCATCCTTCGGTTATAAAGAAGATGTATTAAATGTAAATTCTATACTGGACATAGCCCATGAAAATGGCTACAAAGCATTTTATGTAAATCTCGAGGATGTTATTTTTTCTGAAGAAAATGGAATTCTGTATGAAATAAATGGCGAATACCAAATGGTAGATGTTTGGTTTAAAATGATTCCATGGGATTGGATGTTCAATGAAGAACCTAAACTAGCCAAAGAATTATCTAATATCATATGTAAAGACCTATGTTCGGTTTTGAATCCGCCTTATAGCGCTATTTGGCAAAATAAAAAATTCATGAGCTATATTACGGAACACTTCCCTAATGATATTATAGCAAAGACATATCTGAACACACCTAATTTTAATGATTTTGTAAGTAAACCAGTTTACGGTAGATTAGGTGAAAATATAGCCATTAACGGCAAATTGAATTCTAAATCTAAAGGTGATTTTGCAAATCAAGATAAAGTATATCAAAAATATTATCCATTAGAAAAAGATATGGAGAATTATTATTATCAAACAGGTTTGTTCTTTACAGATAAACCTTCTGCCCTAAACCTGCGTGCCGAGGAAAACCCAATAATATCAGATGATTGTGAATTTATTTCTCACTATATCATTTAATATCCAAACTGGAAGGTCTCACCAAATCCAACGAGCCTCTGTTCAATTTGTTTAGCTCAATTTTGTTAGATTCAAAAAGCTTTTTCAGCAAAGCGGTAACTACATTTGCGTCAAATTCTTTACAAGAAAACACATCTACAGCCGCATAATTATGTTCTGGCCAAGTATGTATACTAATATGACTTTCTGCCAAAAGAATAAAACCTGTTACCCCAATAGGTTCAAATTGCTTAAAAGCTTCATTTAATTCTTCTAAGTTAAGTGTAGCCGTAATGGTATGTAAAGATTCTTTTATATATGGGACATAAGAAAGCTTTTCAGCGTTACAATTATATACATCCCAAGTAGCATGAATACCTATAAACAAAATTTAAAGATTTAAGTTTTAATTACTCTTGCTCTCTTGATGCAGAAACCAAATTGATAAATTCTATAGGAGAAAATAATTTTTGAAGCACCTCATAACCTGCAGTAGATTCCATTTGTACTGTTTCAGGTAAACTTTCTCGTGGTCCATAATCCCAAGTTACAGGATTAATTAATCCATTTACAATAGCGTAATCACCCTCAAGCTCAACACCTAAAAATTCAACAGTTCTTTTATTTGTTAATTGGTATATTTGATATGAATTATTATCACCGTAGTATTCGCCCGCCATTAAGTATTCGGTTAAAGTAGGGTTTACCATGTAAACATCAGATTGAAAATTAAAATCAACTATACTATCGTTTTTTAAGGTCAATGAATGCATTCCTTTACCCATTTCAACCCAGACTACTTGCTCTGCCGGTATTTCTACCTCTAATGTATCTACCTTGATAATAACAGGTTCGGTGGTTGGATTATCTATAGCTAAATCTACACTGTTGGTACCACAAGAGAATAATAAAAACGATAAACTTAAAAGAGTAAATAAATATTTCATTGTTAATGGTTTACTGGTTGCACTAGGTTATTTAATTACTGCTAATATACTTATTAATTTTCAGGTTCTTCCTTTTCTTTTGGCACTCGCAACAACAACAAAATACCGCCTAAAAAGAATATGAATAAAAATAAAATGGCATTTCGCATATTACTGACCTGATCTATAATAGCAAAGAGTGCCATACCTATAACAATGCCTATTTTCTCTGCAACATCATAAAAGCTAAAGTACGACGTGGTGTCCTCTGTCTCCGGTAAAAATTTTGAATATGTGGAACGACCTAACGATTGCACCCCTCCCATTACCAAACCAACAAAACCAGCAGCTATGTAAAATTGCATGGGTGTAACCATGAAATACGCATAGACGCAGAGCAACATCCAAATTGCATTTATTACGATAAGGGTTTTAATATTACCATATTTATCAGATGCCCTAGAGGTGATTATAGCACCAACAATTGCTACCAATTGAATAACCAATACACTGATTATCAAACCTTTAGTTTTTTCGCTTTCCGTACCCCAAGCAATTTCTTTTTCTCCAAAATACACCGCCACAAGCATAATTGTCTGTACGGCCATACTAAAAACGAAAAATGCATTTAAATAACGTTTTAGTCTTTCATTCTCTTTTAATTGCCCCCAGACAACCTTAAGCTCTTTAAGTCCGTTGAAAAGTACATCTCTCGTTATTTTATGCCCTTTCCCTACTCCTTTCGGCAATACCCAAAATGTGTATTGACTAAAAATCAACCACCATAAACCTACCGTTATAAAAGATACTTTCATTGCCTCTACGGCAGCTGCATTTAGTGAATCTTCAGTTTCACCAATATCAAATCCAAACCAATGGGGTTTCATTACCATAGCTAAATTTAGAAGTAACAAAAGAACGCTACCGAAATAGCCCAATGAAAATCCTTTTGCGCTAATACTATCTTGCTGATCTTCAAAAGCAATGTCGGGCAAATAAGAATTATAGAAAACAAGGCTACCCCAATATCCTATCAATCCCATAAAATAAAACAAAAGACTTAAATGAATTTGCTCGAGATCAAACCAATACAACCCCATACAACCTATGCTGCCGGTATAGCAAAAAAACTTCATGAACATTTTCTTATTACCAACGTAATCGGCTATACCAGATAAAACAGGCGATAAAAACGCTACCACAAGAAAAGTGAATGCGGTAACTATTGAAATGAGCACGGTCTGTTTCATTTCAAAACCAAAAGCGGAAACCAATTCGTCTTTATCAGCGAAGAGGGTTGCGTAAAAAATAGGGAAAATAGAAGAAGCTATGGTCAAGGTATAAACCGAATTAGCCCAATCGTAAAAGGCCCATGCGTTTAACAATTTTTTACTCCCTTTTGCAATTATAGTTTTTCCCATATATAAAAATAAAAAGCCGTTCATTTCTGAACGGCTTCAATATACAATAATCCTTAAGGTTTTACTTGAATTTCGTTACCCCAAATTTAGCTGCTTCGGCAGCGGCATCTGGCGCCCAGGCAGTTAGGTTATTAATTCTTGTGTCATTAGAAGGGTGCGTACTCATAAATTCTGGCGGAGCCTGACCACCGCTGTTTGCCTTCATTCTTTTCCAAAGCTCTGCAGCTTCATAAGGATCATAACCTGCAATGGCCATAATCTGCAAACCAATTCTATCGGCCTCTGTCTCGTGACTTCTACTAAATGGTAGCATACCCAAATATTGTGTACCTACCCCATATGCTTGATTGAACAGCCCTAATGTCTGTTGATTTTTAATTGCAACGTTACCTGCCACTGCACCTAATTGTTGCAAGGTTCCTGCACTCATACGCTGTGCTCCATGATCAGCCAATGCATGAGCTACTTCATGCCCCATTACAACAGCTACACCTGTTTCTGTTTGGGTAATTGGTAAAATACCGGTGTAAAATACAATTTTACCCCCTGGCATACACCATGCGTTAACGGTCTCATCTTTTACCAAGTTATACTCCCACTTATAGTCTGCCAAATAACCCGGATGACCGTTTGCAGTCAACCAACGCTCTGCAGCACTAGAGATACGCTGACCTACCCTTGTTATCATTTGGGCATCTGTAGTACCGGTTACCACGTTGTTTTCTGTTAAAAATTGATCATATTGTGCAAACGCAGATGGAAAAACCTGACTATTAGGATAAAAATTTAAAGTTTTCTGACCTGTAAAAGGGTTAACCTTACAAGCGGATACGCCGATAAAGACGAATACGATTAGTAGTAATTTTTTCATTTTATTAAATTTAGTTAATGGCGTTAAACTACAAAGTTATTGTTTTCCTGATAAATGCAATAAGGTAAAATTTTTGCTTATTAGCAAATCATGATTATCATTTATAGATATATCGTGTAATGCCACCTCTTCATTATCTATCATTACCTTATCGATTTTAAACGGAAGGCCATGAAAATTGAGTTTCATTTTTTCATATTCAGTCTCAAAGGTGCCATCTTTAAACAATTGAATGGTCAAAGAATTATCCTTTCCGGTCAATTTATAATTACTTAAAGAATATCTTCCTTTTTTATAATCATAACCATTCGAGGCGTCTTCATAAACTTCTGATGTTTCTATACCTTCCTTAAAATACACCTCTAACAATAATTCTTCTATTTTCTTTTCACCAACATATTGTTGAACTGGATATTTTGGAATGATTGCGCCGGCTTTTACGAAGACAGGAAGCATATCTATTTCTGCAGCAACCCATTTTTCTTTTCCCCCAACTACATACTCGTTAGTCCAAAAATCGTACCATTCTCCACGAGGCATATACATTCTACGCCCTTGTGCGTTAGGTTCTTGTATAGGACAAACCAATATTTTTTCCCCAAAAATAAACTCATCTGTTCTAAAATGGGTTTGATTATCTTCTTGATCAAAGAACACCAAAGACTGGATCATTGGGATATTTTCTTTTACGTATTTATAAAACATAGTATATAAATACGGCAACAATTGATAACGTAGATTTACAAATTTTCTAACGATATCGGTAATCTCGGCACCAAATGACCATGGCTCTTGATCACCATGATCCCCGCTGGAGTGTACTCTACAAAACGGATGAAAAACACCTAGCTGTATCCACCTTGCAAATAACTCTCCATCTGGTTGTTCGGCAAATCCGCCAATATCCGAACCTACAAAAGAGTAGCCAGTTAAACACATGCGTTGTACCTGCACGTTGGCTATCCATAAATGTTCCCAAGTAGCCACGTTATCTCCTGTCCAAGTAGAAGAATATCTTTGTGTACCGGCAAACGCGGCTCTTGTTATTACAAATGGTCGTTTAGGATAGACATATTTCTTAACCCCTTCATAGGTTGCCCTAACCATTTGCATGCCATAAATATTATGCGCTTTTCTGTGTGTACAAGGGTGACCGTCATAATCATGTCGCGTATCTAAAGGTGCCGTTTTTGTAGGTACTTCCATTACCGCCGGTTCGTTCATGTCGTTCCAAACAGCATGCACACCTAATTCTGACATAAATTCTTTATATAACTCTGCCCACCATTCTCTTACCTCTGGATTTGTAAAATCTGGAAAATTACACTCACCCGGCCATACCTTACCGTGCATTAAGGGTCCATCTCCCCTTTTACAGAAATAGCCATTCTCTAAAGCTTCATTATAAATCCAATAATTACGATCTACCTTTATGCCCGGATCTATCATTACAACGGTCTTAAATCCGTCATCCTCCAACTCTTGAATCATTCTTTTTGGATCAGGAAAATGATTTTTATCCCAAGTAAAACATCTAAACCCGTCCATATAATCGATATCCAAATAAATAGCATCGCATGGTATTTGCAATCTTCTAAATTCGTTTGTAATATCTTTTACGTTACTCTCTGGATAATAACTCCATTTAGATTGATGAAAACCTAATGCCCACATTGGCGGTAATTCTGGTGTACCGGTAAGACTAGAATATGAGCTTACCACCTTGGGCATATCCGGTCCAAAAATGAAGTAATAATTCATTTCACCACCATCTGCCCAAAAACTGGTTATATTTCTTCTCTCCTGAGAAAAATCGAAACCTGTTCTAAAACTGTTATCAAAATAAATACCATAGGCCTTACCTTTATTCAAACCAATATAAAATGGTATTGCCTTATAAAGGGGATCTTGTTCTTTTGCAAAGGCAAATTGATCGGTAACCCAGTTTTCTACTCTTTTACCTTTTAAGTTGCTATGCATGGCTTTATCGCCCATACCATAAAAACTCTCACCTGATTGGGTTATTTTACTCAATTTTACGGTGTTGCCGCCATATTCATAATTTTCTTCCCAATGAAAACCTAGTTCATCTTCACAGATGATATTACCCTCTAAATCAGAAATCTGGGTTCTTAAGGTCATTTTATCCACCAAAATACTCAGTCTGGCCGTAGATACTATATACTCGGTATCGGTCTCTACAACCTCTAATCTACTATAACCCATTGTAGCATCTGGGTCTATTGCATAAGAAAAATCTGGTTCAAAATTATAGTTTGTAGCATACCTAAATCTAATAATGCTACCTCTTAATATTGTTATCTGCAGCACCACACCATTAGCAGTGGTAAAATATAATTTATCTGAGTCTTGCGAAAATTCAACGATATGGTTTGGGTATAAATTACCTTTATACTCAAGCTCTGTATTTGTGATCATGAACTAATAAATTAAAAAATATCAAATTAATAGTACTACAGAAATACTCTAAAATTGCCGATTTATTGTGCAATTTTCTAAAGTTATTTCAGTATTACAATGCCTAATGGGGGAATTGTAATTTCAATCGATTTTTTATAACCATGAGATGCCTTAGTAGATGACTTTACCTTGCTATTGACATTACCGCCACCACCATACTTGGCAGCATCACTATTTAATACTTCTGTTAGTTTCCCTTTTTTAGGGTTGCCAATTCTATAATTTTCTCTTGGAACCGGTGTAAAATTACAGGCAATTATCAAATCATTTTTCTCATCATGACCCTTGCGAACATATGTAAGCACAGAATTTTCGTGATCACTATAGTCGATCCATTGAAAACCTTCTGGACTAAATTGCTTCTCGTACAATGCCGGCGAGCTTTTATATAAGTGGTTTAAATCTTTAACAAAATCTTGAATTCCTTTATGACCATCGTACTGCAATAAATGCCAGTCTAAACTTTGCTCAAAATTCCATTCTGCCGTTTGACCGAATTCACCACCCATGAACATTAATTTGGTACCCGGGTGTGTAAACATATACCCAAACAACAATCGTAGATTTGCAAAACGTTGCCATTCATCTCCTGGCATTCTATAAACCAATGACTGCTTACCATAAACTACCTCATCATGAGAAAAAGGCAACATAAAATGCTCGGTAAAAGCATAAGTCATACTAAAGGTTAAATCGTTTTGGTGGTGTTTTCTATAAATGGGTTCTTTTTTAAAGAATTGCAACGTATCGTGCATCCACCCCATCATCCACTTCATACCAAAACCCAACCCACCGTGTTCAACAGGCTTAGACACACCCGTAAAAGCAGTAGATTCTTCAGCAATGGTCTGCACTCCTTCAAAATTAGAATATACGGCCTCATTCAATTCACGTATAAATGACATCGCCTCTAAATTTTCGTTGTTACCATACATATTCGGCTCCCATTCTCCATCTTCCCTAGAATAATCTAAGTACAGCATAGAAGCCACAGCATCTACTCGTAGACCGTCTACATGAAACTGATCTAACCAAAAAATGGCATTACTTATAAGAAAGGCCCTAACCTCATTTCTACCGTAGTTAAAGATCAGACTTTTCCAATCTGTATGATACCCCTTTCTTCTATCTGGATGTTCATATAAATTTGAACCGTCAAAAAAACCTAGTCCATGCGCATCTTCTGGAAAATGAGAAGGTACCCAGTCTAAAATTACTCCTATATCATTTTGATGAAAGGTATCTACCAAAAACTTGAATTCTTCTGGAGAACCAAATCTTGATGTTGGTGCAAAATAACCCGTAAGTTGATAGCCCCAAGATGGATCATAAGGATACTCCATAACAGGCATAAATTCAACATGGGTATACCCCATTTCCTTTACATAATTTACAAGGTCTATTGCAAACTCTTTATAGGTCAAAAACTTATTCTCTGCATTTTTCTTCCATGACCCTAAATGCACTTCATAAACGGAGTATGGTTTGTCCAATCCGTTTTTATCTTTTCTATACCCCATCCAAGCATCATCTTTCCAATCATGCTCGGCAGTCCAAATTACAGAAGCTGTATTTGGTGGGTGCTCACAATATCTTGCGAAAGGGTCTGCTTTCTCTGTCCAAATGTCATTGTTATTAGACTGTATCCTATATTTATAGATTTCGCCTTTTCCAATATTAGGTATAAATCCTTCCCAAATACCGCTAGAATCCCATCTAACATTCAATTGGTGTTCCTCAACATTCCACGAATTAAAATTACCAACAACAGATACAGATTTTGCTGACGGTGCCCATACCGCAAAGTAAGTACCGGCTATTCCATCTACTTCTACCAAATGTGACCCCAATTTTTCATAAAGTCGATAATGCTTACCTCCTTTAAAAAGATCAATATCAAAATCAGTAAAAAGTGAGTGAACTTGAACGTTGGGCATATGAAGTATTTATTTTTGTAAATCTAATCATCTTTTAAAGACAACCGACTTCAATTCTTTTTTGTTGGTAATTTAGCAGTTAATATCCGATTTAAATATCTAAATACCAAAAATGGAACGCTTTTTGAAACAA
>JAHDDP010000040.1 GCA_020629285.1 Maribacter sp.
CTATTCTATCGTTGGTAGGGATTTCTTCCTGTACCGACCTAGAAATAGAAGAAACGGATTCGATCATTTCTGAAGGTTTTCAAGGGTTAGCCGATCCATCTTCAACTGTAACGAATCTTTACGGTTCACTTGCCGGGCAATATGCTGGGCAAGATAACTACTTCGCTCTTCAAGAGGTAACTTCAGATGAGCACTTAATCCCTACACGTGGTGGTGACTGGGGTGATAACGGACTTTGGAGAGTTTTACATACACATGATTGGAATGGTCAACATTCTTTCATTGTTAACGTATTTCAATTATGGAATTCGAACCAATTGCAAGCTTCTCAAGTTTTAGATTCAAGAAGTAACCCATCTACAGAGAACATTGGTGACGCAAGCTTTATCAGAGCCTACAGTATGTGGGTAATTCTTGACAATTTTGGTCAAGTACCTTATAGAGATACAGCACTACCATCTTCATCTGTACCTGAAGTATTATCTGGACAAGCTGCTGTTGATTTTATTCTTGCAGATATTGAAACTGCAATTGCCAATGCTCCAGCTACGGCTGCCGGTAGCGGTGATCTTAACCTTAGAGCTAGTAAGGCTGCAGCTAGATATTTAAAAGCTAAAGTTCTTTTGAACAAGCATATTTATATTGGTGGGTCTCCTGATTCAGGCGATATGGCCGAAGTTATTTCTTTAGTTGATGCCATTACCGCTGAAGGTTATGCTTTACAAGAAGGATATTTCGATCTATTCTTACCAGACGCGGATACTGAAACTATCTGGTCTTTAGAAGCTAACACCATTAACAAAGTAGTTATGGGACTTCACTACAACAACACTAGCATTCAAGGTGGTGGTTGGAACGGATTTAGTACTCTTGCAGAGTTTTACGACCTTTTTGAAGGAGATGCTGAATCTAATGAATTAGATGCTGACCAAAACCCTGTTGATGGTCAAGAAGAGCGTAGAGGTGGCGTACCAACTATAGGTGTAGACTTTGCTGATCAACCATATGCTTCTGAATTGGATGGATATGTAAATGGCTCTAACGTTGGTTACGGTTTCTTAATTAATCAACAATATGATTTGGACGGAACTCCATTAGAAGATAGACAAGGTGCTCCTCTTACTTTCAAAAGAGATTTTAAAGATGGCTCAGGTGCTGTCAACTTCATCAATAATGATGAAACTACCGGTATTCGTATTCAAAAGTATGCTGCTAGAAATGGTGAAGCTTCTATAAGTCATCAAATTGTTTTTAGATATGCAGATGCACATTTAATGAAAGCTGAAGCAATGTTCAGAAGCGGTGGCGATCCTACAGCTATGATCAATGACTTAAGAACAATACGTAACACTCAAGAATTGCTAGGAACAGTTTCCGAGCAAGACATTTTGGATGAAAGAGGTAGAGAATTATACCAAGAAGCTTGGAGACGTAATGATTTAATACGCTTTGGTCAATTTGGTAGAGATTGGTTATTTAAAGCTGAAGGAACAATCAATAATGATGATTATAACGTGTTCCCTATTCCACCGGCACAATTACTAGCCAACCCTAACTTGGTTCAAAACCCAGGATACTAAGTATATATAATTTTAAGTTTAAGTTGAAAAGGCCTCCACTTTATGTTGGAGGCTTTTTTACGTTTTACGTATTGTAGAAATACTAGAAAATATAATTTCATTTTAAGATGATGCCCTCAAATCAACTACTCAAAGTACTTTTTCTTGCAACTGTAGCCAAAACTAGACAAGCTCTATAGTGGTGTTCAGAACGACAAAGAATCACTTATTAAACTGCTTTCTTCATATAACTTATATCGCGATAAAACAATTTACCCAGCTTTAGCTATATTTCAGTACGTTACTCTACCTAATACTGGATAATGACAAAAAGCTTATTTTATTTTAAAAATCACTAATGTATTAAGTTTAAATGCAACTATTATATGAATACAAATAGCGTAACATTTAGACACACAAAAGTGAATAAAAAATGTTACGCTATTAATAATTCTAGAAATTAGAGTACTCTATTTTAAGAGTGTAAAATGTACCAGCTTCTTTATAATATCTTATCTAAATATAATATAGGTACTAACAACTATTAAGGTAATAATTAAGCCTACGGGCTTTACATATTTCCAACCTGTAATATCCACCTCGTTTGTATATTTCTGCTCATAATCTGTTTCTCTTGGCTTCAACCTACCAATTACCAACATCAAAGTTATGGTCAAGACAAAAGTAATAGCCTGTACATGCAACATATGCGGCAACCATTCTACTCCAAGTCCTCTTTGCATAAATATATAAATTACATAAACCACAACGGCAAATAATATTCCTGCTTTGGCAGCAATAGCCGGAACTCTTTTTGTTAAAAACCCAATGACGATTGCTGATAGAATAGGAATACTGTAAGCCCCATTTACCTGCTGCAAGTAACCAAAAAGACCATCTGATGCATAATATAAAAAAGGTGCTAATATCATTGAAAACAACGCAAGCATAACACCAAAACGCTTACCTACTGCAACAACTTTGGTTTCAGATGCTTCTTTATTTATGTACTCTTTATAAATATCCAAACCAAACAAGGTAACACAACTATTCAACGCACTGTTAAAAGAGCTTAAAATGGCACCGAAAAGCACTGCTGCAAAAAAGCCTACGAAAGTTACCGGTAATACTGCAGCCACTAATTTAGGATAAGCCTGATCTGCCCTGCTTAACTGACCATCAAACATATGAAAAGCTATAATACCGGGCAAAACAACAATTAACGGTCCTAATATCTTAAAGCAGGCCGCAAGCATTACTCCTTTTTGACCTTCTTTTAAATTTTTAGCACCTAATGCCCTTTGTATTATTTGTTGATTGGTTCCCCAATAAAACAGCTGTACCAACACCATACCTGTAAATATCGTAGCAAATGGTATACTCGAAGATTCTGAGCCTATTGCATTAAATTTTTCTGGATGTTCAGCTGTAAGTTTTGACAAACCTCCTAAAATACTATTATCATCGCTTATTGCATATAGTCCAAATATAGGTATCAACAGACCACCTATTAACAAACCTATAGCATTAATAGTATCAGAAACGGCAACAGCTTTTAAACCTCCAAATATGGCATAAATACTCCCTATAATACCGATACTCCAAACACAAACCCAAATTGAACCCCATTCAGAAATTCCCAACTTTTCGGGCAAGTCGAACATACCACTAATCGCTAAAGAACCAGAGTACAAAACAATAGGTAATAACACGATAGCATAGCCACTTAAAAATAAACCTGATGTCATTGCTTTTGTTGTCGTATCAAACCTTCTTTCCAAATACGTAGGTATGGTACTAATACCACCTTTCAAATATCTTGGTAGCAAATAAATAGCACAAATTACCATTGCAATAGCCGCCAAAGTTTCCCAGGCCATTACTAGTATTCCATCACTATAGGCATTACCGTTCAGTCCAACAATCTGCTCTGTAGATAAATTAGTTAATAGTAAAGATCCCGCTATTACTCCTGCGGTTAAACTTCTTCCTCCTAAAAAGTAACCATCAGAAGTTTGTTCATTAGTTGACCTTGTTGCAAAATATGCAATTACGGCCACTAAAATGGTAAAGCCTAAAAAAGATAAAATTCCTATCATTAGTTGAGTTGTTTGTTATTTAGTCAAGGTTAAATATATTGGATTATTTCCATTACTTCTAAAAAGTAGCCACTAAATCTCATTATTCATATTTATAGACCATACCTATAACGATTTCTTTAAATTTTAACGCTGACTTTTACCAAATAAGCCTAATAAATAGTAGGTATTTGGCTATATTGCAAATTAATTTTGAAGTAACTATTATACAGGTTACTAACTCAACTTTTACAGCTTACGAAATAACCCTAAGTGCTATCTCAAACAAACTCAACAATGAACTCAAATTTGCTTAAAATAAGCTGCCTTGGTTTATTTTTATCCCTATTATATTCTTGCGGCTCTAAAGAAGGCGCAAATAGGTTAGAAGAAAAAACAGAACCTACATTATTTACACTTTTACAGCCAGAAGAAACAGGTATTTCTTTTGTAAACAAAGTCGCTAACTCCAAAGAATTTAATATTTTTAAATACCGTAATTTTTACAATGGTGGCGGTGTTGCTATTGGCGATATCAATAATGATGGTTTAGCTGATGTTTTCTTGACCGGCAACATGGAGCCTAACAAGCTATTTCTTAATACAGGCGAAATGAAATTTGAAGATATTTCAGAAACAGCCGGAATAAAAGGTAACAAACCATGGTCTACAGGTGTAGTTATGGCTGATATTAACAACGACGGTTTTCTAGATATTTATGTGAGTAATGCCGGTAACATGGAAGGCAACAATCACGACAATGACCTTTACATTAATAACGGAGACGGCACTTTTACCGAAAAAGCCCATGAATATAACTTAGCAGAAACCGGGTTTTCCACTCATGCCTCTTTCTTTGATTATGACAAGGATGGCGATTTAGATGCCTACATTCTAAACAACAGTAATATCCCCGTAAGTAGCCTGGGATATGCAGAACAACGAGAAGTAAGAGCCCAAGATTGGGAGGGTGTACCTAAAATTTTTAGAGGTGTAGGTGATATGCTTCTAAGAAATGATAACGGTAAATTCGTTGATGTTAGTGAAGATGCTGGTATTTACGGTAGTCTTATTGGCTTTGGTCTTGGCGTTATGGTCGTAGACATCAATAATGACCTATACCCAGACATCTATGTTTCTAACGATTTTTACGAAAGAGATTATTTATACATTAACAACCAAGACGGTACTTTTAGAGAAGAGGTGCAAAAGTGGACAAACCATTTGAGTTTATCTGCCATGGGGGTTGATATGGCCGATATCAATAACGACGGACTAACAGATATCTTCATAACAGACATGTTGCCAGAGCCTGACCAGCGTGTAAAATCTGTCATGGAATTTGAAGGCTATAATATTTTCAAACTAAAACAGAGTAAAGATTTCCACCAGCAATACATTCAAAATACATTACAGCTGAACAATGGAAATGGCTCTTTTTCTGAGATTGCGTATTACAGTGGTGTTGAAGCTACAGATTGGAGTTGGTCTGGACTTTTATTCGATATGGACAATGACGGATTAAAAGATATTTATATTACAAACGGAATTAACCATGACCTTACAGATTTAGATTTCGTTGATTTTTTTGCAAATGAAATCATTCAAAAAATGGCATTGACAGGCAGAAAGGAGTCTATTGATTCTATTATCAACAAAATGCCTGTTACGCCTTTACCAAATTACGCATACCGCAACAATGGCGACATTACGTTCAGCAACTACAATAAACAATGGGGTTTTGAATTACCCAGTCGCTCTAACGGTTCTGCTTATGGAGATTTAGATAATGATGGCGATTTAGATTTGGTTGTCAACAATGTAAATATGGAGACATTCGTATATCGAAATAACTCTGAATCTCAATTAGAAAACAATTATATAAAATTAAAATTCAAGGGAAGCGATGGTAATAAATTTGGAATAGGAACAGTTGCCCGTTTATATTACCCAGATAATATTATCGACCAGACCTTAATGCCGTCTAGAGGTTTTCAGTCATCAGTAGAATACCCGATGACTATAGGTCTTGGAACTACTGAAACTTTAGACTCTATTCGTATTATATGGCCTGACGATACTACTTCTAAGTTAATTAATGTAAAAGCCAACCAGACCATTACATTTAATCAAGAAGAAGCTTCAGAAATATTTAAAATTAAAGAAACTGAAACTCCTACCCTTTTAAAATCGATCGATGATAATACATTCCTAGCCCATAAAGAAAATAACTATATGGATTTTGACAACGAAGGGTTGATTTCTAAATCATTGGCAGAAGAAGGTCCTGGTTTAGCGGTCGGAGATGTAAATGGTGACGGTAATGATGATATTTTCATAGGTGGCGCAAAAAATCAAACCGGTGCATTATATCTTCACAATGGCAATGGCTCACTGTCTAAACCTATTGTAAAATATTTTGAAACCGAAGCTCTATTAGAGGATACCACTGCTTCCTTTTTTGATTCGGATAATGATGGTGATTTAGATCTAATGGTCGGTACTGGAGGAAACGAATTAGGCATGCAAGGCACATATGGCATCCGACTTTATCTAAATGACGGCAAAGGCAATTTTTCTTTAAGCACAGACAAACTACCGAATATCAATAAAAATGTAGCGGTTGTCGCTCCTTCAGATTTTGATAATGATGGTGATATAGATGTTTTTGTAGGATCAAGAAGTGTTGTGGGCACCTACGGCGTAAACCCTGACCACTTATTCCTCTTAAATAATGGCGATGGCACTTTTACAGATGCTACAGAACGTTCTGCATATGACCTTAAAGATGCAGGAATGATAACCGATGCCAAATGGTTAGACATGAATGGTGACGGCAAGGATGACCTAGTAACCGTTTCTGATTGGGGCAGTCCAAAAATTTATAAAAACTCTGGTAGAAGGCTTAGCGATACCAAAAGCTCTCTTGACAGCCTTAATGGATGGTGGGGTACTGTAGAAGGTTATGATTTAGATAATGACGGAGATCAAGATTTAATTTTAGGTAATACGGGCAGTAATATTCATTACAAACCTTCACCTGGACAACCTATGAAAATGTGGGTAAACGATTTTGATAATGATGGTACTATTGAACAAATTACCACACAAAACTATGATGGCGGTGATTACCCACTTCATCAAAAAAAGGAATTAACTACTCAAATTTTAGCGCTTAAGAAAAAGAACATCAAAGCTTCAGAGTATGCTTCAAAAACTATTCAAGAGCTATTTCCAAAAGACGTTATCGATAATACCATATTAAAAGAAGCAAGTATTGCTGAAACCGTAATTGCAATTAATGACGGTAATGGTAATTTCACTATCAAAATTCTACCCCCTCAAGTTCAATTCTCATGTATATGTGGCATTCAATGTTTAGATGTAAACAAGGACGGGAATCTTGATCTTGTAATGGCAGGCAATAATTTTGAATTCAAACCTCAGTATTCTAGACTAGATGCTAACTATGGTAATGTTCTTCTAGGTGACGGAAAATTGAATTTTGAATGGCAAAACTATGCTGACAGTGGTTTCTTTATACGGAATGAAGTAAAACAACTGCAGATTGTAAAGGATAAAAAAGGAAACGAATTTATCATCGCAGCCATCAACAATGACACACCAAAATTGTATCGATTAAATGAAGAATAGTATACTTTACATATGTGTATTGGTATGTGCCATTGGTTGTAAACAAAATTCAGGGGAGTTATTTGTAAAACATTCTGCTGAGGATACGGGTATAACTTTTGAAAATACGCTAACCGAAACAAAAGACCTGAGTATTTTAGACTATCTCTACTTTTATAATGGTGGAGGTGTTGCCATTGGCGATATCAATAATGACAGCCTGCCAGATATCTATTTTTCAGGTAATCAAGTAAAAAATAAGTTGTACTTGAACAAGGGGAACTTACAGTTTGAAGACATTACCGAAACAGCAGGTGTCGCTGGTAGTAGCTCTTGGAATACCGGTACAATTATGGGTGATGTTAATGGTGACGGACTTCTAGATATTTACGTCTGTGCTGTTGTTGGGCTAAACGGATTTAATGGATACAACGAGCTTTTTATAAATCAAGGAGATGCTACTTTCAAAGAAAGTGCCGCGGAATATGGATTGGATTTTGAGTCATATAGTTCTTCTGCCGCTTTTTTAGATTATGACCTAGACGGAGATTTAGATATGTACCTTCTCAATCATGCCATACACACACAAGACTCTTATGGCAACTCCCAAATTAGACACAAACGTATCTATGAAACCGGAGACAAATTACTACGAAATGATGACGGAAAATTTGTAAATGTAAGTGAAAATGCCGGTATTTATGGTGGTGTAAATGGCTACGGTCTAGGTATTGCCGTTTCTGATTTTAATCAAGACGGATATCCTGATCTTTATATTGGCAATGACTTTCATGAAGATGATTACTATTACTTAAATAATGGTGACGGTACTTTTACGGAAAGTCTCAAAGACGCATTTGGACATACTACCCGTTTTTCTATGGGTAGTGATGTAGCAGACATTAACCATGATGGCTTACCAGACCTTATTTCTTTAGATATGTTAGCTAAAGATGAAACCGTTTTAAAGTCTTCTGAAGGTGATGATGATGTTCAAATTCAAAAACTAAAAACCGAAACTTTTGGTTATCACAATCAGTATACTAGAAACATGCTTTCTATAAACCAACCAAATGGTAAGTTTCTAGAAACAGCTTTACAGAGTGGTGTAGCTGCTACAGATTGGAGCTGGAGCGCTCTATTTGGGGATTTCAACCAAGATGGAGAACAGGATCTATATATAAGTAACGGGATTCCCAAACGTCCTAACGACCTTGATTACATTAACTATATTTCTAACGAAAATATTCGGTCAAAAATCAATAACACCAACCTTGTAGATCAAAAGGCACTGAAAATGATGCCATCAGGTTTTATTGGAAACATGATTTTTAAAGGAGCTAAAGACCTTAAATTTATAGATGAATCTAAATCATGGATTGCACAAGACACCATTATTTCTGGAGCAACAGCTTATAGTGATTTAGATAATGATGGCGATTTAGATTTAATAACCAATAATCTATATAGCAAAGCAGAAATTCAAGAAAATACTACCAACAGTAAGCGCAATTGGCTAAAAATTAAACTGAACTACACCGAAAAAAATAAATTCGGAATTGGCACTAAAGTATTCTCGTACGCCAACGGAATTAAACAGTTTAAAGAAATTTACACCGTTCGCGGATTTCAAGCTTCTTCTGAACCCTTAATTCATTTTGGTTATGGAGACCTTGAGAACATAGACTCTTTAAAAATTGTTTGGCCAGACAGAAGCTCTCAACTGGTTGAAAATATCGCCGTTAATCAAACACTATATATTAAACCTGAAAACACTCAACCTTTTAATTATAGTTCACTAAAAAATAAAGAGAATTTACTGTTCCAAAAAACTTCAGACAATCTAGGCATCTACTATGTTCATATTGAAGATGCTTACAGTGACTATTTACGTCAAAAACTAATTCCCTATCAAATGTCAGATAGAGGTCCCGCTGTTAGTATTGGAGATTTAGACGGTGATGGAAAAGAAGATATATTCTTTGGTGGGTCAAAATATATTCCGTCGCAAATCTACATTCAAAGAGATTCTACTTTTTACTTAAAAAATTATCCGGAAATTAAAAATGATAGTATCAAGGAAGATATCACTTCTATAATAGGCGATTTTAATTCCGATGGTAAAAATGACCTGATAGTGGGTACTGGTGGTGCAGATTTTTTTAATGAAATGAAGCCGCTAACAGATTCTTATTACGTCTCAAATGATTCCATTTTTACAAAAAAAGAATTTCCAGAGTTATTCGAGAATGCATCCGTTCTTTTAAAATTAGATTATGACCATGATGATGATTTAGATATCATTGTTTGCAATCAATCTATTAGTGCAGATTATGGAAACAAACCTAACAGCTATCTTTTAACTAATGAAAAAGGCAATTTTACAGTAGCCAATAATCCCTTTGAAAAGTTAGGTATGGTTACCGATGCTATAGTTACAGATTTCAATGAAGATGGATGGGAAGATATTCTATTTGTTGGCGAATGGATATCACCAAGATTCTTTCAAAACAATGAAGGGAAATTTGAAGAAATTCATCCGTTAGAAAATGAAAAATTAAATGGTTTATGGCAATCCGTAATCAAATTTGATATTGACAATGATGGTGATCAAGATTATCTTTTAGGCAATTGGGGTTTAAATACTAAATTCTCCACATCAGAAGAGCATCCTATGAAAATGTTTTATGGCGACCTTGATAAAAACGGGGCTACAGAAACTATTGTCAGCACCTTTAAAGACGGCAAAGATTATCCGGTAGACGGATTAAAAGAATTATCGAGTCAGTTGGTATCACTTCGCAAAAAATTTAACACCTACAGCTCTTTTGCAGGAAAATCAATGAAAGATATATTAGGTGAAAATATGCTACCAAACGCAGAAGTTCTGGAGGTGCATACTTTAAGCTCCGGTTACCTTCAAAACAACGGAGGCAAGTTTTCTTTTGTACCTTTTTCCTACGAACTACAATTGGCACCTATTATGGCGTTCTTAGAATTTGATTTCAACGGAGATAATAAAACCGAAGTTTTAGCTGCTGGAAATTATTTTGGCATAAAACCATACCACGGTCGTTTTGATTCTTTCCCCGGAGCATTGATTAGTAGTAACAACAATGTTACCTTAGCCAATGAAATAGGACTCGATTTAACAGGTAAATCGATTCGAAGCATGAATATTTTAAACGCAAACAACAACAAATACATTTTGCTCACCTTTAATAATAAGGCTGCAGAAGTTTATAGCATACTCAAACCATAGTACAATGAAAAAGTATTTTTTAATCATTTTAATAGGTGCCATATTTGCGAATTGCACCGAAAAGAAAAAAGAACCTATTATAGTATCTCCCGATCAATTACATAACTCAATTGACCATGTAATTGATATCATGATCCATGATATTTTCTCGCCACCGGTGGCAAGTAGAATATTTGCCTATCCAAATATTGCCGCATATGAGATTGTTGCACAGGTAAACCCAAAATACAACACCCTTTCGGGTCAGCTAAAAGGTCTAACACCCATACCTGTAATTGATACGGTATCTGGTATTAACCCTCAATTATCCGCATTAATTGCACACATGAATATTAGCAGACAACTTATTTTCTCAGAAGATAAATTCGATGTTTTACAAGATAGCCTTTTCACTCAGTGGAAAACAATGAACGAACCTGAATTTGAAGCGTCTAAAACTTACGGATTAAAAGTTGCAGAACATATTAAAGCGTGGATGAACAAAGACAATTACAGCCAAACCCGTACCATGCCTAAGTTTACGGTAAATACCGACGACCAAGCAAGATGGCAACCTACTCCACCCGCATATATGGATGGTATAGAACCGCATTGGAACAAAATACGGCCGTTCATCATAGATTCGGCTTCTCAATTTAAACCTATTCCACCACCAGCATTCTCTCTTGAAAAAGATTCTGACTTCTATAAAGAACTTATTGAGGTATATAACATCAGTAACGAAATTACCAAGAACGGAGATGAATCCGATGAAGTTGCTATTGCCAAGTTTTGGGATTGCAATCCTTATGTTTCCGTAACAAGAGGTCACCTCATGTTCGCTACCAAAAAAATTACTCCTGGTGCACATTGGATAGGAATCACAAAAATTGCAAGCAAAAAAACCAATAGTAATTTTGATGATACCGTTTTTGCCTATACTAAAACTTCGATGGCAATAGCCGACGGATTTATAAGCTGTTGGGATGAAAAATACCGAAGTAATCTAATAAGACCAGAAACTTTGATCAATCAACATATTGACGAGAACTGGAAGCCTATTCTACAAACACCACCATTCCCAGAATATACAAGCGGGCATAGTGTAGTATCAGGTGCTGCAGCAACTGCCTTAACCAGTATTTTTGGTGAAGATTTTAGTTTTGAAGACGATACAGAAACACCATATGGCCTACCGATAAGAAAATTCAACTCTTTTAACGAAGCTGCCGATGAAGCCGCTATCAGTAGAATGTATGGCGGAATTCACTACCGCGCTGCAGTTGAAGTAGGTGTTGGTCAAGGTAGAAAAATTGGTACGCTATTGAATTCTAAAATTAAAATGAAAAACAATTAAATTTTACACATAATAATTATAATGAAAAAAGGCATTACCACTATAATAGCGGTCATATCTATTGCATTACTCTGGTATTTTTTCATAAAACCACAGGATTACCAAATAAGAGTTATAGCGAAGTCTAATACAGGAACAGTTAACCAAGCATTAAAATCATGGAGTAAAACACTGCAAGAATCCTCTATTAGTCAAAAAGATGATATAGCGCACCTTGAGCAATTAATCGTTATTGGTGACTCTATACATATCTATAATTGGACCATTACACCAACCAATGATTCAACATCTCAATTAGTTATTGACGTTAAAGATAAGGACCACAGTTTTATGAACAAGCTGCTCGTTCCTTTTGCCGATACCAACTTTGAGAAACAAGCCCGAAAAACGGTTACCGATTTTATTGAGAATTTAAATATCCATAGAAAAGAATTTAAAGTGACTTTTATGGGCGAAGATCATTTACCTTCTACCTATTGTGCTTGTGTTGAACACAAAACCGTTCAAAGTAATAAGGCCTTTGGTATGATGGAGAGCTATCCTTTTTTGAATTCTGTTATCGCCAGCAACGAAATTCAAGTAAATGGCGTACCTTTTATTGAAACTACCGATTGGAATATGAAGAACGACAGTATTCGCTTTAATTTCTGCTATCCTATCATTAAAACCGATTCTTTACCGATTATCAAAGACATCTTTTATAAAGAATTTATAGGTATGAAATCTTTAAAAGCAATTTACAACGGTAATTACATGACTTCTGATAGGGCCTGGTATACGTTATTGGATTATGCAGAAGAAAAGCAGATAGAGGTAGATAAAAAGCCTATAGAGTTCTTTTTTAATAACCCTAACATGGGTGGAGACGCTTTACGTTGGAAAGCAGAAGTTTTCATGCCAATTACAGAACAATATGAGTAAAATACTATATTTAAACGTACTATTAATTTTTACACTTACATCTTGTTCCAATTATGGGCAATTGAAAGTAATTGCCGATTTACCTGGTAGTCTATCTGAAAATTCTGGATTAGCCACTTATAACGATTCAACAATCTGGGTAGTTCAAGATGGCGGTAATAAAGATGAGATTTATCAGATAAACTTTAATGGCGAAATTCTTAAGAGCTTAGAAGTTAAAAATGGAAAAAACCATGACTGGGAAGACCTTACAACCGATACTGCTGGTCATCTTTACATTGCTGATATTGGAAACAACACCAATAAACGCAAGAACTTAGAAATCTTGAAGCTACCCAACCCAACTATTGAACCTGGTGACAAAATAGACGCAGAAAAAATTGAACTTTACTACCCCGACCAAAAAGAATTTCCACCAAAGAAAGATGCTTATTTTTATGATTCTGAAGCCATATTTCACCATGGAAATAAAATCTACATCGTAACCAAAAACAGATCAAAATCGTTTACTGGAGAAGCTCATATTTATTCTGTACCCGATACCAAAGGTGAATATGAAGCAACACTTGTTGGTTCGTTTACACCTTGTTCAGATTGGAAAATTTGCCAGATAACCTCTATAGATATCTCGCCTAAAGGTGATAAAATCATAGCGCTCAGTTATGGAAAACTTTTTGTTTTTACAGATTTCACTTGGGATGATTTCACCAAAGGTAACATGCAAGAAATCGATTTAGGAGCACGTTCTCAATTAGAATCGGTTTGTTTCCTTAATGACGACACCTTACTTATCTCTGATGAAAAAGCACATGGCGAAGGTGGCAACCTTTACACCTATTCTTTAAATTAAATCACTTTTTAAAATCCAAAACCTAAACCAAAAGTAAATCTTGGTCCGTCTTCACTAGCGAAGATGGCCGTATTTATAGAAATGATATCAGAGGCATTTAAAAAGAACCCTCCGCCATACGAAGTGTGCCAGCGACCAGAACTCATTTCAGGCATCCAAACCCTACCATAATCAAATCCTCCAAAAAGACCCATTGCCGTCGGTAATAATCGGGTGCGTTTCTTTTTTAAACTAAATCTTATATCGGTGTTTTGATAATAAGATGTTTTACCCGTAAAACGTTGATTCCTAAATCCGCGCAAACCATCTAGACCACCAATACTTGCCGCTTGGTAAAATTCGTATTCATTACCAATATTAAAATGTGCCTTCCATTTGGTCGCCAACACTAATCTACCATTTGGTATTAATTTATAATCGAAACTTAAGCTTGGCACAATGTAACCAAAACTTCCACCTTCTTTGGATAGATTTTCTTTAAATCCTGCCTCTAAAGATGTACCCATACCTAATGTAGGGAAGGCTTCATTATCTCTATTTTCATACGTGTAAGTAGCATGAGCCCCAACGAAATCACTATTGATTTCTTCTCCGTTCTGTTGATAAAAGGTATTTATGAATCTATCGTTGGTTTCTTCAACGCTTATATTCTCATAAGACAATCCTAATTTAACTATGGCACCTAACTGCCCCCTCCACACCAATGATGGCGAAAAATCTATTTGCCTTAGTTTTACCCTGTTAAAATCTAAACCGAGGTCGTCATCAAAATTTTCGGTATTATTCCCGAATCCAAAGAAATTGACAGCAAAATTCGGACTCGTAAATCGTGCTTTCAGCTCTGCATTCCAATTTTCGAATACATGTGCAAATTCACCTTGATATTTAAAATCAAATCCGCTTGTAGCGAAATAATAAGATGCTGCAAAGGTGTGTTGCTGTGTAAAAGGATTTTGCCTAAAACCATTATAGGTATAGGTATTTACAAATCCTATTCTAACACCATCATCAGGATTAAAACCTATAGTGGGTATAATTTGATTGAAGCTATTTCTCAATTTCAATGGCTGATAGGTATTCAACTCATAATCATCTGACAATTTCACTTTTGCACCACCTGTTTCCTCAAAGGTATTCTTCTTGCTCTTAAAGTCATACAATGCCACATTTCTTCCATCTTCAACCCTGTAAATATCATTATTATGACCACCGATAATACGAACCTTCACCCCAGAATAATTTTCAGGATTTCTAACTTCAAATATATCATCGTCGTCTAAACCAAACACCCAAAGCTCTTTAGTGTCTTCTTTATTAAAGACCTTATAATAAAACAACCGTTTTTTTTCGTCCTTTATATTTCTGAAAACTTTTACCTCTGTGTCCTCATCGTTCAATCTATTTATCTCAAACCAATCGTCTTTATCAGTACCTGCAACAACGGCATACTTATTTAAAACTCTGTAATATTCATCGGCAGTATCTTCAATATTACTTAAACGCGCCAATAGAATCTTTTTAATATCATCAGCTGTTTTATCTCGTACCTCTGCAGGAAAAGATTTAAACGCATCATCTATGTCGCTAGGTTTCAAATTTTCTTTTAAGTATTTAGCTTGTGCCAACCATTGACTTTTCTCTGTTTCGCCCAATAATGTCAAATCTAAAACATAGGTCATTGGAGATGAATTAAAACCCTTTACACTTCTAATATCTTCATTAAAACCTTCCATAAGCCTTAAACCCGGTATAATACGGGTAGCTATTTTCATTAATGCCCCATCTCCCATTTTTGAGTATACCTGATCACGATCCCTAGGTATTGGTTTATATATTACCTTACCTTTATCCTCGTCTTTAAATTCTGCCCAACGCCATTGATCTACATGGCGATCCCAATCCCCTAAAACCATATCAAAAAGTCTTGCTCTTAGGTACAAATCTTTATCTACCTCGTACTTTTCATCATCACGAAGATCTTCAAGCATACCGTCGGTACTGGTTAAGTTATTGGAGTAACCAAAGCTTGCCAAATCTCCATGACCATCACCAGAATGTTCTTCTATCATATAAAGCTCATCACCAAAAGTTTCATTATATTCTTTTAAAGCGGGCTGTTTAGGCACGTAGTATAAAATAGGATTGGTATGATAAATACCTACCGCATCAGATAATTTTGCAGTAGTAAAAGGACCGTAAGGGTGAGACCCCGTGTAAAAGTCTTGTAATATTTCTTGGGTATAGGTTTCCTTTAAATCATCTAGTACGAATTGATCTTGAAAAGCCATGGATTGCAAATACAATTCCGCACTTTTTCTTAAAGCCCGCATTACATATTCTCTACCATCTTTTGCACGCAAACGCAACGATTTTGATTGGTGACCGCCACCTTTTTTAACAGGCTCAAGACCTCCCATTAGCGAATCTAAATTTACAGTCGGCACCTTGACCTGGGTGCCATAATATTTTCGGTAACGTTCACCCCAAATTCCTTTATAAAATCCGCTTTTATCTATTTCGTCTTCTGTATATACCGATGCTTTTACACTATCAGGAAATTGACCGGTAAATTCCCCAACATATTCTTTTTTGATTGGTGGTAGAACTTCATTGGTAAACAAAAACTCTTCGCTATTATTATCATCCACACCATAAAACCGAACTCTAGAAGAACCATCTTTGTACACCTCTAAAGTGGCATACCCCATTTTACCCGTATTAAATTGAGAACCGTTCAATAATTTTGTAAAGCCTTTTTTAGCACCGGAACCACTTACAATTTGCGGAGTATTGTTTTCTACAAAATATTGCAATGTATGTTCATGACCAGATGCAAATATTACGCGATCGGAATATTGTGCCAAAGTGGTAACCCTATTCATCAATTCTCTATACCTCTTATTATTAACATCTTCCACCGATGCTCCCGAAGTACTTCTAAGCACATTAATAAAAGAGCCTAAACCTGGCAATGGAACAGCCATTTTCTTTGGATAAAATTGTTTTCTTAAGGAATACTGCCCACCATGCTCACCATAGCTATTTGTAGGGTGGTGCATTGCAATGACCGTTGTACGATCACGATAGTCTTTTATAGCATCTTCCAGTTCCAAGAAAAACTTTTGCCTACTCTTTATATCACATTTGTCATTAATATCGGGGCGCTTATCCCAATTGGTCAAATACCATTCTGTATCTAGTGTTATAATTGCGACATCATCCCCTATTTCTATAACATCTACAGGGCATCCGTTTTCTGGTAGAAACGGGTCTTTTTCCTTTTCTTTAAGTACTTGTTTAATGTAATTTTCCTCTCGTTCCAATCCTATTAAACCTTCGGTATACCAATCATGATTGCCTGGTATAAAAAGAGGCCTTCCTTTAAAATCGTTCAATGTATTGAGCTGGGCATCTAAATGGTTTTTTGCCGTTCTATACGCAACGGTAGAATCTTTAGGATCCGGTAAGCCTGCAGGATAAATATTATCTCCTAAAAATATAGCGGTACTGTTCTTATCGGCTTTATCTAACTTATCTTTAAATATCTTCAGCGCAGGGTTCATACCACCAATTGGAGACAAACCGGCATCACCAATTAAATACAAGGTGTGCACTATATCTTTTTTATCATTTACGTCTTTAGCATATTTCTCATCTACATATTTAACCTTATATGTAGCACAGCCTGTAATGAACATAAAAACCGATAGATATGCATATAATTTTTTCATAGTAACCTTGTCCTCTTTAAAATTTTGTAATTTGGATACTTCAAACCAATTTTCTCTATGTCAGAAATCTTAGATAAAACACAACAATTTGTAACTGACTTACTTACCAACCATTTGGACAAGAAGTTTTTATACCACAATCTAAGACATACCCAAAGAGTCGTTAAAAGTACTAAACAATTACTGGAATCATGTTCTCTATCCGATCAGGATAAGGAACTTCTTGTACTAGTAGCTTGGTTACACGATACCGGATACACAAAAGGCACCGCTAATCACGAAGAAAGCAGCTGCGATATTGCAGAAGAATTTTTGACAAAAGAAGGATACGACAAAGAAGGAATAGAAAAAATAAAGTCTTGCATACTAGCCACGAAATGGAATGCAAAACCAAAAAACCTAATGGAGGAGATTATACGCGATGCGGATTCTTCTCATTTTGCCCAAAGCAGTTACCTTGAAACCTCTGATCTTTTACGTGAAGAATTGAAGTTACTAGGTCTAAAGAACTACAATCAAAAAGATTGGTTAGAACTGAACATTCAAGTTTTTAGAACAGACCACCAATATTATACCGATTACGCCAAAGAGCACTGGCTATCGAAAAAAGACAAAAACCTGAAAAAGCTTATAAAAGATAAAAAATCTGAAAAAAAACTTGCCAAAAAAGAAAAATTAAAAGCTCAGTTCAAAAGTGAAAGTCCGGATCGTGGTATACAGACCCTATATCGTGTTACCCTAAAAAATCATATTACCCTTAGTGATATTGCAGATACAAAAGCAAATATTTTACTTTCTGTAAATGCCATTATTATATCATTAGCGCTATCTAACCTAATACCAAAACTAGACAACCCTTCTAACGATTACCTTATTTACCCAACCGTAGTATTTGTATTCTTTAGTGTGGTCTCTATGGTTTTAGCAGTATTGGCGACCAGACCAAATGTTACTAGCGGTGAATTTACCAAAGAAGATGTAGCCAATAAAAATGTTAACCTTTTGTTTTTTGGCAACTTTCACAAAATGGCACTAAGCGAGTACGAATGGGCTATTCAAGAAATGCTAAAGGACAAAGATTATATTTACACCTCTTTGACCAAAGACCTTTATTTTCTTGGAGTTGTACTGAACAGAAAGTATTCTCTTCTACGTTGGACCTATACCATTTTCATGATCGGTATGATTCTTTCGGTAATAGCATTTGCAGTTTCCTTTAAATTCTTTGGTCCGGATCGTAAAATAGAGTTATTGAGCCAGGTACTATTCTTTTAAAGCATCCATAAGATCTTCATAAGTATATGTCTTTTCAGGTTCTTGCTCTCTTTTGTAAAGAATCTCTGCACGAATAGCCTTTAACCCAGATACACCTTGCAGACCTTCTAACTCAACAATTTCTATCTTGTTGGTAAAGCAACCTTTAGATTTTAAGAACTTAATGTATCTCAAATATTCCAATTCATCTTTCTTTTGTGAATACACAATTGAAAGCACCCCTTTTTCAGTTAACCTTTGATCTGTACCTTTTATGTAAGATTTATCAATTCTCTTTTTAATTACTTCATAACGTGCATTATACGTACCATCAACATCAAATTGTTTTTCATCCATTCTAAACCTTATAGATAAAGATGTGTTATACACCAAGATCAATGATGCAGCATCTAACGGTACCGGCAGCTTTGGTTTTAAGGAATAATGTGCGTTTTCCATTTCACACATGACCTGTAATTGCCATAATCTTAAATTATTAAGATATAATGAATTGTATTCTTTGCTTTCTGAAATAGAAGAACCAATATACATATTGTGCTCTACGCCGTCAGTTTTATAACGCTCATAATAATGAGGAAACATTGCTTGTGCACTTTCTTGTCTTTTATCGATAACCGAAGAAAGCTTTTTATTGATCAATGTTACACTCTCATCATAGTTCTTTCTATGGTCATAGTACGATCCCGTGCCCATATCAATTTTAGACTCATATTTTAAAATATGCTTCTCAATTTCTTTGTCAGACTTTTTAAGATGCTCAAAAACTGGTGATATTTCTTCGTGGACAAAATCAAAAATAGCCTGTTCACTATTCGTATAAAGCATTTCCTTTATACTCTCTAGGTGATTATTCACTCTAAAAATCAATTCTTCATAAATAGGTAGATCCCACTTTTTCATTGCAATATTCAGCACATTATCTATCTCTGAAAGCTGAATCATTAAATCTCGCTGAATAGCTAAATTTCTAGCTTGCGAAGAGTCTTTTATATCAATTTGACCAAATAAAGGATAAACTTCTTTGAAAACGATTTCTTTAAATGACGGAGATTTACCCTCTGCTTCGTCAATCATGAACTTTTTTGCCTCTTCTTGAAATTTCCAATACACAGATGAATGTACAGATGTACACTCATTTTGAATTATAGCATCAATTCTATTGGTTTCTTCATTTTTTGCACGAACTACGGCAGATACGATAAATGGTAATACATCATCTAATTTTTGGGCATTTACACCGTTGAGCACACCCTTCTTTTCAGATACAATTTCCAAAACCCCCAAAAGATTGTCCTCATAAGCTATTGGCGCAAATATAGCACTCTGTATACCTTGTTCCTTTAGTCCTTTGTACGGATTCATATTACCTGACTGCTCTACTTTACGATCCATATCAGTAATAGTAAAATACGAATTGTGATCTATCAGCTTATCATAAGAATCTTCACATAGTGCACTTTTACAGTTCATGTGGTGGTGCCCTCCTAAAAGAAAACTATCGAATCCCATACCTGAAACCGCTTCAAATTCGTTCTTTTTAGCATCAAAAGAAGCAAAGCCTACTTTAATATTTGGTAATCTAAAAAAGGACTTAAAAGTTTCCTGCAGATCATGCATGAAATTGGTAGGCTGTATGGTATCCTTTGATATCAGTTTTGTCTTAATATTCGAAATCGCCTGCTCCATAGTAACATCGAACAAATTAGCGATTACAAAACCCTTGGATATAAAACTCTCAGGCGGAATCTTATCCATCCAAAGTTTAATATCGTACGGATTTGCCAAAAGCTCATCTACATCTTCTTGCGTGATTTCTTTTGATTTATCGGTAGGGATAATATCAATGAAATCTGCATTGTACATAATGCGGTAATGGCGCATTACACCATTGGCATCTGGAATATCGTAGAAATATGGGCGACTAAAATCTAAATGATAACCATAGTAGAAGTTTAAAACCACAACACAGCTCATGATATAATCCATATCATCGCCTACGTTTCTCAATTCTGGTTCAAAACCACTACCTGCCTCTTCTATTATTTTTTGAAAACGCTTAGAAGACTTTATGATCACATCTTGATAAGGTAACGTAGCTACTTTTATCTCGTTACCACTTAAAGCTTCTGTAAACGTGTCTTGCAGAATACGCTTTATAATATCTTTATTTTTCTCTAATAAAGTAAAGTCCGAAAAACCATCTCGTAATTCAGGAAAACCTTTTTCAATAGATAAAATACGTTCAGCGGTAGCTGCCAAAAAAGGATCATCACCCTCTAAATGTTCATCATACTTCTGTAGAAGTTTTTCAAAACTTATGAGGTGCTTTACCGGCATTATCTTTCTCTCGAGCTTTCCCATGGTTTAGTTAGTCTGCAAATTGTTTGTAAAGTTACAAAATATGCTAAGTTTTTTATGGCTCTAAGCCCTATGGTTGACTGGATTTTCGGATATTTAACGAAAAATAACCCATGTCATCGGATAGTAGACTTACTAGAGCTTACAAAAACGCCAAGGTTATTCCGTTCGATGACGCTTCTAAGTTCATACTTTTCAGCGATTGCCACAGGGGAGACAACAGTTTTGCCGATGATTTCGCCAACAATAGAAACATCTATTTTCATGCCTTACAATTCTACTTTTCACAAGGATTTGACTACTGTGAACTTGGTGATGGCGACGAACTCTGGGAGAACATACATTTTGAGTCTATTTTTGAAGCCCATAAAAATGTATTCAAGCTTTTGAAGAAATTTCATTTAGAGCAAAGATTGCATATGATTTGGGGAAATCATGATATGGTCTACAAAGATGAAGCCTATGTCAAGAAACATCTATCGAGCTATTTTGAGCCTATAGATGACAAAGACAAATCTCTTTTTGAAGGTATCAAATACCATGAAGCTCTTATTTTAAAACATAAAGAAACACAACAAGAAATTTTCCTTACGCACGGTCACCAGGCAGATTGGTGGAATTATAGATTTTGGCGTGTGGGTAGATTTTTAGTAAGAATTCTATGGAAACCGCTACAGGTTTGGGGCATTGCCGATCCAACATCGCCTGCCCGAAACTATACGGAACTCATAAAAGTAGAGCGCCGCACAAAAAAGTGGATTCTAAAAAACAACTTAAAAATTACGGTTGTGGGCCATACCCATAGACCACGCTTTCCCGAGCCGGGTGATATTCCTCTTTTTAATGATGGTAGCTGTGTTCACCCAAGAAGTATTACCGGTATTGAAATTGAAAAAGGATGTATTTCATTAATAAAATGGCAAATAAATACTACCGATGATGGCACACTACGTGTAGTTCGTATTCTATTGGAAGGACCACAGAAGTTGAAAGATTATATGGGAAAAGCATAAGTTAATACAGCAATTCATCTCATTTTTGATTTTTCAATCGAAAATTTAAGCAATCATACGAAATCAGGTTTTATTATAATAATATATCTATAAAAAATCTATTTCATAAAGAAATTCTTAAAAATATATTTAAAATATTGTGACTTCTATAAGGTTTTGGTTTCTAAACTAATACAATCAATTAAACCTTATTAAAATGAAAAAATTTATTGCAGAATTTATCGGCACACTATGGCTGGTATTAGGTGGTTGCGGTAGTGCCGTACTCGCCGCAGGTTTTCCAGAAATGGGTATTGGCTTTGTTGGCGTTTCTCTGGCCTTTGGTTTAACCGTCGTTACTATGGCCTACGCTATAGGTCATATTTCCGGTTGCCATTTAAACCCTGCCGTAACCATTGGTGTTTGGATCGGCGGGCGTTTTGAAGGCAAAGATGTATTTCCCTATATCGTTGCACAAGTTATGGGTGGCATAGCTGGTGCTGCCATACTCTTTCTGATTGCTTCTGGAAAATCAGATTTCGTTTTAGGCGGTTTTGCTTCTAACGGTTATGGTGAGCATTCACCAGGCGGATACGGTATGACCTCTGCCTTGATCATTGAGGTGGTAATGACCTTCATTTTCTTATTTGTGATCTTAGGCTCTACTTATACAAAAGCACCAAGGGGATTTGCCGGTTTAGCAATCGGACTTTGTCTTACTCTTATTCACTTAATCAGTATTCCCGTAACCAATACATCGGTAAACCCTGCGCGTAGTACAAGCCAGGCTCTTTTTGTTGGAGATTGGGCTTTAGATCAACTTTGGTTATTCTGGCTAGCACCTATTGTTGGGGCAATTTTAGCTGGATTGGTTTACAAAGCCATTTCACCGGAATTGACAGATAAATTATAGTATTTTATAGATTGAGCTCATCATATTAGATAAAATATGATGAGCTTTTTTTTTATGGTATATTTAGAGAATCAACTAAACTAACTCGATTCAAAATATGCCTTTATTCATTGTTATTCTAGGAATTCTTCTCCTATTTATTCTCATCGCCAAATTTAAACTCAATGCTTTTATCACCTTTATCATCGTGTCTCTATTCGTTGGTATTGCTGAAGGTATGGAACCTATTAGCGTGGTGGACTCCATTCAAAAAGGTATCGGTAATATTTTAGGATTTCTTGTCATCATTTTAGGTCTTGGCGCTATGCTAGGCAAATTGGTTGCCGATAGCGGCGCCGCACAAAAAATCACCACTCAATTAGTTGATAAATTCGGTAAAAAGAATATTCAATGGGCTGTAGTATTGACAGGTTTTATTGTGGGTATACCCATGTTTTACTCCGTAGGTTTTGTCATTTTAGTCCCTCTAGTTTTCACTATCGCCGCTGCAACTGGCCTCCCCCTTTTATATGTAGGTTTACCAATGCTGGCCTCCTTATCGGTAACACATGGTTATTTACCTCCGCACCCGGCACCAACAGCACTTGCATCTATGTTTAACGCTGATATTGGGAAAACACTGTTATACGGAATCATCGTTGCCATACCCGCAATAATCGTTGCCGGACCATTACTTTCAAGGACCTTAAAAGGTATTAACGCCACACCGCTTAAAGAATTTTTAAACCCTGTAGTTTTAAAAGATGATGAAATGCCAAGTATGGCGAATAGCATTATCAGTGCACTTTTGCCTGTTATTCTAATTGCAGTTGCTGCATTGGCACAACTTTTACTCCCTTCGGATTTCTTTCTTACCAAGATTTTAGTTTTTATGGGCAACCCAGCTATTGCAATGCTTATTGCCGTTCTAGTTGCTATTTACACTTTAGGTTTAGGTCAAGGAAAAAGTATGAAAGAGGTCATGGATTCTGTTGGTAGTGCCATTACAGGTATAACCATGGTACTTCTTATTATTGCTGGCTCAGGCGCATTAAAACAGGTATTAATAGATAGTGGTGTAAGCGAATATATTGGCGGTATTTTAGAACAATCTTCTATTTCCCCTTTAATATTAGCTTGGTTGATCGCTACAATTATTCGTGTTTGTGTAGGTTCGGCAACAGTCGCAGGTTTAACCGCTGCCGGTATTGTTCTGCCTCTTGTGCAAGGCACGGGTGTTAGTCCTGAATTGATGGTGTTGGCAATTGGATCAGGCAGTTTAATGTTATCTCATGTTAACGATAGCGGATTCTGGTTATTTAAAGAGTACTTCAATCTATCGGTTAAAGACACTTTAAAAAGTTGGACCGTCATGGAAACAACTGTTGGCGTTATGGGATTGATAGGTGTTCTTGTAATCAATACTTTTATATAAATAAACACAAATGAAGCCATCTGAAAGAATCAAGGAACTGGGATTGATTTTACCCCCTGCTCCACCTCCTGCAGGTTTATACAAACCTGTTTTAGTCGTTGACCATTTTCTATATATTTCTGGTCAGAGTCCTATGCAAAATAATGGTACATTGATGGTCGGCAGAGCTGGTCATGATATGACTATGGAAGAGGCTAAATTCGCTGCAAGACAAGTTGCATTGACTATGCTTTCTACAATACAAACTCATTTTGGCGATATCGATAAAATTAAAAGAATTGTAAAAACCTTGGGGATGGTGAATTCCACTCCTGATTTTGGTCAACAACCTTTGGTCATCAATGGTTTTAGTGAACTCATGGCAGATATTTTCGGACCCGAGAATGGTGTTGGCGTTCGTAGTGCCGTTGGTATGATTTTGCCTGGCGGAATTCCTGTTGAAATTGAAGCTCATTTTGAACTACATCATTAATAATTATGGCAAACGAAAATTGGTATTCTATAGACGAAACTGACGGAGTTATTTCCCCCTCTTTATTGGTATATCCAGATAGAATTCAACATAACATCGACTTGATGATTTCTATGACCGGTGATGTAAATCGGCTACGTCCGCATGTAAAAACTTATAAAAACGCCAATATCATCAACATGCAAATGGCAAAGGGAATACAAAAATTTAAATGCGCTACTATTGCTGAAGCTGAACTACTTGGCGACTGTAATGCTGTTGACGTATTATTAGCCATGCAACCCGTTGGTACTAATGCACAGCGTTTTGTTGAATTGATTAAAAAATACCCGAATACTAAGTTCTCAACCCTTATAGATAATTCTAAAACGCTATCTATTCTTAGTGAACTGGCAGCATACAACAACATTAAAATTCCGCTTTGGGTAGATATCAATAATGGTATGAATAGAACAGGAATCATACCAGACCACGATGCTCTAGAATTGTATACTCAATTACAAGAAAATGAATTTTTAATTGCAGAAGGCTTACATGTTTATGACGGTCATCTTCGTAATTCGGACCCCGTTATACGAGAACTAGAATGCAATACAGCTTTTGAGGCGGTAATCGATTTGAAGAAAAATATTGAAAATAAAAAAATACCTAGCCCAAAAATTGTAGCTGGAGGTTCTCCTACTTTCCCTTTTCACTGTAAACGAAAAGATGTAGATGCCAGCCCTGGCACTACCCTTCTTTGGGATTCTGGTTACGGAAATCAATTTACGGAAATGGGCTTTTTGCCAGCTGCAGTATTGTTTACAAGAATAATTAGCAAACCAACTACTGGTATTTTATGTTTTGACTTGGGTCATAAATCAGTTGCCCCTGAAATGCCTTTTCCACGAATAGAATTTTTAGACTTAAAACACAGTAAACAAATAAGTCAGTCCGAAGAGCATTTGGTGGTAGAGTATGATGACTTAACCATACCCGAGGTTGGTGATGCTCATTACGCCATACCCAGACATATTTGCCCTACTGTGGCGAAATACGACACCTTAACGGTTATAAAAGAAAATACCGTTATCGATTACTGGCCCGTAACTGCCAGATCTCAAAAATCTACCATTTAAGCATGTTTATATTCGATGCCCATTTAGACCTTTCTATGAATGCCATGGACTGGAATCGCGACCTAACTTGGTCAATTGAAGAAATTAGAAAAAGTGAACAAGGTTTAACCGACAAACCTGGTCGTGGTAATAATACCGTTTCTTTAGAAGCGATGAGAAAAGGGAATGTCGGACTCTGTATGGCCACGCAAATTGCTCGTTATGTGCATAAAGACAATACCCTACCAGGTTGGAAATCGCCCCAACAGGCATGGGCACACACGCAAGGGCAATTAGCGTGGTACAAAAGCATGGAAGATGCTGGTGAAATGGTTCAAATCACCAATAAAACCCAACTTGATACTCATTTAGCACTTTGGCAAACGGACAAAAAAAAGAAGCCTATTGGTTACTTACTTAGTCTTGAAGGTGCAGATTCTATAGTAGATATCTCGTACCTTCAGAAAGCTTATGATTCGGGTTTACGAGCTATTGGTCCTGCACATTATGGTCCGGGTACTTATGCTCACGGTACAAATTCAGTAGGCGGAATAGGAACTAAAGGAAGAGCACTTCTAAAAGAAATTGAACGACTAGGTATTATACTTGATGTTACCCATTTATGTGACCTAAGTTTTTGGGAAACAATGGTAAATTATGACGGATCACTTTGGGCAAGCCATAATAATTGCAGGGCGTTAGTTGATCACCACAGACAATTTACCGATGAGCAGTTGAAAGAAATCATAGGTAGAAAAGGGGTCATTGGAGTTGTACTTGATGCTTGGATGATGACACCAACATGGGAAAGAGGTGTTTCCACTCCGCAATCTGCCAACGTAAGTCTACAGCAGATACTAGATAATATTGACCATATTTGCCAATTAGCGGGTAACGCCAATCATGTGGGTATAGGCTCTGACCTTGATGGCGGCTTTGGAAAAGAACAAGGTCCAGCAGATGTTGATACCATAGCAGATTTACAAAAATTGACCGGACTGTTAGAAAATCGAGGTTATGCGCAATCGGATATCGAAAAAATTATGAACGGGAATTTCATCAACTTTTTAAGACGAAATTTACCATCTTAAACCATCGTTCATCGAATAATTAAGGCATCGGCAGTTTTTTTAACGAAGCCTTAAGTACCCATGGCAGGGTATTTGTTATCTTTATTTCATCATATCAAAGATTAGATGAGAAACCTTTTTTTTCTTTTTATTATATTTTTATGCTTTTCTGCGGCACAGGTTTCTGCGCAAACAGATTTGCCTACTTCAAAACCGCTAAAAATTGATAAGGTAAACCCTATTAATTCTAGTGGTACTCCAAATAAAGGATCTGTTCTTAATATGCCTAATTTAATTAAAGAACAGCCCAGTGTAGATATGACCGCACCCAACCCTGTAAAAATGCTACGCGATGAAGAATTGGTGCAAGCAGGGGCAGGCATGAAAATTGACCCAAGAATTGGTCCCGGTGAGCGATTAGGTGGTTCTGGCCAGTATTTTGCCGATCAATATTTAGGTGATGTAAAGAGTAGCGGGAAATTCATAGGTATTGTTTGTAGAGATCACGAATACGTTGATGGTGATCGTGTAAAAATATACATGAACGATATGGTCGTAGAACATAACCTGCTATTGACCGGAGCGTTCAAAGGCATAAATGTTGACCTTCAAGATGGTTTCAACCGTTTGGATTTTGAGGCGCTTAACCATGGTTCTTCAGCACCAAATACCGCACAAGTTGATGTCTATAACGATAAAGGAGAATTGATATATTCTAATAAATGGTTATTATCCGCAGGTTCTAAAGCTACCTTGATTGTTACGAAAGAATCTATGTAATAGTATTACATAACCTTATTTGCCAAATAGCGCTGTACTTCATAAACATCAATACTCTTATTGAATTTTTTACTTACACTAGGTACATTTTCACTTGATATCCAGATTTTTAATTCGGCATCCAAATCAAAAGTTCCTGAAGTCTCTAAAGAAAATCTTGAGATATTTTTATAAGGTAAAGATTTGTATTCCACTTTACTCCCTGTAATGCCCTGTAATGCCCTGTATATCTATCAATATTAATCGTTTATCAGTAAACATAAAAACATCTCTCAGTAAAGAAAAGCCCAGTTCTATTTGCTCACCTTCAACAAGTAATCTTCCATATTTTTGTAATAATTGCTCTGTAGAAACTTCGCTAGCGTTACCTAATATTTTGTTCAATAAGCCCATAATCTATCTTCTTTATTAATTTACCTCTTACCCGGAACATAGGTCTCCTCCGCTCTTTTCAAGACATCTTCACGGTAATAAGGTACTTCTTTCCAATCTACATTTTTATATCTAATAATTTGATCATCAAAATGTGGAGAAGATGGATCTCCACTTTGTCCACCAGCTAACATACTTTTAGCTTTTACGGTATCACCAAATTCTACCACCGCCACAAAACTATTACCTCTTGTACCATATAATTTTTTTGCACCTTCTGTTGTATAACGAGCTCCGTATGCAGCCAAAGCTCCCCACCTTCCTGAAGCAAAACCAATTGGGATGCTAGGCTTAGAATCATCGAATTGTTGAACGATATCTCCTGTAATTCTTTGATATCTATTGACCTCTCCCCAAGGTATGTTCCAGGTAACAAAATCAGCTGTTAATTGATCAATTACTTCTTCAAAAATTTTCAACGATTCTTCTGTATGGGTACCGAAATAGGTCATGCGTTCCATATCACTGATATTTTCTGGGTGTTTTGCTCTTTTACCCATAGCTGTACCATAAAAATGTGCCAAGGTCATAGCTACTTGATCTTCGCCAGTGGTATAATCCCAATCTTCTAGAATTTTAATTGGTTCTCTTAACTTCGGATTTTGGCTGTCATTAGAATAATAGGTTTTCACCAAACCAGGTATCAACGCTTTGAAAGCTGGTAAATATGGGTCATGCGCTAATTGAATTAAGCTATCTACGGTATATCCTTTTCTATCCTTCAATAATTCTATTGCATGTACCCCTCTAAAATTCTCTTGATCTTTAGACATGTAATTAGGGTAGTCTTCCTTTTTAGGGCTAAATTCTAAAGCTGATGTATAGGGTGTAGAATTACAGTTTTGTATCCATCCATTTTCTGGGTTTAGAACTAAGATATTTTCATCTACCGTATGCAAACCTTGCCAATCTGTTTTAGGATTACTACCATCAACCGGTTCTGTATAATCAAATCGAACATCTCGTTTTGGAACGTAATTACCATGAAAATAAGCGATGTTTCCTTCCGCATCTGCATAC
>JAHDDP010000041.1 GCA_020629285.1 Maribacter sp.
AATCTGCATAGAGATCTACCCACTTGTCTGGATTTAGGTTGTTTGTTTCCATTTTTTCTTCTGCACTTCAAAAGTAACTGAATTTTGGTTATTATGTTTATTTTTGGCTATAAACACAGCGCCATGAAGATTTTATTGTCTTTTATATTTCTAATATGTACTCAGTTTGCCGTTGGGCAAATGGAATCTATGCCTATAACTGATTTTAATGCCTTTAACCCATCTTTAGAAATTTTGTTGGATGTAAGAACTTCTGAAGAATTTAATGAGGGTTGTATAGATGGCGCCGTTAACGTAGACTGGTTTTCAGAAGATTTTAACCAAAAAATCATGCAGATGGATAAAACTAAAAAAATCTATCTGTATTGTAAGAAGGGCGGTAGAAGTTTAAAATCTCAACAACGGTTGGCGGAACTCGGTTTTAAAAATGTAGTCAATTTAGAAGGTGGTTATGATGCATTTTCTAAAATTAAATAAGCTATAATTCTGCTAAAATTTTAGTCAGTTGATTGTCTTTTATCGGTTTAACAATGTAGTTTGATACTTCTTTAATCTTTTTGGTCTTTTCAAAATCTGCTAAATCTACAGAAGATGATAATATGTAGATCTTGATTTTTTTAGGAATCTTCGCTATCAATTTAATGTATTGATTCATAAATGTATAACCATCCATTACCGGCATATTAATATCCAAAAAAATGATGTCGGGTAATTTGCTAAGGTCATCTATGTGTTCATTGAAGTAGTTCATTGCTTCTGCACCATCTGTAAACGGCATGATCTTATCTACAGATTTATGCGTTTCTAAGGTGTGAAATATGGTATATTGAAAAACCTCGTCATCATCAATTACGCAAACTTGAATATTATTCATTTTAGTTTAGTTTAAGGTGATATAAAATGTGGTTCCTTTATTGACTTCACTTTCTACAGAGATAGAACCACCCATAGACGAAATCTGTGCTTTGGTCAAAAATAGTCCAATTCCCTTAGCGTCCGGATGTTTATGAAAAACCTTGTTAAGTCCAAATATTTTATTTCCGTGCATTTTCATATCTATTCCTAATCCGTTATCCTTGAACTCTAAAAGTATTCTTCTATTTACCGTTTGTGACGTTATAAAAATTTCAGGTACTCTATCGGGAGATTTATATTTTAGGGAATTACTCACTAAATTTAGAAAAATACTCTCTAAATAAATAGGATTACATTTTACGATTTTTGCATTTGAGAAATTACAATGAATTTTTGCATTTGTTTCAATTAACTCTGCAGCTAATACATTTTTGGTTTTAAGTAATACATGTTCAAAATAAAGTTCTTCTGTAATAGCTGAGGCGTTATGCTTTATGGTGATTGTTTCAATTAATGCATTTAAGGTTTCTGATAAGTGGTCTACTACAATTTCGAACTTGTCAAAGATCTCTAGTTTCTTCTTTTTGCTATCGGTCTTTTTGTAAAGATTTAACAGAGCATTTAAATTACTGACCGGAGACCTTAGGTTATGCGATGTTATATGATTAAAGTCAGCAAGTTGCTTGTTTTTTGATGTAAGGGTTATGGTAGATTTTTCTAAGCTTCTATTGGTGTCCAATATCTTTTGCTGTGCTTCTATTTGTTCTGTTATGTCTTGACTTGATCCTATAAGTTCAATAACATTTTGTTCTGTATCTAAAATAACCTCGCCAACAATTTTAATGGTTATAATGGCATTGTCATTTTTTATAATTCTATGATGAAAGGTATTGAACTTTTTAGTTTCAATGATTTTTTGGATAATATCTACTACTTTTTCACGATCTGCAGGGTGTACCCTTCTCAAATAAGTGTCGAAATCTAGTTTTGTACTTTGGTCTAAATCTAAAATTTTCAATAAATTTTCAGATTTTTCCATTTTGTCTATTCTTATATCCCATTTCCAATGGCCTATACTAGATAATTCTTCGGCGAAATTTAGAAGTTGATTTTTTTCTACAAGCTCGTTTTCCTTGATAATACGATTGGTAATATCTTGTGTAGTGCCAATTATTTCAGTTACTTTTCCATTGACGACTTCGGTAACATTACCAATGCTCTCTAAATATTTTATTTCACCATTATCATTAACTATGCGAAAAGCGATTGGTTTGTAAACCAAGTTTTTAAGAGAGTCTTTTACTATGTCTCTTGTTACTTCTACGTCTTCTGGATGCACACGGGTATTTGCTAAATCGATAGATATTTCTTTGTTGTAATCCAAACCATAAATTCGATAAAGATTTTTTGACCAATGTAACGTCTTATTCTGCGGTTGCCATTTCCAAGAACCTAATAAGGCTATTTCTTCGGCAAAGGAAAGCAATTGGTTTTTTTCCTTAATTTTTTCTTCTGCCTTGATTTTATCTGTAATATCTTGTGTTATACCTCTTAATTCTAAGATATGACCATTACGATCTTTTATTAGTTCACCTATCAATTCTAACGATCTTATGGTTCCATCTCTCTTTACAATACGATAAGATAAAGTAAGGTTTCTTTTTTTTGAACTAAGAATGGTTGTCATGTAAGTATCTAACTTCTGCTTGTCGTTAGGGTGAACTTTTGATAAAAACAACTCATTGGATATAGGTGTATTGGTTTCTACATCGTAAATCTTATAAAGATTATCTGACCAAGTTGAAACATTTGTTACAGGGTTCCATTTCCAAGAACCCATCATGGCCATTTCTTCTGATACTGAAAGCAGATGATTTTTTTCTTGAATTTGTTGTTCTGCTCTTACGCGATACGTAATATCTTGAGAGGTTCCTTTTAATAAAACAATACTTCCTTCTTTGTCTATTATTACTTCTCCAATTACCTCTAAGGTTTTAATATCTCCGTTTTGAAGTTGAATTCGAAACCTTGTTTTGGTAAATTTTTTGTTGCTTAAGATTTCTTGTTCTAATTTTTTTAAGAAATCTAAATCATCTGGATGTACTTTGTTGTAAATGATATCTAAATCTATTGGTTTTCCTATTTCAATACCGTATAATCTATAATGATTGTCTGACCAATTTGCTTTGTTGGTATAGGGGTTCCACTGCCAAGAACCAATATTGGCTATTTTTTCAGCAAAATTAAACTGTTGGTTTTTTCGTAATAATGCTAGTTCTTTTATTTTGGTCTGTGTAATATCTTGACAAACACCTGTCATTTCTGTTACTTCCCCTTGGTCGTTTCTTATGATTTTGCCAAGAGACTTAATAGTTTTAATTGTGCCGTCTTCTAATTGAATTCTATATACTGAACTCGGAAAATCACCGCTGTGCATAGCCTTGGTCAAGGCGTTTACCATACGCTCACGATCTTCTTCATGTATATAATTTATATAGGTTTGAAAGCTTAAAGGCGCATCTTTGTCATGGCCGTAAATAAAATGTAGGTTATCTGACCAAAAAACCTCGTTGGTGGGTGTGTTCCATTGCCAATAACCGATCATTGCCATTTTTTCAGCAACATTTAAGCGGTAATTCTTTTTAGATAGTTCTAAATCTTTGGTATGGCTTTGGGTAATATCTAAACATGTGCCCAATAATTCTTGTTGACCATCCAATTCGTTAATGATAACCTTGCCAATGATATGTATTACTTTTGTCAAATTATCTCCAAGAACAATTCTATGGGTGTAATCGTAGAACTTTTTGTTTTCTATGGCTAGCGCGACTTTTTTTGCAACAAAGTCCTTATCGTCTTGATGTATTTTATCGAAGTAATTATCAAAGGTTAATTTTTCTATTTTAGGTTGACCAAAAATATGAAATAGATTATCTGACCAAAAAACTTCATTTTTGTCTGGAATGTAACGCCAATAACCCATGTTGGTAAGTTGTTCTGAAAAGTTAAGCAGATGGTCTTTTTCATTTAACTCGTGTTCTATTTTTACACTATTGGTAATATCTTTTGCAGTTCCAATCAATACTTTATTATCGCTTATATTATTCGATAAAATATCTGCGGAAATTTCTAATGTTCTAACGCTACCGTTTTTTGTTATAAGACGATGATTGAAAGTTTGCTTCGTACCACTTTCTTCAACCAACTTTAGTGCTTTGTTAACTTGTTGCTGATCATCTGGGTGTATTCGAGAATATAATATTTCAAAACTTATAGTTTCGTCGGGTTCAAAATCTGTGATTTTATAAAGATTGTCTGACCATTTAAAGGATCCTGTACTTGGGTTTAGTAGCCAAGTACCCGCTTCATTATTATTTTCGGTTAATTCTAGTTGTTGTTTTTTTTGAATTAGCTCTTGTTCTCTCGCTGTGGTTTCTGAAATGTCTTGACAGGTTCCTATGAGTCGCGTAACCTCTCCTATTTCGTTAGTTATAACTTTACCAACAGACCGCAGTGTTTTAATAGTGCCGTCTTTTAATTGTATACGGTAATTTGATGCTGGAAAATGTTTGGCCTTGAGTGCAGTTTCAAATTTTGCGGCTACGTCTTCTTTATCGTCCATAAAAACGTAGTTTAGAAAAACTTCATATGAAATTGGACAGACCTGATCATGTTTAAAAATGGCGTAAAAATTAGAAGACCATTTTAGTTCGCCGGTCATTACGTTCCAATTCCAAGATCCTGATTTAGCTAATTTTTCAGCGTAGTTTAATTGATGTTTTAAATGAAGTTTTTCTACGCTTGAACAATCGCTCTCGGTAATGTCTTTAACTACTCCATAAAGAGCGGTACTTTTACCTTCGTTTTTAACCGTCTGTACTGCTATACGTAAATGTCGAGTATTGTCATTAGCGGTTATTATTTCATAATCCACTTCAAATGGTGTACCATTTTCAATAGCGTTTTTATGTAACAGTAGTATGTTATCTTTTGAATTGCCTTTTTTGCAATTACCGTAGCAGTCTTCGGTACGGGGAATGTATTCTAACGACACTTCATGTATTTCTTTTAAACTATCGTTCCAGTCGACTTGATTGGTTTTTAAATCTAAGTGAAACATACCTTGTTTAAATACTTGTTTAGAATTTTCAAAAAACTGATCTGTATTTGAAAGCGTGTTTTCTTTACCCATTCCCTTTAGGTATTAATTGATTTGATTGGTAATGCTACTTTAAATAGGTTAACCATAAAGTATTATTGTAGCTATATGCTTACAATATAAATATTAAATATTTGATAAACAGTATGTTTTTAGACTTTCTAAAACAAAGAAAAATGAATTGTTTTTGGCATATTTAAAATAATGTCTTGTTGCTATAAAGTATTTGTCTTTTATAGGCTGGTTTTGTTTTCCAACTGAAACAACTAATTTAGTCTACTTTAAATTTTTATAAATATTCTCTAAACCATCTTATGCCACAATTTAAAATTAACAGCAGTGTTTGTTTGTTTATTTGTCCTCGTAATCTGCTTTTCGTATGTATTTGTTTAATCATTGGCGTATACACGGCACATGCTCAAAATGACACTATATTTTTTGATGCTAAATGGAAGGTCACTTCCAAAGAAAATGCCTCCTTTTTTAGACCTAAAGTTAAAAAGATAGATAGCCTTTATAGGGTTGAAGATTATTATATAAACGGTAATCTACAAATGAAGGGTATGTCTTCAAGTAATGAAAAGGACTTTTGGCAAGGTTTAGTGACTTGGTATAAAGAAGATGGTAAGCCCTATCGCCAAAGTACGTACTCAAATAATAGATTAGATGGTGAATTTATTTCTTACAACGATGAAAAGAAATATATAGCCTATTATAAGAACGGTTATTTTATTTCTGGTAAAATGATCTCAGGGGAAGGTGAGGGTCAATTTTATCAAGAAAAAGTAGGCGATACATTACTACAGGTATATTATGATGGCAAGCGTCAAGGTATTAGATATGAGAATTATAGTACCTCTAAAAAAGGAAATTTTTATTCTAAATATTACGACGATGAAGGTAGATTAATTGGCGACCGTACCCTGCTTTCAAATGGATATGCTAAAGGGGTAGAGGTATTCTATTATTATAACCCTATGAGAGTTCAGCAAATTAAATATCTTCCATATGGTCGTGAACTTATATCCGCTACTTTTTATGCCAACGGTCAGGTTCGCGAGAAGGTCAATACCAATGATAAATGGTCAAAAGAATATTATTCTAAATCTGGTGAGCTTCTGGGTAAAATAGAGTATGCTTTAGATGGTGATTATCTGCGACCTACAAATGGTAAACTCATTAAATTTCAATTAAATACTACTAAAGAATATAATGGCGCAGTTGGTTCTGTAGCTACGTATGCAGATGGAAAAATTATAAAGGAAGAGGTTTATAATGACCGTAATAAACTAACTACATCCGCCACTTTCGAAAATGGCTTTAAATCATTGCAGATAAACTTTGATGATCACGGTAATGAGATCCATAGAATGAAATTTAAGAACGGATTGCCGTTTCATGGTACCGAAATTACCAAATATCATAGTATTGTATATAATGAGGGTGAACTGGTAGAAGAGGTTGTTTTTTATAGAGACACTCGAAAACCCAAAAAAAAAATGAATAAGACCAAAGAAGTCTATTATGACTTTGAAGGCAATGTTTTAGGCGAATTAAAAATCAATTACGAAAACGGATTTAGTTCGCCTTACGAAGGTAAACGGTTTACTTTGGGTTCAGAGAACGGCGAAATAGTAGGCATTAGTGAGTATAAAGAAGGCGTATTGATAAGACGTACAGATTTTAGAAAGCGCTTGGTCGCTAAAGATACTTATAAGACCTTCAAAAAAATAGAAGAGTACGATAATAACGGTTACGACAAAATAAGGGAAATTCGTTTTTATAGTAATGAACAAATGCAGAGTAATATCGCTTATGCCAAGTATAAGGAAGTAAAAGGTGAATATTTTGATATGCAAGGCAAGCTATTGGGCGTATTTGATTACAAAAATAAAGAGGGTAAATTATATAAATTCTTTGTGGATAGCAATGATATACAATTAATGGAAACTTTTGAAAACGGTAGCCTAGTATCCTCCAAAAGATATGAAATACAAAGAAATGTAGATTATGACAAGCAGAAGGCTATTTTAATCCATGATTTTGATATTACTTGTTGTGAATCTTTTTATAGCGATGAGACAGGAGAGTTACTTGGTCGTGTTGAATATGTAAATAAAAAGCCGTGGAAGGGTATAGCTTACAATACCGTTGATAGAACCAAGTATGTAATTGACCAAGGTAAACGTAATGGTGAATATGTTAAATATGATTATTCAGGTAAAATAAAAGAAGAGGGTAAATTCGTAAATGATAAAAGAGAAGGCGCGTTTAATTATTATAGTTATAATGAAGCTTTAAAGAAAACTGAAAATTATAAGAATGACATATTAGATGGAGATGTAGTTTACTATAATGACGAAGGTAAATTGATTTCTAAAGTTGAATACAAGAATGGCAAGCCTTACAATGGTACAATACTTCTAAATACATACTCTAAACGTGGTGCTAACGAAGAGTCTTACGAAAAAGGTGTCTTGGTAAAACGTATAACCTATGGTGAAAATGGTAAAAATGCAACTACATATGTAAATGGAATAGAAGATGAGACTGTTTCTTTTTATCCTGAATCAGATTTTATAAGGCTTAAGTACCGGTCAAAAAACAACTATATAGATGGTGATGTAATTAGATATGATGAAAAAGGGAACCAAGAGTTTAAGGCCAATTTAAAAATGGGAAAATTATTATCGGGCACTATTTTGTTAACTACAAATGATTATAATAACAGGGTAAAGTATGTTAAACTTACCAAAGACAATGAATATGTAAAAACAGAAGTATTCGATATTGACGGCATAGTTATTTTTGAGGCCAAAGAAAAAATAATATTAGGTTCTAGACCAGAATATTTAGAACGTTTAAATCTTGTTACGAAGTTTATTGATAGCAATTATCTGTATTGATTTTATATACACAACTACTACTAATAATTAAAAAGGGAGTCGATGTAAATCGACTCCCTTTTTTAGTTTATAAGTAAAATATTAAGATTGTAATAAGCCTGCTCTCTCTAATAATGCTTCTACTTTTGGTTCTGCTCCTCTAAACCTTTTGTAAAGTGTCATTGGGTTTTCTGTACCACCTTGAGAAAGTACATTGTCCTTAAATTTCGTGGCGACTTCCTTATTGAAAATTCCTTCTTCTTTAAAGTAGGCAAAGGCATCTGCATCTAACACTTCAGCCCATTTGTAGCTGTAGTAGCCAGATGAATATCCACCTTGAAATATGTGTGAGAATGCGGTGCTCATACACGTTTCTGGTGTTGCTGGGTAAAGACTGGTGTCTTTAAATGCTTCGTCTTCGTGTGCTTTTACGTTGGTAATGCCTGTTGGGTCAATACCGTGCCAAGACATATCCAATAATCCAAAACTTAACTGTCGCAGTGTCTGCATACCTTCTTGAAAGGTTGCCGATTCCTTTATTTTTTCAACCAGTTCCATTGGTATGGTTTCTCCGGTTTCGTAATGCTTTGCAAATAACTCTAATGCTTCTTTTTCATAACACCAGTTTTCTAAAACTTGACTAGGCAGTTCTACAAAATCCCAAAATACAGATGTGCCAGATAGGCTAGGGTATGTGGTGTTTGCCAACATACCGTGCAAACCGTGTCCAAATTCATGGAATAGGGTCGTTACCTCATTAAAAGTTAATAATGAAGGTTTGCTCTTTGTAGACGGAGTAAAGTTACATACGTTTGATATATGCGGACGCACATTCTCGCCGTTTCGCTTCCATTGCGACTTGTATGAAGTCATCCAGGCGCCACCACGCTTGCCTGCTCTTGGGTGAAAATCGGCATAGAATAATGAAATAAAGTTTTTATCGGCATCGTAAACTTTATATGTTTTTACCTCGTCATGATATTTTTCAATGTCATGAACCTCTTCAAAATTTAAGTCGAATAAGTTTTCCGCTACTTTAAAAACTCCATTAATTACATTTTCAAGCTTGAAATATGGCTTCAGTTTCTCATCATCTAAATTAAATAACTCTTGCTTTAATTTTTCAGAATAGTAACTACTGTCCCATTTTTCTAAACGGTCAATATTATCTAGTTTTTTAGCGAAATCTTCTAGTTGTTTAAACTCACGTTCCGCAGCCGGCTTCGCTTTTTCTAGTAACTCGTTTAAGAATGAATGTACTTTTTCAGGTGTTTCTGCCATGCGTTCTTCTAGAACAAAATCGGCATGGGTTTTATAGCCTAGTAAGTTGGCTCTATCAAAACGTAATTTCGCTATTTCTAGCACATTTTCTTGATTGTTCAATTCATCGTTGTGGAAAGCCTTACTGCCAAATGCCAACGAAAGTTTCTTGCGAAGTTCTCTATTTTTAGCATATTTCATAAAAGGTATATAGCTTGGGTAATCTAATGTGATCATCCAACCATCTTCCTTGCCTTTTGAAATCGCTAATTGTGCGGCAGCTTCTTTTTCACCTTCTGGTAATCCGTCTAGATCTGCTTCATCCGTGAGGTGTAGTTGAAATTTATTGGTTTCCGCAAGTACGTTTTCGCCAAATGTTAGTTTTAGCTTTGCCAGTTTAGCATCGATCTCACGTAAACGTATCTTTTTGTCTTCGGATAAATTAGCTCCGTTTCTGCTAAAGCTCTTGTATTTCTTATCTAAAAGGGTGTTTTGCTCTACGGTAAGGTCTAAATCATCCTTTTGATCATAAACTGCTTTTACCCTTTTGAACAAATCTTCATTTAAGGTAATGTCATTACCGAATTCTGAAAGTAATGGAGAAATTTCTTGTGCAATTTTTTGAATCTCCTCATTGGTTTCGGCGGAATTCAAGTTGAAAAACACACTTGAAATTCGGTCTAATTGCTGACCTGAAAATTCCAATGCTTCTATCGTGTTTTCAAAAGTTGGTGATTCCGTATTATTGGTAATTGCATCTATTTCCGCTCTTGCATCTTCTATAGATTGTAAAAAAGCGGGTTTAAAATGCTCGTTTTTTATTTGTGAAAATGGAGCAGTATCAAAAGGGGATAATAATGGATTCATATTTCTAGTATTGAGAAATTAGATTTGAGAATTGAAATTTCTTGTAGATGACTATTTGCCATTTACAGCTTTAGCGCCATCGATAACTTTTTGCTTTAGACCTTCTTTATACAAAATCACCTTGTCTAAAACACATTTATCTGAGCTACCTATAATTTGAGCAGCTAAAATTCCTGCATTTTTTGCGCCGTTCAATGCTACAGTTGCTACCGGTACACCACCTGGCATTTGAAGAATAGAAAGTACAGAATCCCATCCATCTATAGAATTGCTACTTTTTACAGGAACTCCAATAACGGGTAACGGAGACATGGACGCTACCATACCTGGTAAATGCGCTGCACCACCAGCGCCGGCTATAATAACCGAATATCCGTTAGTATGTGCATTTTTACTAAAATCGAACAATTTTTCAGGTGTTCTATGGGCAGATACAATGTCTACATCTACTTCTATATCAAAACCTTTTAAAATATCTATGGCGTCTTGCATTACGGGCATGTCACTTGTACTACCCATTACTACGGCTACTTTACTCATGTTTTTTATTTTGAAATCACTTGTATTGTTTCTTTTACTTTTTCGGCTATGGTTCTTGCCTTGCCTAAGTCATCGTTAACTATGGTTACATGTCCCATTTTACGAAATGGTCTTGTTTGTGCCTTTCCGTATATATGTGGAGTAACACCTTCCATCCCTAAAATTTCTTCGATGTTTTTATAAACCACATTTCCTGTATGATTTTCCGCTCCTACCAAATTCACCATTACACCTGCTACTTTACTGTCGGTTATTCCTAATGGCAGCCCTAGAATACTACGTATATGTTGCTCAAACTGGTTGGTGTAACTGGCTTCAATACTATAGTGCCCGCTGTTGTGTGGTCTCGGTGCTACTTCATTAACCAATATCTGGTCATCTTCGGTTTGGAACATTTCTACGGCAAGCAACCCTGTAAGACCTATTTTGTCCGCTACTTTTAATGCGAGCGCTCTTGCTTTTTCAGCCACTTTTTCATCTATACGCGCCGGACAAATCACGTATTCCACTTGGTTGGCTTCTGGATGAAATTCCATCTCCACAACTGGGTAGGTCTTAATTTCTCCTTCTGCATTTCTAGAAACAATTACGGCTAATTCGTTTTTAAACGGTATCATAGTTTCTGCTATGCACTCTCCAGTAGGTAATCCTTCTAAATCGGCTAAACTTCTAACGACTTTTACACCTTGTCCGTCATATCCAAATTGCGCAACTTTCCATACAAAAGGAAACTGTAATGCTTCATTTTCAATACTATCTTCAATTTCACTTAGGTAAGCAAATCGCTGAAAATCTGCAGTAGGTATGTCATTATCTACATAAAATAATTTCTGTTTGGCTTTGTTTTGAATTATGCGCAATGCTTTTGGTTGCGGATATACTTTAACGCCTTCATCCTCTAATTTCTCTAAAGCATCCAAATTTACATTTTCAATTTCAATGGTCAACACATCTACATCTTTGCCAAAATTGTAAACCGTATCAAAATCCAGCAGACTGCCTTGAACAAACTCGTTACATGACATTCTACTTGGCGCTTCGGCAGAACCATCTAACACTTTGGTGTAAATATCCCATTTTCGCGTTTCGTACAACATCATTTTACCTAGTTGACCACCACCTAAAATGCCTAATTTAAAATCTGAAGAAAAATAATCCATATAATTGTCGCTTTTGGCAGTTGAAAAAACGCCTTAAGTACTACAAAAATACGGTTAAATCTTAGAAACCAATTCCTTTCTAATTAAAAACACAAGGCAATACCTTATCTTTGCTGACCTCGATAATTTATGAAAATTGATACAAATTCACGACAAGTTTTTTAAACCTTATCTCAGCGAATCTGAAATTTTGCAGGCGGTAAAAACGGTTGCCGATAAGATTGCTGTAGATTATAAAGATGAAACACCCATTTTTGTTGGTGTGTTGAACGGGTCTTTTATGTTTGTGTCAGACTTAATGAAAGCCTACCAGCACCCGTGCGAAGTTTCATTTGTTAGGCTTAGTTCTTACCAAGGTCTAACATCTACGGGTATCGTTGAAACATTGTTGGATGTACCTGAAAATATTGAAGGGCGCAGCGTCATTATTTTAGAAGATATTATTGATACAGGGCGTACCTTGCAGAAATTGGTGCATTTATTTTCAAAAACAAAGGTCAAAGAATTTAAAATAGCCAGTCTTTTTTATAAACCAGATGTGTACAAGGGCGAATATGCCATAGATTATTTTGGCTTGGCCATTCCTGATAATTTTATTGTCGGTTACGGTCTGGATTATAAGGAACAGGGAAGAAATTTAAAAGAAGTATACCAATTAAACCAGAAACATATGATTAATCTTGTACTCTTTGGTAAGCCAGGAGCCGGCAAGGGCACACAAGCACAATTCTTAAAAGAGAAATATAATTTAAAGCATATTTCTACGGGAGATGTTTTTAGATTCAATATCAAAAACGGAACCGAGTTAGGTACTTTGGCCAAATCATATATTGATAAGGGAGAGCTAGTGCCAGATGAGGTAACTATTAAAATGTTGCAAGAAGAGGTAGAGAAAAATGCAGATGCAGATGGCTTTATTTTTGACGGATTTCCAAGAACGGCTGCACAAGCAGAAGCTTTGGATAATTTCTTGGAGTCCAAAGACATGGGTATCAACGCAACTATTGCTTTAGAGGCCAATGACGAAATTTTAATTGATCGTCTTTTAGAGAGAGGTAAGGTTAGTGGAAGAACAGATGATCAAGATGTGGCCAAGATTAGAAATCGTTTTGACGAGTACAATGCTAAAACTACGCCTGTAAAAGAATTTTATGAGGCGCAAAACAAGTTTCATAGTGTTAACGGTATTGGTACTATTGCGGAAATTACCGAACGCCTTACCGATGTAATCGAAGGCTTAAAATAACATCGATTTTTTTATATCAATTTGTTTGATGTAATTGGTTGAACTGAAAGAATTAAAATGACCGAAGGTAATTTTGTAGACTACGTAAAAGTGGGTTTGACTTCTGGTAAAGGGGGCAAGGGATCTGTGCATTTGCATCGTGAAAAATTTATTACCAAAGGTGGTCCTGATGGTGGTGATGGTGGTCGTGGCGGACATATAATTGTTCGAGGTAACGAAAACCTTTGGACACTGGTCAATTTTAAGTACAAAAAACATTTTAAGGCGGGTCATGGTGCACACGGTAGTAAAAGCCGAAGTACCGGTGCAGATGGTGAAGATGTATACTTAGACGTACCATTAGGTACGGTAGTTAAAGACTTTGAGACCAAAGAAGTTCTTTTTGAGATAACCGAGCATGGTGAAGAGAGAATTCTTCTAAAAGGTGGTCTGGGTGGTCGTGGTAACTGGCACTTTAGAACATCTACAAACCAAACACCTAGATATGCACAACCCGGTATGGACGGTCTGGAAGGCGAGTTTCTTTTAGAGCTTAAAGTTTTGGCAGATGTTGGTCTAGTAGGTTTCCCAAATGCTGGTAAGTCTACTTTATTATCTGTAATAACTTCAGCAAAGCCAAAAATTGCTGATTACGAGTTTACCACATTAAAACCTAATTTAGGGATTGTGGAATATCGAGATTTTAAGAGTTTCGTAATGGCAGATATTCCTGGTATAATTGAAGGTGCTGCAGAAGGCAAAGGTTTAGGACACTACTTTTTAAGACATATAGAGCGTAATGCAAATTTACTGTTCTTAATACCTGCGGATAGTAAGGATATCAGCAAGGAGTATGAGATTTTATTGGATGAGCTACGTCGTTATAATCCAGAGTTGTTAGACAAAGAACGTCTTATCTGTATCTCTAAAAGCGATATGCTCGATGAGGAGCTGATGGATGAAATGAGAGAGGAACTGAATAAAGAATTAAACGGAATGCCTTTCATGTTTATATCATCTGTTGCGCAAATGGGCATTGTAGAATTGAAAGATAAGCTTTGGGCAATGCTTAACGCTTAATATGTTTGTGTAATGAAACAGTATCTTAAGAATATTGTTGAAATTAATGATAATAGAAAGAGTAGAACCTTTGCCTATTTCATACAAGCATTGATTTTTTTGTCTATTATATCCTTTTCTTATGAAACGGTACCCGATTTAGAACCTGATACTCGTAAGATTTTAAGAATAATCGAGGTCTTTTCTGTAGTTGTATTTTCAATAGAATATGTACTTAGAATTTATGTGGCTGATAATAAGTTCAAGTTTATTTTCAGTTTTTATGGAATTGTAGATTTTTTAGCTATTCTCCCTTTTTATTTAGCCTTGGGTATCGATTTAAGATCGTTAAGAGCACTTAGGTTTTTGAGATTGTTCCGTATTTTAAAGCTTATGCGATATAATAGGGCTATTAATCACTTTACAAAGGCTATATCGCTGGCAAAAGAAGAGATTCTACTTTTCTTAATAGTTACATTGATTTTGATATACTTTTCTGCTGTTGGTATTTACTATTTTGAAAATGCAGTGCAGCCAGAAAATTTTTCTTCTATTTTCGATAGTCTGTGGTGGGCTATAATAACTTTGACTACAGTAGGTTATGGTGATGTTTATCCTGTAACGGTAGGTGGTAAGGTATTTACTTTTTTTATTCTCATGATCGGTCTGGGTATAGTGGCGATTCCTACAGGAATTATTTCTTCTGCCTTAACAAAATCTGTAGATAAAAATGAAGAGGTGTGACGGTTTTAGAATTGAGTAATGGAAATATTAGGTTCTAAGCGAGCTCATTTAGTCGAATATGGCTTTAAAATCATATAATACTGTTTTAATTTCTTTAATTTTAAGAAAATACATTGTCATGAGAATTTTCCTTCTTAGTGTTGTATTGATCATTTTAACTTCTTGCGGAGCTGCAAAAGTAAATTATGATTATGATAATCAAACCGATTTTACAGCCTATTCTACCTATAACTATTTCGTAGATATGGAAACTGGTCTAAGTGAATTAGACGAGAAAAGGTTGATGGATGCCTTAGATGCTACTTTGGGTGAAAAAGGATTTATGTTCGCAGAAGAGCCAGACATGTTTATAAATATTAAAAGTGCAGTATTTAAATCACAGTCCGGTAATAATGTAGGTGTAGGGCTTGGTGGTGGTAACAGAGGTATTGGTGGCGGAGTGTCAATAGGTATTCCCGTTGGAGGACCAAAAATGACAAGAGAACTTCAAATAGATTTTGTAGATTCTAACAAAGACATGCTTATTTGGCAAGCCATTAGCGAAAGCCCATTTCGTGAGGGAGATACGCCACAAGAAAAATCAGAAAAGATTCAAGCTGTGGTTGATAAGATCTTTAGTAAGTATCCACCAGAATAATACTATTTTACCTTAATTACGTAAGTTGCAATTAGTTGATTTTCGACTGAAATATGAACGTCATAAAGTCCTTTCTTATCAAATTTTTGTTCTAGATCAACTTCATTTTCTTCTCTATTGATAATCGGATTACCTTTCTTTTCACTACCTCCTTTATTCAATAAAAGTTGAATTTCTTCATTATATTCTTTTGGCACTTGTAATGTAAAAGTTACAGATGCGCCTTTTTTAATGTTGTTATGCATTACTGCCGGTGCTATAGGAATTAGCGGTGCTAAAAACGCTTCTTTGTAAATAACGGGTCCTGTAACGTAGTCTTTGAATGCATCCGTTTTCAAATCTTGATTTTCATCGCTGTTGATCGGGAAATGATTTTTTACAAATAATTTTGGGTCAGCTAAAAAATAGCCGTCAAAATAGTCTTGCTGAAAAAACGGAGTGCCATTAACAACTATAGTTTCTCCGGCAGACCAAGTAGCATCGCACAGATACCACTTATCATTTATCTGAACCCTATTCCAAGAATGATTGGGTGCGCTATCCTCTTTTAAAAGTAAGTTAGGTGTACGTCCGTAGCCATCGATAATATCACAATTAAATCCTGTCAAATTTGCCATTTCCTTTACCAGATACGCATAACCCGTACAGGCAGTTTTTCGGTCTTCTAATAAACTTTTAAAGACTTTAGGTGTAATGCTTGAGTTCCAATCTAAAAAGGCTTCTCGGTCTTTGGCAAGTCTTTTTCTCTTTGAGCTTATTTTTAGATAGGAAGAATAATCATTGGCAATGTTAGAACTAACCCAGGTGTATATTGCCCTAAATTTTTCAACATCGGTTTTTAATGATGCCGTTAAATTATGGGTTAGTACAGGTAGGTTTTTAAGGCTCGCATTCTTATAATAATGAGCAATGCTGTCCGCTTTTGTAAAATCAATTTCTTGAAAATCTGTGCGTTGAGCAATGCTCGTTATTGAAAATAAGAGCATAAATAGTAGAACGGGTTTTTTCATTATTTAAAAATATCCCCGATCTTCCGAAAAATATTTCTTTTGCTCGTATAAGCTCCACCAATTACAACCTCGCCCATCAGCTCAACATCGTAGGTGTCGAATGTAATATTGATATCTATATCAGCATTACCGTTTGCTGCAACTTTGTACGTTTTGGTTTCATATCCTATAAAACTAAGTACTAGAATGTCATTCTCTTCTAGTTGTTGGGGAAATTCAAATTTACCATCAAAATCTGTTTGTGTACCTACTGTAGTTCCTTTCAAAACTACGTTGACGCCTGGTAATGGTTCGTTGTTTTCATCAACTATAGTACCTGTTACGGTGTGTTTTTCTTGTATAGTTTCAACATATGAAATATCACCCATAATATCTGTAGATACAACTTCAATTGGTGGCGCTATACTTGCTGTTTCTTGACCTTTAACTTCAGTAGCGCATAGAGCTAGCAGAGAAAAACCCATCATTGCAATTCCTTTATGTAACATAGAATTATTCATAGTCTGTAAAGAGTTGGTTTCATATGTTTTTAGTTGGGATGCCTTGAACATTCCGCAGGCTTTCTTATTACCTTGACTCAAATAATTTATAAGTTTATTATCAGAAAAATTGGTAAAATCAATGACCTCTTTTTCACAACTTTGGCAAAAACCTCCTTTTTTGGTTTTACTAAAATTACTGAATTTTCTTTGCAAGGTTCTTTTACTGAAATTGTTAATGTACTTTTCATATTACTTTGGTTTTATATCTATACCCCTAAACTAAAATGGAACTAGGTCTTTTAAAATCTATAATGAGTAAAGCGATACTTTCAATGAGTTAACAAGGTATTCTTAAGTTTATTAATCGGTTTTAAAGGATTAAACAACTCTATTTCAAATGTTAATGTTCTAAATTGATGGTGAAATAAATGATCTGAAAATAAAATCCTGTTATTTTTGTAACAAAACTCAAAACGAGCGTCTTATAAGGCGATACGTTTAAAACTAACTCACAAATGAAAAAAGTTTATTTATTCGCTGCTGGTCTGGTAGCATTAGCTTCATGTAAAGAAGAGGCTAAATCTACTGCTGAGGTAGAAAAAATTCCCGGTATCGTTCTAACGAACATGGATACTACTCAAAACCCAAAGTCAGATTTTTATAATTATGTGAACGGAAACTGGATGAAGTTTACCGAAATCCCTGATGATAGAACTAGCTGGGGTGGTTTCAGTGTACTTCGTAAATCTACTGACGACGATGTTTTAAAAATATTAGCTACTGCAAAAGAAAGTGGCAACTACGCCGCAGATACGGATCAGGCGAAGGCTTTGGCAATTTTTGATACTAAGTTAGATACTGCTGCTAGAAACAAAGCGGGTATTACTCCGCTGAATTCGGCATTTGAAGCAATTGCTTCGGTAAAGAATTTAAAAGATTTGCAAACTGTTTTGGCAACCAATGCTGCTGTATCTTCTCCTTTCTTAAATATTGGTGCTGGTGCAGATTTAAATAACAGTAGTATGAACGCTGTGTATTTAGGTGCAAACGGATTAGGTTTACCTGATCGTGATTTCTATTTAGAAGAAGATGAGAAGTCTGTTGAAATTCGTGAAGAGTACAAAAAACACGTATCTAAAATGTTGCAGAAATTAGGTGATTCTGAAGCTGATGCAACGAAAGCTGCCGATAAAATTCTAGCGCTAGAAACGCAATTGGCAGAACCACGTTTAAACAAGGTTGAACGTAGAGATGCTAGAAACTATAATAACCCTAGAACTATTGCTGAGGTTGATAAGATGATGTCTACGATAGATGTGAAAAAACTTATCTCTGATTTAGGAATTACTAAAAAGTTTGATACACTTTTGGTTACTCAATTAAGATATACCCAAGCGTTGGACAAGTTCTTAAAAACAACACCGATTGAAGACATCAAAACTTTGGTAAGATGGGATACCTTTAATAGTGCTGCCGGAAAATTAACGACTGATATTGAAACCGCAGATTGGGAATTTTACAGCAAATACTTGAGAGGTGCAAAAGAACAACGTGCAGCAGACGAGCGTGCATTGGCAACGGTAAACGGTACTGTTGGCGAGGCTTTAGGTCAATTGTATGTAGACGCTAAGTTTCCACCAGAAGCTAAGGCTAAAGCTGAATTAATGATTGCCAACGTAATCGATGCTTTTAAAGAACGTATTTCTGTTTTGGATTGGATGAGCGATTCCACAAAAACCAAAGCAATTGAAAAGTTGGATAAATTCACCGTTAAGATTGCTTACCCAGATAAGTGGGAAGATTATTCTACTATGGAAGTTTCTGCAGACAAGTCGTACTTTGAAAATATGACTGCTGTTAATAAGTGGGGAGAGTTAAAGAACTACTCTGAAATTGGTGAGCCTGTTGATAAAACGGAGTGGGGAATGTCTCCACAGACCGTAAATGCATATTTTAATCCGTTGAACAATGAGATTGTTTTTCCTGCTGCAATCTTACAACCTCCTTTCTATAACTATACTGCGGATGAAGCTGTAAATTATGGTGGAATAGGTGCTGTAATAGGTCATGAAATATCTCATGCTTTTGATGATAGCGGTTCTCGATTCGATGCTGATGGAAATCTTAAAAACTGGTGGACAGATGCTGATTTAGCTGCTTTTACTGAAAGAGCTGATGCTTTAGCGGTACAGTATGATAGCGTAATGGTATTACCAGAAGTTTATGTAAACGGTAAATTCACTTTAGGTGAGAATATAGGTGACTTAGGCGGATTGTTAGGTGCTTATGATGGACTTCAGAAATACTACGCTGAAAACGGTCGTCCTGAAGATATTGATGGTTTTACTGCTGAGCAACGTTTCTTTATGTCTTGGGCTACAGTTTGGAGAACGAAGAGTAGAGATGAGGCTTTAAGAACTCAGATCAAAACAGATCCACACTCTCCAGGAATGGTTAGAGCAACACAACCTTTGTTGAACATTCAAGAATTTTACGATGCCTTTGATATTAAAGAAGGTGATGCTATGTATTTAGCTCCTGAAAAGAGAGTTAGTATTTGGTAGATTATTTTTTAGTAAAAGACGAAAAGGGCGCTACATGGTAGTGCCCTTTTTTTGTGCTATTTCGTCTTTGTGAGGAGCATTTTTCGCGACGTGGCAATCTGTTTGTTATTGATTATGAGTGAGTTTTTGGTCAGCCCATAAACAGATTACTTCACTATGTTTGTCATGACGTTCAGTCTATTTTAACTCGTCTTTGCGAAGAGTATTTTAGCGACGTGGCAATCTGTCTGTTATTAGTAGGTTGAGAGTTTTAAGTCAGCCCATAAACAGATTATGTCACTACGTTCGTAATGACGTTCAGTCTATTTTAACTCGTCTTTGCGAGGAGTATTTTCGCGACGTGGCAATATGTTTGTCATTAGTTGTGGGTGAGTTTTAGTCAGCCCATAAACAGATTACTTCACTACGTTCGTAATGACATTAATTCCCCACAGAAACACGAACTCCTTCACTATGACTACTAAATTCTGGTGCATACATACTTTGTATGGTAGTAATGCCATTACTGAAATCTCCAGCATTATTTACACGTACATCATATTCAAATACATAAACTCCTTTTGGTAAATAATCAAAGAAGAAATTGGTACTAGCATCTTTAGTGCTTTCATAATATCCTAAGCCGTCTTGCCATTTGTATCTTGAAATTACGTTTACAGGTTCAAAACCAGCAGCATTCATATCTTTCATGTGTATGAATTCCATATCTCGATCGGATCTTAGCTCAATTCTAATTTTAACCAAGTCGCCCACTTTTAAATTGGTATTATCGGTCACTTCAGAAATCACCTCACCAGAATTCGTATTCTTTTTCAAAAAGATCTTTTTCTTCAATTTCAACGGAGTCTCGGCACTTGTAATTTTATCCAAATCTTCAAAATATTGCCAGTACATAGCTCCCCAAGCAATTCCGTCGCCTTTTTTACTGATTTGTACTTCACCCATTTTTGGTTGAATTTCAGTAGTATTCCAAGAAGTTTTAAAGTAACCGGTACCAGCTTCGACTTTTGCATCTTCTAAGGTAGAAGCATCAATCTTTTCACCGCCAATTAAAACTTCGACGGCGTCTGTAACTGATAACCACTCGCTACCTTGTAATAATAAAGCGTAGACAGCTTCGGTTGTTGCTTTAGTAGTGCTCCATTGATTGGTCTGCTTATTTTTTAGTAACCATATTTTTAGATTGTCAACCGTCTCAATATCCGCAGGGCGAATTTCAGAGAAGGCTTCAATTAGCAAAGCTTGTGTTTCAATTGGTGCTTGATACCAAAGCCATGAGCTGGTATTACTTTTCCAGTACATGCCCAGTTCATCGCTGGTAATGCTATTTTCTTCTAAAGCACGTAAAATTTTGGCAGATGTTTTTACATCGTCTTTTCGGTGTAAAACCAAGGCTAACATTCCCTGTGCATACAAACCTCTTTTTTTCCAATATTTCTGTGCCTGTTTTATATAATAGGTAGTGACATCATCAACTTTTTTAGAGGTTTTAATTTCTGGAAAAAAACTACGCATATATAAATAATGCACCTGGTTTGCACTTAAATGATCATCGTTAATATTTGATGTGTATTTCTTCATTCGCTTATATTCTTTCACAAACTCAGCATCTAAATATGAAATTGCTTCTTCAATCATATCTGATTGAGAGTTGAACGAAGTTGATGAATTTTGGTTATTGAGGGTAGCCGAAGTGACCAAATGATTCAAATGCCCCAATCCCGAAATAATATGCTGGGTAATGTATCTATTATCTGGACCACCATTGAACCACGACCAAGCTCCACTTGAATTCTGATGTTGAGCCAGCTTGTTTAAGGCTGATTGTTGCTCGTTTTTCAACTTATTCAAATTGAATAACAAACCGATTCTTTTCTTTTGTTCGGTTTCAGATTGTGCATCGCGTAACCATGGTGTTTCTTGAATCAATAGCGATTTTAATTCCTCGTTCTTTTCTAGATTGCTTAGTAAGGCATCTGAATTTGCCCATTGATTAAACACTTCACGAATTCTTGGGTTACTGTTCGCAATATGACTAGCCAGGGTGTTTGCGTAATACCTTGAGAATGTCTGCTCATTACAATCGTATGGGTACTCCATTAGGTAGGGTAATGCCTGTACTGCATACCAAGCTGGGTTAGATGTCATTTCTAAAGTCAGCTTATGGTGTTTCAGCGTAGTCGATGAGGTGTTCCTTAACTTGTCTAGTGTAAACGTCTTGGTCTGATTGCTACGAATCCACATAGGTAATGTTTCCGTTACCAAAGTTTTATTTGATAATACAGGCAACATGTTTTGTTCGCCATCAGAGAAATCACCTGCTTTTGCTATGATTTTATATTGAACGGATTGCAATCCTTCAGGAATATTCAATTTCCATGATACTTGGGTATTTCCCATAGCATCAACTTCAAAAGATGATGTATCAAGGGTATTGGAAACGGCTAACAATTCTTTTGAAATATCTATGCCGGTTACCGCATCTGCCAACTCTAATTTAGCCTGACCGGAAAGTAGCTTTTCAGTAAGGTTAGAAATTTTAGTGCTAATTATAATCTCATCACCCTCACGTAAAAACCGTGGTGCATTTGGGATTACCATCAATTCTTTTTGGGTTACCGTAGATAGGTTGGTTATCGTGCTTTCCAAATTTTTGGTATGTGCCAAAAGTTGCAAATTCCAACGCGTCAATGCTTCGGGAGTAGTGAAATTGAAACTTACATTTCCTTCTTTATCGGTCTGTAATTTTGGAAAGAAAAAAGCGGTTTCCTGTAGATTTTTACGAATACTAACAGAATCAAAATCTTCATTATCTGTCTCTGGTTCAAGTTCTGTTGGTTCTATACTTTCAACAGCACTTGATAATTCATTTTCTTTTCTGACAGTACCATAGCCAACGGTAACAACCTCATCTAATGCGGCATCGTCTGCCATCATAGATTTACTTAAGGGTGCGGAACTATAGTTAATAGAAGGTCTTTCGTAAAAATTACCTAAATTAAAATTCAGACCAAATGATTCAAAAGCATCGAAGCTAAGTCTTGGGTAGTTAAAGTTGGTATGGTGAGAAAATGTCTGAAAGCCTATGGTTGAAAAACTATTGTACGCACCAGTTCTTCTTCGAGAATAATAATGAGGCTGGTCTATAGGGTAAAAGTTCCACGAATGAGCTCTAAATTGATTTAGAGAAGCATCATACATGCTTGCTAATAGTTCTGCGCTGACTTTTTCACCTTTAGGACCTTTGACTTTGAAAGACCAAGTTTCATCAACATTAGGCGTTATTTTGTCTCTAAAGCTCATAGTTTCTATTTGTAAATCGCTAGAAGGGTAGGGAACAAGCACGTTCACTGTATTTTCATCAAAATGATTGGCAAATGCATAGCTGTAGGTGATGGCAAAGCCACCCAAATCATCCTTGGTAACAGGAACTGTTATCGTTTTAGAATTGTCGTTTAGCGTCATTACCTGTTCTTCAAAAATCTTCTGGTCTTTTTCAACAATTACTGTGATGTTCAGATTTTTTGCGCTAGAAAAAAAGGTGATTTGTGCATTGTCACCAATTGTATACTGTTCCTTATCTGTTTTTACATAAAGTAATTGGTTATCGGCTAGGGTTTGCTCATCGCCCGTAATGGAAAAAACGGCAATATCCTTTACTGCTTGCCCAAATTTATCTTTAGAGAAGAGTTCCATTCTATATTTTCCAGACTCCCAATTTTTAATTTTCCCAAAACTGATTTTATTAGCATTTTCAGTGTCAAATTTAGATTGCCATACCATTTTACCTTTCTGCCAGTTAGAAGAATTGTCTTCATTTTTAAAAGCTTCATGTGGATATAACTTTTTAAATTCTTCTTTTGAAAAACCGGAATAGTCGGGTGCTGGCCAAGGTCTTGGTCTAAGAACATAATCAGGTGCCTGAAGTTTGTATAATTTTACTTCACCCGTGGCAAAAACATATTGTCCGTTTAAATTTTTGCTGGTAATGTTAAAGCTTGCGTTTTTCTGGGTCTTGTCTACTGCATCGGGTACTAGCAATCTTACGTCCAATGCGTGATATCCAACATTGACAGTGGTTGTAGTACTGCGTGTTTCTCCATTGATATCGGTTACATCTGCCGTAACTTCATAATTAAACGTGGGTAGGTTTTCTTTTTCAACACTATTGTCTGGAATAGCCTTAAAGGTAATTTTATAGTTTCCTGCTGCATCCGTAATAGTTTCTCCCTGCACTATTTCTTGAGATGAGCCATTAAAATGAGGTCTGAACCAATAATACCATCTTGGTAAATTCACCACTCTTTTTACGCGGTACACTACTTTCGCGTCAGATATAGTACTACCTGCATAGGCTGTTGCTTTACCGGTTACGGTTATGCTATCGTTTACTTTAAAGGTGTCTGTAACAGGCTCAAAATTAGTTTCGAATTTTGGTCGTTTATACTCTTCAACTGAAATACTTGTGTATCCATTTAAGTTTAGGTCGTCCGATTTGGCACGAATAGAAAATTGCCCTGTTAGTCCAGAACTTGGTAACATAAATTCACCCGAAACTGAACCATATTCATTAGATGTCAATGAAAGTGTTTTAATTTCTTGTCCGTTTACATTGCTTAGTGTAACATCAATATTCGTTTTTTCCAATACTTTAGATACACTTTTATTTTGACTAATGGCAATACCCTTAAAATAAACAGGCTGCCCTGGTCTGTAGATACTTCGGTCTGTAAATAGAAAGCATGAATAGTTAATTTGGTCATTGTTTTGAGCATAATTTCGGTTAACGTAGTATTCGCCAAAATGGGCTTTGTCACTTTTAGTCTTAACCGTAATGTTAATGTTGTTCCAGTTTTCTTTACTTTTTTCAATGGTTATAAAACCTGTTTTATCTGTAGTGTAAGATGCTCGTTTTAGTGCGTCTTTATAGTTTTTTCTATAACTTAAAATAACCTCTGCACCAGTAATTGGTTTACCGCTGTTTCGGTCTATGATCTGGTATTGTTGCTGTGTGTTGGTTTGAGATTCAATAACAGCCACATCTGTTGCTTGAATGGAAGTATAACTGAATACATCTATTTTTACATCATTAGATTCAGCGGTTAAAATATAACTTCCGTTTTCTAGTGCCGGCACTATAATTTCTGTGCTGTGCGATTGATAATCATTCTCGGTCTTTAACTGTGCAGACCATGTTTTAGCTATAGGAAGATTTTCAATAAACGATTTCTTTTTACTGTCTGGGTAAGTTTCTTCTAGTTTTGATAGTTGATTTTGAGTGATTTTATAGGCATGTAGATGTAAACTTTCTACGTTCTTATATTGAACCAAAAGTTTACTGATCGTATTTTTGGGAATGTGCTTTTCAGTAGTTAACTGCACGCTGTGGTCTTGAATCTTTGCTTTCAAAACCTCGCTTTTTTGTGCACCTAAGCTATTAGGAAATCTTGCTATTACATCATCTAAAAATGCAATGGCATCTTTCAATTTCCATTGATATGCCGCGTCGCCTAAAGAAGTATAATTGTGTGCTACTTGCTGGTGCTGTAGTGCAATTTCATATGTGTATAAACCGGATAATGGACTGTGCTTTATGTTTTCAGATGAATTTTTAAGTACTTCTAAGTATAGATCGTCCTTATTGTCAAATGTCGCGTTTTCATGAATAAAACGTAATCGCTCTATATCTACCAATACCAACGGACTCATATCGGGGTTGCCAAAATGAAATGCTACGAGTTGTTGGTATATTTCAAGTGCTCTAGATTGTAAAGACAGATTTTTACTATCATCAAAAGTCAGAAAACTAGCAGTGTATGCTTCGCATAAAATAGCTTCGTTGTCAATCTCAAAAGAATCTGCGGGTTTGTTGATGCTATTTTCGCTGGTCGTGTAAAATTCTAAAGCGTTATGTGCAAGAACGTCAAATAACGTAGGTCTGTACTTTCTGTTTTCTTCATTCTTTTCTAGAATTGCATCAAAATCTGAAATAGGAAGTTGTTGTGTAATGCCGGCGTTTTCTAATGAGGCGGTAAAATGATGATCTATTTCTTTAAATATGGTATCTAAATCCCAAGTTCTAAAATCTAACGAATCAACTTTAACGGCTGTTTTGGTTCTATTATTGAATCGATACCTATTTTGCTGGTAGTATTGCCAATATAAGTTTGCTAAATGACTATGGAGAATGTTTTTTGTGGCACCATCTGCAGTTGCTATTTCAGATTTGAAATCATTAACGATCTTTAATTTAGAATCTTCCTCAAGTCTGTTGATGAAGCCAGATTTATAAAGAACAGCCTTTATAGTCTGTACCCCATTATTTTCATTTTTCGCCTTTTTAAATATGGCTTCCGTTTGCTTTAATGCAGATTTAGAAAGGTTCCCATCTTCAAAATTCTCAACCTGTTTCCAAAGTTGATCGTAAGAATTGTTCTGTTGGGCGCTACCAAATTGTACGGACATAAATAGGATTAGAATTAAATATAGCTTTTTCATCATAGTAAAATTACAATACAAAACTGTGCCAAGGTAATTTTATATACAATGAAAAATGAGTGAAACATACTTTTGGGTTAGGCTTATAGGTTTGTTTCACTTTAATCGTATCATTTTTGTTGGGTATTGCTTTTTTAAATTATGGAAGGTTCATATTGCTGTTATTAAGGTATTTACAAATCTGTATTTTTAATTTAACATCTTTATAATAATTATTTACAATGCAGTTAACCCCAACTTTACATTGATCTTCTTGTTTTGATACTTAAAACCAAACTGTATTAAAATGAAAAATGTATTACGACCTTTATGTGTAGCAATTCTTGGAATTTCTATTTTATGTACCTCTTGTGCCGATGATGGTATTGATGGAATGGACGGTATTGATGGAGTGGACGGTGTAGATGGCGCCGATGGTGCTGACGGGGCTGACGGAGCCGATGGTATGGATGCCGAATTTCCAATAACCATCGATCAACTTAGTTTCTCTAAAATAGGAACATTTTCCAATGGTAATGACGAAGCTTTTGCAGAAATATCTGCTTTTGATGCCGTTACCAACAAATTGTTCATAGTAAATCCGGAAGAGGATGAAATTTCGGTATTAGATTTAACAGATGCTACAAACCCCGTAAAAGGTGCTTCTATCGCTTTAACAGGTAGTCCTAATTCTGTTGCTGTTCAAAATGGTATTTTGGCAATTGCCGTTGAAAATAGCGATAAACAATTAGAGGGTACTGTTGATACCTATGACACTGACTCGCAAATTTTAATCAAATCATATGTAGCAGGGGCGTTGCCTGATATGGTTGCTTTTTCTCCTGATGGGGAATATATCGTTGCTGCCAATGAAGGTGAGCCAAACGATGATTATACGGTTGATCCAGAAGGTTCAATAACGGTTATAGAAGTAGCTACGGAAACTGCAACGCAAATTTCTTTTGCCGGACAGATGGATCCTGGTAACGGATTTAGAGTATTTGGTAATAACGGTGCTTCTACATTTGTACAAGATGTAGAGCCGGAGTATGTTACTATTTCTGATGATTCTAGCACTGCATATATTGGTTTGCAAGAGAATAACGGGATGGCAATAGTTGACCTTACCTCTAAGACCATCACGGGTTTGGTAGGTTTAGGAACAAAGAATCACCACGTTTCCGGTAATGAGTTAGACGCCTCCAATAGAGACGGTATTGCTGGAAATTTGGCAAACTGGAATGTTTTAGGTTTTTATATGCCCGATGCAATAGACTATTTCACAGCTAATGGAAACGGTTTTATCGTTTCTGCCAATGAAGGTGATTCAAGAGACTATGACGGTTATTCTGAAGAAGTGCGTGTAAAGGATTTGGATTTAGACCCTGCTTTTTATCCTGATTTTGAAGTATTGCAAGCAGATGAAAATTTAGGTCGATTAAAAACGACAACTGCAAACGGAGATGAAGATAATGACGGATTATATGAGCAAATCTATTCGTACGGTGCGCGCTCTTTTTCAATTTGGGATACTAACGGTCAATTGGTGTTTGATTCCGGTTCTGAGATAGCACGAAGAACATTGGCTTTGGCACCATCTATATTCAACCAAGATGAAGGAGAAGTAGATGGCAGGTCAGATGATAAAGGTGCTGAGCCAGAGTCTGTAAAAACCTTAAAAGTAGGAGAAGAAACGTTGTTGTTCGTTGGTTTGGAAAGAACTAGTGGAATTTTAGCTTACAATGTAACCAATCCTTATAACCCTGTTTTTGTTACTTGGATCTATGATGCCGAGGATATTTCACCAGAAGGGTTAATTGTTGTGGATAAGGATGATAGTCCTACAGGAAATTATTTGATGATCGCAACTTATGAAGTATCTAGTACTATTGCTATTTACGAGATGAAATAACCGTAGCTACAAATTATTAGTAGTAAAAATCAAGAAACGCCAAATAGTATTTATTTGGCGTTTTTCTTTTCAATGCTAAAACCTAATGTTATGGCTTTTGTACTGGTAATACATCAATCTAATATTTAGTCATCGGTAAATTATATTAGCTGAAACAATTCTTCAAATACCCTGAAAACTGATAATTTAAAAACTGTTTTAAGCATAGATTAATCATCAAGTATAGTATTGATCATAAATATGAAATCTCTTTCTTATTCTTTTTATATGCATCTCTCAGGTAAATAGTAATTATGGAAGCTCTATATAATACTTTTCAGTCAACGCTTCGTTTTGCCAAAAGGCAAGCTCAAAGGTCCAGTATGGGTTGTCTTCATATAGCAGATGGTAATCGCCCCAAGTATATTGAAAAGCATAGCTTCTTTGTTTCTCTTCGCTATATATATTACCGAAAAGATATATGGTAGAGGAACCGCTTACCCAATTGGAGTGTATTTCAATTTTATCTATGAAAACCTCTGTACCTGTAGGTATTTTGGAAACAGTCTCTAAGTCAGATTCCATACCAAAACTACTGCCATCTTCTAAGTGATAGCGATAGTCTTCATATCTGGGCATATCATAATTTAAAATTAGTGTAGGTTTTTTCGTAGTTAATTTTTGGTTTATGATTTCTGTAAACGGTTTTTCGCTAGATACATCCCTGTATTTAGGTCTGGTAAGTATATAGAACAATATCGCAACGGTGCCTATGACCAGCACTAAGAATATTCCGCAACCAATTGCTATTTTTTTCATAGGTTATTAAATTAGATTTTTTTAAGTCTAGAAGATTTCTTGCCAAGTCCTATTAATAGAACAATCAGAGAGATAACTAGGAATATTCCTCCAACTAAAATTAGAAATATGAATAATAAACTTTCTAGCATATAATTTTTTCAGCTTGCGCACAACGGTTGAGCTCGTATGTTTGGTTCTTAGTTTGAAGATACTATAATTATATAAATAAAAGGAGGTTGATTAAGCGGTTGAGCTAGATACATTTTCAATGATGTCGTTTCATAGATGAAC
>JAHDDP010000042.1:0-6595 GCA_020629285.1 Maribacter sp.
TAAAGGATTTTTAATTGTTTTAAAAGTATTTGTTGCAACATGAGTGTAAATTTCTGTTGTTTTACTTGAGCCATGCCCTAAAAGTACTTGAATCTGCCTAAGGTCAACATTAGATTCTAAAAGATGTGTAGCAAAACTATGACGAAGTATATGTGGTGAAACATTTTGTTTTATACCTGCTTTATTAGCCGCTTGTTTAACGATTTGTACTACGCTTTCAGGACTATATTTTCCTCCTTTGCGCCCTTCGAAAAGAAATTCTTTAGGCTTCCATTCCTTAAAATACATCCTCAAATCTTTGAGTGCATTATTCGATAAAAGAGTAAGTCGGTCTTTATTGCCTTTAGCTCCTTCTACTCTTATAAGCATTCGTTTGCTATCAATATCATTTAGTTTTAGGTTCAAAAGCTCGCTACGGCGTAAACCAGAACCATACAGAAGTTGTACAATACATCGGTGCTTTAAGTTGTTGGTATGTTCAATAATAGCTATTACTTCCTCTTTTGAAATGACTTTGGGTAGTTTATGTTCTTTTCTTGGTCGTTCTATTTCATAAAATCTATTGGGCATTCCCAATACGGTTTCGTAGTAAAATTTAATCGAATTAATTACTTGATTTAAGTACGAGTTAGATACGTTTTTATGTATTAGAATCTGTAAAAAGGCACGTATGTCGCTTTCATCAAGTGTTTCTAGTCTTTTTTCCTTAAAATGATTAATAAACATTTCAAAAAAGGTTACATATGTCTTAACGGTGCTGTTGGCATACTTTTTTAGTTCTAGTTTAAGTAAATATTCCTCTGGGCAAAGCCGGTATTCAGCATCTGTTTTTCTATTTCTAAACCATTGTACATCTACTTTTTCATTGTTGGTACTAACAGGTTTGTTACTGTAGAATTTATTGTAATTGATCCATATAATACCTTTAAAAGTATTGAAGAGTATACCCATATTTTCTTTAGTGTTGGGTATATAGGCCATATTGTATTGTTGGCTCCATTTAGGGTCGGGTAACCCCTTGATCAAATTCTGTATCAACTTATCAGGTGAGAATTTAATGCCGATCATTTTCTGATCTTTAATCATTAAATGATATAAGGTTATTGATCTTAACGGATTCATTTTGTAAGAATAATCTAAATTAAAAATATTAGCAGTATATTAACCGACTAATATGCGTTTAATGTCGTTTATGCAAAAAAGATGTCCAGAATGTAATATTGAAGTGAAAGGTAGATCCGATAAGAAATTTTGTTCGGCAAAATGTAAATCGATTCATCAATATGAAAATGTGAGGAAAAAAGAAGTTTTCTATTTAATGGTAGACAAGCAGCTGAAAAAAAATAGAAGACTTTTAAAAAAGTATAATAAATCTGGCTACACCACGATAAGAAGTAAAGAACTTTTGAATGACGGATTCAATCCCAAATATTTCACGCATTATTGGAAAACAAAGAAAGGAGATGTCTATTTGTTTTGTTACGATTTTGGATTTTTGAACATGAATAAGAATGGAGTGCAGAAATACTTAATAGTAGAGTGGCAAGATTATATGAATAATTAACATAAAAAAAAGGATGGTCATAGACCATCCTTTTTTCTTAAAATATATGTTAACTGCATAGAATAAACAATACGGGCTCAAACGCCATGAACTAGTTAAAATAGCGCAGCTGCATGGTACATGGTATTTTATTTGATCTGTTAAGTCGTATTAACGTAAACCGTAGTTTATTTAGAGCGACTTCAATAATCCGCCATCAATGGGAATATTCGTTCCTGTAATATAAGCGGCGTTATCAGATGCTAAAAATGCAGCTAAATACCCATATTCTTTTGGGTCGCCAATTCGCCGAACAGCTACTCTAGATTCCATTTCTTTTCTTACTTGGCTTTGTTCAATACCTAATTGTTCCGCTTTTTTGGCATTAAGCTGCGCAATACGGTCCGTGTCAAAATAACCGGTGAGTACGTTATTTACTGTAATATTATGTTTGCCAACATCGGTAGCTAAAGATTTGGCCCAAGTGACCACGGCAGCTCTAATAGAGTTAGATAGTGCCAAGTATGATAATGGTTCTTTTACAGAGACCGAAGCTACATTGATAATACGTCCCCAATTATTCTCTGTCATTGAATGCAAAGCCAACTCGGTTGTAAAGACCACGGTTTTAAATAGCAAATCAAATGCGGTTTGATAGTCATCAACTTTTTTCTCTAAAGCGCTACCTGCTGCCGGACCTTGGGTATTATTTACCAATATATCTACCGTGTTGTTTTCAAAGTAGGTGCTTATTACCTGTTTGTAATCTTTGAAATTATTGAAATCTACGGCTAGGTATTGGTGTTGTTGACCTTGGTCTGTAGGTAGGTCATTTACTATATGTTGTAATTTTTCTTCGCTGTGCGACATTAAGGTTACACTGGCACCACTTTCTGCTAATTGTTGCGCAATTGCTTTACCTATACCACCGCTACTACCACCAACTAATGCTTTTCTATTTTTTAAAGATATATTCATTTCTAATATTTTTAAATCAGGTAACTGAGCGTAGCCGAATTTAATAACTAAATTCTAACGGTACTCTTCTCTTGTTGGGCTAAATACATCTAATAATTTACATGGGGTCAAGGCAATGCCACTATGTTTTAAATGCGGGGCAATGACCACAATGTCGCCCGGGTAGTATATTTGGGTGTCGCCGTCTAGTGTAAATTCAAATTCACCTTCCATTACATGCATGATCTGCTCGTTCATGTGCGCATGTTCAGGTACTTCAGCTCCTTTTGCAACATCCCAAAATGCCATACTCATGTTTTCAGAATGTACCAATTTGCCATGTAGCCCTGGCATTATTTCTTTTGAGGGAATTGTAGCAAGATTCAATTTCATAATATATTCAGTTTAAGAACTAAAGATACTAGAAACACGTTCAATTTTAAAAAAGCTTTTTTAAAAAATTATTAGCGTGTAGCTTTTAAAACTTTATGTTATTTGACTTCATAATCCCACCCTAAAACAACGAATTCGCAACGTCTGTTCCACTCATGGTCTTCTTCAGAGCAGGCATCTTCCGTAGCGCAAACTACAATTGGTTGAGACTCTCCATACCCTTTAGAAACTACTCTATTAGGCGCAATTCCGTTCTTGACTAAGAAGTCTTTAGCAGAATCGGCTCGTTTTTGAGATAGGTCTTTATTATAACCGCTATTACCCCTAATATCGGTGTGTGTGCCGATTTCGATGACCATACTTGGATTTTTCTTCATAATATCGATTACGGTCTGTAAACGCTCTCTCGACTCTCTTCTTAGGTACCAAAGGCTATAATCAAAATGTATTTCTTCGGTCTGTATAATTGTGCGATCGCTCTCTTTTACTAAAGCTTCTTCTGTTTCTATGGCATCTGATATTTTCTTCGCCAAAGCTTTCTCTGCTCTTGCTTTTTCAGCTATACGTTCTTTTGTTAAACGTGCTGCTTCTTCAATGCTTTGTTTTTTTGCTATTAATGCCGCTTTTTTCTCTGCCTCTAGCTTTTTAGCGGCTAACTGTGCGGCACGTAGCTTTTCGGCTTCTTGCTTTTCTTGTAATACCAGTGCTTCTGTTTTTTGTTTTTCTAGGATGGAATATAAGCTCATGGAAGCGTCATGTTCGGCATTTCTTTCTTTTGTACTGCGGATGTTCTTGGCATTACCCTCATATCCGTTTTTTTCTGCTTTTACTTCGTAGGATGCTTTACAGACAATATTAAAATCGAACGCACCATTTTCTTTGGTAATGCATGTGGCTATGACCTCGTTTTCTGCATTTACTAAAGTTACCGTTGCATTGGCTAACGGTAGGGTAGTGGTGCGATCCGTAATAATACCGGCAATAAATTGTTCACAATCTTCAATTGATAATTCTTTGGTGATACTAAAACTGTAGATGTCATCGCTACCCTTACCAGATGGTCTGTTCGATGCAAAATAACCCGATGCATTATCTGTATTCAATACATATGAGAAATCATCATAACCACTGTTTACTGGTAACCCTAAATTATCCGGATGCTGAAATGTTCCCTTCTCGTTTTTAGAAACAAAGACATCTAAAAGTCCGAAACCTGGGTGTCCGTTCGATGAAAAGTAAAGTGAATTATCCGAAGCTATAAACGGAAATTGTTCCTTCTTGTCCGTATTGATCTCACTGCCTAAATTTACGGGAGTGCTAAATGTATTATCGGCTTGCAGGCTTGTTTCATAAATATCGAAAGAACCGAATCCGCCTGGTCTATCCGAAGAAAAATATAATTTTGTGCCATCTGCATTTAAAGCTGGGTGCTCATTAGAATAATCGTCACTGTTGAACGAAAGTTCGGTTATATTCTTCCATTCCCCATCAACTAAATTAGCGCTGTAAATCTTTAAATTAGACACCTTTTTGTCATCGGTTTTACGCTTACCATGGTTATAGTTGTTACGGGTAAAGTACATCGTGTTTCCGTCGGGTGAAATGGTAAAAGAACCTTCGTGTAATTTTGTATTGATCGTATTCGATAGGCTTGTACTAATACTATCGCCCAGTTGTTCTTGATCTATTGGGTGTGTATAGATATCTAGATACTGCTGATTGTTCCACCGGTATGTTTTTGAAGCTGATTTTTTATGTGCTGCGGTGTACCAAATAGCATCACCTACCTGCATTGCCCCAAATTCTGATGTGGTCGTATTTAGATTACTGTTTGCAATAGCGAAACGATCACCGATCGCTTTTACATTTTCTAAGTATATATTCTCTTCTTTTAGTTGCTGCAACTTTTCCGTACTACCTTCTTTGGTGTAATAATCAAAAAATACTTGTGCGGCTTCGTCATATTCGCCAATAGCTTTTAAAGACTGGTTCAGCTTAAAATAATACTGCTCATCTACCGTATCTCCATAATTGGAAATAAGGTAACGGTACCATCGTGCCGATGCATTTAGATCAAAAGTATGGTAATAGCTATCTGCCAAATTTTTTATGACCAAGCTGCTTTTGTTGCTAGGTAACGCCGCTTCGTACAAGGCAATGGCATCTGCATAGTATTTCTTTTCAAATAGGTCGTTTGCACGTTTTAAGTCTTGTGACCATGACGCTTGAAATATTCCTAGAAATAGGATGATGTAAATATGTAAGTTTTTCATTTTAGTAGAATCTAGGAGATTTATCATAGCCTTTTTTGAGCCCCCAAAGGTCTAGGTTGAACAGCACGAAAATTTCGTGTGATCCATTATTGAATGCGCCTAAATTAGATAAGGTGTAATCGTAAGCATAGCCTATTCTAACAGAAGGTATGACCGCAATATTGAACATGGCATTAACAGAGTCATCTATTCTATAAGATACACCACCTTCAAAACGATTGTTGAACAGTGCGTTGAAAGAGACATCTGCCGTAATAGGTGCGCCCGATACTATTTTGGTCAATACAGACGGCTTTAGTTTTAATTTTGGGTTGATGTCAAATACATAACCTGCCATACCAAAAAGGTGAATGGCTTCTGATCCAATACGGTTTAGACCATCTCTATTTTCTAAATGTTTGGAAGTCAATAAATTTGGAATAGACAGACCTGCGTAAAACTTATCTCTGTTATAAAATGCACCTATACCTACATTTGGGAAGGTGTTGTTCATATTTTCACTAAAGGCAGGATCATCTTGAACCTCTGGTAGCCTGAATCCGTTAAAATTGGTCTCGAAAGTAGTGATACCACCTTTTAATCCTAAGCTTAAATTACTTTGCTCATCTAGCTTAAGTATATAAGCAAAATCAACATAGATATTATTTTCTTTCAACGAACCGTCGCCAATATCATCTGATATAATGGATGCGCCCATTTCAATTTTTTCCGATAACGGAGTGTGGGCGAAAAAGGTCAGTGTTTTTGGTGCGCCAATAGCATTTTCCCATTGGGTTCTGTATAGCGTGCCAAAATTGAGCATGCCTGGTTCATTGGTCGTGTAAGCAGGGTTGACCACATTCATGTTATACATATATTGTGTATACTGCGGGTCTTGCTGTGCCTGCGTTTTTAAAAGGAACAAAAGCATAAGGATGCAAATACCCCAAGGTGTGTTTGTTAATTTCTTGTGCATGGGTTATCTGTTTAAGTATAAGCGACCTTGAATAGGTTCTGAATTGCCTTTGTTATAATTGATGATATAGAAATAGACGCCGTTGGGTGCTGTTGAAGAACCGTTTCTTCCATCCCAAGCGGGGTTGGTTTTGTCGCCTTTAAATAGTGAGGTACCGTATCTATTCAAAATCTCTAAAGTGAAATTGGGAAATATGGTTTCTATATTCGGAATGAAAAAAGTATCGTTTCTGCCATCGGCATTCGGTGAAAATCCGTCTGGTATAAAAAAGTCATAATTTTCGGGATCGCAATCACTGAAATCTATAGTAATAGGAACACGTGTTGCAGAAGAACAACCGGTAACGGAATTATAATTCTCGGCGTAGTACGTAGTATCTGGTACTAAAGGGATATCATCTGTAAGTGCGGTGCCACCAGTTTCGGTTATAAACCAAAATACTTCATTTTCCGTTTCGTTTTCTAATGCTCTTAA
>JAHDDP010000042.1:6695-11975 GCA_020629285.1 Maribacter sp.
TTTCGGTTATAAACCAAAATACTTCATTTTCCGTTTCGTTTTCTAATGCTCTTAAGGCTATTACCGTAGGGTCATCAAGACCACAAACAGATAATACATCTGAAGAAATAGCTGTTGGTGCCACAGTAATTACGGTCGGGGTAATTTCTAATCGCTCTGTGCTCGTACAACCACCACTGTTGGTAGATGCAAAATAGGTTTGACCATCAACAAGTATTGTAGCATTGTCTAATGCTGTACCGCCTGAGAGCACGTCATACCAAGTAACAGAGTTACCAGAAACGACCGTTAATTCGATATTTGCCAAAGTCGGATTCGCTTCTGCGCAAAACAGAGGATTATTATCTGTGGTAGTTGGCGCATCAGGATTACTGAAATTAACAGTTACCTGAACCCGTTCGGTGCCTTCACAATTGGTAAGTGGATCGCTATTGGTTACAAAATAATCTTCACCATCAATAAGCTCAGTAGAGATAGGTAGAATATTGGTGTCCGTATCAGTATCGTAAAATAAGATATCGCCGGCTGCGGTAACATTAATATCTATTAGTGTTGGGGTTCCATCAAAATCACTCAGACAAAAAGTCTGACTGGCATCGGCTGTTGGAGCTTCCGGCACTCCGCCTCTTGAGAAATTTTCACTCTCCTCGAACTCAAAATCTAATCGGCAGGGCGTAGTATCATTTTGAATGCTTCGTACACTAGCGGTATAATTACCAATTGGCAACGCATCGACATCTATTTGGTATGCTGCAGTACCACCTGTGAAATTTATAGTATTAGTAGTTAGCACGGTATTAGAACCTAATTCGCTAACATCGTAAGTAATAGTGTAGGTGCCATCCGGTAAAATTGGTGCATCTACCAAAACGTCTATTTGTGTGGCATCGCAATTGTTATCTACTAATAAGTCTAACTGAATAGCTTCTGGTAACGGGGTTACCGTAAAAGTATCTGCTAAGGGGCAGCTGGTGGCATAAATGCCAGTTAGTGTCGTACTAATGTTGTATTCGCCATCTACGTTAAAATTACTTGAAGGTAGTATAAACGAGGCATTACCGTTGGTAAATTCAAGCTCGAACGGATCAGAATTTACAGTACTTCCATCAGGGTTTGTTAAGGTGTAGGTCGTTGAAAAGTTGCCAGTGGCGAAATTTCCGTCTGCATCAAGAATTTCAACAATTTGTATGGTATTTGCTGTCTGTATACATATATCTTGCGCAGCAATATCTGAACTGGTTACCAAAAAGGTGGTAGGGGGTACAACAACTCTAGGGCAAACATCACGTGGTGGGGTAACGCTTCTAATCCCAACTACTTCTAAAGTTACTTCTTCATTTAAGGGAACCAAACCTTGGTCAATTACAAAGCTTCCATTTCCGTCATTCAATGTCGTTGGTGCTTCATCTAAAGAGTTATTGACAAGATATTGTACTATAAATTGGCCATTATGCAAAAGAGTATCGTCATAATCTATATCAACTACATATGCTGACCCAACACAGATATCAACGGTTTCAATTGTTCCATTTAGTATAGGCAATATTCGTATGTTTACTTCAGAAATTCTTTTTTCACAAACCGGGTGACTAGGGAAAACGGTATAATTGAAGGTGAAATCGGCATACCCGAAATTATCATACATTTCTTGAATGTTAATGACCGAATCGTTGAGGTCGCTTAATTGATTGGTGCCATTTTCCGTCCAAGTTCCATTCGGGTCTTCACCTTGCAATTGTTCACTAAGGTCAAATGCGGTATAGGCAGATAGATCATCTCCAGCACAAAAGATGAGAGCGGGTGCCCTACCTGCATTTGGTGGCGGGTGTACTTCTAAAATTACGGTTGAGGTTCTTTCTAAACAACTATCAACATCGGGTACCGTATACGTAAAATTGTAAATACCGGGGCCTGCTTCTTGAGCATTAAAAAAACTATCGTTTAATTGACCGGTAAAAGTTGCGGGGTCTTCTTCCCAGAGCCCGTTGAAATCTTGCACTTTTCCGTCTACATTACTTCCTAAAAATCCGTGTAAGTTTACATTGGGGTCATCACCACAGGCATTGGCGCTACCATCAATATTATCTTCGCCAGGGTAACCGCCTAATGTTATATTTACGGTAGCAGTTTCATTACAATCTGTATTGGTATATACAAATGAGTGCGTTCCATAGTTATTAATACGCCACAGATCAACGATACCTGTACTTTGGTTTAAAGCGTAGAAGTTTTCTGGATTTGTGGTCGACCATGTTCCGCCAGCGGTAGGTGAGCCACCTAGTCTTGGAAATAAGGCAAAGTTACGATTGGTGTCATCTGCATCTTTTTCACAGACTACAACGCTAGCATCATTTCCTGCGCATTGTGCTTTGACCAAGTTTATGAAACCAAGCGTAAAACACACAATGGCTAAGAACCTAATTTTTAATTTATTCATTAATAGGGGGTTGGTTGTTGAATGCAATATTGAATGATAAAAGTATTTGCCAAATTCTTTGTAAGAAATTATATGTTGTGAAAAGTTAAAATTGTAGGGTGAATACTATTAATAATGATATAAAGTGTTAAAATTTATTGTAATTCATCGATAATATATTGATTTTCCTACATGTTGGCGTCTTCTTGGTTTTGTAAGAATCGCTTAATTTTAATTGCACAATACGTATCTTTGAAACCTAAATTTTAGGAATGCAAATACATTTTATTGCGATAGGAGGAAGTGCCATGCATAATTTAGCGTTGGCTCTAGAACATAAAGGATATGTTATTACAGGTAGTGACGACGTTATTTTTGAACCTTCTAAGTCTAGATTAGCGGCAAAAGGTTTGTTGCCCAGTGAATTTGGCTGGTTTCCTGAAAAAGTAACAAGTGATTTAGATGCTATTGTATTGGGTATGCATGCCAAAGCAGATAACCCAGAATTGCTAAAAGCCCAAGAATTAGGAATCACTATTTATTCTTACCCAGAATTTTTATACGAGCAATCTAAAAATAAAACCCGAGTGGTTATTGGCGGTAGTCATGGTAAAACAACCATTACCTCAATGATCCTTCATGTCCTCAACTTTAATGATATTGAGGTAGATTATATGGTAGGTGCACAATTAGATGGTTTTGATAGAATGGTGCATTTAACCGAGGATAATGATTTTATAGTTCTAGAAGGTGATGAATATTTGTCGTCACCAATAGACCGCAGACCTAAATTTCATTTATACCAACCTAATATTGCTTTGTTAAGTGGTATTGCTTGGGATCATATCAATGTATTTCCCACTTTTGAAAATTACGTAGAGCAGTTTAAAATATTTGTTGATAGTATTGTCAACGGTGGCTCTATTACATACAATATAGAAGACGAAACCGTAAAAGAGATTGTTGAAGCTTCTGAAAATGCCATTAGAAAATTACCGTATACTACACCTGAATATAGTGTTGAAGACGGAGAAACACTTTTGGAAACTAATGAGGGACCAATGCCTATTGAGGTTTTTGGAAAACATAACCTAAGCAATTTGGCAGGCGCAAAGTGGATTTGCCAAAATATGGGAGTTGACGAGGATGATTTTTATGAGGCTATTGCCACATTCAAAGGGGCATCTAAACGATTGGAAAAAATAGCGGAAGGTAATTCAAGTATCGCCTATAAAGATTTTGCACACTCCCCGAGTAAAGTTGCGGCTACTACAAAAGCGGTAAAAGAGCAATACCCAAATAGAAAACTGATAGCTTGTTTAGAGTTGCACACGTACAGCAGTTTTAATCCGGAGTTTTTAAAGGAATATAAAGGTGCTTTAGATGCTGCCGATGAAGCGGTTATCTTTTTCTTACCGGAATCTGTAGCTATTAAAAAGTTAGAAGCGGTAACTCCCGAACAAATTTCAGAAGCTTTTCAAAGATACGATTTAAACATATTTACCGATGCAAAATCTTTTCATGAGTTTATAGGAAACACAGTATATGTAAATTCTACCTTATTGTTAATGAGCTCTGGTAACTACGGAGGGCTCGATTTAAATAATTTAAAGAACCTGATTGTAAATTTTTAGTAGTCAAGCAATTTAATATTTGAATTTTCGTTTTATTGGTACTAACCAATAATTTTAGATTGTGAAAAAATTAAACATTTTAGTATTATCCTTCATTTTTTTAGGAGCTGTTTCGTGTAGAGATACCGAAAAAGAGCAAGAACAATTGGATGCAACCCTCGATAAAATTGAGGCTGTTGAAGAAGATTTAGAGAAAACTTCTGACGAAGTAGAAAGTAAAGCAAACGAAGTTGAATCTGCTCTAATGGAATTAGATAGCATTTAAAAATAAAGGATATGAAAGTTATTATAAAAAATATAGGGTTGGTGTTGTTCTTTTTTACACTAACAACTGCTACAGGTTATTCTCAGGGGAATTCTCAAGGAAAAGCAAAGGGAAAGGAGAAAAAAGAAAAAATTAAAAAGTCTGTTGACGATGAAGCGGATTTCCAAAAAGGCAAAGCCAATGAAATGAAGCAGAAGGGGCAAGATAAAATTAAGGATAAGGCAAAGGGCAAAAAGGAAGATGTAAAGGAATCTGTTGAAAACGAAGCGGAACACCAAGAGGGCAAAGCTGAAGAAATGAAACAGAAAGGTAAGGATAAGGCGAAAAAAGCTAAAAAAGAAAAAGACCTTGATGATGATGACTACATGAAAAATGATGATGATTTTGATGTAGAAGATGAAATGGACGATGAAACAGAAAAAAAGGCAAAAAAGCTTAAAAAAGAAAAATCCAATAACGGTAAAGCTTACGGTAGAGATAAAGGCGACATGAGTGGAGAAGAATTTGGTAAGTATCGAGCTTCTATAGCCAAAGAGCAGGTAGAGAAAACTGAAAAGGAGCTTACTGAGAAAGAAGAAGTTCTTAAAAAAGGTAGGGAAAAGGTTAAAAATGCCAAAGAAAAAGTAGCTAAGGAAAGAGAAGCTAAAGGTGCTGACGAGGAAGTTATTAAACAAAAAGAAGAAAAAATTTCCAATGCAGAGAAAAAGCTAAACGAGTTGGAAGAAGTAATTAAACGCAACAAGGAAAAAGTAAAACAAAAAGCAGAAGAAATTAAAAAGGTTTCTGAGCCTGTTGAGTAACCTTGATCACATAAAAGTTTGTAAGCCCTTGTACTTGTTGCTAGGGCTTTTTTTTTGAATTTGAACTTGACTTTTGAACTTGAATTTGTTTTTTTTCAACAACCAACAACCAACAACCAACAACCAACAACCAACAACTAAACGCCGAATTGCTTCAAATGATGA
>JAHDDP010000042.1:12075-28473 GCA_020629285.1 Maribacter sp.
CAACAACCAACAACCAACAACCAACAACTAAACGCCGAATTGCTTCAAATGATGATCTAAGTGTTTGTATTGCATTTGTCCCCATTGCTCTTTGGTAAACGATCCAAAAGCTGGGTGCGGATACCATTCTTTACGATCACGAACGGCATAAAAATCGTTCACTAAAGTTTTTAGGGTTTCATGTTCGGTACAGAACACCTTATCTTCTTTTGTTTTTAGTTGAGGTGCCGTTGGTAAATTCTTCCTCCACGGTTTATCATTATATAAAGATTTTTTAAAGAAGGTTTTTATAAACCAATTGCCTTTAGATGTATTTGGTTTATTTTCAATCGCTAATTTTAACGGGTATTGGCAATGCCAACACATTTGCCCAACGGTCATTTTGCCCCAACCTTTCTCAGAGGTTTCTGAGAGTTGTTCTATTCTACCTTTAATTTCTTGGTAAGCCTCTTCGTTCAAAATAGATTTCATGGTCGGTTTTTTAATTGATGTATAAATTTACCATAAAATAATTAGTTCTGTATCTTTAGCCAATGCATGATAAACCCACTTCGTTTTCTATTAAAAATTGGTCAGATGATGATAAGCCAAGGGAAAAACTAGTTCAGAAGGGTCGTTCGGTATTGTCTGATGCTGAATTGATTGCCATTTTAATAGGTTCTGGCAGTAGATCAGAAAGTGCGGTTGAACTGTCTAAACGTATTTTGGCATCCGTAGATAATAACTTAAATGAATTAGGTAGGCTTTCCGTTAAGCAATTAATGACCTTTAAAGGTATTGGAGAAGCAAAAGCGGTAAGCATAGCGGCTGCATTAGAAGTAGGTAGAAGACGTAGGGGAGAAGATGCCGCCAAAATAGAGAAAATAGGAAGCAGTAAAGATGTATACGAAATTTTACAACCGCTGTTGGGCGATTTAGAACATGAAGAATTCTGGATTCTCTTTCTTAACAACTCCAACAAAGTATTACATAAGGCACAGTTAAGCAAAGGTGGTATTACCGGTACTTTGGTAGATGTGCGTATTGTTATGAAACAAGCTTTAGAGCTTGGGTCGGTTGCAATTATTCTTGCCCACAATCACCCTTCAGGTACATTAAGACCTAGTGCTGCCGATAAACAGATTACCCAGAAGTTAAAAATTGCCAGTGAAACTTTAGATATTAAAGTGTTGGATCATTTGATCATTACCCAAAAAAGTTACTATAGCTTTGCAGATGAAAATATTCTATAAATGTTATTGATTTATACACATAAAATCACACCGCGTCTTACCTATATCATGAGGCATATCTTCGTGAATATATTGGGTATTGAGCTAGATTTTACTACCAAGGTAGAAGAGTTTATAAAACATACGGGACCAAAGATCACCTATACAAAACAACCCCTGCAGAACGAATTCTTTATTCGTAGCAATGATTTGTTGTTTGAACAGGGAATTAATGATATTCAGTTGAATATAGGGGATTATGATGGTACGCCTTGTTTTTTTCAGGCAGGGGAAAGAAGCACGTTACCTTTTGATATTTTTGCCGCTAGTTTTTTTATGCTCTCTAGATATGAAGAGTATTTACCTCATGTAAAGGATATACATGGTAGGTTTTCTCCTAAAGACAGTATCGCTTTTCAAAACGGATTCCTTACAAAACCTGTTGTTGATATTTGGGCTTTCAAGCTATTAAATGCATTGAAAGAACGTTTTGCAGATTTGGAATATAAAAACAAAACGTATGACTTTATCTCTGTTATAGATGTCGCCACTTCTCATTGCTATGCCAACCGTGGTCTCATGCGTGGTGTTATAGGAATGTTGATGGACTTAGGTACTTTCAAGCTAAAGAGGGTGGTAGAACGTATTGCTGTGGGATTAAATAGGCAAAAAGATCCTTATGATAATTACAATGAGCTCATCGCTTTGCACAAGAAGTATAAAATAAAATGTAATTTCTTTTTTCAGTTTGCAGATTATTCGAAGTATGATAAAAACGTTTCAACAAATAGTATAAAATTTAAGTCGCTCATTAAGCATGTGGCAGATTATATGCCGGTTTCATTGGCGGCTAGTTATAGTTCATTTTCCGACCTTGAACTTTTAAAGAAGGAAAAGGCAAATTTGGAAGAGGTCATTAACAGACCTGTTAACAATTGTAAAATGCGATATAATAGGGTAGATGTACCGCAAACTTATAGGAATTTGATAGCAGCTGAATTTACGAACGACTTTACCATGGGCTATACTTTTGAGCTTGGTTTTAGAGCAGGTACTTGTACTCCGTTTCAATTTTACGATATTCCGTTAGAGGTAAAGCAGCCTATAAAAGTGCATCCGTTCGCTATGCATGATATTTCCCTATCTAAGATTAAGAAGGATGAAGAAATTTATCGTCAAATAGAATTGTTGACTAATGAGGTAAAAAAAGTTAATGGTACACTGATAGCTATGTTTTCTAATGAAGTTTTAGGAAATAAGGAAGATAGAGATTGGATGACCGTTTATTCTGAGGTAATAAAACAACAGCATGTTTGAAGGTAAAGTAACAGATATTTTTTTTGATTTAGATCATACCCTGTGGGATTTTGATCAGAACTCGGCACTTACATTTAAGAAAATATTCAACGAGCAAAAGGTTGAAGTCGACTTAGAAGCTTTTCTAGAAGTTTATGTACCTGCAAATTTGAAGTTTTGGAGATTGTTTAGAGAAGATAAAATAACAAAATCAGAATTGCGGTATCAACGTTTAAAATCGGTATTTGATACTATGGGTTATCCGGCTACAGATGATCTTATTCATATGTTATCCGAAGAATACATAAAGCATTTATCCTCATTTAATACTCTTTTTCCAAATGCGATAGAGGTGTTAGAGTATTTAAAGCCGAAGTATAAACTACATATTATAACCAACGGTTTTCAAGAAGTTCAAGAAAAGAAGCTTAGAAACGCTGGTATTCATGGTTATTTTGATCAGATTATAGACTCTGAAATGGCAGGAGCTAAAAAGCCCAATCCGGTTATCTTTAATTTGGCTTTAGATAAAGCAGGTGTCTTACCAGAGAAATCATTAATGATCGGCGATAGCTTAGAAGCGGATATTATGGGCGCTAAATCATTAGGGTTCTATACCCTACACTTTAACGCTCATAAAGAAGAAAGTCACAATATTGCTCCTATTATTTACGATTTGCAAGAAATAAAATCCCTTTTGTAGAGTTACTATTACTATAGATGCTTGTCTATATGTATAAAACTTGTTTGAGGTGATGAAAATGGTACGTATTCTGACATTGATAATGGTAGGTCTGCTGCTGGTAACCTCTTGTTCTGAAGAGCAAGATTTTGATCAGTTAGACGATTTAACCATTACCCCAGATTATGAAACCAGTATTTTCTATGTAAAGGCCCAAGAAACCTTGATCAATAGAGTTGAAGGTCTAGATTTTTTTACTCAGGATTTTAATTTTGATGCTTTTGAAGAACCCTTTTTTGCCAATAGGGTGTTAGCTGGAGTGCTAACTTATGAGTTAGAGAACACTACTAGTAAACCTATAGAAATTAGACTAGAGTTTTTAGATGAAGCCGAAAACGTATTGGATACCGAAGTTTTTAGTATGGATCCGGCACCAACGGCAATTCTGCAAAGAGATGTGGCATATGGGGCAACCGGTAAGAGTCTAGATATTATAAAAGCTACTTCAGAAATAAGATTGACCGCTATTAATTTAGGTGATAATAGTAGCGAGTCCACTTTACAAGATCCCGCAATCGTGCTTCGTTCTAGTGCACAATTTACTTTAGATATACGATGAGATTATGCCAATGCTTTTTTATAGCTGGCGTTTTGCTTACTTTGAGTTTAAAAGCTCAGAATAAGCAAATTCTATATGATTTTAATGAAATACCACAATCACTATCTGTAAACCCCGGTGTAGAATCTGATTTTAAATGGTATGCAGGTGTGCCTATGTTATCTGGTATTTCTGGGTATGGTGGTTCTAATGCTATATCCATCAATGATATTTTTGCCAATGATGGCATAGATATCAATATAAAATTCAGGGAGCGGGCTTTAGATGTACTTACTCCAAAAGATGAGTTAAGTACCACGATACAAATGGAATATTTGAGTGGCGGATTCAGAAGTGAGAATCCGAATATATTTTACTCGTTTGGCGGCTATCTTGAGTTTGACAATATAGGCTACTGGCCTCAAGATTATGCTTATCTGTTATTTGACGGTAATGCTGATCAGTTGGGTAGAAGATATGATTTGGGAGATTTAAAGGTTCGTGGTTCTTTGGTCAATGTTTTTCATTTTGGTATCAATAAAAGAATAGATCGTAATTTAACCGTAGGTGCTAGGGGAAAATTATACTCGGCTATTGCGGACTATAGTTCTTCAACAAATAATGGACATCTAAGTAATGTAGAGGGGCAGAACAATTTAATTGCCACGAACTTAAATGCAGATTTGCTGCTGCGTACATCTGGACTACGAAGTTTAAGGGATGCAAATAACGATGATGCCCTTGGAAATGAAATTATAAGTAGAGCCCTTTTTGGTGGAGATTTGGGTTTAGGTGTAGACTTGGGGTTTACATATCATTTATCTGAACGAACAACGGTTACCGGCAGTTTATTGGACGTAGGATTTATTTATCATTCTGGAGACTCTAAAAGTTATAGTTTAAAAGGAAATACATCTGTAGAAGGTATAGAAATAGATGTACTTGAAAATTTTGCAAGCTTAGATAGAGATTTTTGGCAAGAATTGGTAGATGAAATTGAGGAAGTAGTGCCTTTTGAAACCGACACTAAAGGCTATGTTTCGTTTAGACCTACAAAATTATATGCATCTATTAGAAATGATTTTGGAGAACCTGTGGGTAATGGTGGTTCGCAAAATTGTGATTGTACAGCTGGCTCTTCTGGTGGTGGAGAGTTGCGCACTAAGTACAGAAATTCTTTTGGTGGACAGTTATATATGATCAATAGACCTAGAGGTCCACAAATGGCATTAACTGGTTTTTATACCCGTAGAATAGGTAATGCTTTGGCATTTAAAGGAACTTATACTGTAGATAAATTTAGTAAAACCAATATAGGATTGGGAATGAATTTACAAGCCGGACCAGTTAATTTTTATGTTATGGCAGATAACCTGCTATCTTATAATAATATAGCGGCAACCAATTATACATCTTTTCAACTTGGGTTGAATATTATATCATGGGGTCGTAAATAACAACATATCTTATACGCTTCTTTTATTTTTTTGGCATGCTTTTTTCATATATTACGATGAATTTAAAATTATGTCGTTTTGAAAACAGTTATCGCAATACTATTCGCATTTATAGGACTTTCTTCGTATGCCCAAGAGAATTTAGATGATTACAAGTACATTATTGTTCCAAAAAAGTTTGATACTTTTAAGAATATGAATGAACATCAAACAAGTACGTTAATAAAGTTTCTTTTTACAGGTAAAGGATTTACTACGGTATATGACGATCAATTGCCCGATGATTTAAAATTTAATAGATGTTTGGGTGTTGTTGCAGATTTGCAAGATGACAGTAGTATGTTTTCTACCAAGACCATCATTAATTTAATAGACTGTAATGACAACATTGTTTTTAGCACCATGCAGGGTATTAGTAAAGAGAAGGAATATAAAGTTGCCTATAGCGAGGCTATTAGAGAATCGATGCGTTCTTTTAATGCTATCAACTATTCGTATACTGATAAAAAAGATAAAGACAAGCCGGTGACCGTTAGTTTTGAAAATGATGTTAAAAAATTAGACGAGTCTAAAGCCGCTAAGATTTTAAAAGAAGAAAAAGCAAAGGAAAAAGATAAAGTTACCAAAAGTACTGCGGTGATTTCTGAGCAAACCGAGAAAGCACAATACTATAAAGATCAAACTCCCGTAACATCTAATATTAAGAAAGCAGAACCAAAAACATCTGTTTTAAAAGACGTGGAAGTCAAAAAAACAGTTGTAAAAGATATTTGGTATGCACAGGCTACAGAAACCGGTTACCAATTGGTAGATAGCTCCCCAAAGGTTAGAATGAACTTAATGAAGAGCTCTGTAGACAATATTTATATAGCAAAAACAGATGCTAAGAACGGTATGGTATACCAAAAGGACGGAAATTGGATTTTTGAATACTATGAGAACGATAAATTGGTTCAAGAAGAATTGAATATCAAATTCTAAAAGTCATATTTCGTTTTCCATCTATTCTTTATAAAATCGCTAAGCGCTTTTTCCCTGGCATTGTTACCAGGTTTGTAGAAGGTAGTTCCAGTCATTTCATCAGGTAGAAACTCAGCATCCACAAAGTTATTTTGGTAATCATGGGCATATTTATACTCTTGCCCGTAGCCAAGGTCTTTCATTAATTTGGTAGGGGCATTTCTTAATGGAAGTGGTACGGTCAAATTACCTGTTTGTTTTACTGCCTGCTGTGCTTTTTCTATCGCCAAATAACTTGCATTGCTCTTTGCTGAGGTTGCTAGGTAAATTGCACATTGACTTAATACAATTCGTGCTTCTGGATAACCAATGGAAGTCACGGCTTGAAAAGTTGTATTTGCCATTACCAAAGCAGTAGGGTTTGCCAAACCAATATCTTCAGAGGCAGATATAAGCATTCTTCGTGCAATAAACTTTACGTCTTCACCACCTTCTATCATTCTCGCTAACCAATATACTGCACCGTTAGGGTCACTACCACGAATAGATTTTATAAAGGCCGATACAATATCGTAATGTTGTTCCCCTGTTTTGTCATAAAGAACCGTGTTTTTTTGAACTTTAGATAGTACCAATGCATCAGTAATGATAATGGTGTCACTTTCTTCAGAATTAACGACCAATTCAAAAACGTTCAATAATTTTCTGCCATCACCTCCAGATATACGTAATAAGGCTTCCGTTTCTTTTAATTCTATTTTTTTTGATTTTAGCAATGCGTCTTTCTCCATTGCCCTTTTGATCAAGTTTTCTAAATCCGTTTTTCCAAAGGCATTTAAAATATAGACCTGACAACGAGAGAGTAGTGCTGGTATTACCTCAAAACTAGGATTTTCAGTTGTTGCCCCAATTAACGTTACCCAACCTTTTTCGACCGCTGCCAAGAGCGAATCTTGTTGAGATTTGCTAAAACGATGTATCTCATCTATAAACAGAATAGGGTTTTTAGCGGTGAACAATCCGCCGACTTGTTTAGCCTTGTCAATGACCTCGCGAATATCTTTAACGCCACTATTTATGGCACTTAAAACATAAAAAGGTCTTTTGCTCTGTTCTGCTATAATATTTGCTAAAGTTGTCTTTCCTGTACCTGGAGGTCCCCAAAGAATTAATGAAGGTATAATACCTTTCTTTATTTGATTCGTTAGCGAGCCTTTTTCACCTACTAAATGATGCTGACTAATATATTCGTCTAATGTTTTTGGACGTACGCGTTCTGCTAAAGGTTCGTTCATAATACAAAAATATGATAATCTTAAATGAGAAGAGAAAAGTATGTTGCCAATTGATTGTTAAGTAAGGATTGAAGTGACAATATGACCAATATGCAAACGTTGGTAGTATAATTGTAAGTTATAAATTAAAACAAGCTCATGTCAGAAATGGGACATTTTAAGTTTTCTAATAAAGTACTGGCTATTCCGCTATTTGCTATGATAGTCATATGGTGCGTGTATTGGGTAGAATTGATTTTGGTCGTGAACTTTAATGAAATGGGGGTAATGCCAAGAACACTATTGGGATTACGCGGAGTAGTTTTTAGTCCGTTTATTCATGGTTCTTTGGAGCATCTATATAACAACACGATCCCTTTAGCCATTTTACTTACTGCGCTTTGGTATTTTTATAAAGATGTTGCGTGGAAAGTTGTTGTATATGGCATTTTATTATCCGGATTAATTACTTGGCTAATTGGTAGAACATCTTACCATATAGGAGCAAGCGGACTTATTTATGTGCTAGCTAGTTTTATCTTTTTCAAAGGAATATTTAGTTCTCACTTTAGACTGGTAGCACTTTCTCTAATTGTTGTTTTTATATATGGGAGTATGCTGTGGTATATATTTCCGGTTAAGGAAGGAATGTCTTGGGAGGGACATTTAGCCGGTTTTCTCACGGGATTGTTTCTTGCAAAAATGGTGAAAGCACGCATTCCGCCAATCAAGAAGTATGAATGGGAAAAGGAAGATTTTAAAGAAGAAGATGATTTGTTTTTACAGCATTTTGATGAAAACGGAAACTTCAGGGAACTACCCATAGAAGAGGAATTCCAGGAAGAAGAAAGTTTTAAATATAACTACATCTTCAAGAAAAGCTCTAAAAGTGATTCAGATAGGTAAATTGAAGTTACAAACGTTGGCGAACCGCTTCGTATAAGAAAACGGCACATGCAACAGAAACATTCAACGATTCAATCTCACCTAATAATGGAAGTTTAGCTCTGTAATCTGAAGCTTTTAGAATAGAAGGCGTAATACCACGATCTTCAGCACCCATAACAATGGCTATAGAATCTGTAAAAGGAACATCATAAACAGAATCATCTGTTTTTTCGGTAGCTGATACTATTTTAATATCTGATGCCTGTAGATAGAAAACAGCATCTTTTAAATGATCAACCTTAGCAATAGGTACCCTATATGCAGCACCGGCAGAGGTTTTAATGGTGTCTGCGGTTACAGGGGCGGCACCTTTCTTTTGAACAATGATTCCGTCAACTCCGGTGCATTCCGCAGTTCTAATAATTGCTCCAAAATTACGTACATCAGATAGCTGGTCCAATAATAAAAATAAAGCGGGACCTTCTTTCTCGTTCGCCTTTTCCACTAAATCTTCAAGAGTATGAAATGCAATAGGGGATATGTTTGCAACTGCACCTTGGTGATTGTTTTTTGTAAGTCTGTTCAATTTTTCAATAGGCACATAGACCATATTGATTTCATTGCGACGCAATAAACCCTCCAGTTCTTTCATAAGGTCTCCTTTAAGACCTTTTTGAAGAAATACCTTGTCTATCTCTTCGTTTGAATTGACTGCTTCTATAATGGCTCTTAAGCCATAAATTTGAGTGGTTTTTTGCATGGGGTAAAGGTAAATAAAAACCGCCCAACTATTGTGGGGCGGTTTTAAATATTAGGGATAAATGTTTTAGTTGATTGGTAGGTCTAGGTTGATTATGGCACTATCGCTATAATCATAGTGGTAGCCTCTCCAGAAAAAACCGAGTGTATTGTAACGCCATAGTATTTCACCTTTTTGCGATACTTCCCAAAAACCAAAATCACCTTCAGTTATAAGTACGTTACCGTTTGGTAATATATCTGCGCCAGATACTCTGCCTGCAAAAAGATCTGTATCTGTAAAGTTCCATATAATGCTAGGTTCGTTGTTTTGGTTTGATTCTAATATGAAATTTTCTGGAATTTTAAGTTCGTAAACAGTAGATTGGTTTGAATTTAATCCGTTTGAATAGATTAAGATATTTCCTTTTTTTTCTCCGTTAAGTAGATTAGGGTGATGGTTGCGATCAAATAATCTTTTACCGTTTGTATTTTTATAAGTGCTGGGATTTCCAAATCTATAAACTAGATCTCCTCCTATGTTATAATTTCCTCCAATTTTGGATTTAGCTTGTTCACTTGTAGTACTGTGGTCAATTACCCATATTTCACTGTAGTAGTTAACACTTAAGTAGATGAGGTCTTTGTTGGCATCATAGTCTATGCCATTTGCATGACTTACATCACCTAACTCATTTTGCACCTCTAAATAGTTTATATCAATACGCCTTGGGTTTAAAGCAACATCATTGAAATTTTCTTTTTCTTCGTCTAAGTCTTGAACTAAGTGATCCCACATATGCCACTCCCATACAATTTCATTTGTTTGAGGATTTATTTCTAAAATAGCGTCATATATAATTGGAGTATCAGCCTTAAAACCAATTTGGCTTGCTTCTTCTCTTGATTTCTTTTCCCATGAAAGAAATAGAATGTTTCCGTTTGGTAACATTTTTGTATCGTGATGGGCTATATGATTTTCATCTGAATATTCATAACTCCATTCTACATTACCATCTTTATCCATTATAGAAATTAAACCCCCATATCCGCCAAGTGTAATTTTAGGATTTTCAGATTCTAACATGGCTAAAAGTCTACCATCATCCAATAATGTTGCATCGTTTCCTAATCTTTTTCCTTTTAGATTCCATTCATGAATTACAGCAGTTGTTTTATCCATAAGATAAACACTATTGGCAGAGGCATCGTTTATTAAGATGAGTCCGTCATAAACGTTTTTACCATCAAATACTTCTAAACCTTCTTTAATCGGAAAATTTAAGGTATTTATAGTTTCGCTATCATCACTATCACACGAAGTCAGATAAAGTAAAGAAGCTAATAAAATATATAGTAACTTCTGATCAGGGATTTTTTTCATATCAGGCTAAAATAATTGAAATAATTTATAATAAAAAAAGGCTGTCTTAAAAAGACAGCCTTTAAGTTAATCGTGATTTATGAATATTTAATCACATGTGTTGAATTGTTCTCCTTCAGCTGGACCGTTGGTTCTGTTACCATCGCCAATACCATCTTCAAGAATAACTTCACCGTTTGGATCAGTGAAAGTGTAAAGATTTTCTCCTTCCCAGTCTCCTGCTGTATACGTGAATAAAAATCTAGAAGTACCTGCAGGTACTGTTATGGTTTCTACTTTTAATGGACCAGACGTAGCGTAATCTGTTTCTACGCCGTCAATTGAAATAGTAATGAAACCACCGTTCCATCCATCACCGTAAATATCTTCCATTTCTAACGTGTAATCACCAGGTTCAGGTGTTTTAAAACAAACAACTACAGAAGAATATCTAAATGGAGTTACGTGAGATGTTGTTCTAACGTTAACTCCTGTATCAGCTGCAGAAAATGACCTGCCATCTGTAAGGTTCAAAACATATCTCAATATAAAAAGATCTCCACCATCGATATCGTCAGCTGTAAGTCCAACAAGATCAAGCATAGTATCTCCGCTAATTGAATACGTGTGTTCTGGAAAACCTGAATCACCTATTGCAAACGCTGAACCTGGTACATTCTCAACAAAAGCTTCATCAACCGTTATAACTTCGTTGTTTACAGGCGTTGTATCTGCAAACAAAAGATATAAATCGATAGATTCTACAGTGTCGTTTTCATCAAAATCATTGAATAAAACCGTATTCGTCAAAGTAGATTGAGCGGGGTCTAACTTGTTGATAGTTCCACCAACAGTAGATACCGTTGATAGTACCGCACCTTCATTAGCTGCTACTATATCTTCATCTAACGGGGTTTCATTGTATTCACATGAAGTTGTGAATACTAGTAGACTCAATGAGCCGTAAACTAATTTTCTTAAATTTTTCATTTTTATTTTTTTTAATTAATGAAACCAGTAGCTGGGTTTGTATCCCAGAATACTTGTTCTGTTACGTTATCTTTTTGATCAGAATTTGAATTGTTGGATACACTAACGGTTGGGTAGAAAAATGATCTTATAAAGTTATCTACTGCACCAGCTCTTATTGGCTGTAAATCATTTGGTGTACCAGTTCTTCTATAGGTATTATATGCCTCTACACCATTACCGTATAAAGCGATATGATATTCAGTACCTATAATATTCATTCTTTCGTCATCTGAAGTGGCATTCATGTAGTTGGCCGTTACTTCATCAATATAGTCTGATATCTCAGTTTCTGTTGGTTCAAAACCAGTTCCAGCAGCTTGGTCTGATCCAAATGCCACAACCTTGTCAATAGACTGTGTTACGCCTTGAATTAAATAGGTTAAAGCGTCGCCATTTGTATTTAGTGTCAATGCAGATTCTGCCAACATGAAATTTACGTAAGATGAAAGCATAATAGGTGAAATTCCTTGACCTTGTGTACCTACACTTCTGCTTACGATTGGTTCAAATGAGCTATCGTCAAACACGCCGCCTACTGGATATACGCCAAAAGTCGCCCTTGATCCAGTATCTGGTGGAATACCTGAGTTATCTCCATGATCTCTACCCCAGTATCCAGGGAAATCTGTTGTACAAAAAGGAATAGAAAAACCATAATGTTCTGGAGGTAATGCTCCAAAGCAATCCTGTTCTACGGTATTTTCTGCATTTCTATCTAATTGTCTATAGAAATAGTAACGTAGCCTAGGGTCTACAACGGTTTTATCGTTCACTCCTGCATTTAACTCGTTCATTAAATGATTTGACATATAATCTCCAATTACACCAGGAGAGTCAAATTCACCAGCAAAACTTGGATGTCTACTATCTGGGTTGTTGTCTGTAGCAGACCAGTTAAATTGAAAATCATCTGAAGCAGAAGTAATGTATTCACCTGAATCTATAATAGCGTTTATTCCACTAGTGGAAATAGTGCTATTTACAAATTCTGAATCACCAGAAGACAATAATCTAGATTGTAGATAAATTTTCAACTTTAAGGTATTTGCAAATTTGATCCATTTTTCGCTGTCGCCTGCATAGAATAAATCTGATGAATATGTAATGGCAGATGTAGCGTTTAGGTTAGCAATAGCTTCATCTAACAAGTCTAACATAGCACCATAAGTCTGGTCACCAGGATCTCTACTAGGATTAGAGATGCCAGCCACTGCTTCAGAGTAAGGAATGTCACCCATAAAATCAACTAAGGTGGTTACCGCATAAGCCTCTATGATTTGTGCTATTCCCAAATGTTGAAATGCTTCTTGTTCTATAGCTATTGGCTCAAGGGCTCTATTATTAGAAATAATGGTAGAATATACTTGCTCCCATTCAAAGTTAAATTCGTTAGCAGTATAAGAGTTTTGATAAACCAGACCATTCATATGTCCTAATCTTGTAACTTCCATACCTGGATTGGACATACCTCCATTACCACCGCTAGCAGTAGTACCTTCAAAGAATTCGGCTAAAGTTACCTCGTTTGAATTTAGGAAAAAGTCTAAATTGGCCTGAGATAATGAAATGGCATCTGGATCATCTAGTAAATCCAATTCTATAGTTTCACATGCTGTGCCAAATACAAGCAGGCCAGCGGCGAATATTTTTAATAATGATTTATGATTTATTTTTTTCATTTTTATTTTTTTTAAAATTCAACCTTCAGACTAAAGCCATATCTAGCAGCACTTGGACCAGAAAAGAAATCTAGACCTTGGTTGTTACCAACACCAGTACTGTTAACATTAACATCAAAGTTAGCATCCTTAGGTGTATTGAATGATCTATACCATAGGTTAGACCCAAGTAGTGTAACATTGATTTTTGAGAAAGGTGTATTTTTCAACATTTTTTCAGTAAAATCATATGATAGGCTTACCTCATTTAAACGAAGCATACTACCATCATAAACCTTAAAATTAGAAGGTCCAAATAGCCAGTTGCTAAAAGCAATATCAGTTGCATTGATTTGAACATTGTTTGGTTCACCTGTTGTTTGATTTACTCCCGGTAAGATATAAGTTCCTTCTCTAGAGAAAGGAAATTCAATCACACCTCTATTTTGTAATGTAGATATTGTTCTTGAATAAACATCTCCGCCATGTCTGTAAGCTAGATCTACTCCTAATCTCAACGTTTTATAACCAATATTAGTTCTAAAATTAGCAGTGTAATCAGCATTTGGATCACCAATAACATTATCTATATCTGCTGTAGCAACATAGTTACCATCGTCACCAACTAAGAAGTTACCGTCGTCATCGGTATCTACTGTTGAACCTAAGAATACACCGTAAGGTTGCCCAACTACTGCAGCGTTTCTTGCATCAGCAGTTGTTGCTGAACCACCAATGGTAATATTGTCTACTCCGTCAGGTAGTCTTGTAATAACTGGCTCATCAGCATAAAAAGTAAGACCGAAATCTAAATTAAGACCTTCAGGGTTTCTTAATAAGTCTAATGTCAAACCAACTTCAATACCTTCGTTTTCTAAATCACCCGCATTAATATACGTTTCCGTGAAACCTTCACTAGGAGGTAAATCTCTAAACGTAATCAAATCCGTAGTTTTTCTTTTGAAAACACTGGCATTAAGACCAATTCTATTATCCCAAAGTTTTGAATCGATACCAAATTCGATTTCATTGATAAGTTCAGGTGTTAAATCTGCATTACCTAATAAACCATCTGTGTCATTACCAGAAAGGTTGGTTCCGTCTTGATTTACGAATAAGTTACCATTCAAAGCCAATGTGGTTCTTGTAGTATATACAGGAGGGAAACCAGCTGATGAACCATATCCGAATCTTAGCTTTAGATAGTTAAGCGCTTTACCTTGTAAACCTTCAATAGCTGCAGTAGGTATAAAGGATAAACTTGCAGATGGATAGAATATAGTGTTATTACCCGTTTCTAATGTCGATGTCCAGTCATTACGACCTTGTGCGTTCAGGTATAAATAATCTTCATAGCTTAACGTTAAATCTGCAAAAGCACCAAATGTATTCTGTCTTGTTTGCCTTTGAATTGAATTTCCGCTGAATGAATTAATTGTAGACTGGTTTGTAAAGTTAAAGTGTCTTAATACACCAAATACTACTTGGTTTGTGCTCTCAACACCATCTCTGTCAAATTCTTGACGGTTAGAGTTAAAACCTAAAATACCTTTAAAGTTTACTTTATCTGATACATCTTTATCATAATTAATAGAGAAATTATGATCAAAGGTTGAACTTACAATACTCGTAGTTCTTAATTGCCCTAATGGATTGCCGTCAATACCTCCCTTATTTTGTGCATAAAATCCGTTCTCGGTATATGTGTTGAAACCAAATCTATAAGCGGCTGATAAATTATCGTTGAACTGATAAACCGAACTAAAACTAGTATATATATTTGTAGTTTTTTGACCAGTTTTGTTATTCTTTACTGTCCAAAAAGGGTGTTGTATACCGTTAGTTTCTCTGTAGTATAATGATCCGCCATCCAATCTTTCAAAAGGAATATTTACTAAATCTACGTTTCTTGGAGTATAAAATAAATCACTAAAGATAGAAGCTCCTCCACCGATTACACCACTACCTCTTGAAGCTGCAATAGGAGGTGATTTGTAATCTGTAACTGCTACGTTCATAGACGCATTAACTCTTAGTTTGCCTAAAGTACCATTACCGCCCAAAGTATAACTGTTACGAGATAATTCATTACCAGGTGTAAAACCTTCGTCGTCTAGTTTAGTATAACCTACATTATAACCGAAATCACTATTACCTCCAGATAAGTTAATGTTAGTAGTTGTACTAAATCCTGTTCTGAAAAAGTTTTTTACACTGTCATATGGTTTTAATTCATATTCAGACGCCGCTAAATCTTCGTAACCTTCAATAAAAGCTTGGTTAACATTTGTGGCGAAAGGATGCGTAACAAAAACAGTTCCGTCCTCTTCCGATCTGATAAAGTAATCACCGTAAGATGCTGAAGGATCTTTGAATCTAGGTCCCCAGTTACTGAAAAACCATCCAAAGCCATTGTTGAAACCACCTGCATATTCATCTTGATATGTTGGTAGGTGAGGTGTACTTTGAAATACAGATTGAGAAATTGATAACTTTGAGCTACCTTGTTTGTTAGATCCAGAACCAGATTTTGTTGTAATTAAGATTACACCGTTTCTACCTCTGTTACCATAAAGTGCTGTTGCACTTAGACCTTTAAGAATACTAATATCTTCAATATTGTTTGGGTCAATATCTAGTGAACGATTTGATTCTGTTACATTATCAAAGAAAGCACTTTGCTGGTTTGCACCACTGTCAAAAGGAATACCGTCAATAACAAAAAGTGCTTGGTTATTACCGGTAATAGAAGTGTTACCTCTAATAACTATATTAGATGAAGAACCGCTTAAGCCGTTAGACGCTGTGATATTAACACCAGGAGCTTTACCTTGAAGAAGTCTACCTAAATCGCCTTCAGGTTTTTGCTCAAGCTCTTCTTTGCTTACTTTACTAACTGCATAACCAAGAGATTTCTGTTCTCTTTTAATCCCTAATGCAGTTACAACTACTTCGTCAAGTGCTTGTGCATCCTCTTCCATAGATACATTGACAGTTGAACTTGTGCCTACGGTAGTTCTTTGAGCTTTTTGCCCAATGTAGGTAAACAATAATGTTTGCCCCTCTGAGGCCATGATAGAGTAGTTACCATCAAAATCAGTTTGTGTACCCGTAGTGGTACCTTCAACTACAATGTTAACCCCGGGCAAAGGAAGCCCTCCTTGATCAGTAACCGTACCGGAAACTGTTTTTTGCTGTGCAAAAGAAATATGCACAACTAACGCCAATAGTAGCGTTAACA
>JAHDDP010000010.1 GCA_020629285.1 Maribacter sp.
CCAAAAGCCAAAAGCCAAAAGCCAAAAGCCAAAAGCCAAAAGCCAAAAGCCAAAATTAACTATGATCAATAAACGCCTATTGGTAAAAAACTTGCTCGCTCATAATGACGAGAACAGTTTTTACGACAAAAAGCGATTTATTTCTATTGGCGAGAAAGAAGGTAAGGGTAAGTTTTTAAAGCATGTTTGTGCTTTGGCAAATAGTAATCCTGCCAATAATTCTTTCATAGTAATTGGCGTTGAAGATGAGGATAATAAAATAGTAGGTGTAGACTTTTTTGATGATAGTAAGATTCAAAATTTGGTAAATGCCTATTTAGATAATCCCCCATTGATTTCATACGAGAATATTCCATTTCCGCATTTGCCGGAGGGTAAGGTTGTGGGGTTGGTGACCATAAAATCTATTGGAAAAATATGCTCCCTTAGAAAGAACATCTGGAAATATTATGGAGGATCCGTTTTTTTCAGGGAGGGAAGTATAAGTCTACCAAAGGTGTTTGATATTGAGTTGAAAGATACTAACTCTGAAGCGGTTGCCACTATAGAACAACATGCTAAAAACAATATAGAGCTTACTTTAGATGGTGTCATAGATTTTTTAAATCACCGCCATAAAGATTTAGAAAGTGATTACAAGGTTTTTAAAGAACAATTTGTAGTGTGTTGGGCCGGCAATAAAAAAGTAGTGAACGGAGAAACCTATTTTTATAGGGTAGATATTGAATTAATAAACGAGCAGGTAAAATTATTCTACTCAAATTTAGATGAGGTTACCATAACATATAACAATGATTCATTTACTACTATTGAATATGTGCAGCTTGGTCTGGCTGCGAAACAAAAATATTATCCATTAGAAAAAGTAGTTATAAATTTCAGTGAAAACGGCACCTATCAAATTACGAGCGATTTACTTTTTAATCCTCCAATACATGACGAGGATGAACTGAAAAAGATTTATAAGAGTAATAATGCCTTGGTAGCAAAAGCAGAGAAAAATACAGAATTAACAATTGCAGAAGTAAAGCAATTGAAATATCTGGCAGATTCATATTTAATATGTTTTCTTAACGGATTTGAAGAGGCAAAAGAACGCATGGAAAAAGCTAGGAAGATTTTGAAGCCTAAATACCCAAGAATAAATGCTTCGCTAAAAGAAGCGCTTCGTGTGCTTAGGAAGGTGAAATATTCTTAATCCAGAGTTGTTCGTAGGGTTTTAGAGGCAATTCGTTATGAATAAGTTCAAATGATTTTCCGGTAAGTAAATCAATAGAATTTTTACCGGCATGAATACCAATAGAAAGCAACCAGCCTATATTTAAAGTTTCTGTAACCTCATTAAAATTGGACAACACCCAAATATTTTCATTTTCATGGGTTCTTTGAAAGACAAATACGTGCTCGTTAGGGCAACCAAGAACTTTAAGATTGTTTGTGTCTGCAAATACGGTCTGCTCTTTTCGTAGACGAATCATATTCTTAATCCCGTTGTATATTATGGTAGACGGACTATCTTTTTTGCTTTTCAATTTTGAAACATCATTCCAATTCTGCATTGGTCTATTTACCCAACGATTGTCATTTACATGATCTTCATTTTGCTCATAAGAATAGTCATTTAAGGTAGCGATCTCATCTCCGGCATATATCATAGGTATGCCTCCGTAGGTCAAAATAATACCGTGCATCATTAATATTTTAGTGATGGCATAGTCGATAATATTTTTATTGTTTTGTTCTAGGGCGGTTTCTAGGCCTAGTAGAGAAGCGGCACTGCCCGTAATTCTACCATCACCGTTTTTAGGATTGTACATGAACATCAAACCTTTGGCAGGAGACCATTCTAACTTGCCGCAGTAATAGTTTAAAATAAATCCTTTGTGGGCGCTAGGGTCATAGCCCGTAGCACGTACAATATCATCCTCATAACCAAGACCGATATCATCATGGCAGCGAATGTAATTGATCCAAGTAGCATCATTGGGTTTTACTGGGATCTCGTTCACACTTTTTACTAATAAAGAAGCTTTTTTGGTTGCAATTGAATTCCATAATAAAGCCATTAAAGAAGCATTATACGCTACTTCACATTCGTTACCTTCCGTGGTGTCTTCGCCAAAATATTTTATAATATTTCTAGGAGCAACAATAGCTTCCGCCAAAAGAATAACACCTGGTGCAATTACCTGTAGGCACATTCTAAATAGTGAAATTAAGGTATGTGCTTCTGGTAGGTTTTGTGATGATGTCCCTAATTTTTTCCAGAGAAAAGCAAGCGCATCAAAACGGATAACATCTACCCCCAAATTGGCAAGAGACATTAGGTTGCCAAGCATTTCTATAAACACCTCCGGATTCCTATAATTTAAATCCCACTGATAACTATTAAAACAGGTCATAACCCATTTTTCCATTTCTGAATTGTAGGTAAAATTGCCCGGTGCCGATTGTGGAAATATTTCAGGTAAGGACTTTTCGAACTCGTCAGGTATATGGCGGTCAGAATAAGTGTAATAATAATTTTGATGGTGTTGGCTACCCGCCTTGGCTTTCTTTGCCCATATAAACTCATCTGAAGTATGGTTGACAACAAAATCAAGCATTAAAAACATATTATTTTCACGTGCCTTTTTGCTGAAAGCTAAAAAGTCTTTTCTTGTGCCGTATTTAGGATCTATCTCATGGTAGCTATTCACTGCATAACCACCATCATTTTCACCAGCAGGTCTTGTGGTTATAGGCATTAGGTGAAGAAAATTAATACCTAAATCTTCAAAGTAAGGTATCTTTTCTTTGAGACCGTTAATGTCTTTGTTAAACCGGTCAACATACAATTGCATACCGACCATTTGCTCGCTTTGGTACCAATTCCCAGAATTTAAACGTGTAATATCTTGTTTTTGTAGTTCTGTAGGTCGGTCTTTAAAAAGCGTTTCTAATGTATCTAAAAGGGTGTAGAAAAATGCTTTATGCTCTTTCTCTTTATATAATGAAAAAAACTGCGTTTTAATAAGCGAAAGATTAGTAGCTAATCTTTGTTCATATGAAGAAGTTAAGGGTATTCCACCTTTTTTCTTTTGACTTTTTAAAGCCAACAACCGGTGTAATTCAGCTTGATTCATTTTAAGAGTCTAATTGTTGTAATGTAGGTAGCGATTGTATAGCTCCAAAATTTTCCGTTGTAATGGCCCCGGCTTTGTTCGCTTTTGAGACCATGTTCGAAAGCAGGTTTTCGTTTGCCAAAACATCTTCTAATTTAGAGTGTTCAGTAAGTTGTTGTAAAAGGCAACCAATAAAAGCATCGCCGGCACCGGTAGTGTCTTTTGGTGTTACTTTAATGCTTGGTATGGTTTTATGGAAGTCTTTTGTACTAAGCAAAGTTCCTTCGCTTCCTAAGGTTACAACTATTACTTGGGTGCCCATTTCATGAAAGAACTGGCAAGCATCTTCAAGCTTATCTTTTCCTGAAAGTAACTGTGCTTCCTCTAGGCTAAATTTACATAAATGGGATTTTTCTATAAAAGCATGGCACTTACGTATAAAAACATCCTCTTTATTTTTCCAAAGATCCGATCTGAAATTAGGGTCAAAACTAATGAACGCATTTTTGGTTAGTCCGTCAAATAAATACCTGTTATAGGTTTCTTCAAGAGCGCCACCTAAAAGAGCGGTAGCTGCGCCAAAGTGTATGATGTTATTTTCAAAATTAGATTTTAAGGAAGAGTCGTAAGTAAGCTCTTTGTCTGCGCCTCGGCTAAAAACAAAATCGCGCTCACCTTCGGCATCAATAGAAACAAAGGCTAAAGTGGTAAAAGTATCGCATCTTTGGGCAAAGGAGATATCAACTTTTTCATCTTCAAGAATACGTAGTAAAAAAGTCCCAAACGGGTCATTGCCAACAGCACCAATAAAAAAGCTATCGCCGCCAAGCTTGCTAATTGCACAGGCTACATTGGCTGGTGCACCACCTGCTTTTTTAGAAAATTCTTTTGCTTTCGATAAATCTTTGCCTTGGTTTTCGGCAACAAAATCAATGAGTAATTCTCCAATACAGAATACCTTTTTCATACGTTTAAAAAGAAAATTAGGAAGTCTAAGTTAATTAGAAATAACACCTATTTCCTAAAAATTATGAAGTAAATATTAAATTACGGTGGTTTACAGATTATTTTATGAATTTAATTCCTTTCGTATTTTGGGTCTGTTGCTGAATTGCATATATTGAATTACACATTTTAAAACACATACTGACCATGAGCATATTTGATGAAATTAAGAAAAAACTGAGCCACGAGTTTATTGATATTGTAGAATGGCTAGATAATACTGACGACACTATAGTTTATCGTTTTGAACGTTACCAAAATGAAATTAAGAACAATGCGCAATTAATCGTTAGGGAAGGGCAGACCGCAGTTTTTATTAACGAAGGTCAATTGGCAGATGTTTTTAAACCGGGCACATATACTTTAAATACGCAGAACCTGCCTATTTTAACGACTTTAAAAGGTTGGAAGTATGGATTTGATAGTCCGTTCAAAGCTGAGGTGTATTTTGTAAACACACGTTTGTTTACAGATGAAAAATGGGGTACTAAAAATCCGTTCATGTTAAGTGATGATAGATTTGGTTTGGTAGAAATTCGTGCTTTTGGTACCTATAGTTTTAGAGTAAATGATCCAGGAAAGTTTGTTGTAGATGTAGTGGGTACCGATGGTAATTTTACAAGCTATGAGGTAAATGAACATTTAAAAAGTTTAATAGTAACCCGTTTTACAGATACGGTAGGTGAAGCTAATTTGCCAATTGAGTTGTATGCGGCGAACACAAGCGAACTATCTGAAACTTGCCAAGAAGTAATGCAGCCAGAATTTAATAGGGTAGGTATAGAGCTAGAGAAATTCTACATCGAAAATGTATCGATGCCTGAAGAACTTAAAAAGGAAATATTCGAATACAGCCGATTGGATAAATTGGACATGGGTAAGTTGGCGCAGTTCAAAGCAGCCAAAGCAATGGAGTTGGCAGCTAAAAATGAAGGCGGAACAGCTGGTGCCGGTATGGGCATGGGTATGGGTTTTGTATTGGCTCAACAAATGGGAGGCTTAATGGGGCAACCTGCAGCGCAACCACTAGGGGGGCAAACAGCACAACAGCCACAAGCGCCGCCACCAATGCCGGCACAAGTAACCTATTTCTATGCGGTAAGCGGTCAGCAATTAGGTCCTGTTGGTTTTGATAAGCTCAAAGAATTATTTGCGAGTAGAACAATTAATAGAGATTCGTTGATCTGGAAACAAGGTATGCCCAATTGGACTGCATTAAAAGAGGTAGAGGAATTAAAATCTTTCTTGGGTGGTAATACGCCACCACCATTACCAACAGCATAATTTTAAGCAATACTTTTTTTAAGATAAGGAATACTTTCTATGGATGATATTCAACAATCGGAATATAAAAAAGCATGTGCCAATTGTGGTGCTGAGTTAAAATTTAAGCCAGGCTCGCATCAATTGACATGTGAGTACTGTGGGTATGAAGAGTTTATTGAGGCATCTAAAACTAGTTTTGAAGAGTTAGAGCTAGAACACTACTTAAAAATCGTAGGTGAAAATGCCTATACCGAAACTATAGAGCTGTTGCATTGTAAAAATTGCGGTGCCAACCAGCATGTAGAAGAAAACTATAAGTCGCTCAACTGTGTGTATTGTAGTGAACCTTTAATACGTGAAGATGTTGAGAAAGAAGGTTGGATATTACCTGGCGCTCTAGTTCCATTTCAATTAGATGCCAATAAAGCACAGGCAATATTTAAAGCTTGGGTAGATAAAATTTGGTTTGCACCGGATAATCTTAAAAAAGCAGCGCTTGATCCAGAAGGTTTGCATGGATTATATGTTCCGTATTGGACGTTTGATGCCAACCTCTTTGCCTCTTACCAAGGGCAACGAGGAGATTATTATTACGAAACACAGACCTATAATAGTAATAAGGCAAGAAGAACAAGACGTGTTAGAAAAACCAAGTGGACGTATGCATCGGGTAGAGTAGATGGTTTTGTAGATGATATTTTAATAAGCGCATCAGAAAAGAAACGAAAAGAGATTCCGGCAAAAGTCACCTTTTGGAATTTGAAAGATTTAGTGGCTTTTAATTCAAAATATCTATCTGGTTTTGTTACGGAAAAATATACGGTTTCATTAAAAGAAGGACATCACAAGTCGTTTCAAGAAGCCAAGAATATTGCTTATAATTGGATCAGCCGAGATATTGGTGGTGATACCCAAAGGGTGGCAAACGCCGATATAAAACTTTCAGATGAAAAGTTTAAACATATCTTACTTCCCATTTATATAAGTTCATATAGATATGATGGTAAAGAGTATAATTTTTATATAAATGGGCAAACGGGAGTGTTAAGTGGAAACAGACCTTATTCCTTCTGGAAAATCTTCTTTTTAGTGATTTTTATCCTTGCCATGATAACCATAATTGCGATTTTTGCTAAATGAGTACAAAAAGAACACTGGTTGTAGGTGACATTCACTCAGGATTACAAGCTTTAAAGCAAGTACTTGAGAAAGCAGCTATAACTGAAGATGATACGATAATTTTTTTAGGAGATTATATTGATGGATGGAGTGAAGCGGTTGAAACTGTAAACTATCTTATAGAATTGAAAGAAAGGTACAATTGTATATACTTAAGAGGTAATCATGATGAGCTTTGCTATGAATGGTTGACCGGTAAGGCAGATAACCCAACATGGTTTATGCATGGTGGTGAGGCCACTTCAAATTCTTATGGCAAAGCTTCAAAAGAAACCAAAGATAGGCACATCGAATTTTATGAAAGCTTAGAAAATTATCATCTAGACGCTGAAAATAGATTGTTTTTACATGCAGGATTTACAAATTTGAAAGGCATTGAGCATGAATATTTTAAAAAGACATTTTACTGGGATCGTACTTTGTGGGAGTTGGCGCTTTCTTTGAATAAAGATTTAGAAGATGACCATATTCATTATCCAAAGCGATTAAAGAATTATGCTGAAATTTACATTGGTCATACACCGGTAACGCGTATAGGTAAAACTACACCGCAGAATGCCGCCAATGTATGGAATATTGATACGGGTGCCGCGTTCAAAGGACCCTTAACTGTGTTTAACGCCAATACCAAAGAATACTGGCAAAGTGAGCCGGTTTATACCTTTTATCCTAACGAAACGGGTAGAAACTAAGAAAACCGTTAACTTTACTTTAAAATAGATTGTTTTATTGACGATCTTTAATAAAATTTAAAATATGTCTAATAAAAATATAAGATTAGAGGTGATGCAGGCCTTAGAGCCTAAGGTAGAGAGTTTCATGGAATCTTTCCTTATAAAACCAGAGGATATATGGCAGCCAACAGATTTTTTGCCAGATTCTGAAAAAGATACATTTTTACAAGAAGTAAAAGATATTCGTGAAGAGTCTAAAGAGTTAGGTTATGACTTTTGGGTAACCATGGTAGCGGATACCATTACCGAAGAAGCCTTGCCAACTTATGAATCTTGGTTAATGGATGTTGTTGGTATTGACCAGCACGGTGACCATAAAACAAATGGTTGGGCTAAATGGGTACGTGCTTGGACTGCAGAAGAAAATAGACATGGAGATGTGTTGAACAAATATCTTTATTTATCTGGAAGGGTAAATATGAGAGAGATTGAAATAACTACCCAGCATTTAATTTCCGATGGTTTTGATATTGGTACTGATCGTGATCCATATAAAAACTTTGTATATACCTCTTTTCAAGAATTAGCTACCAATATTTCGCATAAGCGTGTGGGGCAAATGGCGAAGAAAAAAGGAAATGCCTTATTAGGTAAAATGTGTACTATTATTGCAGGTGATGAAATGAGACATCATTTGGCATATAGGGAATTTGTTAAGACTATTTTAGGTGAAGATCCATCTGGTATGATGATAGCATTTGCAGATATGATGAAGAAGAAGATTGTAATGCCGGCACATTTTTTACGTGAGTCTGGTGGTACAATTGGTTCTGCTTTTGAGAACTTCTCTAACTGTGCACAGCGTTTAGGTGTATATACGGCACAAGATTATGTTGATATTCTAAGTAAGCTGAATGCATATTGGGAGATAGATTCTGTTCGTTCGTTGAACGAGGAAGCTGAAAAGGCTCGTGACTACTTGATCAAATTACCATCTAGATTGGAGCGGATTGCAGAAAGAATGAAATTTCCACAAGACCAATATCATTTTAAATGGGTAGAGGCGAACGGAGCATTATAAATAAAAAAATCCCGATCAGTTATAATCGGGATTTTTTTTTGCTTTAAACAGTAAGCTATAGTTTACCGTGTTTATGTTCTTGTTGCCATTTAACAAGTTCTGCCCACTTGCCTTCGTAGCACATTTTCGCCTGCATAGGCCATGACGCAGGGTCGTGAATCTTGTAACGTGTTCCACCTGTGTCCAATATTTTTTGACAAGTTTCCAAGCTGGCCTCAGAAAGTTCTTTCCAAGTTTTAATACCGTGGTCTTTGAACATTCCTTCAATTTTTGGGCCAATACCTTCAACAAGTTTTAGATCGTCTTGCTTAATTGTTTTTCCAAATGCAGCCTTAGCAGCAGAACCATCAAAAGCTAGAGCGCTACTGGTAGCGGCGCCGGCAGCAAAAGAGGCGGCAGAAGCACCTAAATTAGTGCTTGGCGCGGCAGGAGCCGGTGGTACAACCTTACTTGCGGCTATTACTTTTTGGTTACAAGCTTCTAGATCAGCTTTCAATTTACTATTGCTCGCTTTTAGATTGTTTAATTCTGAAAGTTCGTTTTTCAGTTTTGTATTACTGGCGGTAAGACTGTTGATTTCAGCAGAGTTGTCTATTACCTTAGAAGAACGGCTACCAAGTAGATAACCTAAAATACCGCAGATAAGACCTACTAACAATGGAATTATCCAGCACCAAATGTTCATATTTTCAAAATTCATGATTTTACTTATTTATAGGATTAGTGTATGTTTTATTTTAATGTAATAACTGTTCGTCTATTTTTTACTCTGCCTTCTTCAGTGGCATTTGTGGCAATTGGTTGCGTTTGTCCTTTAGACGTAGCAATTATTTTGTCTGCAGCTATTCCGTTTTGCATTAAGTAATTTTTGGCAAATTCTGCTCTATCTTGACCTAGTCTCATATTAGTGCTTGCTTGACCAGTTGCATCTGTATGACCAACAACGCTTGCGGTAGCATCAGAAACTTTATCTAAATATCTAGAAATATCGGCAACCTTTTGTCTCTGAGCGGCATCTAAGTGAATTGATGCTTCTGCAGTATTGAAGTAAAGAATTAACGGATCAGCATTTATTTTATCATATAATGCCTTTAAGTCATCTTCTGCGGTAGCGGATTTTTCTACTAGGCCAAAAGATGCTGCACCCCAATAGGTTCCTTCTTTTGGTATCATTTCGTCCATAAGTTTTCCTTGCGTATTAATTTGAGCGGTAGGAATACCTTTAGATGCTAAATCGTTTTTAATGGAATTGGCTCTTGCAAGACCCAAATTAGGGAAAGCGGTATTGTTCTCTTCTTGGCTGGTATAATATCCCGTAACGTTGATAACATTGTTTTCGTTAGAGGACAAATGACTTTGTAAACCTGTAATCCCTTTGGTAAGATCTGCACTTAGTGGAGTTAAAAAGTTATGGGATGACACATTAAAATTATAATTGTCATTCGTGTTATAGGCAAATCCGTTACCGTCGATAGCGAAGGGGTAAGATGTAGCCGAGGGCTCTTTAATGATTTCCTTTTCTGTAGTAGGCGCTGTGCTTGTAACTCCCGCGCCGCATTCGCTGCAACAGGTGATAAAGAAGTAGGTGCCGACTACAATGGTGATCAACATCAAAAATAAATACTTGATTGTTCTTGTCATTGTACGAAATGTTTAGTGTTTAGCGCACAATTTATTAAAAAAAACTTAAAAATGTTAAAAGATTTACACCTAATTACCTTACAATCAACAATATCTTAACATTAGATATGTTAAAATACTTACCAACTATACAATAAGAGGGTGAAATGATAAAAAAACTTTATGGTGCAACAACTTTTAATTGCATTTTTGCGTATGTATTGAAACGATATAAATCTCCCCACAAAGTTTGGGCATTGATTATATAATTTCAAGTTTTGAGTTAGTTGGTTAAAAAATCCTGTCCTCTTTAAGTGGATAGGATTTTTTTATGCCTTAAAGTTAAGGGTCTAAAAAATCCAACTATACAATATTTGTGTAAACCTGTACAGAAATTGTTGAATTGAGTACTATATTTTACTAGTTTGATACAGAGTAAATTACACTATAAAATGAAGAAAAAAATAAAGGGTTTTATAAATTTCCTTTGCATGTTTATTGTTTTGGGCATACAAGCTCTACTTCATGGTAGTTGGTCAAGTGAGCCAACCAATTCAAAAACAGCCTAGCCTAAAAGTTAATATGCAAAGGAAATTATAAGTGTATTATAGATCAAACTTTATACCCTGTGCCAAAGGTAGCTCAGTGGTATAGTTAATAGTGTTGGTTTGTCTTCTCATGTAAACTTTCCATGCATCAGAACCACTTTCACGACCACCGCCGGTTTCTTTCTCACCACCGAATGCACCACCTATTTCAGCACCAGAAGTACCAATGTTTACATTGGCAATACCACAATCACTACCCCAAGCAGAAAGAAAATGTTCCGCTTCACGTAGGTTGTTCGTCATGATTGCAGAAGATAACCCTTGTACAACACCATTTTGAATAGCAATGGCATTTTCAACATCACCAGTATATTTTAATAAGTAAAGTACAGGAGCAAATGTTTCGTGCTGTACAATTTCAAAATTATTTTCAGCTTCTGCAATAGCAGGTTTTACGTAACAACCACTTTCATAGCCCTCACCTTCTAATACTCCGCCTTCAACAATTAATTTACCGCCTTCATTAACCACTTTTTCTAAAGCCTTGTTATATTGAGCAACAGCATCGGTATCAATCAATGGACCTACATGATTATTTTCATCTAATGGGTTACCAATTCTTAATTGTTGATATGCTGCAACGACAGCTTCTTTTACCTTATCATACATAGATTCATGAATGATTAATCTTCTAGTAGAAGTACAACGTTGACCTGCTGTACCAACAGCACCGAATACGGCACCTATAACGGTCATTTTTAAGTCGGCATCTGGTGTAACTATAATTGCATTGTTACCACCAAGTTCAAGTAAAGATTTTCCAAGTCTGGCAGCAACGGCCTGAGCAACTATTTTTCCCATTCTAATAGATCCCGTAGCAGATACTAAAGGAATTCTTTTATCTTGGGTCATTAATTCACCAATTTTATAATCGCCATTAATCAAACAAGAAATACCTTCAGGAAGGTCGTTGGCTTTCATTACTGCGGCAGCGATGTTCTGACATGCAATACCACATAAAGGTGTCTTTTCAGAAGGTTTCCAAACACAAACATCACCACAGATCCAAGCAAGTGCCGTATTCCATGCCCAAACAGCAACAGGAAAATTAAAAGCAGATATAATACCTACAACACCTAAAGAATGATATTGTTCGTACATTCTATGACCGGGTCTTTCTGAATGCATAGTTAAACCGTGTAGTTGACGGGATAGACCAACTGCAAAATCACAGATGTCTATCATTTCTTGAACCTCACCTAATCCTTCTTGGTAGCTTTTTCCCATTTCATAAGAAACAAGCTTACCAAGCGGTTCTTTAAGTTCTCTAAGTTTGTCGCCAAACTGTCTAACAATTTCACCACGTTGCGGTGCAGGTTTTGTTCTCCACTCTTTAAAAGCTGTCGTAGCAGTAGACATTACTTTTTCGTAATCTTCTTTTGTCGTTGTTTTTACCTTTGCAATTAGTGAACCATCTACTGGTGAGTATGATGAAATAATATCGCCTGAAGAAAAATCATTAGATCCGGTTGAGGTTCCCTCATTGATATCTTTAATTCCTAATGCTGTGAGAGCATCTTGTATTCCGAAATCTGCTGCAATTTTTGACATTTTATAACTTTTTACGTGATTAATGTTAGATATGATACAAAAATACAAAGAATTTTATCCTTGTGAAGAAGAAATTGTAGCTAAGAGAACTTTATAATAGACCACAATATGATTCCGGTTAACGCAGGTATACTTTGGACTATGAATATTTTTTTACTTACGGTTAGTGCACCGTAAGCACCAGCAATAGCAACGCAACCTAAAAAGAAGAGTGCAACATTTGCAGACCATTGTATTTCGGTAATGAAAAATGACCATATCAACCCAGCAGCTAAGAAGCCATTATAAAGCCCTTGGTTTGACGCCATAGACTTGGTGGGTTCAAATAAATCTTTTGGAAAATTTTGAAAAACCTTTCTACCTGTCGTTGTCCATGCGAACATTTCAAACCAAAGAATATAAATATGGATCAGAGCTACAAGAGCAGTAATGATTTTAGCAATTACCATCATTCTTCTTTAGCTATAAAACGTTCATCGACCGGCATTACAGTTCCGCAATTGTCACAAGTCCTTAATTCTTCTGAACTATAAAAATGCTTAAAGTGAGCTAAGAAATCTTTTTCTATATCGTTAAGGGTAAAATAGGCTTCATATAATTTGTGGTTACAATTATCGCAAAACCACAATAGACCGTCATCAACGTTCATATGGTTACGCTTACGTTCTATCACAAGACCTATGGATCCTTCTTTACGAACTGGAGAGTGTGGTACTTTGGCTGGGTGCAGATACATGTCTCCAGGTCCTAGTTGCATGGTACGTTTTTTACCGTCTTCTTGAATGTGCACTTCTATATTTCCTTCAAGCTGATAGAACAACTCTTCGGTTTCGTTATAGTGATAGTCTTTTCTGGCATTTGGTCCGGCAACGATCATAACGATATAATCGCCGGCATCTGTGTATAGATTTTTGTTGCCAACGGGGGGCTTAAGTGAAGCTCTGTTTTCCTCAATCCATTTGTTAAGATTGAATGGTGCTTGTATGCTCATTTCTGTGAATTTAGGTGAAAGTTAAAGAAACGATTATTTTTCACCTAAAAGGTAAGCATAAAAAAAGCCTTTGTTTTCAAAGGCTTTATAAAAAATATGTTCTTTCTTTTATTATTTTACAAATATTTGAGTAAAATAATAGTCGCCGTTACTATTTTCAACAATGCTGATGGCCGAGTAATTAAAATCTCCCTCTAAATTTTTTCTATGCCCTTCACTATCTAACCAAGCATCGAAAGCTTCCTCTATTGTATCATAATTTCTTGCTACATTTTCAGCAACAAATACAGCATCTGTTCTTTTGGCAATACCTGATGCACGTTTGGTGAACATGTCATGACTGGTAATTCCTTTAGAAATCATATAATTAGTGTGTCGTATAGCATAGTAATATGTGATGCTTTCAAACTCAAATGGATTTAAGCCTATACTAAGACGATAGTTATTAATTAGTTCGAAAAGATTCGCTTCCATTTTGCTGTGCATTTTTGAAGAAGCTAGAGTTAGTTCTGAAATTGAAGTTTCAGTCTCCTCGTATCCTGCAAAGTTCTCGTATCTAGAACAGGATGATAAAATGATAACGATAATACCTAAATAAATGAAGCTAAATTTCATACCGGGGGCTTATTTTACGTGTGCCAAAAGTAGTATCGGTTGCAACCATGTGAAGAAAAACATCTTTACATGGGTTAAAATACTCGTTAAGCCGCCACTAATCATAAAATTAAGGCTCATCGATAAAATACAGGTGAGATTACAACGTAGAAAAATGCATTTTATATCATTTTCTACATTTCGTCGGTATAAAGAAACCAATCAACTTATATGGGTTATACTAGAGTCTAGATAACATCAAATAAAGTAATATTAGAATTTTTTACTGCTTGTAAAAAAGTTGGGTAAAGTAGTAATTGCCTAGGTCATCTTTCTTTACACTGATACCAGTATGTGTAAAATCGCCCTCCATTGTTTTTTTGTGGCTGCTACTAATGTACCATCCTTCAAAAGCCTCTAAGGCAGTTTGATAATCTTTGGCTACATTCTCGCCCACCATTTCAACACTTATTTCAGAATCAATGTTAGATGCTCTTGAGCTAAAGTTATCATGACTGATACTACCTTTGGAAATCATGTAGTCTGTATGAAGGTTGGCATATTTATAAGCCACGTCACTAAATTGCAAGGCATTAGAGTTAAGGCTTAATCTATGGTCATTGACAATTTCTAACAGGTCCTGCTCAATAGTTAAAACGTTTTCAGCTTCAAGTACAGGCGTTTCATCAAGAGATTCGCTTGTACAAGAACCAAGAAAATGTAATAAAAAGACAGGGACCGCATAAAGCAATCTCATTTTCATATAAGTGTCTTTTAAATAAATAGCCTTTCGGCGAAGCGAAGTAGGTAAAAAAGTTAAGAGTGTTCTAAGCTCTCGTAATCGATTTGGGTTATCGATGAAGTAATATTATAGAAAAATTGAATGCAGGGTATGAACAAAAATGTTTATTCGATAAAGTGCACAAAAAGTAAGATTAGCGGACAATTGAATTTAAATGATTATTGGATCATCTGAAGCCTGCTTTGAAGAGGCTTCGCCCACGAGCACAGTATCAAAAATTAATGCTCCAATATCTTTGATAGGTTGATATAAAATAGATTCCTCTTTGGTTTCTTCTGTAATTAAATTAAAGGTAGTATCCATTCGATCAAAAAATATAAAAGCGGCACCTAATAAAATAGCCACTTTCAATGCACCAAAAATGCCCCCTGCAATTTTATTTAAAGAGCCTAGCATGGCAAAATTGGCGACTTTAGTCAATAGTTTTCCAATTAAATTGACGATAATTATAATTAGCACGAATGTGATTATGAAGGCTATGATACTCATATTGCGTTCATCCCAATTTAAGTGCTCAGATAAATATTCTCCCGTGATATATGAAAAATGTATAGCTCCAAAAATACCGGCAACAAGTGCAACAATAGAAGCGATTTCCATGAAAAGACCATTTTTATATCCCTTCCATAGACCCCATACTAAAGGTAATCCAAGTAAAATATCTAAAAGTCCCATTGGTAAAGTGTTTTAACAAATATAGAACTTTGATTTGTACCTTTGCAATGTCTGTTTTAGACTATAGTTGAAGGAAATCATATGGCTAGGGATATACAATTAAAAGAACGATGGGATTTTTTGGTAGAAAAGCTTTCAACAAAGTTTTCTGATGGAGATCCTTTAGAACTAGATGCAATTATTTATTTGGTGGGTGTTCAAGAATTAGGGCAATACCATAGAAAATACAAAAAAGATGATAAGTTAGATTTAATGCATATTGCAATATGTCGTCTTTTAGAACCTTACGGATTCTATGAATTCAGTTTTTTTGACGAAGATGGATGGCCTCATTATAATGTAATAGAAGAATTACCAACATTAAAGGCTGGGGAGCAAACCGTTCTTATGAAAGAAGCGATTGTGACATATTTTATAGAAAAAGAGTTTATAAAATAGGTTGGTTGAAACACCCTACTACACTATCATTTTTTTTACCTCTATTAGAGCAACAGCTTAAAATATCAAGAGGAAATCGTCGAGTTTAAGAAGTTGTTGAAAGTGCACAATAGAATATTGGAGTTACCGTCAGTTATAGGTAAAGCTTCAATGCTATTCATGATTGAAAAAAACAGGCAGACCATTTATTAGCTCCAAAAAATCACTGCTTTGGAATCAGCTTTAATTCCGTTATATTTAGGAAAATAACTTAAAGCACATGTCAAGGCAATTTATAGTATCATTAGATCAGGGAACTACAAGCTCTAGGGCTTTGTTGGTAGACCATGACGGTACCATTAAAGGTATGGTCCAAAAAGAATTCAAACAGATTTTTCCAAAATCGGGTTGGGTAGAACATGACCCAAAAGAAATCCTATCCTCTCAGATGGCTGTTTTAAAAGAGCTTCTTGAAAAGGAAAATGTACAGCCTAAAGAGATAGTAGGTATAGGGATCACCAACCAAAGGGAAACAACGGTAGTTTGGGACAAAAATACGGGAGAACCGGTATATAATGCCATTGTTTGGCAAGACAAACGAACGGCGGATATTTGTGAACACCTAAAGAAAATAGGGTTGACAGAACATGTAAAGAAAACTACGGGGCTGGTAATTGATTCTTATTTTTCAGGTACCAAAGTAAAGTGGATATTGGATAATGTTGATGGTGCCAAAGAGAAAGCCAAGGCTGGAGATTTGTTAATGGGTACTATTGATACTTGGTTGGTATGGAACATGACCAAAGACCACAATCACCTAACAGACTATACCAATGCATCACGAACCATGATTTACGATATTGTAAATCTTAAGTGGGACGATAAACTGTTAAAAGCACTAGATATACCGAAAACGATGTTGCCAGAAGTAAAACCATCTTCTGCGAATTTTGGCGATTATGAGTTAGATGGAGTTAAAATACCGATTGCGGGTATTGCGGGTGATCAGCAAGCAGCACTATTTGGGCAAGCTTGTTTTAATAAAGGATCAGCAAAGAACACCTATGGTACAGGTTGTTTTATGCTAATGAATACAGGTGAAAAACCCCAGTTTTCTAAAAACGGACTTTTAACCACTATAGCTTATGGTTTAGATGGCAAAGTCAATTATGCGTTGGAAGGCAGTATTTTTATTGCAGGAGCAGCGATACAATGGTTGCGAGATGGTTTAGAGCTTATTGAAGATGCAAAAGAAACCGAAGAATTGGCAAACTCGATCGAAGGGGAGAACCCGGTTTATGTAGTGCCGGCCTTCGCAGGTCTTGGAGCGCCTTATTGGGATATGTATGCCAGAGGAGCCGTTTTCGGTTTAACAAGAGATACCGGTAAAGCACATTTGGCAAAGGCAACATTAGAAGCGTTGGCATACCAAACCAAAGATATTTTAAAGGCAATGGAAGATGATTCTGGAATTCAGCTTAAAAATTTAAGAGTTGATGGTGGTGCTTGTGCAAATAATCATCTAATGCAATTTCAAGCAGATATTTTAGACTCAGAAGTTCATCGTCCAGAAATTATTGAATCTACCGCAATGGGTGCAGCATTTCTTGCAGGAATTCAAGTAGGTTTTTGGGAGCAATCAGACATTGATCAAAGCCGACCAATGAACCGAATATTTAAGCCCACTTTTGATCGTGTAAAACGAAAGCGTTTGTATAAAAAATGGCAAAAAGCCGTAGAAAGGTCAAAAGGCTGGGAAGAAGAATAGTAGCATACATACCAATTTTACAATTTATTAATTTTTTAGAGCATAGAATAGCATATGACTAGTTCTATCTTTGCCTAATTATGTTAGGTTTTCGTTCTTATCCGACGAAAATTACCGTTTCAAATTAAAAAGACATCTAGTGATGAAGAATATAAAATTTACCAATTTAGAACGTCAAAATACGATAGACCACCTAGAATCAGAAGATTTTGATTTGGTGGTTATAGGAGGAGGAATTACCGGTGGCGGTATTGCATTAGATGCTGCATCACGTGGTTTAAAAGTAGCCGTATTGGAAAAAGGGGATTTTGCCTCTGGTACCAGTAGTAAATCTACCAAACTAATACATGGTGGATTGCGATATTTAAAACAGTTCGATTTTTGGTTGGTAAAAGAAGTAGGGTCTGAACGTGCCATTGTTCACAAATTGGCTCCTCATTTAGTACTGCCTGAAAAAATGTTGTTGCCATTAATAGAAAATGGTTCTTACGGTAAATGGTTAACCTCTATCGGTCTTAAGGTATATGACATTCTTGCTCAGGTTACAGGTGATGATAAGCGAAAAATGCTAGAAAAAAAGGAAGCCTTAAAATTGGAACCTTTATTACCAAAGAAGATTTTGAACGGTGCTGGTTATTATGCAGAGTATAGAACAGATGATGCGCGTTTAACCATAGAAAATATAAAAACTAGTCTTTTGTTCGGTGCTCAGGCATTGAACTATGCAAAGGTGAATGAGTTTGTATATGAAAACGATAAAGTTGCCGGTGTTAAAGCAATTGATACGGTTACCGGTAAAGAATTTACTATTAAATCTAAATATGTCATTAGTGCAGCTGGCCCGTGGGTAGATGAGTTAAGAAGCCTAAATAATTCTAAAAAAGGAAAACAGCTTCATTTGACCAAAGGGGTGCATTTAGTATTTCCGTATGAAAAATTGCCTGTTAAGCAGTCTTGTTATTTTGACATACCAGATGGTAGAATGATGTTTGCTATTCCAAGAGGTAAAATCACTTATGTAGGTACAACGGATACTAATTATAATGATAATAAGAACAAGGTGAAAACAGATCTTGCAGATGCTATTTATTTAATTTCTGCGGTTAATAATATGTTTCCTGATATCAACCTTGAGCTAGAAGATATTGTTTCTTCATGGGCAGGTCTGCGCCCACTAATTCACGAGGAAGGTAAATCTGCTTCAGAACTATCTAGAAAAGATGAAATTTTTGTTTCAGATACAGGTTTGATCAGTATTGCAGGTGGTAAGTTAACAGGTTACCGTAAAATGGCAGAAAGAGTGGTGGATCGTATTGCCAAGAAGATGGAGGAGGATTACGATACCGAATTAAAAGAATGTTACACAGAGAAAATATTCTTGTGCGGTAATGTAGATTTTAAGAAATTCAAGCATGTAAAAAAATACATTGATGAGGTGTATGACCAAATTAAAAAAGATGGTTTTACAAAACACGATGCTTGGTTTTTAGTGACCAACTATGGTAAGCAAACAGAGACAATTCTTGAAAATTATAAGAGTATTGTAGAAGCGGATAACTATGTGCGTTTAGCTAAAGCAGAATTAGCTTTCGGTATTGATTACGAAATGGTGCAAAACCCTATGGATTTCTTCATTAGAAGAACCGGTAGGCTATATTTTGATATAGATAGTATTAGAACGCTAATGGAACCGCTGATGGCAGAGTTTCAGAATAGGTTCAAAGTAACGGATGACGTAGTTGAAGAATGGAGAACAACCTTGAATGAAGAGTTAAAAGAACATTCAGATTTTTCGTTAGAAAGACGTTAATCTAATTGATCGGTTAAATCAAGAAACACCTTTTTAGGATTCTTGTTTTCATAGAGAACTTTATAAACAGCGTCAATAATAGGAGTTTTGACCTTTTTTGTAAAGTTCTCTTTTATGTTATAAGCACTTTTTGCTGCGTAATAACCTTCGGCAATCATGCTCATTTCCATTTGAGCGCTTTTTACGGTGTAACCTTTACCGATCATATTACCGAACATTCTATTACGACTAAAAATAGAATAGCCGGTAACTAATAAATCTCCTAAATAAGCAGACTTATTAATGTTGCGGTCTAATTTATGAATACGCTTGGTATACCGTTTCATCTCACGTATGGCATTACTCATTAATACACTCTGAAAGTTATCTCCATAACCCAATCCGTGGGCAATACCCGCCGCTATAGCATATATATTCTTTAACATAGCAGCATATTCAGTACCAATAATATCTTTACTAATGCTGGTTTTAATATAATTACTGGTAAGATTATTGGCAACCAATTCTGCCTTTTCAGTATCTGCGCAAGCAATGGTTAAATAAGATAATCGTTCCATAGCCACTTCTTCAGCATGGCAAGGACCGGTAATAACACCTATATTTTCAAAAGGTATCTCATACGTATTATGAAAATGCTCGCCTACTATTAATCCAGATTCTGGTACAATACCTTTTATGGCTGAAAAGATGATTTTATCCTTCAACGAAACCGTTAGTTTTTCCAACTCACCAACCAAAAAAGCAGAAGGTATTGCAAAAATTAAAACATCGGCATAATTAACAGCTTCATTAATATCGCTTGTCAACACCAATTGTTCTGTCTTAAATTCTACAGAAGTAAGGTAATTTGGGTTGTGCTTTTGAGTTTTAATATGGGCAATAGCATCGGTATTACGCATATACCAACCAATTTTTTCTTGGTTATTGGTCAGCATTTTCACAATAGCCGTAGCCCAACTTCCACCGCCTAAAACCGCAAATTTCGCATTCTCGTTCATGGTGCAAATTTACCAATTATTTGTATGATCATCATATGATTAGAATCAGTCCTGTAAAAATTTTGGCATAGAGATTGTTTCTAGTTAGACAACCTATTAAATGAAATCTTATGAAAACACTAAAATTACTTACGGGATATTTCCTATTGGCAACTTTAATGGTTTCTTGTTATACAGAAGTAATTATTGAAGATGATTTTATAGAAGAGTCTGCATTCAATACCGATCAAGTTTTACAAAGTTATGATTTATGGTATGTAGATATTAATGCAACTAGAGGTAATGGCGAGGTGCCTTTTTTACAAAGGGCATTTACGGTTTCTTTTGATCGCGGAGTGCTTTATGCCAATAATAATATTGTGGGAATTGGTAAAACAGGTGGTGGCTATGGTATTGATGTAGGTACTTATGGTACACTTAGGGGTACCGTAGACATAGCTCATGATATTGACGGTTCTTGGTTTTTAGAGGTTTATGCGGTAAACAATAATACAATAGAGTTGTACGATGCCGGTACGGATACCTCATACTATCTTAAAGGATATCAGATCAATAACTTTGACTATGATATGGTGTTCTACGACAATATCAATTATTTCATACAGGAATATGATGCTTGGGAGAAAATATACACCAGTGAAGCAGGTGCGTTGAATGATTTTGACAACGAAAATTACTTACAGTTTTTGCCAAGCTTTTTCAGGTCTTCCGTAAATGCGCCAAATACTAATGTTTCTAATTTACAGTGGGATTTTGAAGGGGAATATCAAGTCTATAATATACAAGGGGATAACACATTAAAAACCTTGACTTTAGATTATGACTTCTTTGGTAACGATTACTTTGAGCTATATGTTATTAATGATAGTACTATAGAATTATACCACCCAGATAGCGGTACAACGTATGAATTTAGAGGTAGAGGATACCAAGAGTATTTAAAATCTGCAAAAGGTTCTGAAAGTAAAAAAAGAGTTAAATCTTCTAACCCTACTATGAATGTAGAACGTAAGAAGGCAAAATAGTTTTTAGGTTGATTGTCTCAAAAGTGCCCTATTTGTAGTAGGGCATTTTTTATACGGTAGATTTAACGTCTTCTACAATAACAGCATCAATATTTATAGGCTTATCTGAATGAAGAACCGATATATCTCCAGTAGTTTCAAAAATAACGGCTTTTACTTGCGACAATTGTAAAACATTTGCCTCTCTAAGTTTTCCCATAAGGTCTGCTTTGCTTACCAATGCTTTGTTTAAATTTTCTTTTAAAATGGCACCATTTTTCATTAGAAGAATTGGGCTATTGGTTATTACTTTTTGTGCTGCATTAGACGATGATAATAGCTTAGCGAATAAAGCTTGTAGACCCGCAAGTAATGCTATAGAAACCATTGCTGGCATTAAGCTTGAAACTGGTTTGTTGACCGCATCGGCTAAGATAGATCCCATGGCAATAGTAACTGCAAAATCAAAACTGGTCATTTTAGCAAATGTTCTTTTGCCTGTTACGCGTGTAATGAACATCATGTATAAATAGATAAAAACCGCAGCTACACATATTTGCAAAACGGTTTTTAGAGAAAGCGGGTCAAAAATTTCCATAGTTAAATTTTAGAAGTTTTACCTGGTCCATTTAAAGTATGGATTCAGGTTAAAAATGTACTCCTCTAAAAATAACAGTATCTCGTTTTAAAAGTTTCCTCTATTACATAGAGTTCTAGTTCAATTAATCGCGCTGCAATCTCTTTTTAAATGCTGATGGATTTTCCCCTGTTACTTTCTTAAAGGTTCTGTTGAAGTAAGAGAGGCTTTCAAATCCGCATTCAAAACATGTTTCGCTTACATTCTTGCCGGTAAGTAATAAACGTTTAGATTGACTGATACGATATTGATTTAAAAACTCTATAAAAGTACTACCCGTTGCTTTTTTAAAATAGCGACAAAAAGCAGGCTTGGTTAAATTACAGAATTTAGCGACCTCATCAACCGATATTTTACCTTGGTAGCGTTCATCGATCAAGGCATAAATATCACGAATTCTACTTTGCTCCTTTTTACTGTATTTATTCTTATAAGGTTTCTTGTGTAGCAATTCAAACTCATTACTTTGAGAAAGTCTTTTAAGAATATTCATGATTGCCATAAAATATTCAAAAGGTTTTAGGGTATGTAGTTCCTTTAATAATTCACCTACCACTTTCTTAGTTTCTCCGTGAAAAGCAATGCCGTATCTAGAAAGGTCTAATAGTCTATTTAAATTTTTTAATTCAGGTATAGGATCTACAAAAGTGCTCTTAAAAGAAGGTTTAATGTGTAAGACTTCTTCTCTGTAGGAAGTCTTTACTCCGTAATCGAAATTTAAATGTGGTATGTTAGATCCTATAAGTACCAAATCGGTTTCTTCGTATTCAGAAATATGATCGCCTACATGTCTTGTTCCATTAGCACCTTCAATATAAACGATTTCATATTCAGGATGAAAATGCCAATAAAAAAGATGGCTCAACTTGGGGTCATGTAATAGTCTGAACGGACTTTTAGATGCGGGATCAATGGTTTCTAGTTCAATCTTCATGGGCTAAATGTAACAAAATTGCATATAAATTCTATATGGAGTAGCTATAAAATCAATATTGTTCAAATTTAGGTCAATATTACGGTAGCCCAAAATGCTTACCCTCAGTAGTTTTGCTTTATACAATAACTTAAAATTAATGTACTATGCAGCAAATAAACAATAAGGTTGAACAAGGTAATAAAGCGCATAAAGAAATACCTGGAAATCCGTCAACGGCAACAAGCAGTAAGCAAAAATTGAATGATCGATCTAACGGTAAACCACTTCGTGTACTCAGCGAGGAAGATTGGAAATTCTGGATGGAAAATGGATATATCGTAATAAAGAATGCAGTACCCTTGGAGCAAGCAAAAGCTACGGCAGATTTTCTTTGGGAGTTTGATGAAAAGAGTCCTACGGATTCTTCAACATGGTATGCACCACCAAGAGCAGAAATGCAAATGAAAGAGTTGAAAGGTACAGGTATGGTTGAGGTTTACAACCATCAACATTTATGGAACAATAGACAAACGCAAAGAGTATATGATGCTTTTGTAGATGTTTGGGGAACAGAAGAACTTTGGGTGACAATAGATAGGGCAAATTTAAATTTCCCGTTACCACCAGGGGTAGATAAGAAAGGATTTATTCATTGGGATTATGACCCTGAGACCAAACCACAAAACGTACAAGGAGTATTGGCATTAGCTGACCAAGATGACGAGAATATGGGAGGCTTTCAATGTATACCTTGGTTATACCGTAATTACGATTCCTGGAAATTGACACAACCAGAAGATAGAGATTGTTTTCAGCCTTCGTTAGATGGTTTGGAAGATAAAATAGTAAAAGTGAAAATGAAGGCAGGTGATCTGTTAATTTTCAATAGTACCGAACCTCATGGTATAAGACCCAATAAATCAAAAGATAAAGTTCGTATAGCGCAGTATATTTCAATGATGCCAGCAGAGCCTGAAAATGAAGAAATGCGTCATTGGAGAGTCAATTCTTGGAAGAACAAAATAGCCCCAGAAGGGTATGCATTTCCGGGTGATCCACGTAAATGGGAGCAAACCAAATATGATACTGCTAAATTATCACCTTTAGGAGAGAAATTATTGGGATTAAAAGCCTGGTAGACAGATAATATGGTAATATTCTGTTAGTTAGTGGTGAGGCCGGTAAATATGACTTATTTTTGCGCCCTTAAATTCATCGAGCATGCAGAAGTACCTCAATATTTTCGATTTCAACCAAAAAGTAGATTATAAGAATGAAATTTTAGCAGGATTAACGGTTGCAATGACAATGATTCCTGAATCGTTGATGTTCGCTATTCTTGCAGGGTTTTCTCCATTAGTAGGTTTGTACGGGGCATTTATAATGGGTTTGGTTACCGCGATATTTGGGGGTAGGCCTGGGTTAATTTCTGGTGGTGCAGGAGCTACGGTTGTTGTACTCATGGCATTAATGAACTCTCATGGTTTAGAATATGTTTTTGCCGCGGTTGCTATGGCCGGTGTTTTTCAATTGATCGTGGGCTTTTTAAAGTTGGGTAAATTTATACGTTTGGTTCCACAGCCGGTTATGTTCGGGTTTGTTAACGGTTTGGCCATTATCATTTTTATGGCTCAAATGGATCAATTTAAAGTAGGTGTGGGCGATGCCGCAGTTTGGTTAACAGGTACCACATTGTATACCATGGTAGGCTTGGTGCTGTTTACCATTGCAATAATTGTTTTTGTTCCTAAACTTACTAAAGCTGTACCGGCTTCATTGATAGGTATTATTGTAGTTTTTCTAATAGTATATTTTTTAGATATAGAAACCAAACAGGTAGTAGACATTATCAATCAAGATACGTTACCGGGAGAAAAATTGAAGTCGCTTAGCGGATCGCTGCCTTCTTTTCATATCCCGACTATTCCCTTTACCCTTGAAGCCTTTAAGATTATTTTACCTTACGGATTAATAATGGCAGCGGTAGGACTTACTGAAGGGTTGTTAACCTTGAACTTGGTAGATGAGATTACCAATACAAAAGGTAACAGTAACAGAGAGTGTTTGGCACAAGGTGGAGCGAATATTTTGAACGGTTTCTTTGGTGGTATGGGTGGTTGCCCAATGATAGCACAGACTTTGGTAAACCTGTCAGCAGGTTCAAGGGCAAGATTATCTGGTATCATTGCTGCTTTGACCATATTGCTAATCATATTGTTTGGTGCACCGGTAATAGAATTGGTGCCTATAGCTGCCTTGGTAGGTGTTATGGTAATGGTTTCCGTAGGTACATTTGAGTGGGCAAGTTTCAAGGCTTTAAGAAGAATGCCAAAGTCAGATATTTTTGTAATGATATTGGTTACTTTAATTACCGTAGTACTTCATAATTTGGCATTAGCGGTATTAATAGGGGTAATTATATCGGCATTGGTATTTGCATGGGAAAGTGCCAAGAGAATTAGAGCAAGAAAATATGTAGATGAAAACGGGGTAAAGCATTATGAAATATATGGTCCTTTGTTCTTTGGCTCAACTACGCTTTTTAATGAAAAATTTGATGTGCAAGGTGATCCAAGTGAGGTGATAATTGACTTCAAGGAAAGTCGTGTTTCAGATATGAGCGGTATAGAGGCTTTAAACAAGATTACAGAACGCTATGCTCAAGTGGGTAAAAAAGTTCATTTACGTCACTTGAGTAATGACTGTATACGTTTATTAGCTGCCGCAGATGATATCATAGATGTAAATGTTATGGAAGATCCTACCTACAAGGTTATGGTAGACAAGCCTCTTTCAAAATCTAAAGAAGATGAACCCGAAACTAAAAATCCATTTAAGTTGTGGGGGTTATAATAGCCTGCATATGGGCGCTTGTTATAATACATACATATAGATAGCATAAAAAACTGCTAAGACTATTGTTATGGAAAGGATGTAAGTTCCTATTTCTTGAATGTTGTCTTTTTTAGCTTGAGCTATTATTTTATCACGTACCACTTTACGTTCTACAGCTGTAAGTTGTTTAAAATGTAATTTAGTTTCTTTCGAGTAGTCTAGATAATCTTTACGCAAATCTCTAAAGCTTTTACTTTTTTTAAGTAGCGCCCTATTTGCCTTTATTACTTTCATTGGTTGTCCGCCGTATCCCATCGTTCTTTCTTTCTTATTTGTAGTAAATTCGAAGTTTTTGTTACATAAAATTGAATTATTCTTATTTTTTGAACAATTCTTTAATACATTTATTGATTTTAGTGCAAGATTGATTTTTCTCTTTATGGAGTAGAGTTTTAATAGATTAGAGTATCGGAAATATGAATAGTAAAGTAAGTTTGCTTATCGCAATTATCGGATTGATTATTTTAAACAGTTGTAAGGTGGAAGAATCTAAAAACGAAGAAGTTCTTTTCGTAGGAACGTATACGGATAATGGCAGTGAGGGAATATATAAATTCAATTTAAACTTAGGTACCGGTGAATTGACAAACCAAACTTTAGTTGCTAAGATGAAAAACCCATCTTACATATCATTTTCTCCGGATAGAAATTCTTTATATGCCGTAAGCGAAGTAGATGATTATAAAAAGGACGATGGGTCAATTACCACATTCAGAGTAAAGGATACTTCTCTTATATATGTAGAAGAACAATCTACACATGGCGCTAACCCATGTTTTGTAGGTGTAAGTAATGATGGCAATCTAGTGGCAGCAGCAAACTACTCTGGTGGTAATGTGGCAATATATAATGCTTTGGAAAATGGAAATCTAAAACCTTCTCCTCAAATTATAGATCATAAAGTTTTGGATTCTACTAGGAAAGCTCATGCACATATGGCATCGTTCTTAAACGGAGAATTAATGGTGTCTGATTTAGGTCTTGACCGAATTAAAAAGTACACAGCGTCCAATAATAATTTTGTTCCAAGCGATCAAAAAGAGTTGGTGGTTGCTGAAGGTGCTGGACCAAGACATTTTGTTGCTTCTAATGATGCAGAATTTCTTTATGTAATCAATGAATTAAACTCTACTATTACCATGTTTCAGAAAGAAGATGGAAAGTATTATGGTAAACAAACGTATGATACTGTAGCATCAGATTTTGAAGGTGAGAGTTTTTGTGCCGATCTTCATTTATCACCAGATGGTAAATTTCTATATGGAACAAATAGAGGGGAGAATACAGTAGTAATATTCAAGGTAGATGATACTACTGGAAAATTAGAATTGGTAGGTAGAGCGTCTGTTAAGGGCGATTGGCCAAGAAACTTTACTATTGACCCCACTGGTAAATATGTACTGGTAGCAAATCAACGTAGCAACAATATTGTTGTTTTTAATAGAGATGCAGTAAATGGCACTCTACGTTTTGTAAGCCAAGTTGATTTGCCTAGTCCAGTATGTTTAAAATTCTATTAATTAGAATTTATAATTTGTAATAAGTCATTTTTTGGCACTACCCCAGATTGTCTCCAAACCTGCTTTCCATCTTTAAAAAGAATCATGGTAGGCACACCTCTAACTTGGTATTGAGATGCCAATGTTTGATTTTTATCTACGTCGATTTTTACGACTTTAATAGCGTCTCCTAAATCGGTTTTCACGTCCTTTAGAATAGGAGCTAGCGTTTTACAAGGTCCACACCAGTCAGCAAAAAAGTCTACTAAAACTGGAGTGTCCCCTTTGATGATATCAGAAAATGATGCTTTCATATCTTTTGTTTTATAATTAATAATAATTTTTAGCTAGTATTGAATTAGCAAATTCCTGTAGAAGGATCACAACTATCACCCGTAGCGATTATTTTTAATGGTGCTACTTGTTGAAAAGCTTCTAGAAAAGCTGCGGGTGGTTGTGCACCACTAATACCGAACTTGTCATTGATAATAAAGAAAGGCACACTGTTGACACCGCGTTGCTGGTAATGCGCAATTTCTTGTTTTACTGCATAGGCAATAGCGTCGTCATTTATAACTTTTTCTGTTTTTTCTGCCGTCCAATCATATTCTGCCATAATGGAACTTAGAACGGCAAAATCGTTTAAATGAAGATTTTCATCAAAGTATGCTTTCATAAAACGTTCTTTCAAAGCATCTTTAAAACCCTCTTCACCTGCCACATGTAAAAGTTGATGTAACGGTAATGTATTTACCGCCAACCATTCCTTTCCAAAGTTGAAGTTGATACCTTCTTCTTTTCCGCTTTCTTCTAAACGTTTCGTCATTTCCAGAGGTCCGTCTACACTACCAAATTTATTGGTAAGGTAAGTATCCCTGTCTAGTCCTTCCTTTGGTATATTTGGATCTAATTGAAATGGGTGCCACTCAATTTCTATCTCGGCGCCATCCCATTCTTTTATTGCTTTTTCTAATCTTTTCTTACCAACATAACACCATGGGCAAGCAACATCAGAAACTATATCTATTTTTATTTTATCGTTTTGCATATATCAATCATTTAGTACCTAATTGGTCGTAAAAAGTAGTAAAAACATACTTTATAAAATGACAACGAGTAATTGGTAAAAAGAAAACCCTTTCATGGTCATGAAAGGGTTTTCGATATTAGGTTGGCGTTTAACTTTATAGCGTACGCAAATACTCTGCTAAGTTACGAGCTTCCTCTTCATTTAAATTCTGATTAAGCATAATTGCATTGTTGTATTCTTTCAATAATGCTTTAGCAATAGGATCTTCTTTCAACATTTTATCAGGATTGATAATCATGTTCATTACCCATTCTGGGCTTCTACGTTCGTAAACACCTTTCAATGCCGGACCGATCATACGTTGCTCTGCCATATGGCAAGCCGTACATATAGCTTGAAATTTTTCTTTACCTGCAGCGGCCATTTCTTCGTTTACTGCCTCGTCAAAAGTAACGCTGGTTATCGGACCAACACCTTTGTTATCTAAATCAACAGGAACGCCTTCACTTGCCGTTTCTTTTTTAACTTCTTTTTTGGTTCTGTTCATTTCAAAACCATCTTTTTTCTCTTCCTTTTTCTCACCACAACTAATGATCATTGTGCTAAGAGCTAATAAAGTGAATAATTTGCGCATACGTTACTATCTTTTAAGTGTTGTCTGTAAATGAGCAACTAATATATGAATTTTTGCGGGTTGAAGTATGTTTTAATATGTATGTAGTTAAGTTTTTAACTAATATTTTTAAGTAAGTAACAATTTGTGCGAGCGATTTTATATTTGTGCGCTAACCTTAGTTTATATTATCTAAGAATTCTAATGTACGCTGCTCCGCGTATGTTAAGTTATTGATGCCGTAGAAACCAACATGACCACCATATTTAGGCATTTCAAGAAAAAGTTTGCTGTGGTGTTTGGCAATTTCTATAGGATAACACTGGGGCCCTAAAAAAGAATCGTTTAGTGCATTGATTATTAGAGTAGGTACTTTGATCTTGTTTAAGAACTGAAGACTGCTACTTTTGGCATAGTAGTCCATAGCATCTTTAAAACCGTGTGCTCTACTGGTGTAAAAATCATCAAAATCTTTAAGTGTTTTAATGTTTTCGATATCTGAATTTGTAATAAGGTTAGGAAATAATTCTTGCTTTAGCTTTAGTTTTTTTATGAGGTTTCCCTTGAACCGTTTGGCATAAATTGCATTCTTAAACTGAAGTAACTGGTGCAGTGAATCTGCCAATTGGCAAGGCACTGAAATGGCAACTGCTCCTTTAATTTCTGTAGCCCTTTCTCTTTTTTCACCTAAATATTTTAAAAGTAGGTTGCCACCAAGGCTAAAACCATGAAGGTAAATACTTTGGTATTCATCTAAATTTAGAACATGTTCAATAACCGCTTGTAAATCTTCGGTTGCTCCAGAGTGGTAAGACCTGAATAGTTTATTGGCGGTACCACTGCATCCTCTTAAATTAATGGCGCAAACGTCATAGCCAGATTGTGTTAAAACTTTAGCACTACCTTTAATATAGGCTCTCTTTGAACTTCCTTCCAGACCATGGATTATGATAACCAATTTTTGGGATGGAGATGAAGCATAGCTCCAGTCCGTGTCTAAAAAATCAGAATCTGGTAGGGTGATCCGAATTCGAATTTGCTCTAATTCATCTACTTTTCTGACTAAACCTGAATATATGGTAGATAGGTGTCCGCTCTTGAAAAACAATGGCGGATTATATGTAGAGTCAATTAAAGGCATCTATTTGTAAAAGCTAAAATGATATTTACTTAGGGTATATTTCCAAAACTTTAATTTGCTCTTCTATAGCCTCTTTAAATTCCGTTTTTAAATGAGATACTAATTCAGTTACAGCTATAGAATCGTCAATGAGTGCAGAACCTTGACCTGCAGACCAAATGGTTTTCCATGCTTTGGCTTCAGTATTCATTTCTTTTCCAAAATCAATTTTTACATCTTTTTTAAGGTCTTCTTCTGTGATACCCGCAGCTTTTAAACTAGCACCTAAAAAATTGGCGTGTACACCAGAAATTGAAGCGGTATAAACCACATCGCTGGCACCTGCATCAATAATCATCTGTCTATATTCAGGGGTGGCTTTGCTTTCATTTGTATTTATGAATCTGGTACCCATATAAGCTAAATCAGCACCCATTTGTAGGGCAGATGCAATGTCTCTCCCGGTACTAATACAACCTGAAAGAAGAATAGTCTTATGGTAGAATTTCTTTATTTCAGCAACCAATGGCATTGGGTTGATCGTACCTGCATGACCACCGGCACCGGCAGCAACAAGTATTAATCCGTCTACACCGGCTTCGGCTGCTTTCTCTGCATGACGCTTTTTAATAATATCGTGAAAAACCAGACCGCCATAACTATGAATAGCATCTACTACTTCAGAAACAGCACCTAACGAAGTAATGATCAATGGTACTTTGTGCTTAATACATAATTTTACATCTGCTTCTAATCTTGGGTTTGTTGCGTGTACAATTAAGTTTACACCAAACGGAGCAGCTTTTTTGCCTGTTTCTTCTTCAAAAGTCTTTAAGGCAGATTTTATTTCAATAAGCCATTCTTCAAAACCTTCGCTGGTACGTTGGTTCAATGCAGGAAAAGTACCAACTATGCCATTTTTACAACACTCAATAACCAATTGTGGTCCAGAAATTAAAAACATTGGTGCTGCAACTGCAGGCAAGGATAACTCTTTAATGAATGCGGGTTTATTTGACATAGTGATGTAAATTTTGAACGTGATTTAAAAATAACTATAAAAAACGATGTTCTTTAGTTCTTACATTTCAAAACTATGGTATTTTTATAAAGTATTATGCATGCATAGCAAAAAATATTAGAATGTATACAAAGGATTTTGAAGTACGGTGGAGTGATATTGATGCGAATCGTCATTTGGCGAACTCGGCGTTTGTCAACTTTATGAGCCACACAAGATTGGCTTTTTTAATGGAACTTGGTTTTGATCAAAAGACTATGGTAGACTATAAAATAGGTCCCGTGGCATTCTATGAACATATGTATTATTTTAAGGAAGCCTTCTTAGGAAATAAGATTAAAGTTTCTTTGGAAATAAAAGGGTTGAGCGAAGATGGAAAGTTTTTTGCATTCAATCATGATTTTTATAATGAAAAAGGAGAAAATATAGCGCGTTGTGAAATGATGGGCGCTTGGATCGATTTAAAATCAAGAAAACTAACAGGTCTAGCAGAAGAATTGTTAAGTAGGTTCAGTGAGCTAGAAAAAGCAGATGGTTTCAAGGTTTTGACCAAGCAAGATACAAGACGATTTTTGAAAATTCCTAAAAATATATAAGAATTATAGTGTTAATTTTTTTATTTTTAAATATTCGAATGAATTACAGTTAGTACCCCCCTCTTTGACTGTTAAGTTATAATAACCAACAACGCTAACATTTATATTTAATGGTCAGTCTACCAGAAGAAATTTTTAAAGAAACCTATGGTAAAGTAAAAAAATTGATTGTAACCAAAAAATTGGTTCCAGGGCAGCTCATTACCGAACATAGGCTGATACATACTTTGAATATCAAAGATGATACTGTGCCAGTAGTACTATTACAATTGAAACAAGAAAGTCTTTTAGTAGGTAGTTTGGATCATGATCTTTCAGTTAGAGAATTGTGTGAACAAGAAATCACAGAAATGTTCGATTGTAGAATTGCGTTGGAAACCATGGCGGTAAAATTATTTACACGCAATGCCCCGCAATCTAAAATTGACGATTTAAGAAGTCTTTTGGTACCATTTGAAAGTGGACCAAAAAACGGATATGTGTTTTATAAAATTGACCGATATTTTCACGAGTATATTGTTAAAAATTGTGGTAATAGAACATTGTATCAAATGTACAAATCGGCTAAAATATTGTCATTTATGGATTTGGTCGGTTTAAATAGACCTTTACATATGATTTTGCAAGAGCATCTTGACCTGGTATCTGCTATGCATCACCGTGATGAAAACAAAGCTGTCGAATTGTTGATCTTGAATTTAGAAAACGCAAAGCAATCGCATGTTTAATTCTCTTGTAGTGGTTTTTTAGGTTTTTTGCTAGAAAGATACACACCAACTAATACAAAACAAGCGGCAAAAATTTTAAGGGTTGTAATAGAATCTTGACCTGTTAGAACTGCATAAGCTATACCTAGTAATGGTTGTACGTAAACAAAGGCGCTTAGTGTAGAAGCTTTCAATTGGGTGAGCGCAAAAATATTGAATAGGTATGTGCAAAAGGTGGTTCCTATAATTACAAAGCCAATTCCAAAATAAGCCTCAAAAGGTAATGTGCTCCAAGAAATTTCCATGAATTCTTGATAACCAAAAGGAAGGCAAATGAGCACACCTAAAGAAAATAACCATTTCATAAATGTAAACGGATGATACTTGCTGATCAGCACTTTAACAAGTACCAAATAAGATCCATAAAACATAGAATTCAAAAAAATCAGAAAATTGCCAAGGGGAATATTGGGGGCGTCTTGTCTAACTTCAGCACTAAATAATATGAGACCTAGTGCACCTAGCAGGCCTATTGTAATACCAATGATTTTTCTACTGGAAATTTTTTCCTTTAAAATGACCGTAGACAATATTAGTACAATAATTGGTGAAGTTGTAATCAATACTGCACTATTAATTGGAGTTGAAAGCGATAGGCCTTTAAAGAAAACCAACATGTTAAAAGCCATGCCCAATAACGCACAAACTAGCATTCTAAGATAATCTTTACGGTCAATACGTTCTTTTGGTCCTAAAGGGGAAATCAACCAAAATAAAATTGCAGCACCTAGAACTCTAAGAATAATAAACCCGAAGGGTTGCACATAGTGGGGCATAACCCCTTTTGCAATGGTGTGGTTTAAAGCATATATTGTTGTAGCTCCAATAGCGGCAAATATGGCTAACAGTCTTTTACTCACGAATGAATTGCCGTTTTAGCGGCTTCAACCACTTTTTTACTATTACCAATAAATATTTGTTCATCAACAATGATCACTGGTCGTTTTAAAAAAGTGTATTGTTCTATAATCAACGCTTTAAAATCGTCTTCAGAAAGGTTTTGTTCTTTAAGGTTACGTTCTCGGTACAAAACAGCTCTTTTACTGAATAGCGCTTCATAGCTGTTAGAAAGCTTATGCATTTCTTCAAGTTGAGAAGTGGTTATAGGTTCTGTTTTTATGTCTTGAAGTTCAAAATCAGAAAGAGGTTGCAATTCTTTAATGATACGTTGGCAAGTAGAACAAGTGCTTAAGTGATATATTTTTTTCATGGGTATGATTTGTAAGGAAGATGCTTTTTAGTCTTTCCGAAAGTAAAACACCTTTGTTTGATGTATACTTTGGAAATACAAAGAAACCTAAATATCATTAATTGTGCTATTTTTACCAAGCATAAAATATGAAATGATGACAGAGAATATATATGAGGTAATGTTGCAAAATCGTAAAAACCTACATGCGATATTAACTAAGACTCCGAAAGAAAAGTTACTAAAAATTCCGGCAGGTTTCAATAACAATGTCTATTGGAATATCGCACATACTATAGCGACCCAGCAAGTGTTGATATATAAATTCAGTGGTCTTCAAATGCGCATACCTAATGAACTGGTTGCCAAATTCGCAAAAGGTACCGTACCAGATGGTACGGCAACAGAAGAGGAAATGATGATGGTGGCAGATTTCTTGATTTCAACGGCAGAATGGCTAAAAGAAGATTACGAAACTTCGCTCTTTCAAAATTTTAACGAGTATACCACAAGTGCGCGTGTAACACTCAAAAATGTAGATGATGCAATTGCCTTTAACTTATTTCACGAAGGGCTTCATATTGGGCAAATCGCTCTTTTGTTAAAACAGTTGACTTAAGGTTTACTCGGGTACTTTAAAAAAGTATTTGCTTCTTCGTAAGGTATGGTCAATATAACTGGACCATCTGCAAAAGATGCTATTTCGTACGGTTCATAAAATAGGAGTAGTCCGTTTTCTGTATACCCTATATTGTCGGGTAAATAAAAACGTTCTGTTTCGAACATAAAACCGGTATCGTTTATAGAACCTTCTGTGGGTATGTTTTCTTGTTTTCTAAAAAGTGTTTCGGCATACGTTTTAAAATCGTCTAAGCTGTTGAACAAATCTTCTTGATATAACTCTTTACCGCTTATTTTATCAAAGTTGAGAAATCTGTTGGTGCCATAGCCGTGTGCCCCACCTGTAAAGATGTAAGATGCTAACTTAATGGTGATGATACTTTCATTTTCAAAAGTGATATTCCCTTCAACAGTAGCTTCCCAAGGCATGGATTCTTCTGAAAATTTTCCGTTTACCTCCTCATAATCATCAAGAAATGTCTCTTTTGCTTCTTCGAGGTTTTGTGCATTACTCTCCTCATAAAAATTTAGTAATGCAATAATTTCACCTTCTAAGGCATCGTTAATGGTTTTGCTAAGTTTTGTTGCTCCGTTCGCTTTTGGAATTTCTATACGTACAGACGTACAATTCTCACAAGAATCCGTTGCAATAATTAAGGGTTCAAAAGAAACAGAATTCTTGTTGTTACAGGCAAAAAATAAAAAACAAAGGAGTAGGCAGGTAAGCTTAGATTTCATGGAAAGATTAGATTTAATGTAAAAATACAGCTTCATTGTATTCCCCGAAAGATAACTATACATTTGTGTTGTAAATACTTGAATATGGCTTCTAAAAACTTAAAATTTAATACCAAGACCATACATGGAGGTCAGCAACCAGATGAGGCTTATGGTGCGGTTATGCCACCAATTTATCAAACATCGACTTATGCACAAACTACACCAGGAGGTCATAAGGGATATCAATATTCTAGAAGTGCCAACCCAACAAGAATTGCATTAGAAAATTCATTGGCAAGTATAGAAGGGGGAGAATATGGTTTAGCTTTTGGTAGTGGTATTGCGGCAATAGATGCGGTCATTAAATTATTGGCGCCGGGAGATGAAGTAATTTCTACAAATGACCTATATGGAGGTACGTACAGAATATTCAAAAAGATATTTGAAAAATTTGGTATCGTTTTTCATTTTGTTGGAATGGAAGGATCAGATGCTGTGCGAAAACAAATAAATTCAAGGACAAAATTAATTTGGGTAGAAACACCAACTAACCCAATGATGAATATTATAGATATTAAAGCGATAGCTGCTTTAACTGTGAATACTGAAATTTTGCTAGCGGTAGATAATACATTTGCTACCCCATATTTACAAAAGCCTTTAGAATTGGGTGCAGATATAGTTATGCATTCCGCGACCAAGTATCTCGGTGGTCATAGCGATACCGTTGTTGGTGCTTTAGTGGTAAAAGATAAAGAATTGGCAGAAAAGCTCTATTTCATACAAAACGCAAGTGGTGCCGTTTGTGGACCTATGGATAGTTTTTTGGTCTTAAGAGGAATAAAAACATTGCATGTACGTATGCAACGCCATTGTGAAAATGGAAAAGCAATAGCAGAATATCTTAAAAGCAATCCTAAAATTGAAAAAGTATACTGGCCAGGTTTTGAAGATCACCCTAATCATCTTATCGCAAAAGAGCAGATGAAAGATTTTGGAGGTATGATTTCATTCGTGCCTAAAGGAGGTAGTTATGAAGATGCGATTAAGATTGTAGAAAAGTTACAGGTATTTACGTTAGCAGAGTCTTTAGGAGGTGTAGAAAGCTTAGCTGGTCACCCTGCAAGTATGACCCATGCAAGTATTCCAAAAGAAGAACGACTTAGTAGTGGTGTGGTAGATGCTTTGATAAGATTAAGTGTTGGTATTGAAGATGTTGATGATTTAATTGAAGATATAGAACAAGCGATAGGATAATGGCTTAAATGTTAAATTAAATGTAGCAAGTATAGGTAGTTTGTTGTCAAAACAACAATTTTTATCGAATTTTAAAAAAATAAGCAATCAAATTACACAAATAGCATAATTTTGACGTTATATTTTGAAATCAATAATTTAAACAAGTTTAAATAGCTTTATGGAGAATAAAATAAAAGCATTTATGGATGAGGTTATTTCCAGAAATGGACACGAACCAGAATTCATTCAAGCGGTGCAAGAAGTTGCTGAAACAGTAATACCATATATTGCGAAGCACGAAATCTATAATGGTAAGAATATTCTTTTAAGAATGGTTGAGCCAGAGCGTTTGGTTTCGTTTAGGGTTGCATGGGTAGACGATGATGGTGAAATTCATGTAAACCGTGGTTATAGAATTCAAATGAATTCTGCTATTGGACCGTATAAAGGTGGTTTGCGTTTTCACCCTACCGTAAATGCAAGTATCTTAAAATTCTTGGCTTTTGAGCAAGTATTTAAAAACAGTCTTACAACATTACCAATGGGTGGTGGTAAAGGTGGTTCTGATTTTGATCCAAAAGGAAAATCTGATGATGAGGTAATGCGTTTTTGCCATGCCTTCATGTTAGAATTAAATAGACATATTGGTCCAAATACAGATGTGCCTGCAGGTGATATTGGTGTTGGTGCCCGTGAAATTGGGTTCCTTTTTGGTATGTACAAGAAGATTAGAAATGAGTTTACCGGTGTATTAACAGGTAAAGGACTTTCTTGGGGTGGTTCTAAAATTAGACCAGAAGCAACAGGTTACGGTACTGTATATTTTGCACAAAGTATGTTGAAGACCAAAAACGAAAGTTTTGATGGTAAGACGGTAGTAATTTCTGGATCAGGTAATGTTGCACAGTATGCTGCTGAAAAAGCAATTTTATTAGGTGCAAAAGTGGTAACCCTTTCAGATTCTAGTGGTTATGTCTACGACAAAGATGGCATTAATGATGAGAAGCTTGCTTATGTAATGGACCTTAAGAATAATAGAAGAGGTCGTATTTCTGAATATGCAGATAAATATCCATCTGCAGAATTTCATAAGGGTAAAACTCCTTGGGACGTTAAATGTGATATTGCATTACCATGTGCTACTCAAAACGAATTGGATCAACAAGATGCTAAAAATCTATTGAAGAATGGTTGTATGTGTGTTGCAGAAGGTGCAAATATGCCTTGTAATACCGATGCTGTTCATGAATTCAATAACGCAAAAATATTGTTTGCACCTGGTAAAGCTTCAAACGCTGGTGGTGTAGCAACATCTGGATTGGAAATGTCTCAGAATTCATTAAGAATTAGCTGGACACGTGAAGAGGTAGATGAGCGTTTAAAAGATATTATGGAAGATATTCATGATTCTTGTATTGAATTCGGTAAAGAAGAAGATGGTTTCTGTAACTACGTAAAAGGAGCTAACATTGCTGGTTTCGTTAAGGTTGCAGATGCAATGCTTGCACAAGGGGTAATCTAGAAAGTAGATTAGCTAAAGCATATAAATTTGTAATGCGAGGTTCTGTATTAGAGCCTCGCATTTTTTTATACCTTTTCATTACCAAACTTCAATCGACTATCTTTGTTGAAACAGATGTTATAATATGCAGGTAACCACAAAGGCGATAGTATTTTCTGCACTAAAATATGGGGATACAAGCCTAATTGTAAAAGCCTTTACAGCATCTGACGGAATTAAATCTTATCTATTACGTGGTGTGTTGTCTTCTAAAAAAGGGAAATTGAAGACTGCTTATTTTCAGCCTTTAACTCAGCTAGAGATTGTAGCCAATCACAAAAACAAGGGTACTTTAGAAACACTGAAAGAAGCAAAGGTGTTCTATCATTATCAAACATTATATGCAGATATGGCTAAAAACGCCATGACCCTGTTCTTGGCAGAGCTATTGAGTAATAGTATTCGTGAGGAGGAAATGAACGAAGATTTGTTTCAGTTTCTAGAAGCATCATTACAATGGTTGGATATACATAAGGATGTTGCTAATTTTCATCTCTATTTTATGTTGTCATTGACACGGTATTTAGGTTTTTACCCAGATGTATATCAGATAGATAAGCCTTATTTTGATTTGTTAGAAGGTGAATTTGCGGCAGTGGAATCATTGAATCCTATGTTGAGAGGCGAAAATATTTATTATTTCAAAACCTTATTGGGCACAAATTTTGATGCAATGCATACCGTAAAGATGAAAAAAGCCAATCGCCAAGAATTACTGAAATCCCTAATACTTTATTTTGAATTGCATTTACAGGGGTTTAGGAAACCAAAGTCGCTTGCCGTTTTAAATGAAGTTTTCAATACATATGTATAAGTATTTATTTATAACACTTTTTTTATGTTGTTGTCTTGGAAATGCTCAAGAGATTGTCGTTTTAGATGCCGATAATGGAGAAGAGATTTCTAATGTTGCCGTATACAATAAAGATAAATCTAAGATTGCATTATCAAATTTTGATGGGGTTTTTGATGCTTCTGTATTTATGGGTAAAGAGCGCATTACCTTAAAACATATTGGTTATCAAGAATTTAAAACCACAAAAATACAACTGCTAAGACAAGGAAAAAGGGCTTACTTAATAATGAAGGCTCAACAATTAGATGAAGTGGTAATGTCGGTTTCTAAATGGGAACAGCAAAAGAGAGATATCCCAAATAGAATAATTTCTTTGGATGCCAGGTCTATAGCCTTTTCAGCACCTCAGACTTCTGCAGATTTGCTTCAAAATAGTGGTAAGGTCTTTGTGCAAAAAAGTCAAATGGGCGGTGGTAGTCCAATGATACGTGGTTTTGCTACTAATAGATTACTGTTGTCGGTAGATGGAGTAAGAATGAACAATGCCATATTTAGAGGAGGTAATGTCCAAAATGTAATATCCATAGACCCTTTTACCATAAAAAATACAGAGGTCATATTTGGACCGGGTTCCGTTATTTATGGAAGCGATGCCATTGGGGGTGTGATGAATTTTTACACTAAAAAACCAATATTATCTGAGAATGATAGTCTTTTAATGCATGGTAATGCCAATTATAGGTTTGCATCGGCAAACATGGAAAATACCCTTCATGCAGATATTAATTTAGGAAAAAAAACATGGTCTTCGCTAACTACAATGACCTATAATAATTTTCAAGATTTAAGAATGGGATCACATGGTCCAGATTCTTATTTAAGAAATACATACGTACAAACTGTAAATGGTATTGATAGGTTGGTAGTAAATGATTCTCCTAAAAAGCAAGTGCCAACGGGGTATGATCAATTGAATTTAATGCAAAAATTTCTCTATAAACCTAATGCCAAATGGAATTTAAACTTAGGGGCATATTATACTGAAACGTCAGACTATTCTAGATATGATAGGTTGATAAGACCAGCAAGCGATGGTTTGGGCTTGCGTTCATCAGAATGGTACTATGGTCCTCAAAGGTGGTTTATGGGTAATGCCCAAATACAGAAAAAAGGAAACGGAAAAGTTATTGATGGTTTAAAGTTAGGTTTGGCATATCAGCATTTTGAGGAAAGCAGAATTAATAGGGATTTTCAAGATGAGATAAGAAATACTACCAAAGAAAAAGTAGATGCTGTAAACTTTAATTTAGACTTTGAGAATAAGAAAATTGGAGATTTTAAGCTGTATTATGGTACGGAGTATATTTATAACAAGGTAAGGTCTACAGGAAATGACTTTAATATTGTAACTGCGGAAAAAACAAATGCGGCTTCCAGATATCCAGATGCTTCTACTTGGCAAAGTTTGGCAGGTTATGTAAATGGGGAATACAAAGCAAAACCTAATTTCACGATCATGTCAGGCTTAAGGTATAGCCATGTTTGGGTAGATGCGGTATTTGATGATACTTTTTATGATTTCCCTTTTGATACAGCAGATTTAAGTACAGGCGCATTAACGGGGAGTTTGGGTTTTAGCTGGTTTCCAAGAGCTAATTTGCAAGTCACTTTAAATGGATCTACAGGTTTTAGGGCTCCAAATATAGATGATGTAGGTAAGATTTTTGATTCAGAGCCTGGGTCGGTAGTAGTTCCAAATCCAGATTTGGAACCTGAATATGCTTATAATGCTGAAATTGGGGTTCAGCGTAATATTAATGATAAGATTATTTTAAAAGGAACGGCGTATTACACTTATTTGGTAGATGCTTTGGTGAGAAGAGATTTTAGTTATAACGGCGTTTCTGAAATTGAATATGGTGGTGAATTAAGCAATGTACAGGCGATTCAAAATGCGGCTAAAGCCTATGTCTATGGTTTTGAATTCGGATTGGAGGCTTATTTGACCGAGCAATGGTCGTTATCGTCTAACTTAACATTGACAGAGGGCGTTGAAGAGGAAGATGATGGGTCTGACACTCCTGCGCGTCATGCGGCACCAACGTTTGGTAATTTTCATGTGGTATGGAAAAATCAACGTTTACGAACAGATGTATTTTTGAATTATAACGGAGAGATAGCAAGCGAAGATTTGGCGGTATCAGAACAAGCTAAAGAATATATATATGCAGTAGATGAAAACGGTAATCCGTTTTCCTCATCTTGGTATACTTTAAATTTTCGTTCTCAATATGATGTTACCAATAATTTTAAGGTCACTACCAGTCTAGAAAATATAACCGATCAGCGCTATAGAACATATTCATCTGGTATAGTTGCGCCGGGTTTAAATGTTATTCTTGGAGTAGGATATCATTTTTAAACAAAAAAAGACCCGCTATTAACGGGTCTTTTTATATTATAAAAAATGGTTATTCTTAGTGCTTAACCGCATTTTTTACGTCTTCAGCTTTTTGTGCTGCTTTGTCAGCAGCATCATTAGCAGCATCTTTTACATCGTTACCAGCTTCTTTAGCGGCGTCCATTGTATCTTCACCAGCTTTCTTAGCGGCATCCAGACCTTCTTGACCAGCTTCTTTTACTGTATTGGCAGCATCTTCTGCAGCATCCATTGCATTTTCGCTTGCTTCTTTAGCAGCATCCATTGCGCCTTCGCCAGCTTCTTCTAAATCTTTACCAGCTTCTTTTAATTCTTCACCTGCATTTTCTAATGCAGCTCCTGCTTCTTCTGTTGCAGATTTTGCTTTATCGGCTGCATCTCTACAAGAAACAGACAAACTAAGTGCTAAAATTGCTAATGATCCTAAAATTACTTTTTTCATTTGTGTAAACTTAAATGGTTATTTGTTCGTGGTAATATACGTAGAAATTTAACATTTGGATGTTTATAAGGTCAATATAATCATTAATACGTGGTTTATAGATATTTCAGTAAGGTCAAGAGGCTCCTTTTTAATCAAAATTTTATAATTTTGCAGCCTTTTAAACCCAGTACCATAAGCATTTCATATGAAGTTCACAGAATATCAAGGATTGAATTTACCAAAGGTCGCAGAAGAAATACTTGACTACTGGTCAAAAAATGCCATTTTTGAAAAAAGCATCGCTACTCGTGAGGGTAAAGACAGCTATGTTTTCTATGAGGGTCCGCCTTCGGCAAATGGTATGCCGGGTATTCACCACGTAATGGCTAGAACCATTAAGGATATCTTTCCAAGATATAAAACCATGAAGGGTTATCAAGTTAAGCGTAAAGCTGGTTGGGATACTCATGGTCTTCCAATAGAATTGGGTGTTGAAAAGGAATTGGGTATTACAAAAGAAGATATTGGAGTTAAAATTTCTGTTGAAGAATATAATGCCGCCTGTAAAAAAGCGGTAATGAGATATACAGATGTTTGGAATTCAATGACCGAACAAGTTGGCTATTGGGTAGATATGGAAGACCCTTATATCACTTACAAATCCAAATATATGGAGACGGTATGGTGGTTGTTAAAACAAATCTATTCTAAAGATTTAATTTATAAAGGATATACTATACAACCATATTCCCCTAAGGCAGGGACAGGTTTAAGCTCGCATGAGCTAAACCAACCAGGTACATACCAAGATGTAACGGATACTACGGTGACCGCTCAGTTTAAAGCCGTAGAAGAAACCTTGCCGGATTTCTTGCAGAATGAAGGAACGATATACTTTTTGGCCTGGACGACAACACCTTGGACATTACCTTCCAACACGGCATTGACCGTAGGACCAAAAATTGACTACGTGCTTGTAGAGTCTTATAATCAGTACACTTTTGAGCCAATGAATGTAGTGCTTGCCAAGAATTTGGTAGGTAAACAATTCTCAGGTAAGTTCACGGAGGTAACAGAGAAGTCGGCATTGTTGGAGTATAAATCTGGCGATAAAAAAATACCTTACTACGTTGTAAAGGAATTTAAGGGAAAAGATTTATTGGAAATAAGATATGAGCAGTTATTGGATTATGTATTGCCATATGAAAACGCAGAAAACGCTTTTAGAATTATTGCAGGAGATTTTGTTACCACTGAAGATGGTACGGGTATTGTTCATACCGCGCCTACTTTTGGTGCAGATGATGCTTTTGTAGCAAAGCAGGCGGTTCCTGAAATACCGCCAATGTTGGTGCTAGATGAAAATGCCAACTTAGTGCCCCTTGTTGACTTACAAGGTAAGTTTAGGCCAGAGTTGAAAGAATTGGGCGGTAAGTACGTAAAGAACGAATATTATGAAGATGGTAAAGCGCCCGAACGTTCAATAGATGTTGAAATTGCCATTAAACTAAAAGAAGAAAATAAAGCCTTTAAGGTAGAGAAGTATGTACACAGTTACCCTAACTGCTGGCGTACGGATAAGCCCATATTATATTATCCTTTAGATTCTTGGTTCATTAAAGTGACGGATGTAAAGGATAAAATGTTCGGTCTTAACCAAACGATCAACTGGAAGCCAAAAGCAACTGGTGAAGGTAGATTTGGTAATTGGTTGGCAAATGCAAATGATTGGAACCTTTCTAGGTCACGTTATTGGGGTATTCCATTGCCGATCTGGAGAACAGAAGATGGTAAAGAAGAAATTATCATAGGTTCCGTAGCTGAGCTGAAGTCAGAAATGGCAAAAGCAGTTGAGGCAGGAGTTATGGAAAAGGATATATATGCAGACTTTGTTGTAAACGATATGTCCGATGATAACTATGATAAAATAGATTTACATAAGAATATAGTTGATCAGATTACTTTAGTATCCGCATCAGGAAAACCAATGAAACGTGAAAGCGATTTAATTGATGTTTGGTTTGATAGTGGTTCTATGCCCTATGCACAATGGCATTATCCATTTGAGAATAAAGATTTAATAGATGAAGGGAAAACGTTTCCTGCCGATTTCATTGCAGAAGGGGTTGATCAAACTCGTGGTTGGTTCTATACCTTGCATGCAATTGCAACTATGGTTTTTGATTCTGTTGCTTATAAAAATGTAGTATCCAACGGGCTGGTGTTAGATAAGGAAGGTAAAAAAATGTCTAAGCGATTAGGTAATGCCGTAGATCCTTTTGAAACAATGAACGAGCATGGGGCCGATGCTACAAGATGGTACATGATCAGTAATGCCAACCCTTGGGATAACCTGAAATTTGATACTGAAGGTATAGTGGAGGTCAAGCGTAAGTTCTTCGGAACTTTATATAATACGTATTCTTTTTTTGGTCTATATGCCAACTTGGATAAATTTACATATGCAGAGGCAGATGTGCCAATGGCAGAGCGTACAGAGATTGATCGCTGGATTCTTTCCGAGTTGAATTCGTTGATAAAAATTGTAGATACCGCATATGAGGAATATGAGCCTACACGTGCTGCTAGGGCAATATCAGAATTCGTTCAAGAGAACCTTAGTAATTGGTATGTACGTTTGTGTAGAAGACGTTTTTGGAAAGGAGAGTATGCTACAGATAAAATAGCGGCATATCAAACCCTCTATACCTGTTTAGATGTAGTGGCTAAACTTTCAGCGCCTATTGCACCGTTTTTTATGGATCGTTTATATTTAGATTTAAATAAAGCTACCGTAAAGGATGGTTTTGAAAGTGTGCATTTAGCAGATTTCCCTGTGGCAGATGAGTCACTTATTGATGAAAGCTTAGAAGTGAAGATGCATAAGGCACAGGTAATATCATCTTTGGTATTATCTATTCGTCAGAAAGAAAAGATAAAAGTGCGTCAACCATTACAGAAAATTATGATTCCTGTATTTGATGATAAGGACAGGGAAGAAATTGAAGCGGTTTCAGAATTAATTAAATCTGAAGTTAACGTTAAGGAAATTCAGTTGTTAGATGATGCTTCTGGTATATTGGTAAAACGTATTAAGCCTAATTTCAAGACTTTAGGTCCTAAATTTGGTAAAGAAATGAAGCAGATTGCTCAAATTGTCAATGGTTTTGATCAGAATGATATCCAAAAAATTGAGCAGGATGGCGAATTAACAATCCAATTAGAAAATAAAAGTATTACTTTACAGTTACAGGATGTAGAGATCTCTTCTCAGGATATTGAAGGTTGGATGGTTGCTACCTCTGGTAAATTAACCGTTGCTTTAGATGTTACGATTAATGAAGAGTTAAGAAATGAAGGTGTTGCAAGAGAGCTGGTAAATAGAATTCAGAACATTAGAAAAGATTCTGGTTTTGAAGTAACGGATAAAATTGCAATTGAAATATTGAAAGATGGTTTTGTTGAAGTTGCTGTAGAAAACAATTTAGATTATATTAAAACAGAAACATTAACGGCTAAACTAAATTTTGTAGAAAACTTGAATAAGGGCATGGATATTGCTTTTGATGAGGTAAAGACTAAATTGTTTATTGAAAAATATTAAAGTATGGCAGAAGATTTAAAAGTGAGGTATTCTGACAAAGATTTGGCAGAATTCAAAGTATTGATTGAAGAAAAGATAGAAAAGGCGAAAAGCCATTTAGAACTCTTGAAAAGTGCTTACATGAACGATGGCAATAATGGTACCGATGATACGTCGCCTACCTTTAAAGCTTTTGAAGAAGGTTCTGAGACCATGAGCAAAGAAGCGAATACACAGTTGGCTATAAGGCAAGAGAAGTTTATTCGAGACCTTAAAAATGCCATGATGCGTATAGAAAATAAAACTTTTGGCATATGTCGTGTAACTGGTAAGCTGATCAATAAAGAAAGATTGAAACTTGTGCCTCATGCTACATTGAGTATTGAAGCTAAGAACATGCAATCATAATTTAAACGCCTTTAGGGGCGTTTTTTAATATCAGTTCTTTGGTAAGAGTTTCCCTATTGTGTTTTATGCTTTTGCTTTCTTTTGGTCTTAGTGCGCAAAAGAAAATGTACAAAAATATACTTGCCGATCATATTAGTTTAATTCAGTTAAATGCGACTAACTGCTTTAGTGTAGAGGTGTATACTGCAAAAGATAATGAAATCAGTGTTGAAGCCCAGATGGAAGGGGAGTATAGCCAAGATTTGGATTTAGAAGTTTCAACCAATGGGGCTACGCTTTATGTAGATACAGGCTTTGCCCCTAGTTTTAAAAATCCTAACGATAAATTAAGTGCACATAAAGTAGTTTCTATATTGTTGAAACTAACAGTGCCTTCGTTTAAGAATTTAGAAGTCTATGGCACCAATACCAGAGTAGTATTGGAAGGGGAGTATAATGACGTACAAGTGTCTTTGGCTGACGGCACCTGTGTACTGAACAATGTTATGGGCAATACTAATGTAAAAACACAAAGTGGTAATATTAAAGTCTATTCTAATGGTGCTATTATTGATGCCGTTAGCAAATATGGTGCGGTTTCTAAGAATCTAATACCGATAGGTAATTCATCTTTTAAACTACAAACCGTTACCGGAAATATTGATCTCTCTAAAACCGAATAATATTTATATTTTTGCGCTCATTGATTAAAGCCCATGAACATTAAAAAGTCTGTACTGTTTATTCTGTTGATATTGATTATTGATCAATGGAGTAAGATTTATATAAAAACCCATTTTGTTTTAGGAGAGTCGGTTGAAGTATTTAGCTGGTTTAAAATTCTATTTATTGAAAACGAAGGTGCTGCCTGGGGTGCAAAATTGAGTGATGTATTACCAATTTCAGATAACGTAGGTAAGTTAGTGCTGACCATTTTCAGATTGTTCGCCATTTTCGGAATAGGGTATTGGCTATTTGATGTCATAAAGAAGAAAGCATCAAATACTTTAATATGGGCAGTTTCTTTAATTTTTGCAGGAGCATTGGGTAATATTTTAGACTCGGTTTTTTACGGGGCTATTTTTAATGAAAGTTATAATGAGGTTGCAACGTTATTTTCTGATGAGCCTTACGGTAAATTGTTTTATGGTAAGGTAGTAGATATGCTATATTTTCCTATGGTAGACTCTACTTGGCCAACTTGGATACCTATGGTTGGAGGTCAAAATTTTAGATTCTTTGAACCTGTTTTTAATATTGCCGATACTGCGATAAGCACAGGTGTAGGTATATTATTGGTTTTTAATAAAAGAGCTTTTAATAAGGAAGAAGAAACGATGACTGAAGAGAAAGAAATCTTCAATGATCAAGAAGTTGTAAAAGAATAAATTTTATTGGGCGTAACACAGTAATCTAAAGGAATATCCGTAGGGTTGATATCCTCTATTTTCTGTTCAGCTTCAAAGAAAGATAGACCAATTTTTATAACATCATTCCTACATTCACCTAAAAAACGGTCATAGTATCCTTTTCCGTATCCTATTCTATTTCCTAGCTCGTCAAAAGCTAAAAGAGGTATGAAAACAACATCCAGTTTTTTAGGTTCAATAGTAATACCATCAACAGGTTCAGGTATGTTTAATTTATTTGTAGTGAATTTCGTGTTGTCGGTTAGAAGATAATGCTCTAATAAGGTGTTAGAAATAATTTTGGGTACAATGACATTCTTGTCTAAACCTAAGAGTATGGAAATAATGCCTTCCGTATCTATTTCAGACTTTTTTTCAATAGGTAAAAAAATATGAAAGTATAGATGATGCCAAATAGGTAATTGCAAAATAGAATTCGCAATTGCAATACTTTTTGAAGATAATTGAGAGGGTGTTAGGGAACTTCGTAGTGTTGAATATTTTATACGTAAATCTTTCTTCAGCATATTGAAGTGATTTTTACATATGTATATTTCAATCTATTCTTTACCTGCAACAGCAAAAAATACTTTGAAAAATAACATTAAAATAAGGTAGGTTCCTAATGTAATGATATAACTGTCCATAATCTTAAAATTTGTAAATGAGCTAATAATTGTTGTTGTTGTGTTAAAAATAGGTAAAATAATTAATACATCATCTTTGAAATGCACTTTTTTCACGTTGAAATGCACTTTTTTATAAAAAAATTAACTATTTAATTCATATAACGAAACGCAACACCAATTAATTGCCTGAAAATCAAAGTTTTAAATATAAACATATTTTTTGATATTATAGATAACATAATTTAGGTATGATAATATTATATATATGAAAATATAAGGGTAGTTAAAATATTAAATCGATAATCGCTTACAAAAGGATTTCGCATGAATAAAATACTTTTGTAGTATCAATTAAAATGGGTTTAATACACTAATTTAGTGGTAATAAGTTATGACAGAAATTCCTATAAAAATACAGTTAAGTGCATTGCCTACCAGCCCTGGGGTTTACCAATTCTATGACAGCAATGACGGTATATTATATGTAGGTAAGGCGAAAAATTTAAAAAAACGGGTTTCATCATATTTCAACAAAAACCATGAATATGGTAAAACGCGTGTTTTAGTTAAAAAAATTCGTTCTATAAAACACATTGTAGTACCAACAGAGTCTGATGCGCTATTGTTGGAGAACAATTTAATTAAGGAATTACGGCCTCGGTATAATGTTTTGTTGAAAGATGATAAGTCTTACCCTTGGTTATGTCTTAAAAATGAAAGGTTTCCAAGATTGTTTCCAACTAGAAGAGTAATTAAAGACGGGTCTGAGTACTTTGGTCCTTACACCAGTATGAAAACGGTGCGGGTACTGTTAGATTTGATCAAGAGTGTTTATCCGTTAAGAACTTGTAATTATGACTTATCTGCAGAGAAAATTAATACAGGAAAATATAAAGTATGCTTAGAGTACCATTTGGGTAATTGCAAGGGACCATGTGAGGGGTATCAATCTATAACGGATTATGACAGGCAAATAGATGATATACGTGAAATTGTAAAAGGTAACTTTAAGTCTTCAATAACTTATTTCAAAAGTCAGATGAAAGCATTGGCAGAAGAAATGAAGTTTGAAGAAGCACAAGAAATCAAGGACAAGATAGATGTTCTAGAGAATTATCAGGTAAAATCAACTATTGTAAACCCTAAAATCAGTAATGTTGATGTATTCAGTATAATATCGGATAATGCTTTTGCCTATGTGAATTTTCTTCAGTTGTCACATGGATCAATAATAAGATCTCACACAATGGAGATTAAGAAAAAGCTTGAAGAGAAAGATGAAGATCTTCTAGAGCTGGCGATAGTTGAAATAAGAGATCGATTTAAGTCGGATTCTAAAGAGCTTTATGTACCTTTTGATATTGCCGTTTCGCCTGGCTTGAAAGTTACGGTACCGAAATTGGGCGATAAAAAACGAATTTTAGACTTGTCTGAACGTAATGCAAAATTCTTTAGGCAAGAACGTTTTAATCAAATTAAGATTATTGACCCTGATCGCCATACGAATAGGATAATGGCGCAAATGAAAAAAGACATTCGCTTATCTGCTGAACCTAGGCATATAGAATGTTTTGATAACAGTAATATTCAGGGTAGTAATCCTGTAGCGGCATGTGTAGTGTTTAGGGATGGTAAGCCATCTAAAAAAGAGTATAGACATTATAATATAAAGACGGTTACGGGTCCAGATGATTTTGCGTCAATGGAAGAAGTGGTGTACCGTAGGTATAAAAGACTGCAGGAAGAACTACAGCCTTTACCACAGTTAATTGTTATTGATGGTGGTAAAGGTCAATTATCGTCAGCTTTAAAAAGTTTAGATCTTTTAGGGTTGAGAGGTAAAATAGCCATTGTGGGAATAGCTAAGAGGTTAGAGGAAATATACTTTCCGGAAGATCCTATACCATTATACTTAGATAAGAAATCTGAAAGTCTGAAAATTATTCAATATTTACGAAACGAGGCCCATAGATTTGGTATTACATTTCATAGAAACAAAAGAAGTAAAGGGGCAATTAATTCTGAATTAGAAGGTATTGATGGTGTCGGTGAAAAAACGGCACAGCAATTATTAAAGAAATTTAAATCGGTAAAACGCATTAAAGAAGCTAGCATAGAAGGCCTAACTGAAGAGGTTGGGGCTTCAAAGGCAAAAAAGATATATGAATCTTTTCGTAAAAAATAATTTGAATAGAATATTGTTAGTGTTGTCGGTACTTCTTTTAAGTGCCTGGTCTATGGCTGCTCAAAATTTTAAGGAGAAGAAAAAACCTAAAATTGGCTTGGTACTTAGTGGTGGGGGTGCAAAAGGAATGGCCCATATCGGTGCGTTAAAAATTATTGAAGAAGCTGGTGTTGAAATAGATTATATTGGCGGTTCTAGTATGGGAGCCATTATTGGGGCAATGTATGCCGCGGGCTATAACGCGAGCGAATTAGACTCTATTTTTAAGGCAACTAATATTGGTTCGTTAATTCAAGATAATTTACCGAGAAGTGCCAAAACCTTTTATGAAAAAGAAGACTCTGAAAGATATGCATTGACTCTGCCTTTCAAGAATTTTAAGGTAACAGTGCCTCCTGCAATCTCTGGAGGTCAAAATATATATAATGAATTTGTGAGATTATTATATCATGTAAAAGATATAGATGATTTTAATGAGTTGCCTACGCCATTTGTTTGTATTGCAACTGATATTGAAACGGGTGAACAAGTAGTTTTAAACAAAGGTTATTTGCCCGAAGCAATTTTGGCTAGCGGAACTTTGCCCTCTCTTTTTGAACCAACTGTCATAAACGATAAGGTGTTAATAGACGGTGGGGTGGTCAATAATTATCCTATTGATGAAGTAAGGGCCATGGGTGCCGATATTATTATAGGCGTAGATGTTCAACATGATTTGGCTGATCGCGATGCGCTATTATCGGCTACGGAAATTTTGTTACAGATCAATAATTATAGAACCGTTGCGGATATGGAAGTAAAGTCGACCAAAACGGATATTTATATTAAACCAAATATAGAAGAATACTCGGTTATTGACTTTAATAGGCTGAATGAGATTGTAAAAACTGGTGAAGATGCGGCAAAATTAAAAATTGATGAATTAAAAAAGCTTTCTACCAACTATAGTAAGAATACAAATTCAATTTCTGTAGTAAACCCAAACAAACAGTTAACGATCAATAGATTGTTAATAGATGGTGATACCGATCACACTAGGGGTTATGTCAAAGGAAAATTAAGGTTTAGTCTAGACGAGCCTACGAATTTTAAAAAATTACAACAGGGTATTAGTAATTTATCGGCAACAGGTAATTTTAGAACTATCAAGTATAAGTTATTGGATAATATAAACGGGGGTGAAGATTTGATTCTTCCGTTAGATGAGACTAAAAACACATCGTTTTTGCGATTAGGTGCCCATTTCGATGATTTATATAAGAGTGCTGCCCTTATAAACATTACAAAGAAGAGAATATTATCAAAAGACGATGTAGCCTCTTTTGATTTTATTTTAGGTGATAATCTTAGGTATAATTTTGAGTACTATGTAGATAAAGGGTCGTATTGGAGTTTTGGGGTCAACTCTAGATTTAGTGATTTTAATCAAGAAATAGATTTTGATTTGATAGAGGGTAATTTTGAAGTGGGTACAGAAACAACATTAAATAGAATTAGTTTAAATGTGTCTGATTTTTCAAATCAGATCTATCTACAGACAGTAGTAAAAGAAGAGTTTGCATTTACTCTTGGTGCAGAGTTTAAGCATTTACAATACAGTACTAGAACATTTGGCGACACTCCAAATATAACTACGCCCGGTACAACATCTAGTAATGGTAGAACCTATTTCGAAAGAAGTAATTTCATAAGTGCATTTGGTTCATTGAAATTAGATACTTATGATGATAAGTATTTTCCGTCTAGGGGCTTGTATTTTGATGGTGATATGCATTATTATGTGTTGTCTTCAGATTTTAATAACAACTTTAAAGACTTCTCTATTTCTAAAGCCCGTATGGGTATGGCAATGCCTATAGTTAATAATCTGTCTATAAAAATAGAAACAGAAGGCGGTTTTAAATTGGGTACATCTGGTGTTACCAGTTTTGATTTTTTATTAGGAGGCTACGGTACAGATTTCATTAACAACTTTGTGCCATTTGTAGGGTATGACTTTATTAGTTTACCGGGTAACAGTTTTGTTAAGGCATACGCAAGGTTAGATTATGAATTTGCTCAAAATAACCATGTGTTGTTCAGTGCAAATTATGCGAATGTTGATGATGATCTTTTTAGAACAGGAGACTGGTTTAAGGCACCATCGTATTCTGGTTATGGTATTGGGTATGGCTTAGAGTCATTTTTGGGTCCTATTAATCTAATGTACTCTTGGACACCTGAAAGGGATAAATCTCAATTTTTTGTTAGTATAGGTTATTGGTTCTAATCATACCTACTATAATTAATAGGTTAAGTGGTCATAATCACGCTAAAGTTCTTAATAGTTTCCCAATTACATATGCTAATTGTGAATAACTGTTAAGGTTATCCTTAAAGTAAGTTAAACAATGTTGGCGGTAGAGTTATGTGCCTTAAATTTACATCAGCTAAGGGGTGGTTCCCTTACAACTTTAAGTAGTGGTTTTTCATAATTTAAAGTTTGGTTGGTTATTTAGGAAAAGCCCAGTTTTTAAACTGGGCTTTTTTTATACCACAATACTTTGGAATAAATTTTGTTTAAGATATTGTAATGAATATAGAGAACTATCTATTGCTATTTTTACAATAAACTACTGACTATGAAAAAATATTTATTTCTTGCCCTGGCCTTAACGTATTTTGGTGTACAAGGTCAAAATACTAAGTCAGCTTTTAAGACAGGAGAATGGTTGAAGTTTAGAATGCATTACGGTTTTTTAAATGCAAGCTACGCTACACTGCAAGTTAATTCTACTACTTTAAATGATAAGTCTGTCTACCATGTAGTAGGCCATGGTGAAACTACCGGTGTGGCCAGTTGGTTTTTTAAAGTAGATGATACCTATGAAAGTTATTTTGACAAGCAAGATGGTAAGCCATATAAGTTTGTTCGTAAAATTAACGAAGGGGGTTATAAAAAAGATGTAGAGATAAACTTTGACCATAATGCATCTAATGCAGAACTTAATGATAAGAAAAACAAGAAAAAGCTTAATTTTACATTAGAGAACAATATACAGGATCTAATATCCGCTTTTTATTATTTGAGGAACAACTATAAAACAGAAGACCTTGAAGTAGGAAAAGCAATTACCCTGAAAATGCTTTATGACGATGACGGTATTTTCAATTTTAAACTTAAGTATTTGGGTTTAGAGGTTTTAAATACAAAATATGGTAAAGTAGAATGCTTAAAATTTAGGCCTTTGGTACAATCGGGGCGTGTATTTAAAGAGCAAGAAAGTTTATCATTATGGGTTTCGAACGATGACAATCGAATTCCAATTAGAATTAAAGCAGATTTAGCCGTAGGTGCTATAAAAGCAGATATTGATGGGTATAATGGTCTTAAGCATCAGTTTAAAATTATAATGGATTAGACCCTAAATGGAAGATAGAGAGAAGATCAAATCCCAAATATCTAAACTAGAAGAAAAATATAAAGATTCAGGGCAAGATCTTAGCTCTTATTTAGATGGTCTATTGCACCAGCGTTATCTTACCTATTGGGATTATATACATTTAGACACCCTATTAAGTCTACAGGTACCAAGAACCCATTTTCCTGATGAAGAAATATTCATCATGTATCATCAAATTACCGAATTATACTTTAAATTGATTTTGCACGAGCAAAAGCAATTGGTAGATGATAAAAGTGACAATTTAGATTTTTTTATAGAAAAGGTCAGAAGAATAAATAGTTACTATAAAGTTCTAATATCTTCATTTAGTGTAATGATCAAAGGTATGGAGCGAGAGCAGTTTTTGCAATACCGTATGGCATTGTTGCCTGCCAGTGGTTTTCAGTCTGCACAGTTTAGAATGATCGAGCTTTATGCCACGCCCTTAGAAAATTTGGTTCATGTATCGGAAAGGGCTCAATTCTCATCAGAATCTACGATCGAAGAGTTATACGAACACATTTATTGGAAAAAGGGTGCTACAGATAAAGAAACGGGCGAAAAAACCTTGACATTAAAACAGTTTGAGTACCGTTATACGCCTAGGCTTATAAGAATAGCAAAACAGGTAGAGAATACTACAATATATCATAAATACTTAAGTTTGCCCAAAGAGCATAGAGAAGATGCGGTATTAGTGGAGGCGTTAAAGACTTTAGATGTAAATGCTAATATAAATTGGCAATTGATGCACATGGGTTCGGCTCATAGATACTTAAGAAAAGAAACCGGTGATATAGAGGCAACAGGTGGTACCAATTGGAAAGAATACCTGCCGCCTAGTTTTCAAAAAATTGTATTCTTTCCAGAATTGTATACAGAACAGGAATTAAATAATTGGGGTAAACAGTGGGTAGACCATATGTTGAATCCAGATAAATCAAGAGTAGAATAATGCAGAAGTATTGGGGGGTATTATTGGCATTAACAGTAATTGCATCATGCAAAGACGCCGATAATGAGAAGAAAGATATAGCTCAAAACGTAAAGGTCGTAGAAGTACCGGAAATCAATGAAAGATTTGGTTTTAATTTAGATGAATTCCATGTTAAATTAGATACTATCAGGTACGGCGATAGCTTTGGTGAGTTAATGCAAGATAATAAAGTAGAATACCCAAAAGTACTAACGGTTTCAGAAAAATTTAAAGATACTTTTGATGTGCGTAGAATTCGTGTAGGTAAGCCTTACGCTATTTTACAATCTAAAGATACAAGTGCACAAGCTCAGGTATTTATTTATGAGAACGATCCAATAAACTATACCGTAATAGATTTACGAGATAGTGTAAAAGTCTATAAAGAAAAGAACAAAGTTAAGTTTGTTCAAAGAGAAGTTTCCGGGGTCATAGAATCTAGTTTGTCAGAAGCCATATTAGAGCAAGGTGTAGATTATAATGTTACGCACAATCTTGCAAATGTTTATGCATGGACAATAGATTTTTCAAGATTACAAAAGAACGATAAATTCAAGATCATCTATAATGAGAGATTCATAAACGATACGGTGTATGCCGGTGCAGAGCCTATTGAAGCTGCTTTTTTTGAACATAACGGCAAACCTATTTATGCGTTTGCTTATGAAAACGATTCGTTAAAAAGTTTGGTCGATTATTTCGATGAAAATGCAAATAACCTAAGGAGAACTTTTTTAAGAATGCCGGTAGCGTACGGTAGGCTATCATCTAGATATAATCTTAAACGAAGAATAAAGTACTACGGTTATAAATTGCGCCCACATAAGGGTACGGATTATGCCGCACCTATTGGAACACCAATTATGGCCACTGCAGATGGTACTGTCGTAGAATCTACAAGAAGAGGTGGTAACGGTAAATATGTAAAGATTAGACATAACGGTACATATTCTACTCAATATCTTCATATGAAAGCACAAAAAGTAAAAAAGGGAGAATTTGTACGTCAAGGAGATGTTATAGGTTGGATCGGTATGACGGGAAATACAGGAGGTCCACATGTATGTTACCGTTTCTGGAAAAATGGAAGACAAGTAGATCCCTTAAAAGAAGAATTACCACAAGCAGAACCGTTGCATGATTCGTTAAAAAAAGAATATTTCGCATATATTTCAACATATAAAGAACAGTTAGATTGTATAATCTATCCAAAAGTCTTAATTGATGAAGAAGACGAGGATTTAATAACACTTAATTAATAAAATGGCACTAAATAAAATAAACCCACAGCAAACCGATATTTGGAATAAATTAACGGCACATTATGAAGAAACTAAGGGCGAGCATTTAAGAAGTTTGTTTTCTTCGGATGCAAAAAGGGCTGAAAAGTTTACGCTACAGTGGAATGATTTCTTGTTTGATTATTCTAAGAACAGAATTTCTGAAGAGACCATGCAAATGTTGTTCAAGTTAGCGGATGAGGTGAATTTAAAAGGAGCTATCAAAGATTATTTTGGTGGAGATTTAATTAACGAAACAGAAGGTAGAGAAGTGCTTCATACTGCACTACGAGCTAAGAAAGATGATGTAGTTTTGGTTGATGGCAAAAACGTAATGCCAGAAATCTATGAAGTAAAAGAGCATATAAAAGAATTTACGGATTCAGTAATTAATGGAGATTTAAAAGGATATACGGGTAAAGCCTTTACAGATGTAGTAAATATAGGTATTGGAGGTTCAGATTTAGGTCCGGCAATGGTTACCGAAGCTTTAAAATTTTATAAAAATCATTTATCTATTCATTTTGTTAGTAATGTAGATGGTGATCATGTTCATGAAGTATTAAAGACATTAGATCCTGAGACAACGCTATTCGTGGTAGTTTCTAAAACCTTTACAACTCAAGAAACATTGAGTAATGCCACTACTATTAAGAAGTGGTTTTTAAAACATGGAACACAAGAAGACATTGCAAAGCACTTTGCCGCAGTATCAACTAACAGCGAAAAAATAGCCGAGTTCGGTATTGATGCAGCAAACGTTTTCCCAATGTGGGATTGGGTAGGTGGTAGATTCTCATTATGGAGCGCGGTAGGTTTAACTATTGCCTTGGCTGTTGGTTATGAAAATTTCGATGCTTTGTTGGAAGGAGCCAATGAAACCGACGTACACTTTAAAGAAACTGATTTTTCAGAGAACATACCTGTAATAATGGCTTTGGTTAGTGTTTGGTACAATAATTTTTATGGTGCAGAAACAGAATCCATTATCCCTTATGCACAATATTTAAGTAGATTCTCTGCTTACTTACAGCAAGGTATCATGGAAAGTAATGGTAAAAGCGTAGATAGGGCTGGCAATACAGTTGGTTATGAAACAGGTACAATTATTTGGGGAGAACCGGGTACCAATTCTCAACATGCCTTTTTTCAATTGATACATCAAGGTACTAAGTTAATACCTACAGATTTTATTGGTTTTAAACATTCCTTGCATGGCGATAAAGATCATCATGATAAGTTGATGGCAAATTATTTTGCCCAGACCGAGGCTTTAATGAATGGTAAAACCAAAGAAGAAGTTGTTAAAGAATTAAAAGAAAAAGATTTATCTGAATCTGAAATTAATAAGCTTGCCCCATTTAAGGTTTTTGCAGGAAATAAGCCTACAAATACAATTTTAACTGATAAGCTAACGCCTAAAAGCCTTGGTTCATTGATAGCGTTGTATGAGCATAAAATATTTGTACAAGGTATAGTTTGGAACATCTTTAGTTATGACCAATGGGGTGTAGAACTTGGTAAACAGTTGGCAGGCACTATTCTTGACGATATCAAAAATTCAGATATTTCTGATCACGATAGTTCTACATTGCGACTTTTGCAATATTTTAAGAATTAACTTTAGATTCAGTAAAGATTTTGTAAAAGGGATAACTATTTCATTTTCAAGTAAATTATTGAAAGTTTTTAGGTAATTTTATAGTGCGTTATTTAACGTTCTCTTAACGTTGGAGGTCTAAAAATAAAGGACTTTTGCAGCATGTTAAAAACTAACAAATACTCGAAGAAAATGAAAAAAATGTATTTTGCATTAGCGGCATTTTTAATGACCGTTACTGCTTTTTCACAAGGATCAATTACTGGTACTGTATTAGATGGCGACTCAAACACTCCGTTGCCAGGTGCTACAGTAATGGTAAAAGGAACTACAAATGGAACATCAACTGATTTTGATGGAAATTTTACGATTAACACAAATGCTGAATCTGGAACTTTAGTAGTTTCTTACATCGGTTTCAATTCAAAACAAATAGCTTTTACTTCAACTGGTAGTGTAGGTTCTATTGTATTGGAGCCAAATGCTGAAGAATTAGAAGGTGTTGTTGTAGTTGGTGTTCAAGATATCGCAAAAGATCGTAAGACTCCGGTTGCGGTTTCTACGATTAAGGCGGAAGAAATTCAATTAAAATTGGGTTCTCAAGAATTTCCGGAATTATTAAATACTACACCATCAATTTATGCTACTAAGTCTGGTGGTGGTTTTGGTGATGCTCGTGTTAATATTCGTGGTTTTGATACTAACAACTCTGCAGTTATGATAAACGGTGTACCGGTTAACGATATGGAGAACGGTCAGGTTTATTGGAGTAACTGGGCAGGTTTAAGTGATGTAACTTCTGCGATTCAGGTTCAAAGAGGTTTAGGTTCTTCAAAATTAGCAGTGTCATCTGTAGGGGGTACAATTAATGTTGTAACAAAAACTTCATTAAATGCACAAGGAGGTGCTATAGGAGCAACTGTTGGTAACGATGGTTACGTTAAAACGTTGGCATCATACTCATCCGGTCTATTGGACAATGGCTTTTCTGCATCTATGTTAATAAGCCGAACTGGTGGTAATATGTATGCTGATGGTACTAAATTCGAAGGTTATAACTACTTTATGGGATTGGGCTATACAAAGGGCGATCATAGTTTTGAATTTATGGTTACTGGCGCCCCTCAATGGCACCATCAAAGAAGCAGGGCTACATCTATAGAAAATCAGATTTTATATGGTGAAGGTGATGGTGAACCAAATAGAAGGTACAATGAAGATTGGGGATATAAAAATGGTGAAGAATATAGTTTTCGTCGTAATTTTTATCAAAAACCTGTTATCAGTTTAAATTGGGATTGGAATTTAAGTGAGAAAACTACTTTACAAACATCAACTTACGCCTCTTTTGGTCGCGGTGGTGGAACTGGAGAGATTGGTGAAATAAATGGAAGTAGACAATTTGCGTTACCTAGAACTGCTGATGGTTTAATTAGAGTAGATGATATTGTAGCTTATAACAGTGGTCAATTGGTGTCAGATTTTAGTGCTACTCCAAGAGAACAGATCAATGGTCAATATGTCAACAATAGTGATCAAAATGATAATGAAAATAATACTAATGGTATTTCTAGAAGAGCTTCTGTGAACTCTCACAACTGGTACGGAATCTTAGCTAATTTTAATAATCGAATTTCAGATGATTTGACAATCGATTTTGGTGTTGATCTTAGAAAATACACTGGTTACCATTATAGAAGGGTAAATGACCGTTTAGGTGGAGACGTTTATCAGGAAACAGATAATAGAAATGATCCTAATCTATTATTTTCTGAAACCTACAATGCAAATCAACCTTGGTGGGTATTTGGGAACATTGATGATGAGGAAAAAATCGATTACTATAATAAAGGTTTCGTAAACTGGGTAGGTGTTTTTGGTCAAGTTGAATACAATTTTACTGAAGATATAACTGGGTTTATTCAAGGTGCATTATCTAACCAAGGTTTCGCTAGGGAAGAATTCTTTAACGAAGTACCAGTGGAAAAAACTGATTTTGAAAATATTCTTGGGGGTAATGTAAAAGGTGGAGTAAACTGGAATGTGGATGCTAATAATAATTTCTTTGCTAATGCAGGCTACTATTCAAAACAACCACTGTTTGATGCTGTTTATATCAATTTTGGAAATAATTTGAATCCTAATTTAACGAATGAAAAAATTACTGGGTTTGAATTGGGATATGGTTATAGAAGCTCAAAATTTAGAGCAAATGTAAACCTTTACTATACTAGTTGGAAGGATAGATTTGAGTCAACAGGAGCAACTTTTAATTTTGGTGAGCCAGATGAGATTCGTGGTACAGCTAATATATTAGGTATAACTCAGGTTCATACAGGTATCGAGTTCGATGGTAGATTTCAAGCAAATGAGAAATTTGGATTAACAGGTATGATGTCTATTGGTAACTGGGAATATAAAGATGATGTAACCGCTACTTATTTTGATAATGATCAAGCACCTATTATTATCGATGGAGTAGAACAAGTTGAAACATTAGCTTTAGATGGTGTTAAAGTTGGTGATGCAGCGCAGTTTACTGCTTTCTTAGGTGCAGATTATAATGTTGTCAATAATTTAAGTATTGATTTTGGATACAGATTTGCGGGTAATTTATACGCTCAGTTTGATGCCACTGATGTTGGTCCTGATGGTGCCTTAAAGTTGCCTTCATTCGGTCTTGCTGATGCAGGCGCAACTTATAACATACCTTTTGATGATAAAAAATTGAGTTTCAGAGTTAATGTTAATAACCTTTTTGATACAACTTACATAGCAGAATCTGATACAAATATTTTTGCACAACCAGGTGATGATACTTATGACGGTATTAGTACAAGCAACCGTGTATTCTTTGGTTTTGGAACAACTTGGAATGTAAGTGCTAGATTAAACTTCTAAAAAGTCTTTACAATTAAAATTATACCCTGACCACAAACGGTCAGGGTTTTTTTATGCTTAAAATTCATTACTTTTAAAACCTAAAATCACAACTATGTACGAAACTATTCACATGCTACATTCATACTTGGCCTATATAGCATTGGCAGTATTGATATTAGCCGTTATTAATGCTATTTCAGGGCTTGTAGGTAAGCGAATCTTTAATATAGGAAAAGACCTTAGACTAAGTCTATTTGCTCTTATTTTATGTCATATTCAATTATTGGTAGGGCTAATATTGTATTTTGTTTCACCTAGTGGATTAAGTGCAATACAAGAATTTGGTATGGGTGGTTTAACTTCTGCTGCACGTTTATTGGCAGTTGAACATCCTTTTATTAATATATTGGCAATTGTATCAATTACTATTGGCTGGTCTAGACATAAGAAATTTGTTGAAGGTGCTAAAAAATTTAAGAGCATTGCCATTTTCTACAGTATTGGTTTACTTCTTATTTTAAGTAGAATTCCTTGGGGACAGTGGTTAAACTAAGATTGAAATATTTAAAAGTATTACTAAGACCCTAATATTAATATAATAGGGTCTTTTTTATGGGTTAACCTTTTTAATTAGATGCATGTACACGGGAAAATGGTCGCTATACCCGCCAATATAACTTCCACCGGCATAGGTCCGTAATGGGTAACCTTTGTATTTCCCTTTTGGGTCCATTAAATATTCTGGAGAGAATATGCCAACCTTCCAGTAACTGTAACTTTCTCTTTTATTATCCAAAAGGCTTGAGGTCATGTAAAGTTGGTCGAACAAATTCCATTTATCACGATAGGCTAAAGACCCTCTTCCTTTTTTATAAAGCTTTTCCATTGGTCCATAAAGACTTAATGAGTCCAAGTTCTTAATGTTTTTTTCAACTTGTAGTATTTTTTTAAAACTAGGGTCTATTGGGTCATCGTTAAAATCTCCCATGCTTATGATCTTGGCATTTACATTTTGTCTTTGAACGGAATCTATAATACGTTTATTTAGTTTGGCTGCTGCTAATCTAAAAGGTCTGCTTCTAGCCTCCCCACCACTTCTAGAAGGCCAATGGTTTACCATAAAGTATATCTTTTCATTATCTAATAATCCTTCTACGATAAGTTGGTCTCTTGTGTAATCTCTTTTTCCTTCTAGGTTAAAAAGTAGCAATCTATGGCTATTGAAATTAACAGGGACGAATGCACTTTTTTTATAGAGAAGTGCCACGTCTATACCGCGTTCATCAGGAGATTCAAAATGTACAATACCGTAATTGAACTTTGCTAAATTCTTATGGTGTACTAAATCTTCAAGAACACCTAAATTTTCTACCTCGCAAACCCCTACAATATCTGGTGCTGTTTTATTATCATTAGAGCCGATTTCAGAAATAACCTGCGACATGTTTTCTAGTTTGTTCAGATAGCGTTCTTCTGTCCACTTATCTTTTCCTTCAGGAGTTCTATCATCATCAAAAATTAAAGTATCATTTTTAGTATCAAATAGATTCTCTAGATTATAGAAAGCAATGGTTCTAATTTGATATACATCAGCATCTTGGGCACATGTAAGTAATGACGAAAGAAAGCAGATAAGAAGTAGAAATCGCATTGTTGAGAGTATTTTACCTTAATTATAAGCGAGTATACGGAAAATTCACGTTAATTATTTCTCAAGTGTTATCTTAATAGCTCATTAGTAGGTCTTTAAGTTATATAATGATTAAGCATAGCCTGTTTTTATTACTATTTGTTAAAATATGTTTTTTACATGCTCAAAGTACCACGACAATTTCGGGGGTAATAAAAGAAAGGGTTAAAGGTGAAGTAATTACAAATGCAGAAGTAATCTTAGAAGGAGATTTTACACCGATAACTACTAATGAATTTGGAGAATTTAAATTAATTACTTCCAATAAAGGAGAATTTATACTTCAAATTTCTACTCCTGATTTTAATATTAAAAGAATACCCGTATTTCTTGATGATCATACTATTGACCTAGGCGTCATTTTTTTGGGAAGAGATATGACTGTAGAAAAGTCTATTAATCTCATTAATATTACCGATGACGAGTTATTAGATGATGAAATAAATTCTAACGCGCTCGCTTTATTACAGTCAACCAGAGATATTTTCTTGAACAGGGCAGCTTTTGATTTTGGTCAGGTATTTTTTCGGGTAAGAGGATATGATTCGCAGTATGGCGAAGTACACTTGAACGGATTGCCAATGAATAAAATGTATGATGGCAGACCACAGTGGAATAATTGGGGAGGGCTAAATGATGTAATTAGAAATCAACAATATGCCAATGGTTTAGAAGCATCAGATTTTACTTTTGGAGGAATTTTAGGAAACACAAATATAGATTTGCGACCCTCTGGGTTAAGACCAGGCACTCGATTATCTTCATCTTTATCAAACAGAACATATAGTGGCAGACTGATGGCTACATACAATTCTGGAGTGAAGAATGAGAAATACGCCTATATTGTTTCGGCTTCTAGACGCTGGGCAAAAGAGGGGTATATGAATGGTACTTTGTATGATTCGTATTCTATATATGGTTCATTGGAGTATCTTTTAAATGAAAAGAATACAATTTCTGCCACAGCAATTGTAGCCTCTAATAGAAGAGGACGGTCATCTGCCATTACAGAAGAAGTACAAGAAATTCAAGGAAATAGATATAACCCATATGCCGGTATACAGAACGGAAAAATCAGAAATTCTAGAGAGCGACATATTCGTGAACCGCTATTTCTTTTAAATTATCATCATGAATCTAAAAATCTACAAATTAATGCGGGTTTGGGCTATCAAACCGGTGTGTATAAGAGAAGTCGTTTAGGGTATTATAATGCTCCAAATCCTGATCCTACATACTACCGTTATTTGCCGAGTTTTTATTTGAATTCGCCTATAGGAGCCAATTTTGAAAGTGCTATTCAAGCGGAAGAAGGCTTTATAGAAAACCCTCAATTAGATTGGGAAAATATATACAAGGCAAATACTAGTATAAGTCAAAACGGAGAAGCGGCTTACGTACTGTACGATGATACCACAAAAGATAATCAGATTACTGCAAGGGCTACTGCAAATATAAATATTGATAGTCATTTAAGACTGGATATGGGTGTAACTCACAGGCAGTTAAATTCTAAAAACTATGCTCAAATTAACGATTTGTTAGGGGCGGAGTTTCATCGTGATATAGATACTTTTTCAGAAACTTTAAATGATGTTTCAACTGAAGCGAATAAACTAGACGGAGAAATCTTTAATTATAATTATGATTTAAACGGAAGTAATAGCGATGTCTTTACTCAGTTAAATGCCCACTATAATAAAGTTAAGGCATTTGTTGCCGGTAAGTATACTTTAGTTGATTATCAAAGAGAAGGTTTATTCAAAAATGAACGATTTATAGGCAACTCACTAGGTAAGAGCGAAAAGGTCAAATTTTCAAATTGGTCATTAAAATCAGGCGCATCTTATACAATAACAGGTAGGCATTGGGTTTCTGTCAATGCCGCGATTATAAATAAAGCGCCTGTGTTACAAAATGTATTTATAAACCCTAGGGAGAACAATACTGTAGTCCCCAATTTACAAAGCGAAACCATTACTAGTGTAGATGCTAACTACTTTCTTAGAATGCCAAAATTAACGGGCAGATTTACAGGGTTTTATACTCGTTTTCAAAATACCACCGATGTCAATTTCTTTTTCGTTGATTCGGGTGTTGGTTCAGATTTCGTACAAGAAGTACTCACTGATTTAGATAAATTACATATGGGTGTTGAACTTGGTTTAGAATACCAAGTATCTAGCGCTGTTAAATTATCATTAGTTGGCTCTGTGGCAAAGCATGAATATGCAAGTAACCCATTTGTGACAATTAATTTTGATACAGCAGGTGCAGCCGAAGATTTAATTGATATTTCCGGTTCTAAGTTTTTAGGGCAATCTGCAGTTGAAGGGTATAAGTTAGCACAAGGTCCGCAGAAAGCAATTGCGGTAGGTATAGAATATAGAGATCCAAAATATTGGTGGGTAAGTGCTTCGGCAAATTACTTGGGTAATAATTATGCCAATATTTCTACGATAACCAGAACCCAGAGTTTTTTAATTGATCCAGAAACCAAACTAAGGTTCCCTGATGCAACAGATGAAAATGTCCAAAAACTACTAAGGCAAAAACCACTGGATAATTTTTATTTATTGAATATGGTGGGCGGTAAGTCGTGGCTTAAGAAAGGGAAGTACATAAGTGTTTTTGCAAGCGTTAATAATCTTTTTGATACCACTTTTAGAACGGGTGGTTACGAGCAGAGTAGAAATGGAAATTATGGTCAGCTAAAGCAAGATAATTTTAGTGGTAATCCGTCTTTTGCGCCTAAGTATTGGTATGGTTTCGGTAGAACCTATTTTTTAAATTTTGCCTTTAGTTTTTAAAAATGAAGTAATCTATATGAATTTTAAGAGTAACAAATGCTTTCTGATTATTATTGTTGTCATGCTTTTCTCATGTGTGAAGAATAGGGAGTTTGATGCACCAGAACTAGAGTGTTCAGCTTCAGATTTTACCTTCATAGCCATATCAGAATTAAAGAATATGTATAATGGTGATACTTTTCAAATTCAGGAAGACTTGGTTATAAAAGGCTACGTAATATCTTCAGACAAAGAAGGTAACTTTTTTAATACAATATATTTTCAAGATGAGTCTAGTAACCCATCGGGTGGAATGCAAATAGAGTTAGAATTAAGGGATTCTCATTTGTTCTTTGACGTAGGTCAGCAAATTATCATAAAACTAAAGGGATTGTATTTAGGTAAATCTAATGATACATATAAAATTGGCGGTGTGTTTACCTCTTTTGGCAATCGTAGTGTCGGCAGGTTGCCTAAAAATGTTGTTTTTGACCATGTTTTGGTTTCTTGTGAAACAAATAATGGCATAGAGCCTACTTTAGTTGTTATTTCAGGATTAAACGATGCTATGTTAAATACTCTAGTAGTAATAAACAGCGTGGAAATTAAGCAAGAAGAACTAGGGAAGACTTTTGCTGTTAAAGAAGAAGAAACATTGCGTACCCTTGTAGATTGTATGGATAATGAATTGGTTATAGTAAATAGTGGTTATGCAGATTTTCAATCAGAAAGTTTACCAGACAAAATGGGAACCGCCACAGGGTTGTTGACTAAAGATAACAATCAATATCAGCTAATCATCCGTGGCGTTAATGACCTCGAATTTGAACAAGAACGATGTGAAGATTTTATAGATGAATTTACTTCACCGTCAATTTTTATATCTGAGATTGCCGACCCTGATAATAACGCTGGGGCAAGGTTTGTGGAGCTTTATAACGCATCGGAAGAAAGTTTATCTTTAAATGGGTGGAGTTTGGAACGTTACACTAATGATAACACTGCCATTAGTTCAAGCATAGACTTGTCTGAATATGAAATACCTGGCATAGGTTTCTTAATAATTTCTCCTAATTCAGAAGAGTTTAAAAATGTATATGGCTTTGATGCTGATGTTGCAGTAGGCACAAATTCACCTGCAGATTCTAATGGAGATGATAATCTTGTTTTAGTAGATCCCTTTGGTTCTGTTGTGGATATTTTTGGAGTTATTGGTGAAGATGGTAGCAATACCAACCACGAATTTGAAGATGGAAGGGCTGTTAGAAAAATAGAAGTAAATACTAACAATGCTATTTTTAATTCAGCGGAATGGTTGATTTACAATGATACTGGTGCAAAGGGTACGATTAATGAGCCGCAAAATGCTCCTTTAGATTTTAGTCCGGGTGTTAGATGAAATTATGTTATGTCTTTTGAATCGATAATTTTTTGAACGGTGCTTTCGGTCAAAGGTTTTACGATATAATCTTTAACTAATTTGTAATCTTTGGCTTTCTCCATGTATTTAGGGCTAATGAAAGAACTTGTAATATAAATTTTAATGTGCCCTATTTTGTTTTCGGGTAGCTCTTCAAATTCCTCTAAAAAAGACCAGCCATCTCTATTTGGCATATTTAGGTCTAAAAATATAACGTCTGGTAGTTTTATGTTTTCAACTAATAAACCAATTAAACCGTCAAGAGCTTCTTGGCCACCCGAGTAATATAAAATATTATCACTGAAGTTATGATGCTTCAAAATACTCTTACTGCTAACCGAAAAGAATTCGTCGTCATCAATAATACAACAACTAGAAAATGTACTCATTTTGTATATTTCAAAAATATCTTGATTAAATATTGGTCCTTTAATCAATTATAATTGACTAAGTTATATAAATAATTGATTAAAGTTATCTTGTAAAAAGTAAGTTATGCGCATTTTATCAATATCTATATTTTTTTGTGTAGTACAGCTTTAACTTTACGCGGTTAATATTTTACCTAGATCATCTGGTGTAACTGGTTTTAATATATAAGTGTCTACTTGTTCATAATTTTTAACTTGTTCTAAATCTCTAGGGTCTACCGAAGAACTTATGATATAGATGACAATCTTTTTTGATCTTGGACTTTTACAATTTTTAAATTCATTTAGAAATTCCCATCCGTTTAAAATAGGCATATTCAGATCCAAAAATATGACATCTGGTAGCGGTTCTTTTGCTATACAGGTATTCATGAGTCCGTCAAGAGCTTCTTGACCGTTATTATAAACAATTATAGATTTTGCAAAATCTACCTCTTTTATAATCCTCTTGGTACCATATACGAATATGGGGTCATCATCAATAATGCAGCAGATTTCAATTTTCTTCATAGTAGTTAATTAACCTTGTTTGAGTTTGATGAACATAGTGGTGCCTTTGTCAACCTCACTTTTAACACTTATTTTACCGCTCATTGATTCTATTTGGTTTTTGGTTATAAAAAGACCTATACCCTTGGCATCTTTATGTTTGTGAAAAGTTTTGTACATGCCAAAAATTTTGTCGCCATGTCTTTTCATATTTATTCCTTGCCCGTTATCGCTAAATGTTATTACGATATGGCTTTTTTCAATATTAGACTTTATTTTTATAATCGGTGTACGTTTTTTAGAACTATATTTTAGTGCATTTGTTAGAATATTTAAGAAGATACTTTCAAGATAGGCCGGCACTGCATTAACAAAATGAGATTTGGGAATATCAATATGAAGTTGGGCGTTTTGTTCTTCCAATAATCCATTGATACTTTTGGTAATTTGTTCCATTGTCGTGAGAACGCTAACGCTTTGTAGCTTTTCAAGAGCTCCGGTTTTTACCTGTACGACATCATTTAGATGAGCTATGGTCTCTGATAGGCTTTGAGATGCACTTATAATCATTTCATGTATGTTCTTAAGTTCACCGTCAACATTTTCCTCATTTAAAAACTTTGTGAGCATGCCCATGTTAGTAGAGTGTGAGCGAAGGTTGTGTGAAACGATATGGGCGAAATTTGTAAGACTTTCATTTTGGCTTTTAGTAACGTCTACCAGTGCTTCTAATTTTTTCTGTGACTCTATTCTTTCTGTAATATCTAAAAATTGGATGATGAAATGACTAATATTTCCGCCTTGGTCTTTTACTGGTGTCGCTCCAATAATGGCATGAACTACGTTACCGTTTTTATGAAAGAATCTCTTTTGAAATTGTGAACGTTCATTGTTTTTACTGGTAATTTCGTTTTTATAAATATGGCTGGCATCTATATCATCTGGGTGAGTAATGTCTAAGGAGTTCATTTGCATTAGCTCTTCCTCTGAATACCCTAGGCTATCGGTTAAACTTTTATTTACTTTTAACCATTTAAGATCTGGGTTTACCAGTGCCATACCAATAGCAGAATGTTCAAAGGTTTTAGAAAATAGCTTAGTATTTTTAGCTAATTCAAGTTTGGTACTTCTTAGTTCTGTAATATCCCAGTTTGCACCGGTCATTTTAAATGATTTGCCCTCGCGATCTTTTATCGTTTTAGAGATTCCTTTAATATGCTTTATTGTACCATCTAAATTTGTAATCCTGTACTCTTCGTCAAAATCTTTAACACCGTTAATTGCGTCGTTGGTTGCCTTTAAAACCCTATCTAGATCATCTTTATGTATTGTTGAAGACCAAGATGTAAAAGAACCTGAAAACTGACTTTCATCAACATTGAAAATTCGATACATCTCATCGTCCCACTCTAGATTATTATCTAAAAGGTCATAGTTCCAAGTTCCAATTTGTGCAGTTTGTGTAGTAATTTTTAATCGCTCTGAGATTTCTTGATGAGCTAATTCTATTCTTTTACGTTCGTCTATATCTTGAAATGTACCAACAAGTCTAACCGCTTTTCCGTTCAATACTTCAACTTCGCCTTTTGCGCGTACCCAAACTTCATTCCCTTTTGCGGTTATAATGATGAGTTCGGTGTCAAAAGGTTTTTTTTCTGCTATGGCACAACTTACTAAATAAGAGATTTTTTCTCTATGAACGCCTTCTTTATAGAAATTTATTCCTCCCTCTAAATTCGGAACGAAATCCTGACTTACCTGGTGGATTTCTTTCGTGGTTTTTGTCCAATGAACCGTATTGTTAATTAGATCAAGTTCCCAACAACCTATTCTAGCAACTTTTTCAGCTTTATGCAGTAATTCTATTTCTTTTTGTTGGGCCGTTATATCTTCTAGAAAAACAATAGCACCGTCAAAGCCCTGATTTTGTAATTTAGAGGGTGTAATTTTCCATTTTAACCATTGTGGGCTTCCGTCAGGTAAGATAAATTTTTGCCCGTTATTGACATGTTCTTTTCCATTTACGCCATTTTCAACGGCATTCTTAAAAAGATCTGGTGTTTCGATTATATTGTCGAATACATATTTGTTGACACAATCAGAATCGCCTAAATTAAATTTTTCTAACCACTCGTTAGAGTAGCCAATATAGTTTAACTTAGTATCCACGATAGCAATTGCATTGGGGGACTCTTTTAAAAGAAAGTCAACGGCTAGTGTTTTCAAAAATTCTTACAATTAAAATTAAAGATATATAATTTATTAAAAGTAAGAAAAATAAATTTACAGTAAGAAAAATCGTCTAGATTGAGTTTCTTTAAGTTTTTCCTGAAGATTGATATATCATATAATACAAAACTATGAACGAGAATTTTTTTAAAGCAATAAGAGAAGGTAGTTTAAACGAGGTTAAAATGATGCTAGAGAAAAACCCTCTACTCGTAAACAGCAAAGATGCACGAGGTTCCACACCATTGATTTTGGCCACTTATTACGACGAAACGGAGATTGCATCCTTACTTTTAGATAAAGGTGCAAAAATCGATGCTGTAGATGCCTCTGGCAATACTGCATTAATGGGAGTGTGTTTTAAGGGTTTTACCGATATTGCAAAAATGTTGATAGCTAAAAAGGCTCAATTGAATATGCGTAATGCAATGGGCGCAACATGCTTAATTTATGCAGCACAATTTAATCGTTTAGAGATTGCAAAATTATTAATAGCCAATGGTGCAGATAAAACAATAAAAGATAATAGAGGTAACAGCGCATTAGATCATGCCAAAATACAAGGCTTAAGTGCTTTTATCGATATGTTGGAATAAGTATGAAAGAAAATCAAAGTAATAGTCTAAAAATTGCCTTAATTCAATCTGCTTTACATTGGGAGAACCCTGTTGCCAATAGGGAGATGTTCAGTAACAAAATTGTAAAGATGGTTGATTTGGTTGATATAATAGTTCTGCCAGAAATGTTTACTACCGGTTTTACCATGGCGCCAAATAATATACGTGAAGATGAAGGGGCAATTACATTACAGTGGATGAAAAAAATGGCTGCCAATCAAAATAGCGCTATTGTAGGTAGCATGGTTTTTAAAGAAGATGACCAATATTATAATAGACTTTTTTTTGTAAAACCCAGTGGTGATTACGAAAGTTACGACAAGCGTCATACATTTACTTTAGCAGGCGAGGATAAAGAGTATACAGCTGGTACCCAAAGGTTGATAGTGAACTATAAAGGTTTTTCTATTTGCCCTTTAGTTTGTTATGATCTCCGTTTTCCAGTGTGGAGTAGAAATACAGAAAATTTTGATGTATTGCTATATACCGCAAATTGGCCAACACCAAGAATCAATGCTTGGGATACTCTTTTAAAAGCTAGGGCTATTGAAAATATGGTGTATTGTATAGGAGTAAATCGTATTGGTGAAGATGAGGTGGGGCATAAATATCCAGGACACTCAAGTGTTTATGACCCTCTTGGAGAATTAGTTTTACTTTCTGAAAATGAAGGGATTTCAATAGTTGAAATTTCTAAAAATAAAGTCGATCTTGTTAGAGATAAACTTCGTTTTTTAAATGATAGAGATGAGTTTATTTTGAAATAATTAATCTAATAATTGAAAAAGCTTTAAAATATCTTCCTCCTTTTTCAACGATAAATTTTCTCTTTTTGCTGTTCTAATCATTTCAGCGGGTAATTTTTCTTTTATTTCTTTCTTTGAAGATGGAAATTTTAGTATGCGTTCGTTTTTTTGATAGTACAATGTTGATTTAATAACTACCTTGTCAATGCTTTCTATATTTAATAATTTAGCATCTGATGGGGCTTTATTTATTTTAATGCTATAAGCTTTAAAAAGTTTATTCTTTTTATTTACTAAGATTTCAGCAAAAATGGGTTTTGTTTTTTTATCTAGTAGAACTGATGTGAACATTTTACTATTTAAAGTAACAAATATTCCCGGTGTTGGTAACAACGCATTTACGGTACCGTTGTTGAGTGTTTCAATTTCACTGTGGTAGGCATTAAATCGGGCCAAAATAGTGCTATTCTGAGATGAGTTATTTGTAACAACTGCTTGTTGCCAACTATCGTTCAAATAAATACTTCCCTCAATTTTGTTTCCAGATTTTTCTGAAACTCTTAAAAAAGGGGAGTCTATATTTCCAGTTTGAAAGGTACCGGTTTCATCATTTATATGATTAATTTGACCTAGTATTAAATTTGTAGTTAGTAAGTAAATAAATAAAACAAAGTATCTCATAATATTGTTATAGTTTAATTTTGTTAATTGATTAAATTAAATGTCTCAATTTTTTCCCAGTTGGCACGTAACTCTATCAAAGTAGGATAATAACTTATTTTTTCTGGTTGTTTCTTGTCTAAAAAGCTACCGGTATCCCATTTACCATTTCCGTTCATATCAAAAATAACGCGTGCTTGATATTTGCCAGGGGTAAGGTTGTCGAATATATAGGCTTGCGATTCTGTTGAATAAATTTCACGCTGCAAATCGCCTTTTTCGTTGGTTAATTGAACAATAATGGGGTATACAATATTGTTGCCATTTAAATTTAAGGTTAGATTACCATAATCAGCAAGACTTTTAGTTCTAAATGAATATGCTACAGAATCGTTTGTGGTTTCAAAAAAATCTGTAACGGCACCTGGCACTAATTCCATTCTATAATTTTGGTCAGGATCGATTTTAAAATCAAAATTTAAAAGATTTTTTAAAGTGTCAAGCTTCAAATTATAAGTTACTTCTACAGAATCTTTATCCATTAATTTTATTTTGGTACTGTCATAGCTTACTAATGGCGTATTGCTAAGTAGATTAATGGACTTGTCCATTTCTATATTTCCATTCTGACTCATAGAGATTTTAAGGGAGTCGAACTCAATTTTTCTGTTCTTTACCTTAAATGTGTCTTGAATTTTTAAATTTTCATTGGTAATAGTAAAGAGTAAGGAGTCCATCTCATATGGTGTAAACCAAAAGTTCAATGTGTCTTTTTCCCTATCCTTTAAAACATAAGTCTTAACTGTATCTGGTATTTCGCTTAAAGTTTCGATTTTGATGTCGTCTCCTTTACCATAATACCCAAAACTTATCCTATTACTAGCTTCCATGCTGGGTACAGCTACACTGTAATCTTGAATCTCTTTAAAAAGATTTAAAAGATATATAGAATCCGTGGGTAAACTAATAGTATCTTCCACAAAGCCGATTTTATCTGTTTTTTGATCAAATATGTTATTGCCAGAAGCATCTTTGATACCAAATAGAGCATATTTACCTTCCTTTAAATTTTTAAGCTTAAATATTACGGCACTATCTAATGTATTGGTAATATAGTTAGGCGGTCTCTTGTAAACAGTGGAATCGTTGTAACTACTATCGATTTTGTATAGCATTACGCTGATAAAATCATCTGCTTTTTTATTAAAAGCATCTTTTACAACACCTGCAAGTTCAAGTGAGTCTATATAATCTCCGGTAGAGAAAACGTAGGTAAAAAACGACTTCGGATTTTCTTCGTTATTATCTACAATACCTTGACCAAAGTTAAAAGTGTACGTTGTATTAGGTTCGAGTGTATCTTTTATGATAATTTCAACGTATTTGTTAGCGCTACCCATCGGTGATAGCACTGGTGTGTTTTTTAGAGGGGGAGATATGATCAGTTGTTTCTGAATGTCCTTTAGTTTCACTAACTCATCAAAATACAATCTAATTTTTTGTCCGGTAAAGTTGGTGGTTAAATTAGGTGGCTCTGCACGAGTTAATTCTGGTGGGGTAATGTCTTTAGGTCCACCGGTAGGTGTGCCCCGCTGTGCACATTGGTATGATACCAGTACAATAACAAAAATGAAAATAAAACCTAGGATTTTTCTGCCCATTAGTGTGTTTATCGACCGCAAAGAAACAACATATTTTATAGAAATCTAATTCTTTGGGACAACTGCCATACTAGAGATATAAATTTGAACACCTTCTATATCTTTGAAGGTATTAGCGCAAATTTCCATGGTAGCACCGGTAGTAATTACATCGTCAACCAAAAGTATCGTTTTGTTGGCTAGCGCTTCTCCATTTTTAATTTCATATAAAGATCTATTGTCATACCATCTGCTGAGTCTATTTTTTTTGGTTTGTGTTTTTGTGTTAGCGGTTTTTACCAAAATATCATCATTGTATTTGGCATTGATATGAAAAGCAATTTGCTTTGCAAAAAGTGCTACTTGGTTATAACCTCTTTTTTTAAGTTTTTTTCGATGTAAAGGAACGGGAATTACAAAGTCGATTTTCGGCAGATGACCTTGCTCCTTTAATATTTGACCGTGCCAATCACCTAAAAATTGCCCTATACCTTCTTGATTCTTATATTTTAAAAAATGTATGAGGTTTTTTACGATTCCAATTTCGGTAAAGAATAAGAATGAATTTGCTTTTTTTATGTTAATTCGACCATAAAAAATACGGTCAACCGCATTTTCATCGTTAAAAGTATACTCGGTAAGTGGTAATTGATGTCGGCAAGATGTACAGAGAAGCACCTCTCCTCTATATAATCGTGCATTACATCCAAAACATGATATGGGTAGCAGTATGTTGGTAACATCCTTTAGTATATTTGAAATTCTGTTTTTCATCAAATTTTACAGATTAAACAACCTACAGCCCGCTTTTTAAATGGACAGTCAAGATAATAAATTCAATTATAAGATTATACTAGCAGCATTTGTTGCGGTACTTTTAGCATTGTTAATAGCTTTTTATTACAGTTATGCCCAGTCAAACGCTGAAATTGAATTTTTAGAGCAAGAGAAAGAAATTTTGGTCAGGGATCTTACCATTATGAAAGCCGATGTAGATCGTTTGTCCGCAAAAAGTGAAATGAACGAAATTGAATTACAAGATTCTAAGTTTAAGGTACAGGAACTTTTGGATTCGGTAGGGCGATTGAATTTTACGGTCCAAAAATTAAGGGAGTTCAAAACTGAATTACGTAGGTTAGAATCTAAAAACGATAGTTTACTTTTAAAGAACAACTTCTTACGCTACAATAACATGTTACTTACGGATAAGTATGACGAGTCTCGTAAGCAAATAGAAAACCTAAGGGCAAACAGTAATTCTTTGGCGGAAGCAGAGGCACTACAAAGAAGAAAAATCCTAGAGCTTAATCAAAAGTTGAAGACCAAAAGCTATTTAAAAATGGTTAATGCCGAGGGTAGTGGTTTTAGGCTAATTCGTGGTACAAAACCTACTAAGACCAATAAGGCTTCCATTATTGAAAAACTTAGAGGTTGTGTAACAGTTTTGGCAGATGAGAGCGAGGCCAACAATGAAAAGGTAATTTATCTTCAGTTCTTAGATCCTAACAAGCAGGTTATAGAAGATAATGCCAATACTATTACGGTAAATGGCAATATATATAGTAAAAGAGTGGAATTTGTTTTTACAGGTATCGATCAGAAGCTATGTGAGGCAATTACCATACCTGAAGGTTCCTTAAAGGAAGGTATTTATACCTTGAACGTCTTTGAAGATGAGCGTTTAATTACTTCTTCTGAATTTGAATTAAAATAATTATTATTTTTTTGGGCTATTGTTCTATTTTTGCCACATGGCAAAGCAAGAAGATGATTTTAAGCGTGTAATTTCTCACGCAAAGGAATACGGATATGTATTTCAATCTAGTGAAATTTATGATGGGTTAAGTGCTATTTATGACTACGGTCAAAATGGTGTTGAACTTAAAAAAAATATAAGGGACTATTGGTGGAAAGCAATGGTGCAGCTCAATGATAATATTGTTGGGTTAGATGCTGCAATTTTCATGCACCCATTAACGTGGAAGGCTTCTGGGCATATAGATGCTTTCAATGATCCGTTAATAGATAATAAAGATTCTAAAAAAAGATATAGAGCAGATGTTTTAGTTGAAGACTATGTCGCTAAAATTGATGCTAAAATTGAGAAGGAGGTCAAAAAAGCGGCAAAACGTTTTGGTGACGCTTTTGATAAAGAGCAGTTTTTGCAGACCAATCAGCGTGTTGTCGATTATCAAGAGCAAGGAAAAACGATTTTGAGCAGATTGGGTAAATCTTTACAGAATGAAGACTTGGCCGATGTAAAAGCTTTAATTGAAGAATTGGATATCGCATGCCCCATGTCTGGTTCTAAAAACTGGACAGATGTTAAGCAGTTCAATTTAATGTTCGGCACCAAATTAGGTGCTAATGCAGATAGCGCAATGGATTTATATCTAAGACCTGAAACTGCACAGGGTATTTTTGTAAACTTCTTAAATGTTCAGAAATCTGGTCGTATGAAGCTTCCTTTCGGAATTGCCCAGACCGGTAAGGCTTTTAGAAATGAAATTGTAGCAAGACAGTTCATATTTAGAATGCGTGAGTTTGAACAGATGGAAATGCAATTCTTTATTCAACCAGGTACACAGAAAGAATGGTATGAGGTTTGGAAAGAAAAAAGAATGAAGTGGCACTTGTCTCTTGGTTTAGGTCAAGATAATTACCGTTTTCATGATCATGAGAAACTGGCGCACTACGCAGATGCAGCATCAGATATAGAATTCCGTTTTCCATTCGGATTTAAAGAGTTAGAAGGAATTCATTCTCGTACAGATTTTGATTTAAGCAGTCATGAGAAATTTTCTGGTAAAAAATTACAGTATTTTGACCATGAAGTAAATAAGAACTATGTGCCTTATGTCTTAGAAACTTCAATTGGTTTGGATAGAATGTTTTTAGCGGTATTCTCTAACTCGCTTCAAGAGGAAGAATTAGAGAATAACACTACCAGAACAGTACTTAAGTTACCGGCTGTTTTAGCACCTGTAAAAGCAGCTATTTTACCTTTGCTTAAAAAGGATGGTTTACCTGAAATTGCACACCAAATTATAGATGACCTTAAATGGGATTTTAACGTGGTTTATGATGAAAAAGATGCTGTAGGTAGACGTTACAGAAGACAAGATGCCAATGGTACTCCTTTCTGTATTACCGTTGATCACCAAACTTTAGAAGATCAAACTGTTACTATTAGACATAGAGATTCTATGGAGCAGGAACGTGTTGCTATATCAGCGTTGAATGGTATCATTCATAATGCCGTAGATATGAAAACGTGGTTAAAGAAAATGGAATAGATTAAAGGGTGTAATTTAATTTAACACTACCATAATAGTTAATATTGTTCCCAGGGTAGAAATACCTTGGGGCATTTCCGCCAAATCCCCTAGCATTTATTAATACAGACTGTGCGTACTTTTTATTTGTGAGGTTGTTGATTCCAAAATCTAAACCTACACGTAATTTATCTGTAATTTGTTTTTTATAACCTGCTTTAATATGTAATAAGTTGAAGGAATCGCTGTAAAGGGAATTTGCATCTGTTAAAGGAATTTCATCTATAAATTGATGGGTGATATTTAAAAACAAACCATTTCCAAAATTAGTTTGAATTCCTGAATTCAATTTGTTTTTAGGTACACCTGTTAAAGCATTTTTAGAATAATCTTCATCGGCTTCCTCATCTGTGAAATCAACAAATTTATGGTTACTATAAGTGTAACTTATAAATGGAGAAAACATAATTTTATCGGTTAGGCTGATGCGGTAGCTCCAATCTAAATCAACACCTTGATGTTTGGTCTTACCGACATTTCGCCCTATGTACTGGTTGTCTCCTACACGTTTGGCTACCAGAAGATTTTTAATTGGCATTATATAAGCAGCGACTTCCAGCTTTAGTTTTTCGTCTTTACTTTTATGTACGAAGCCTAATTCATAGTTAGTGCCTGTCTCTTGAAGAATGTCAGGATTTATGATTCCGTCAGGGGTTAGTGTTTCTTCTAAACTAGGATTTGAAAATCCGCGGCTAATATTTGCATACAGTTGGTTTGTTGGTGTAATAGCATAATTAACATCTAAACTTGGTAAGAATAGAGTGTTAAAATCTCTATTGGCACTAGTGTTGCTTTCACCTGTGTTGAAAATATCTCTAAAGTCATATTGAGTTTTATTGATATTTAACCCTAATTGAGCTGTAAGTTTATCTGTAAAAGAATAGAATGCCGTAGCAAAAGCATTCAGTTGGTTTCTAAATTCTTTATTTTGAGAACGTCTTTCTCCTTGCAAGCTTCCATTACCATTGTTTTCTCGATAGAGATTTTCAAATGTTGCCCAAGAATATTCATCTTTATAAAGTTCGCCGCCAAAAGTGTATGCCAGTGTATTATCTGAAATAGCAACGTTGCCAGAGAACAAGGTTCTAAAACCATAACCATTGGTGTATTCATCTAAAATAATAAACGGTGCAGGTTCATAATGGTCTAAATAGGTATAGAATAGGCTAGTGGTGTTTTTGAAATTAGGGTTTGAATAATAGGTGTGAGAAAGTCCTATTAGGCTATAGTTGTTGTCTTCGTATCCTTTTGCAGCATTCCAGGTAAAGGCAGCTTGAGTAGGGTCTTCATTGAAATCTTCTTGACTTATGGAGCTGGCTATTTGAGCCGAGTAATCAATATGATTTACCAAAAGTTCGACTTCACTTTTTTCTGAAAGTTTGAAAATGGTGTTAAGAAGGAATCCGTCACGTTCGAATCTATTGTTTTCACGGTATCCATCTATTTCCATATGACCATACTGAAAGGTCATATAAAAATCTTTTTCTGAATGAGTAAATCCTAAACTGTTTTTGAATAGTCCGTAAGAACCTATTGTAGTATTATTGGTAAACTTGGTAGGTTGGTTGCTTGTTTGTTTGGTGTTTAAGATAATTGCTCCACCCAGATTAGTGCCAAATCCTGTTCCCTTAGGCCCTTTAATTACTTCAATTGACGTAAGATTTTCTAAATCGAAAGCTTCTATCGTAGACGAGCCTGTTCCGTTAGTAATGGGTATATTGTTATAGTAAAGTCTAAGTTTGTCTGTTCCAAAAGGCGTTCTTGCGCCAACACCTCTGATTGTAATTCTATTCGTGTTTAAAGCTCCTGACAAAGCATATAGACCGGAAATTTGATTAATGGAGCCAATGAAGTCTACAGGGCTATAATTGGCAAATGTAGTAGCGCCAATTGTTTGTGAGGGTATAATACCAATAACATTTTTAGCGGTCAAGGTATCTATTACAACAACCTCGTTTAATTGGGTTACGCTGTCGTTTTTGATAGTGTTTTGTGCAAAAAAACTTGAGGTAAATGATAAAAATAGTAATAAGGGATATATTTTTTTCATAGGTAGTTAAAAATTCAGAAGTGCTCATTAAAAGCGATAACCTAAAGATAATCCGGCTCTGAACATAAAGTCATCTTGAAAATCTTCTGGATTAATGTTTCTTCCCAGTCCTCCATTTAATTCAATAGTGAATTTTTGACTTCTGGTCGCCCATTTATAACCTCCGCCAAGACCAAGGGCTATAGTAGAGTAATCATAATTTCTATTGCCTAGGTTTGCAGTGTCCTCATCATCGTCTTCGCCTGTATAATAAAGACCGAACACTTCAGCAAAAAGACCGCTTTTTGGTCCGTAACCAAAATAAGCTCTTAGGTTAGGTCCTATTCCAAAATTTCCATTGTAATCGGTCGACTTCCCATCAAAATATAATGTTCCTCCAATACTGGTGTCTTCATTTATATAATATTCATATCCTAATTCAACCGTAGTGGTTACCAAAAATTGACCAATGTTCAATTTCACTTCATGGCTATTTTCATCATTATAATAAGCTTGAGAAAAAGAAGAAGTAGTAATGAGTAATAAAAGAGCCGAAAAAATAAACTTGTTCATGAGATGCGTTTTAAAATGCAAAAAAAATTTTAAAGCTGTGAAATTATGATTTTAATAGAAAGTATGCACCTTTAATCTTTAACTCTTTTTTATTTTTAAGCCAAAATGAATAGAGATGAAGATCATATCTTATAATGTAAATGGAATTAGGGCAGCGATAAGAAAGGGTTTTTTAGATTGGTTGCGAACCGTATCGCCAGATGTAGTATGTCTACAAGAAATTAAGGCTAACGAAGATCAACTCGATCTTTCTTTATTTGAAGAAGCGGGTTACAGGTATAACTATTGGTATAGTGCCCAAAAGAAAGGGTATAGCGGCGTAGCCATACTTTCTAAGACCCAGCCAGATAATGTAGCTTTTGGTACAGGTATCGATTATATAGATTTTGAGGGAAGAAATATTCGTGCAGATTTTGGAGATATTTCTATAATGAGTATGTATTTGCCCTCAGGTACAAATATGCAGCGATTAGATTTTAAGCTTACATATATGGCAGATTTTCAAGAATATGTCAATGATCTTAAAAAAACGAATCCGAATTTAATAGTATTGGGAGATTATAATATTTGTCATGAAGCCATAGATATTCATAATCCTGTGGGATTAAAAAACGTATCGGGATTTTTACCTGTAGAACGGGAATGGATAGGAGATTTCATGAAAAGCGGATTTATAGATAGTTTTAGGGAGTTCAATTCTGAACCGGATAATTATACGTGGTGGAGTTATAGAGCCAATGCCAGAAATAATAATAAGGGCTGGCGTTTAGATTATGCTATGGTAGCTTCTACACTAAAAGATAGATTGTCTAGATCTGTAATTTTATCAGAAGCGAAGCACAGTGATCACTGCCCTATTTTAATTGAGTTAGAGAGTTAACGAAATAGATACAATCGCCCTGAATATATTTAGTAGTTTTGCGTTTTTAGGATTAAAAATTTAAGCTAAATGATCTATACCAATTTACCACATACAGATATTGAAGTAAGTAAAATATGTTTGGGTACTATGACCTGGGGTAATCAAAATACCGAAGAGGAAGGTCATGAACAAATCAATTATGCTCTTGATAAGGGCGTTAATTTTTTAGATACTGCAGAGTTGTATCCTGTTCCGGCACATCAAGATAGATATGCCGCTACAGAGAAGGTTATTGGTAATTGGTTTAAAAAAAATGGTAATAGAGAAGATATCGTACTAGCTTCTAAAATTGCCGGAAAAGCTGAAATGACGAAGTTTATTCGTACTAGCGGTTTTACTAGAGAGTCTATTATTGAAGCTGTAGAGGGAAGTTTACAGCGTTTGCAAACAGATTATATTGATTTGTATCAATTACATTGGCCAGATAGGGGTACCAATTATTTTGGTCAAAGAGGGTATAAGCATGATATATCTGATCATTGGGAAGATAATATTCATCAAGTTTTAGAAACCTTTCGTGATTTAATACGAGAAGGTAAAATAAAGCACGTAGGTATTTCTAATGAAACACCATGGGGAACCATGCGTTTTTTAGAGGAAAGTAAAGTTCATGGAACATTGCCAAGAACAATAACTGTTCAAAATCCGTATAGTTTGTTAAATAGATTGTTTGAGGTGGGCATGGCTGAAATTTCAATGAGAGAACAAGTAGGTCTATTGGCATACTCTCCAATGGGTTTTGGTGCGTTAAGTGGTAAGTATTTGGGTGATCGAATGCCAGAAGGTTCTCGATTAAGTTTATTTCCTAATTATAATAGATATATCGGCGATACAGCTGTAGAGGCGACTAAAAAATATTATGATCTGGCGCAAGCCAATGGTATTACGCTTGCACAAATGGCTTTGGCGTTTGTAAATACGAGGCCTTTTGTTACCAGTACTATTATTGGTGCTACAAGCATCAAACAATTAGAAGAAAATATTGGTAGTATTGATATTGATTTGTCTGAAGATATTTTAAAAGAAATAGAAGCCATCCATAATTCAATTCCTAATCCTGCGCCTTAAAATGGATAGCCTAATTTTTTTGAAAGTCGGTTTTGGACAAATAGTTTTAATCTTAGTAGTGATTGTGATCATTATGGTTTTGGCTAGAATAATGCGAGATAAGCGCTAGCTAAATAAATTATTTGTAACCTCTTCGATTTTGGACGCTAATAATATTTTGATTTTTGTCGATTTCAGGCCTATTTTATTGCTTTTTGAAATTATGATGGTGTCATAACCTAGCTTTTCGGCTTCTAATATGCGTTGCTCCACGCGCTGTACAGGTCTAATTTCTCCGGCAAGTCCAACTTCGGCAGCGAAGCAAATTCCTTTATCAATAGGTATATCTTCATTACTGGATAAAATGGCAGCAATGACGGCTAGATCAATAGCCGGGTCATCTACAGATATGCCTCCGGTTATATTCAAGAAAACATCTTTAGCGCCCAGTTTAAATCCTGCACGTTTTTCTAGCACTGCCAATAGCATATTTAATCTTTTGGCGTTATAGCCCGTTGTAGAACGTTGAGGTGTTCCATAAACAGCTGTACTGACTAGTGCTTGAATTTCTATAAGTAGTGGGCGCATACCCTCTACGGTAGAAGCAATTGCAGTACCACTTAATCCGTCGTCATTTTTAGAAATCAATACTTCAGACGGATTGTTGACTTCGCGCAATCCACTGCCTTGCATTTCGTAAATACCAAGTTCTGCAGTTGATCCAAATCTATTTTTTAGCGACCTCAAAATACGATATACATAATTGCGATCACCTTCAAATTGAAGAACGGTATCTACCATATGTTCTAAAATTTTTGGGCCTGCAATAGATCCATCTTTGGTAATATGTCCAATTAGTATAACAGGGGTATTGGTTTCTTTCGCGAATTTTATAAGTTCTGCTGTACATTCTCGAATTTGAGAAATACTACCCGCAGCAGATTCAATATAATCTGAATGAAGTGTTTGTATAGAATCGATAACAACAATATCAGGTTCCGTTGCTTCTATTTGTTTAAAAATATTTTGGGTTTTAGTTTCCGTTAGAATAAAGCAGGTTTGGCTATTTGGGTGAATTCTATCGGCACGCATTTTAATTTGTTTTTGGCTTTCTTCACCAGAAACGTAAAGCGTTTTGTATGGCAGTTTTAATGCAATTTGAAGTAGTAATGTACTTTTGCCCACACCAGGTTCCCCGCCCAGCAAAACTAATGCCCCAGGAACAAGACCACCACCAAGAACTCTGTTGAATTCAAGGTCAAAGGTATTTAGGCGCACTTCTTTCTCAATGCTAATTTCGTTTACCAAAAGAGGTTTTGAAATTCTTTTGGCTGTTTGTGGTGAGGTTTTCCAACTGGTTTTTTCTTCTTTTTGAACCACCTCTTCAACAACGGTGTTCCATTGTTTGCATGCAGAACACTGTCCTACCCATTTAGCATATTGAGTACCACAGTTTTGACAAAAAAATGCAGTTTTAGTTTTGGCCATCCTTAGCTTTTATCAATGAAAGCTAAAGGTAGCAAGAAGTTTGAAATGATATGGTTTTAGAAAGAAATTATGGTTTAATTTTCACCAGATTTCTCTTTTTTAAAAGCACTAAAGGCGAGGAAAAAAGATGCCCACGCCATAAATAGGGCAATACCATTATAGGCTAAATTGAATTCTCCTTTTAAGCCAAAGTAAGTAAAAAGCACTCCGGAGAACACGAAGTACATTGCGTCAATTTTAATCATAATTAAGTAGGTTGGGCTAATTTGGGACTAGCCGTTTATTTAATATTATAATCTTTAAAAGCCGAAATCGGCTTTTAGTGCATCCATTTTTTCAAGGGCCATTTCTTTAGTTAAAAAATCTATTTCTTTCATTTGAAATGACTTTTCAAATGTTCTTAATGCTTTTTTAGGTTCACCAAGTTGTTCGTAATACTCAGCTTCAAAATAAAAGCCCAACATGGTTTCTGGGTATTCTTTCTTGCATAAGTCGGATAGCGGTTTTAAAGATTCGAAATCTTCTTTCTTTCGAGATGCCGCATATATTGCCATTATGTCATTTAACTCGACTGGCTTACTGAAACCGAACATATCTACAATGCCTTGATATTTATTTTCTAAGTAATCATAAACCGGTTCTTCACTGGTTAAGATTTGAGATTTATATTCTTTAGGGCTAATAGGTTTGAACATTCCGAAAATATTGTCAAACGCTTTTCCTATGCCATAGGTAGCAACAGAAATATGATCGGCGTTGGAATATTCATCAAAGAAATAATGCAAGGATTCTTTTTTTATGGCTTTAAGGTCCTTATCCATTTCTAAAATTCGTTGTTTGTCGTTACTTGGTTCACCTTCTACGATAAGTTGATAGAAGATTTGATTTTCAAAAGTGCCCAATCGCATAGGTACTCTATTTTCCATCTCTGGAGCAAGAGTTGGTGAGATGCTTACGTAGCCATCAAATATAGAATTGTCTTTAAATAGCCAATAGTTCATGAAATTAGCCGTAATGTCATACCCAACGATCATTTTAAACGGTGCCGTACTATAGTTAAGGTCTAGATAGGGTATTAGTTCCATGCCAACAAATTCATAAAAGCTCTTTCCTTTTTCAGATGGTAGTCCGCTATCTTGCTCAAAGGCACAATCTTCATATCTTAAATCATTTTCGGTTTGGTTGATGCCGACGATAATACTTTGTGGCATGCCATGAAAACGACTGTAATATTTTGAATTTGCGACTACTTGTTCAAAAAGATATTCACCGTCAAGTACAATGATTAGTGGATACTTCTTGGTATCGTCCATATCTTCCGGAAAGTAGTAATTTACATCTCTTCGTTCTTGAAGTTTAAAAGATTCGAAGATTTCTTGTGTCACTTGTGCATAGGATGTCATCCCAAATAAAAGTGCGAATATTAAAGTGATATAACGCATAAAAGGTAATTGTTAGTTGAAATAAACTATTTACTACGGTTTAATAACGGTAATAAAAGAAAAGATATTGCACCAAAAACAACTATCATTAGCGTCTGTGCGATCCATATAATCCACCCAAAGGCATCACCAGAAACTGCACTGATGCCAAAAATGGCCAATGCGCTACTTACGGCGATGGGGTAAAGACCTATTCCGCCATTGGTAGTTGCCATGGCAAAAGCTCCTGCTACAAAGGCAACCAAGAGTTGGCTTAGTGTTAATGAGATAGTTTCTGGAACGGTAAATTTTATAATATAAAGCATGCCTATGTAGCACCCCCAAATGAAAAATGTATGAAAAATAAACAACCATTTATTTTTCATTTTAAATATACTGAACACTCCGTCAAGAAGTCCTTTTACAAAAGTTCTAATTTTTAGGGCTATTGCACTCTTAGATTTTTTTATGATAAAGACAAAAATAGAAAACAACGTAATTCCGCCCAAGGCAAGGAAAATGAGTCCTGTGGCATTAAAGCCACGTTCTTGTAAAATACCCATGATAACATCGGTTTGTAATAAAAATGCAATGGTAACCACCAAAAGAAGCATGATTACATCGATGACCCGTTCTGTTACAATAGTGCCAAAGCCTTTTTCAAAAGGTACGTTTTCATAGGTGGTCAACGCAGTGGCCCTTAAAATTTCTCCTGTTCTTGGTATACCTAAATTAGCAAAATAAGAGGTCAAGATTATGAGGATATTGTTTACTAGTTTTGGCTTGTACCCTAAAGGTTCTAAAAGATAGTTCCAGCGTATTGCTCTAGAAATATGGCCTAGAATGCCTAGTAGAATAGAAAGTAATACATAAAGCGGATTTGCTTCTTTAATGTAAAAAATTATTTCTTTTCTATTTTCTGGTGTTGTTGAAGTGTAGGAATACCAAACTAAAAAAACTCCCAATGCTATTGGGAGTATGATCTTAAGATTTTTTTTTAGGGTATTCGTCAACCTTTATGTTAATAGATTATTTTCTTCATTAGGAAAAACTAAAGAAGGGTTAAATTTCTTTGCATCTTCAATATCCATCCAAGTATAAGAAATTAAAATTAAAATATCACCAACAGACACTTTTCTTGCTGCAGCTCCATTTAAAGTGATTTCTCCACTTTTTCTTGGACCGGGGATTATGTAAGTTTCTAGTCTTTCTCCATTGTTATTATTGACAATCTGAACTTTTTCTCCTCGAATAAAATTTGCGGCATCCATTAAATCTTCATCAATAGTGATACTGCCAACATAGTTGAGGTCGGCACCTGTAACTTTTACTCGATGTATTTTTGATTTAACTACTTCTATTTGCATAACTTACTTTTAATTTAGGGCTATATTGTCTATTAGCCTTACGTCTTCAACATAAACGGCAATAAACGCTCTGTATTTTACATTTTTTATTTTATTCTGCATTGGGGTCAAAGTCTCAACATCGGTAATGTCAAAATATTCTAATTCAAAATCGTCATGATTTTTGAATTCATCGATTACCCAATCCTTGACATTCAATGCATTTTCCATGCCAAATTTAATTTTGGCAGTTTTTAGGGTGTCATAAATAAAAGCTGCTTTTTGTCGCATTTTTGTGCTTAACCTTTCATTTCTAGAACTCATTGCTAGACCGTGCTCTTCTCGTATAATATCACAGCCTATAATCTCGACAGGTATATCTTTTATTTCAGTAAGTTTTTGAATAATACGTAATTGTTGAAAATCTTTTTCCCCAAAATAAGCTTTATTTGGTTGTACGATTTTAAATAGTTCTTCTACTATGGTGCCAACACCATTAAAATGATCATCTCTAAATTCGCCTTCCATAACCTTGTCCAATCCTTCAAAATCGTAGGTTTTTGGCGTGACGGTCTTAGGGTATATTTCAGAAACCTCTGGCGTAAATAATATTATTTTGTCTGAGATGTCAGATATTAATTCTATATCATTATCTATGGTTTTAGGGTATTTGTCTAAATCTTCCTGATTGTTGAACTGGGTCGGATTCACAAAAATACTTACTATAACATTTTCATTTTCAGAAACCGCTTTTTTAATTAGGGATGCATGCCCTTCATGTAGCGCTCCCATTGTAGGAACAAGTCCTAGGCTTAGTTGGTCACTTAACTTATTAAGTTCTTCTTTGAGCTTGGTTTTGGTCTTTATTACCTGCATTGAAAAGTTCGTTAGCGAGCAAACTTACTATAATTACCGCTAATCTCTATATTTTTTGTAATTTTGCAGTTGCGTTACAGTGAAAAATAAAATATAACCTATATGAATGGTAAAAAGATATTATTTGTATCTTCTGAATTAGTTCCTTATTTACCCGAAAACGAAGTTTCCCTAATGTCTTATGAAACACCTAGAATGGTCAACAGCAATGGTGGTCAGATCAGGATTTTCATGCCAAGATACGGGAACATAAACGAAAGAAGACATCAATTACATGAAGTAATTAGATTATCGGGGATGAACTTGGTCATTAATGATATGGATATGCCATTGATCATTAAGGTGGCATCTATTCCAAAAGAAAGAATTCAAGTTTATTTTATAGATAACGAGGAATACTTTAAACGTAAGGCAACGTTTACCGATAAACAAGGAAATCTTTTTCCTGATAATGACCAACGTGCAATTTTCTTTGCTAAAGGGGTTATGGAGACGGTAAAGAAATTAAATTGGTCTCCAGATATAATTCACGTTCATGGATGGATGGCAAGTTTACTGCCACTATATTTAAAGAAGTATTACTCAGATGAACCGCTTTTTGCAGATAGTAAAATTGTGCTATCTGTTTATGGTAAAACTTTCGACGGATCTTTAGATGAAGATATGGTCAAAAGAATTTCTTTTGATGGTATACCAGCAGAAGAAATTGCATCTTTGGGTGATCCTACTTATAATAATTTGTTAAAGGTAGCTGTTGATTATTCAGATGCGGTTATTTTAGCTTCGGAAGATATTCCAGAAGAATTGGAAAGTCATATTTCCGACCAAGAAAAACCAGTGTTACCATACGTACCTGTTCAAGAGTTCGAAGAGGCGTATGCTAATTTTTATAACACCGAAGTTTTAAAATAATCTGAATGAATTTTATTGCTAAGTCTGCTATCCCTAAGTTTTTAGGGTTGATATTGATATTGGGTTTTTTGGTTTCTTGCGAGCAAGATTTAACTACAGTTGGGTCAGGGGTTGTTGGTAATGAGCCATTTACTACTGGTACTGAAGTTTATGATGTTTTTGCGTTTAACAAGAATATTGAAGCGGTCCAAACAAATAAATTGAATATTTATCAATTAGGTACGTATAGTGATCCAATATATGGCAAGACAGAGGCGTCGATAACAACTCAAGTATATTTAAGTACCGCAAATCCTTCTTTTGGTAGTTTTTCACAGTCAAAAGAAAATCTTGCGGGTACTTCCGACGAGGCTATAACTACCATTGAAGAAAACGAAAAGGTAAAAGAGGTCTTTTTGTTTATTCCATATTTAACAAGTAGTGGATCTGTAGATAGTGATGGTGATGGTGTAATTGATGAGTTTGATAAAGTGCCCGATAGTGATAATGATAATGATGGGGATGGGGTATTGAATTCTGTTGAGGTAGCTAGTAATACCGATCCATTAGATGAAGGGAGTGTCGACGAAAACCGTGATGGATTAAATGATGGTGATGGTGCAACTATTTTTGCCAATAATTTTGCGGAAAAAGTAGAGCTGGATAGCATTTATATAAATGGTGTAAATTATGACGAGGTTGCTAAATCTCCGTTACCGAAATTTGATTTTAAGGTAGAGCGTTCAACATTTTTTCTAAGAGATCTTGATCCAACTGCTAGTTTTCAAGAAGCACAGCAATATTATTCTGCTCAGGTTTTTGCTCCAGATTTCGTTGAGGGTACTCCACTGTTTCAAGGTGATGTAGAAATTATTGATGAGGAAAAATTAATTCCGAATGAAGATGATGAATCTACCGAAGATGTGAACGAAGCCGAGACAAACACAAAATTGCAGCCAGGTATTCGGGTACCACTGAGTAATGAGTTTTTTCAGACTAATATTTTGGATAAGGAAGGAAGTTCTGAGTTAATTAGTCAAGCTAATTTTACGGAATTTATTAGAGGTCTTCATTTTTCTATTCAAGATACTGGTAATGATGAGGTTTTTTTAATGTTGGATTTAGCTGCTGCTAATATTACGATGACCTACGAGTATACTAATTATGATACAAACGGTACTACGGATGATCTCACTGATGATAACCCAAATAATATCTTAGAAAAAGATTTTGTTTTTTCTCTTTTAACAAGAAGCACTACAGGTGTTATCTCTGGCAATGCCGTTAATACCATAATAACAGAAAACTACGGTCCTCAGGTTTCAGAGGTATTGGATAATGATGAGAATTCATCAAGGATATACCTAAAAGGAGGTCCTGGAACTTATGCTGAGCTAAATCTTTTTGAAGAAGATGGGGGCGAAAATATCTTAGAGCAAATTAAAAGTGAAAATTGGGTGATCAACGAGGCTAATCTAGTCTTTTATGTTGATAGAGATCAACTAGATGCTGTGGGGAGTACTCTAGAACCTCCACGACTTTACCTTTATAATACTGAAAACAAATCTGCATTAATAGATATTAGCACTGACCCGGCATCACCTCAAACAGGTATTCCTGATTTATTTGGTTTTTATCCTAATTACGATGGTGTCATTCAAAAATCAAATGATAAAGGAGTTAAGTACTCGGTGAAAATTACGGATCACATAAATAATTTGGTTTTAAGGGATTCTGCAAATGCAACATTAGGGTTGACGTTATCTACTAATATCCAAAATTGGAATATTGCCGATGCAAAAGTTTCAGATACAAATGCTGTAGATGGTGAAGAAGAGCTACCGATAACTTCAATAGTTACCCCTCTTAGTACTATTTTATTTGGTGGTAATTTAGATGTGGCCGACCCTGATTATGACAAAAGGTTGAAATTAGAAATATCTTATACCAAAGCACAGTAAACGATTAAATTGTAGTTTTTGTTATTTATTCAGTTATTGACATACCACTTCTACATTATTAACGTTGTATAACCTAAATGGCATAAATCTTGAAGTTTATTTATTGAACGACTAGATTTTAAATTAAATTTTTCAAATAGATACAGTAATATGTGCGGAATTGTTGGTTACATAGGTCATAGGGAAGCTTTTCCTATAGTTATAAAAGGACTTCAGAGATTAGAATATCGTGGTTATGATAGTGCAGGTATTGCATTATTCGATGGTAACCAAATCAATTTATCTAAGACAAAAGGTAAAGTTGAGGACTTAAAAAATAAAGCAAAAGAAATATCTCAGGCGGGTAGTATTGGTATAGGACATACTCGTTGGGCGACTCACGGTGTGCCAAATGATGTCAATTCTCACCCTCATTACTCCAATTCTGGAAATCTTGTTATTATACATAATGGAATTATTGAAAATTATGAATCCATAAAGCAAGAGTTAACTAAGCGAGGCTATACGTTTCAATCAGATACAGATACCGAAGTATTGATCAATCTTATTGAAGAAGTTAAGAAAACCGAAGATGTTAAGCTTGGTAAAGCTGTGCAGATTGCACTTAATCAAGTGGTAGGTGCTTATGCTATTGCCGTATTCGATAAAGAAAAACCAGACGAAATTGTGGTTGCCAAATTAGGTAGTCCGTTGGCTATCGGTATTGGCGAGGAAGAATTTTTTATAGCTTCAGATGCTTCACCATTTATAGAATTCACCAATAATGCTGTTTATCTTGAAGATGAGGAAATGGCAATTATAAGATTGGGTAAGGAAATAAAGCTTAGAAAAATTAAGGATGATGCCGTGGCATACCCAAGAATTTTAGAGCTTCAAATGAATCTTGAAGAAATAGAAAAAGGTGGTTATGATCACTTTATGTTAAAGGAGATTTATGAACAGCCAAGGGCTATAAAAGATACTTATAGAGGTCGTTTATTGGCGGAACAAGGTTTAATTAGAATGGCAGGGATTGACCTTAACATGGAAAAATTCTTAAACGCTAATAAAATTATTATTGTAGCATGTGGTACATCGTGGCATGCTGGTTTGGTTGCCGAGTATATTTTTGAAGATTTGGCAAGAATTCCTGTAGAAGTAGAGTATGCGTCAGAGTTTAGGTATAGAAATCCTGTAATAACCGATAAAGATGTTTTAATAGCAATTTCACAATCTGGTGAAACTGCAGATACTTTGGCAGCGATTAAGTTAGCGAAAGAAAAAGGAGCATTTGTATTCGGTGTTTGTAATGTAGTAGGTTCTTCTATTGCTAGGGAAACAGATGCTGGAGCTTATACACATGCAGGACCAGAAATAGGAGTGGCTTCTACAAAAGCCTTTACAACTCAAATTACTGTTCTAACCTTAATGGCGTTAAAATTAGCGAAAACAAAAGGTGTTTTTTCAGAAACGAAATATCGCGAATATTTATCTGAACTAGAGACTATTCCTAGTAAAGTAGAAAAATCTTTGGAATCTAACACGTTAATAGAAATTATAGCCGATGTTTATAAAGATTCAACTAACTGTCTTTATTTAGGTAGGGGATACAATTTTCCGGTAGCATTAGAAGGTGCGCTTAAATTAAAAGAGATAAGTTATATTCATGCAGAAGGGTATCCAGCAGCTGAAATGAAGCATGGTCCTATTGCATTGATCGATGAGCAAATGCCGGTTTTTGTAATTGCGACCAAGAAGGGGCATTATGAAAAGGTGGTAAGTAACATTCAAGAGATTAAATCTAGAAAAGGTAAAATAATTGCAATAGTTACAGAAGGTGATGAACAAGTAAAAGATTTAGCGGATCACGTTATTGAAGTTCCTGAAACTTTAGAAAGCTTAACTCCGTTGTTGACGACAATACCTTTACAATTAATTTCATATCATATTGCGGTTATGAGAGGTTGTAATGTTGATCAGCCTAGAAACCTTGCCAAATCGGTTACGGTAGAATAAGAATAATAATAATTAATTTGTATAAGGGGCGTGATTCATTTCATGTCCCTTTTTTAGCGGGTAAAATTAAAATAATATGCAGATAAAATCTGCTTTTCTTAAAAGATTCATGAATTTTGAATGTATTTTCTGCAATACGTTATTTAAAAGTTAATTGCGTATATCCCAATAAATGAATCATTTAATTATTAAAATAATACTATGCATGCATAATTTTTTTCAAATTACTATAATCGGTGTGAAATTATCTGTATCTTAACCCTCAACTAATTTTAAACTTTGATTAAGAATGAGAGCAATACTTCTTTTAGCATTGATGGTTGTGGGTACTTTTGGGTACTCTCAAACAAATATCAATGGTAATGTTGTTGACCAAAACAATCAGCCCATTCCTGGGGCCAATATTGTTATCGTTGGCAAAACCATTGGTACAGTAACAGATTTCGATGGTAATTTTAATTTGGCTACGTCCGAAGTTCCACCTTTTAAGATAGAGGTGTCCAGTATCGGATATACAAGTACTACTGAAAGTATTACAAGTGCAAACCAAAAAATTACAATCACTTTAAATGAATCGCAAACCTTTCTAGACGAAGTCGTTATTTCGGCTTCAAGAACTCCAGAGCGTATTTTCGAATCTCCTGTTACTGTAGAAAGAATAGGTGTTTCAGAAATTAAGAATACTACGGCTGCTGATTTTTATGGCGGACTGGAAAATTTAAAAGGGGTTGATGTAAATACGAACAGTTTGACTTTCAAATCTGTAAACACTAGAGGTTTCGCTTCTTTTGCAAATACACGTTTCATGCAACTTGTAGATGGTATGGATAATTCTACGCCAGCGTTAAATTTCCCTATTGGTAACTTGGTTGGTATGGTAGAAACAGATGTGCTAAGTGTAGAATTATTGCCAGGAGCATCTTCTGCGCTTTATGGTGCAAATGCTTTCAACGGTATTTTATTTATGCGTAGTAAAAGTCCTTTTGATTATGAAGGGATAAGTGTTTCGATAAAACAAGGTATAACATCCCAAAAAGCTGCTGGTGATAACTCTTATACTGATTTTGGTATTAGAGCTGCGCATAAGTTCAGCGATAAATTAGCGGCCAAGGTCAATTTCGGTTATTTAAAAGGAACGGATTGGGCGGCAAATAATACGGATGATAAGATTACACCAGGTGGTACAAGGGATAATTTAAATTATGACGGAGTAAATGTTTATGGTGATGAAGTGTCTACAAATATTAAAGAAGTTGCTTTAACTCTAGAAGGTTTAGGAATCTTACCTTCAGGTGCTAACGCTTTAGTGCCATCTGAAATTGTAAGTAGAACGGGCTATAATGAAAGTGATCTTACCAATTATAATGCAGAAAGTATTAAGGCAGATTGGGGGCTATATTATAGACCTATTGAAGATAATAGTTTAGAGCTTTCTTATGTTGGTAAGGTGGGTACGGGTAATACCATTTATCAAGGTACGAATAGATATAATATAAAGGGCTTCTTTCAAGAGCAACATAAACTTGAAATCAAGAACGATAATTTTTTTGTAAGAGGTTATATGGTAGGCGATAAGTCAGGTGATTCTTATGATATGGTATTTACGGGTATTAATATCAATAGAGCTTGGAAAGATGATAATACATGGTTTGGCGAATATACAGGTGCATATGTACAGGCTACCTTATCTGGCGCTACTGATGAGCAAGCACATGCTGCGGCAAGGGCTCAAGCAGAATCTGGTAGATTTTTGCCAGGTTCACCAGAATTTCAAGCGGCTTTTAACAGAAGTGTAAGTGATCCGGATTTATCTACTGGTTCAAAATTTCAAGATGCTTCAAAATACTACCATGCAGATGCTAACTATAACTTTAGTCATCTTATAGATTGGGCAGAAATTCAAGTAGGTGGATCGTTTAGAGAATATGATTTAAATTCTTCTGGTACTATTTATACAGATTTTGACGGTCCAATTAGATATTCTGAATTTGGTGTTTATTCTCAAGTTCAAAAAACATTACCTTTTGAAGGTGATAAAAGCTTAAAGCTAACAGGGTCTATTAGATATGACAAATCGGAATTATTCGATGGTTTTTTCTCTCCTAGATTGTCTGCTGGTTATACATTAAATAGAAATCATAATATTAGAGCTTCTGCGCAAACAGGCTTTAGAAATCCTACTACTCAGGATTTATTTATCGGTTTAAATGCAGGAAGGGCTATTTTGGTAGGGTCTGCAGAAGATAATTTAGATCGTTATACTAGAGATTATGAGGTAAGTGCTAGTGGTCAGCTTTTAGGTCAACCTTCAGAAGTTACACAAACAGGTGGTGCTGCATACAACAATTCTTACTCTGCGGCTTCGGTTACAGCTTTGGGTGCTACGGGTGATCCAAGTGTTCTTGAGGTTGCTAATCCAGATTTGATCAAGCCAGAAAAAGTAACCTCTTTCGAAATTGGATATAGAGGTAAGGTGGATAAACTTGTTATAGATTTTAGTACTTATTATAACAGCTATCAAGATTTCATATCTCAAGAAGTGGTTATTTCTCCATTTTATGGGCAATCTGGTGACGGTGGGCTATCGGTTGCGGCAATAGCTAATGGAGACTTTCAGGCATATAGCGCTTATACAAATACCGATGCTAATGTAAATTCTTATGGTGCATCTTTAGGTTTGGATATGAAAGTGTTTGGTAATTTTGATTTAGGTGGTAGTTATACGTTTACAAAGTTAGATTTTGACCGCGAGGCAAATCCAGATGTAATGTTGAATTTCAACACACCTGAACACAAGTTCAAGGCTTCTTTTGGTAACAAAGAATTATTCGAAAATTTCGGATTTAATGTATCATACAGATTTAGTGATGATTATTTCTGGGAAGCTACTTTTGGTAATGGGGTAATTCCTGAATTTCATGTAGTAGATGCTCAAATTAATTACGATGTACCAAGTATTAAATCTTCTTTCAAATTAGGGGGTACAAACCTTACCAATAAAGAATATTATACGGCATTCGGTACTGGCTTCATAGGTTCTATGTACTATTTATCTTGGACAATTAACAACTAATTAAAATCAAAAGTTGAAATGAAAAACTTAAAATATTTATATATTTCTTTAGGTGTCATGGCTTTTACGGCTTGTAATGACCCTGAAGATGTAGATCTTGAGCCAGAAGTTATGGCAGAAGAGTTACCGGCGTTAACTGCTGGATCGGCAGATTTCTCTAATTATGTCTCTTTAGGAAATTCGTTAACGGCAGGTTTTACTGATGGCGCATTGTTTCAAGCAGGTCAAACATTATCCTTGCCTAATCTGCTTTCCCAAAAATTCAGTTTAGCGGGTGGTGGTACTTTTACGCAACCATTAACCAATGATAATATTGGTGGGCTTGCACTTGCTGGTACAAGAATTCAAAGTCCAAGGTTGGTCTTTGGTGGCGCAGGTCCGGTATCTTTAGAAGATTTGGTTGGTGATGTAACGGTTACAACTGATATTGCATTGAACAACCCAACAGGACCTTTTAACAATTTAGGTGTACCTGGCGCCAAAAGTTTTCACTTACTAGCCCCTGGTTATGGTAGTTTAGATAATTTTCCGACAGCTGCAAATCCTTATGCAATTAGAATTACGGGAAATACCAGCGCGTCTATTTTAGATTTGGCGGTAGAGCAGTCTCCAAGTTTTTTCTCTCTTTGGATCGGTAACAATGATGTATTGGGCTATGCTACTACAGGTGGCGACGGTACAAATCCTATTACACCTGTTTCAGGAGCACCTGGGCAAGGTTTTGACGGTAGTTATGGAGCATTGATTGCAACGTTAACCGCAAGTGGAGCGCAGGGTGTAGTTGCCAATATTCCTAATGTAACAGATGTTCCTCATTTTACTACGGTACCACATAATCCTTTAGACCCTACCGATGAATCATTTGGTGCTCAAATCGCTACATTGAATGGAATATTTGGTCAATTAAATCAGGTGTATGATTTTTTAGGAGTTCCAGAAAGGGCCATTAAATTTTCAGAAACTCAAGCAAGTGAAGTAATTATAAAGGATGAGGAATTGGTAGATTTGTCTGCGCAGATTGCCGCAGTTTTAGGTGCTAGTCCAACTTTCCCTGCATTTGTCCAATCATTTGGGCTGCCCGCACAAGCTGCACCGTTGGTTGCCGGTTTGCTAGGTAATACTTATGGTCAAACAAGAGAAGCGACTGCAGATGATCTATTCGTTTTGCCAAGTGCCTCGGTTATAGGAACGGTAAATGTAGAATCTGTTGGTGCATTAATGGCAGCAGGTTTACCACAAACTTTAGCTGGTCAGTTTTCGGTAGAGGGAATAACACTTCCGTTAGCAGACAAGTGGGTTTTAATACCTGCTGAACAACAAGAAATTGCTGTAGCTACAGAAGCATTCAATCAAATTATCGCAGCAACAGCTAGCCAAGCAGGTTTGGCTTTGGTAGATGCAAACACCCTGTTGAACCAATTGGCAAATGGTGGTATTACTAGCGGAGATTTCACTTTACAATCAAATCTAGTTACAGGTGGTGCCTTTTCTTTAGACGGTATTCACCCTACTGCTAGAGGTTATGCATTGCTGGCAAATGAGTTTATGATGGCAATTGATGCTACATATGGCTCTAATTTTGCCGAATCGGGTAATTTGTTGAATGTAGGAGATTACCCTACAAACTACCCGGCTACACTACAATAGAGGTATGTAAAATAGTAAGATTTAAAAGGTGCTTTAAGGGCACCTTTTTACTTTTGTAAAAAAGGAAAAAAACTATTTTTCATTAAAATTGAAAACTATATCTTTGCAGCCTGAAAATGAGAGCATTTTTCAGGTTATATTAAACGTAATAAATAAACATATAAGTAATGTCAAAAGTTACAGGTAAAGTTTCGCAAATCATTGGACCCGTGGTTGATGTAGAATTTCAGTCAGGTGCTGATCTTCCTAAAATCTATGATTCCTTAGAAATAGTAAATAAGGATAAGTCGAAATTGGTTTTAGAAGTACAGTCTCATGTTGGGGAAAATACGGTAAGAACTATCTCTATGGATTCTACGGATGGTCTTAGCAGAGGGGTTGAAGTAGTAGCTACAGGTAGTGCGATTCAAATGCCGGTAGGTGATGATGTATATGGTCGTTTGTTCAATGTTATAGGTGATGCTATCGATGGTTTGGGTAATTTGCCCAAAGCAGGTAAAGATGGTCTTCCAATACACAGAGAAGCGCCAAAATTTGAAGATCTTTCAACTTCTACCGAAGTTTTATTTACAGGTATTAAAGTTATCGATTTGATCGAGCCTTATGCAAAAGGTGGTAAAATTGGATTGTTTGGTGGTGCCGGTGTAGGTAAAACGGTATTGATTCAGGAATTGATCAACAATATAGCAAAAGGTCATGGTGGTCTTTCTGTATTCGCAGGTGTTGGTGAAAGAACTCGTGAAGGAAATGATTTACTTCGTGAGATGTTGGAATCTGGTATTATAAAATATGGTGATGACTTCATGCACTCTATGGAAGATGGAGGATGGGATCTTGCCAAAGTAGATAAAGAGGCAATGAAAGGTTCAAAAGCGACTTTCGTTTTTGGTCAAATGAACGAGCCACCTGGAGCACGTGCTAGAGTTGCACTTTCAGGTTTAACGATTGCAGAGTATTTCCGTGATGGGGCAGGTGAAGGTCAAGGTAAAGATGTTCTTTTCTTCGTAGATAACATTTTCCGTTTTACTCAAGCAGGTTCTGAGGTATCGGCATTATTAGGTCGTATGCCGTCAGCGGTAGGTTACCAACCAACTTTGGCAACGGAGATGGGTGCTATGCAAGAACGTATTACATCAACAAAAAGAGGTTCTATTACATCTGTACAGGCGGTTTACGTACCTGCGGATGATTTAACGGATCCAGCACCGGCAACAACGTTTGCTCACTTAGATGCAACAACGGTATTATCTCGTAAAATTGCCGAGTTAGGTATTTACCCAGCGGTAGATCCATTAGATTCTACATCAAGAATTCTAACAGCTGAAATTTTAGGAGATGAGCATTATGCTTGTGCACAAAGAGTAAAAGAGCTTTTACAACGATATAAAGAACTTCAAGATATTATTGCCATCTTAGGTATGGAAGAATTATCTGAAGAAGATAAATCTGCCGTAGGTAGAGCAAGACGTGTACAACGTTTCTTATCTCAACCTTTCCACGTAGCAGAACAATTTACAGGTCTTAAAGGTGTTTTAGTTGATATTAAAGAAACTATCAAAGGATTTAATATGATTATGGATGGTGAATTAGATCACTTGCCAGAATCTGCTTTTAACCTTAAAGGTACTATCGAAGAGGCTATAGAAGCTGGTGAAAAAATGTTGACGGAAGCTTAAATCTAGTAAACGGTTTTCGGTAGCAGTTTGCAGTTTTGCATTCGATTATTGAACACTGATTACTGAATACTGAAAAAATATGTATTTAGAAATTGTATCACCAGAAGCAACATTATTTGCAGGCGAAGTAACTTCGGTTACGGTACCAGGTATAAATGGTGAGTTTCAAATGTTAAAAGATCACGCCCCAATTGTATCGTTGTTACAAGAAGGTAAGGTTAAGATTTCAGGTAATATTTCTTTAGATGAAGAATATGCCTCTAAGTTTACTAAAGATGCTAGCGGTAGTACAGTATTACAAATTTCAAGCGGTACTATTGAGCTTAAGAATAATAAAGTAATTGTACTTGCAGATTAGTAAGTAGAATTCGTAATAAGTTTTAAAGGCTACACTGAAAAGTGTAGCCTTTTTTTATTCCTTTTCATATGCTAGAATATCTGCAGGCTGACAATCTAAAGCTTTACAAATAGCCTCTAGGGTAGAGAAGCGTATAGCTTTAGCTTTACCTGATTTTAAAATAGAAAGGTTAGCTTCCGTTATACCGATCATTTCGGCTAGCTCTTTGCTTTTCAAATTGCGCTCTGCTAATACGGTGTTTAAGTTTACGACGATACTCATAGTTATATGGTTAGGTCGTTTTCAGACTGTACGCTAAAGCCCTTTTGAAATACGTATGTTAGAAACAAAGAAATCATTCCAAATATAATCAGTAGAATAAGATTGTGAATATTTCTAAATTCAGTCTTGTGCATTATTGGATAATGAATAAGAAAGTTTAAAACCGGACCAATAATTAAATTTAGGATAGTTAAGAGTTTCAAATTTTTGATGATGCCCTTATTAAAAATGACCGTTTTTTTAAGAGCTTTAAAAATGTTAGAAAGTAAATAGAGTAGTAGAATCCCGAAAATTAAAATTAGGGTAATCGTTAAGATATCGCTAAACTGATAATCAGCTTGTATAGAACTTCCAATAAGGGGAATTTTCATGTCGAATCTACCGTCTTCAACCGTAAATCTATCGGTAATAAAAGCACATTCCGTATAGGTTAGAAAAGCCAAGAGTACAATTGAAATACTTCTAAATATATAATAGAAGAATGCTGAAAGTGATATTGGACCGAATATTTTCATGGTATTCTTTTTATATAGTTAAGTCGTTTTCTTGTTTTAAATCATAACCCTCTTTAATTAATTGGGCAACAATCAAAAGAAAAAATGCAATTACTAAAAGTGGTATTCTATCACTTAGGGCAGCACCAAAATCTCTTCCTAAATTATAAGCGACAGATTCTCCTTTAATTGCAGGTTTGTTCAGAATATTCTCAAATACTCTAATAATAAATATACCCGCTGAGTAAAACAATAAACCTCTACCGATAGATGTAAAGCTGAAGCCGTTTTTTGCGGAAAAAACAGAATCTGTATGTAAGGTATAAATGGTTTTTCTGAATTTTATTAGAAGCCAAAGTGCATAGCTTAATAATATCAGATTGAATGATACAAGAATTAAGTCAGAATTAGATGATATTATAGTTGACGAAGAGTTTAAATATTTTAGTAATGACCCACCCTTTTCTAAAATTGAAATAATTACTGTAAATATTAACAAGTTAACAAAGAACTTAAATGCTTTAGTATAGTTTTTCATAATTTAATTATTGTTTAACGATAACAAATATATAAAAATTATCGAAAAACAATAATAAAATGTTAAAAAATGATTTCTGTTATCTTTCCTTATCAGTAAAACTACAGAGAGATATAGATTAAATTTGAATCTTAATTACGTATTCAAATTCTTACTGTTATAGATGTAAGAGCATGACGCTTGCGATAGCGTTTGGCAACAAAATCTTATATTTTACACATTTTTGTAATACGGGTAAAGAGGCTCTACTGTTTTAAGACGCTCTTTTAACGTATCATAAAAAGAATGCCAGATTTTATATTTTGATTGATATATAACGCTATCCCATTTTTCCAATTTTATATTAAAATTAGGATCATCGCATAATTTAGAAATGATTAATCCTCTAAACAAGTGATCTATCCCACCTACCAAAATCTCCTTCCAATATTTTCCTTCGGTCTCTAAGCGGTCCATTTCCTTTAGTACGTTGGGCAGGTAGGAGTAGGTATCTATAAAAGCCTGACCTGGACCTTGGGCATAATCAACAATTAAATGGCCCCATTGGTGGAAACCTTCGATTGTGGTAAGGTCTAATCCATGTGTTAAGCTCTGATGTTTTTTTGAAAAATCGCTGTCGAAGATTGTAAATAATCTATTTTCATTACTAATTGATGAAAAATCCTTGTTAGGAACACCTATTTCTAATATATGTTTTTCAACATTTTTATGTTCAATCAAGAAAACAGTATTACCATGGTTGTTTGATTTTATTGAATAGTTAAAGAAAATAGTCACGCTATAATTTTCCGTATCTAATAAATATCGTGATGCCCTTTTAGGAAAAAAACGAAATCCTAAATTTTTAAAATAGGGTTAGTTACTTTATATAGCTCATTTTTTCTTCTAGATATTGGAGTCATTATTAAAAATTTAAATTTTTTATAAACTGCAATTCATCAAGCCCAATTCTACCAACCTCATTGGTTCCATGATCACTGAATTTAAGTGCTTTGTTAGGAGACACTTGAAATGAATCAGTATTACTAAAAATTGGAATACCATTAATCACTTTATCAAACTTCACTTTAAACTCCACCGCACCGCTAGAGGCTTCTTTTACCTGTTTAAACTTGATCGTTTGTGCGGGGTAAAACGGGTGCCGGGGCTTAGTTTGTTCTCGATGGCGATAATGTCTTTAATAAACAGGATTATTAAGTTAATGTTTTTTTTCTGCTATAGTAGGCAAGAGTTTTAAACTTCAATTTTCTTTTTTAACGATAACCTCATAATCCAAATCATAAAA
>JAHDDP010000043.1 GCA_020629285.1 Maribacter sp.
CCAGTTCTTTCTTTAATTCTTCTTCTGTATATGCCATATATTTATAGTTAATAAGCTAAAAGTAAAAGAGTTAAAAATTAACTACATCTCTTTTTAACATATTTAATATAGTTAGCCAACTGCTTTGAAATTACAACAACCTGCTCTCTATACTCTATTAATTCTCTTTTATCAAAATATCCAATTTCTTCCATTACATTAAAAAGATTCCTGACTTCAACAGAAGAACCTTTTGAAAAATAAAGAAACCTAATCAACTCCTTGTCAGTTTCTCTTTCAAAACCTTCAGAAATATTATTAGAAATTGAAATAGTTGCTCATCTTAATTGGTCAACCATTGCAAAATCACTTTTTAACGGTTGCCTATCTAACAGTTTATAGATATTTCCAGTAAATGTTATCGATAATTTGTATACTTCTAAATCTTCAAAAGAACTATACATAACAACCTTTACTTATTTTCTTTTTCTCTTTTTTACTTAACGTTTATAATGAAAAACTCTCACCACAACCACACGTTCTTTGTGCATTTGGGTTATTAAAAACAAACCCTTTTCCGTTGAGTCCGCCTGAGTATTCCAATACTGTTCCTACTAAGTACAAAAAGCTTTTTTTATCTACAATAATTCGTACATTGTTGTCTTCGAATACTTTATCAGCATCATCTTTCTTGTCGTCAAAATTTAACTCGTAAGACAATCCACTGCATCCGCCACTCTTAACCCCCACACGTACATAATCCGTAGTAGCGTCAAAACCTTCCTCTGTCATAAGGTTTATTACTTTCTGTTTAGCCGTTTCTGATACTTGAATCATAATGAATTAGATTTAATCTAAATAGTTTACAAATATACGTCATAAGTCTGTTTTTTCCATAGAACCTAACATTATTATAAAGTATATTCTAATAGAGAAATACTATACTTCATAAGAAAACAAATATTGCAATTCAACAAGGTCATTTACCTTGTACCATGCTGTGTATTGTTAATTAAGAAACTTTGCCTTTCTTTTTTGAGAACAATACTAAATGCACCTGCATATACCTAACAAAACTGAAATCTATTTCTCGAACATAATATAATTTGCATAGGTGTATAAATAAGAATTTCATACCCTAACTACACAAGCAAAATGTTAAATACAGAACCTTATATATTTCATAATTAACTATTAATCAATTAATAAGACTGAAATAATTATCGATACACAATTCAAAACACCTTACAATCCACCAAAATCTAAGAGATTTCAATTACCTTCAATACCAAATCAAACAACAACAACTTATGTCACACAACAAATCAAACATCAAAAACAACACCCGCCGAAAATTTATGAAAAATACCGGTATGGCGGCAGCCGGTTTTATGATTGTACCCAGACACGTTTTGGGGGGTACCGGCTACATTCCGCCAAGCGATAAACTAAACATTGCTGGCATAGGAGTAGGTGGAAAAGGTCAAAGTGATATTGCATCTTTTGCCGAGAGTGCCCATGTAAATATCGTATCGCTTTGCGATGTTGATAATAGACAAGCAATTACCTCTAGAGAATCATTTCCAAAAGCCAGTTATTTTAATGATTATAGGGAAATGTTGGATAAGGAGGGTAAAAATATAGATGCCGTTTCTGTAGCTACTCCTGATCACAACCACGCTGTTGCAGCATACCAGGCAATGTCAATGGGCAAGCATGTGTACGTTCAAAAACCATTAACCCATGATATTTGGGAAGCAAGAATGCTAACCGAAGCCGCAAAGAAATTCAAGGTAGTTACACAAATGGGCAACCAAGGTGGATCCGGTGATGGCGTACGTACCATGAAAGAAATTTATGATACCGGAATTATTGGAGAAGTACACACCGTAAAATGTTGGACGAACAGAGCCATTTGGCCACAAGCATTACAAACACCGACCAAGAAAGACCGGATTCCAAAAGGATTGAATTGGGATCTTTGGTTAGGCACCGCTGCAATGCGAGATTACAATAATGCCTACCTGCCTTTTGATTGGAGAGGTTGGTCAGATTTTGGAACAGGCGCACTTGGCGATATGGCTTGCCATATTATGGACCCTGTATATAGAATTCTTCCAATTTTATATCCTGATACGGTAGAATGCAGTGTTTCTGATTCATTTAGCGGAAATTTCCAATACAAAGACTACCCGAAGAGTTTCCCAAACTCAAGTAAAATACATTTAAGCTACCCAAGAACGGACGGCAAAGGAAAAATAAAAGTCACTTGGATGGATGGCGGACTACTACCTGAAAGACCAGAAGAATTAGGAGATGACGAAGCTTTAGGAAACTGGGATGGCGGTGTACTTTTCATTGGTACAAAAGGAAAATTAATGGCAGATTGCTACGGTGCAAATCCGCGTTTGTTACCATTATCATTAAACGAACAATTTGAAGTAGAACAAACTATTGCCCGTGTACCTGAAGGTCATTATTTACAGTGGGTAAATGCATGTATGGCAGGTTATGGCAATGCTGAAACAAGCTCTTCTTTTGATTACGCTGGTCCGTTTACAGAAAGCATACTCATAGGAAACTTGGCATTAAAATCATATTTTGAAGTAGACCCGACCGTTGAAAATCCAAGCTTCTGGGGAGGCGGAAAACAATACTACGGCAGAAAACGTTTACAATGGGATGCAGCAAATATGAAAATCACAAATTTTGAACCTGCAAACAAATACGTAAAACGTACCTATAGAGACGGTTATTCGGTAGGGTAAACCATAAATACATTCATATTTTCAATAGTAAACCCGTAGCTTTTCAGCTTCGGGTTTTTTTATGCTATACATCTTGTTTTACTTCTTATTTTTGCATCATGCTAGAAGATAAAGAACAAGAAAGAACATCATTAGAGAAATTAGGTGAATTCGGACTCATAGAACACCTTACCAAAGATTTTGAGCTTACTCAAAAATCTACCGTAAAAGGAATTGGTGATGACGCAGCAGTGCTAGATTATGAAAAATCTAAAACAGTTCTAAGTACCGACCTCTTAATTGAAGGTGTTCACTTTGACCTTGCCTATATACCATTAAAGCATTTAGGTTATAAATCTATCATGGTCAATCTTTCTGATATCTATGCCATGAACGCTACAGCTACACAAGTAACCGTTTCCTTAGCCGTTTCTAATAGATTTCCGCTAGAGGCGCTTGAAGAGTTTTATGCAGGTGTTGCTACAGCATGTAAAACGTACAATGTTGATCTGGTAGGTGGCGATACCACCTCATCTAAAACAGGATTAATGATTAGCGTTACCGCAATTGGTATTGCAAACGAAGAAGATATCGCTTACCGTTCTGGTGCAAAACCAAACGATCTTCTGGTAGTAACCGGAGATTTAGGCGCCGCATACATGGGGCTGCAGGTATTGGAGCGTGAAAAAGAAGTTTTTAAAGTGAATCCTAATAGCCAGCCAGACCTAGAACCCTATTCTTATATCGTAGAGCGACAGTTGAAACCAGAAGCAAGAAAGGATATACCTGAATTGTTAAAACAATTGGAGGTTCACCCAACATCAATGATCGATATTAGTGACGGACTTTCATCTGAGATTCTGCATTTAAGCAAGAGTAGCGGACTGGGAATTGACTTGTATGAAGACAAAATACCTTTAGACCCTACAGTAATTTCTGCCTGTGAAGAATTTAAGATAGATAGTACTTTAGTTGCTTTAAGCGGTGGAGAGGACTATGAATTATTGTTTACCATAGACCAAAAAGAATTCCCGAAAATTAAGGGCAATCCAAACTTGACCGTTATAGGTCATACTACAGGAAAAGACGAAGGTGCATTCTTAATTTCAAGGAGTAATACAAAGATTCCTTTGACCGCACAGGGTTGGAATTCATTCCGATAAATCTGAAAAATTTAAGCTACTTGTTGCGTAGGCGTATGTGCACGTGCAGAAGTATGTCTTCTTTGATAAATATGCTCTAAAGTTCTATTGATATCCTGTAATTCAGGAGTCAAAATAGAAAGGTTACCACTTACATCGGTAGTTACTTCTTTTTGACAGTGAATACACTTGTACTCTTTAATATGAGAAGTCACCTTTTTTGAAATTGAATAGTGATGACCAAAGATGCTGCAGAATATTTTTTTCATGCTGTAGGTTTTTTAGCAAAAATTTCGATTTGGGCAATCGAGAAAATGCGGTTAATATATTAGATTGAAAATCAAGGAAATTTGCATACGCTTTGTTTCCTTTGGTTAAAGTACTACACATTAAAAGCCTGTGCCAGTAATTGTTGTGAGTTTTACATAACCTGTTGTCAATACCCTTTTTTTTGCTGTTTCATAAAATGAAAAAGCCTCTCTTACCTGTTATTTAATAATCTTTCACTTAATTTGTATCTATGTTCAAAAAGAAGGAAACCCTAGTTACAGCCTTTGCCTTATTCTCTCTTTTTTTTGGAGCTGGCAACCTTATTTTACCTCCATTATTAGGTTTTAATTCAGGTGATCAATGGTTTATAGTTACAATTGGTTTTGGACTATCTGCAGTAGCTATTCCCGTACTTGGTATTTTGGCCCATGCAAAATTACAGGGGACACTAATTGATTTTGGAAACAAAGTATCGCCAACGTTCAGTTTAATCTATGCCTTTTTCATTTATGCCATTGCTATTGCACTGCCTAGCCCTAGAACAGCTTCGGTAACACATGAAATGGCCATTCAGCCTTATTGGGATATCTCCTCATGGTTTACAAGTAGTATCTATTTTGGGTTGGTTTTATTATTTGCTTTGAACCGTTCTAAAATATTGAACATACTCGGTAAAATATTAACTCCTGCAATAATTCTAATTCTTCTTTTAATAATAGGAATTACTGTTTTCTCGTTTCCTTTCGATTTTATAAGCACCACAATTGCTAGTCCGTTTACCAACGGAATACTGGAAGGTTACCAAACATTTGATGCCATTGGCGCTGTTGTAGTTGGCGGCGTTATCATAATATCGATCAACCTTAAATATGTAAATGCGGCTTACGAGGATAAAAAAATACTGATACGGAACGCTGCTTGGTTGGCAGGTTTGGCGTTGTTCTTGATCTATATGGGACTCATACTTTCTGGATCTTTAGTACATTCTATATTCGATGCCGATACTACTAGAACAGAAATACTATCTGGTTTGGCTATACAAAGTTTAGGAAACATTGGTAATTTGTTTTTAAGCATCCTAGTAGGCTTGGCTTGTTTTACTACGGCAGTAGGCATTGTAACCGGTACGGCAGATTTTGTAGCGGCTACATTTAAGGAATCAAAATTAGCTTATACTATTATGGCAGTAATTGGTAGTGTATTAGGTGTTTTGGTTGGGCAATTTAATGTTGGGTATATTATTGCAGTAGCTGTACCTTCTTTAATGTTTATTTACCCAATAACCATTATTCTTATTCTATTAAATGTAGTACCAGATAAATATGCTTCGCCACTTGTTTTTAAATCCGTAACCATAGCTACCATAATATTTAGTATTCCAGACTTTTTGGGAAGCATTAGTGCCTTAACACTTGAAGAAGGTACTTTTTCATGGATACCGCTTCAACAATATAGTTTAGGTTGGGTTTTGCCGGCGTTGGTGGTGTTTGTTGCAACCAATATTATGTATAAGGAAAAGCCGAACACACTTTAAAGCACTTACGAATTTTTCCTTTTCTTAGAGTAATAATAGAACGCATAAGCTATTAAAACCATGACGACAAAAGGTAAATAGGTGCCAATAACGACACCTATCTCATAAGCACTATTGGGTGCTTCTTGCATTTTCTCTTCAATTTCAGAAGTATCTTGAATCAAAACTAATAACCTCATAATCTAAAATTCTATTTCTAAACTAATAGGGCAATGATCACTACCCATAACCTGATCATGAATTTCGGCTGACTTTACTTTGTCCCAAATAGATTCACTTACCAAAAAGTAATCTAAACGCCAACCCACATTTCGCCCTCGTGCACCACCTCTTGCGCTCCAAAAGGTATATTTATCGAACGTATTGGGGTGTAACTTTCTAAAGCTATCTACCAAGTTTACTTCTTTCAGCATGTGCTCAAATCCGTCAATTTCAACTTGCGTAAATCCTGATGTTTTATTGTAGTTACTCTTCGGGTTTGCCAAATCGTTCTCGGTATGAGCTACATTAAAATCGCCCGTAATGATCAAAGGCTTCGATTTAGACAATTCTTTTAGGTAATTGGTAAAATCTTTATCCCATAAGGCACGGTAATCCAATCTTTTTAATCCGCTTCCACTATTAGGAATATAAACATTGATCAAATGAAAATGCTCAAATTCAGAATGTGTAATTCTTCCTTCTAAATCATGTTCTTCAACCCCCATGTCCTTATCGAACTTTACAGCTGCCTTTTTAGATAATATTCCGGTACCAGAATATCCTTTTCTTTCGGCACTATTGCTGAAAAGCTTGTAATCGGTAATACCTTTTAAAGCCTCAGCCACCTGGTCATCTTGTGCTTTTGTTTCTTGAACGCAAAAAACATCTGCATCAAAATCCTTTACAATATCTTCAAAACCTTTTTTAATGGAAGCTCTTATACCATTAACATTCCACGATACTAATTTCATATTCCGTTTTTATTTGTTCATTAATTCTTCAATCTCATCTGCCTTGATAGGAATATTCGCCATTAGGTTAAAAGGCTCACCTTTTTCTTGAATGACCACATCATCTTCTAAACGAATACCCATATTTTCTGCCGGAATATAAATACCTGGCTCTACGGTAAACACCATATTAGCTTTCATAGGTGTTTTCAATGCTCCGTAGTCATGTGTATTCAAACCAATATGGTGACTAGTGCCATGCATAAAGTACTTCTTATACGCAGGCCATTCAGGGTTTTCATTCTGCACGTCTGCCTTATCCAATAAACCAAGTCCCAATAATTCCGAAGTCATTAGTTTACCACATTCTTTATGGTATTCTGCCCAGAGTGTGCCAGGCACCAACATTTTAGTAGCCTCATCTTTTACGCGCAAAACTGCGTTATACACTTCTTTTTGGCGTTTGGTAAATTTCCCGTTTGCAGGAATAGTTCTAGTTAAATCGCTAGAATAATTAGCATACTCTGCTGCAACATCCATCAGTATTAAATCACCATCGTTACAAGGTTTATTATTCTCTAAGTAGTGAAGTACATTGGCATTATTTCCAGAAGCAATAATGGGTTGGTATGCAAAACCTTTCGATTTATTTCTAACAAACTCGTGCAATAGTTCTGCTTCAATCTCATATTCCATCACTCCTGGTTTCACGAAACCAAGCAGCCTGCGAAATCCTTTTTCGGTGATATTACAGGCCGTTTGCATAATAGCAATTTCCTCAGGTTCCTTAATTCCTCTAATCTCTTGAAGAATTGGATTGCTCTTTGCAACTTTATGAGCTGGATATTCTCGCTTGCATTTTTTTATAAATCGGTCTTCACGCGTCTGCGTTTCTACCGCTTGTCTATAATGCTCATTGGTATTAAAATATATAGTTTCAGCTTCGGTCATTAGATCAAAGAATATTTTATCGAAATCTTGTAACCAACAAACTGTTTCAATACCTGAAACTTCTGAAGCCTTCTCTTTTGCCAATTTTTCACCTTCCCAAATGGCGATATGTTCATTAGTTTCACGAACAAAAAGTATTTCGCGGTGTTTTTTATTAATGGCATCTGGAAATAATACTAAAATCGTTTCTTCTTGATCAGCCCCAGAAAGGTAAAATATATCTCTATGCTGCTCAAAAGGCAAAACGCTATCAGCACCAATAGGGTAGATATCGTTAGAGTTAAAAACAGCTATGCTTTTAGGCTGCATGCGGTTCATAAACTTCTTACGGTTCTTTATAAACAGGGAGTTAGGTATTTGATCGTATTTCATGAATTCTTATTTTGATATAAAATTACGCATTATGTGTTGTTTCCTTAAAAAATAGGTCATAGAATTGTAAGATTTACAAGAACACCTACTCATATTCTTAACTACAAATTGGCTAACTTGTATACCTAAACCAAACACAAACAACTCATGAAAAAAATAGCTTACCTATTTATAGGCGCTTTATGTCTACAGGCATGCTCAGAAACCAAAAAAGAAGAATCACAAGCTGAATTATTTGCACGTATAGATACCGAAATCAAAGCAAATTCTAAAGGCTACAGTGCATTAAAAGAAGCTACTGAAACCATTGGTCACCGACTTACGGGTTCCACCAACGGCGCTAAGGCAGAAGAGTATACCTATAATAAATTTAAAGAATACGGATTTGAAGATGTAGCCTACCAAACTTTTGAGGTAGAGGCTTGGGCAAGAGGCGAGGTTTCTTTACAGATTAATGATGAAGATATTAAAGTAGTTACTTTAGGTCACGCACCTGTAGAAGCACACGTTACCGGCGAAATTGTAGATATGGTTAATGGTCTAGATGCAGATTACGCAGCTAACCCAGATGCCGTTAAAGGAAAGATCTCTTTAGTATACATTAATATTCTTCCAGATAGTGAAGAGGGACTTACCAATTTACACAGAAGTGAAAAAACAGCTTTAGCCATTAAGTATGGTGCTATTGGTATTATCATCATCAACCAAGTGGACAATGGTGTTCTACTAACAGGTACCGCATCGGTTACTGGAGAATTGATTCCAATACCTGCTGTTTGTATTGGCAAAGAAGATGGTATGGCGTTGAAAGAAACTTTAAAATCTAAGAAAGCAACTGCTAAAATTGACATGACCAATACGAGTGATGTCATCAAAGCTAGAAACGTGGTAGCAACATTACCAGGCTCAGAGATTCCAGAAGAAGAAATTGTCATCGGTGGTCACTTAGATTCTTGGGATCTAGCCACTGGTGCTATTGATAATGGTATTGGTTCTTTTGCAGTACTAGACATTGCAAGAGCATTTAAAGCAAATAATCTGCACCCAAAGCGTACGGTAAAATTCGTGATGTTCATGGGTGAAGAACAAGGATTACTAGGTTCTAAATATTTGGTAGAACAAGCAATTGAAAACAATACGATAGACAATATCAAATACATGATGAACTTAGATATGTCCGGTAACCCTATTGGCATGAACGCTGGTGGACAGTTAGATAATGAGCAATTCTTTACAGATTTAGGAGCTGCAATTCAAAAGCAAGATACCATCTATCAAAATAAGTTTTCAAATAAGTCAGGGTTACATAGTGATCACCAACCGTTTATGTTAGAAGGTGTGCCAATTTTGTCTGTGCACAGTAATCTAGACCGTTCTATTTATGGTTGTTACCATTCTGACTGTGATGATTTCAATTTGGTAAATGAAAACCACATGAAAAACACGGCACGTTTTGGAACCATGATGTTATACGCGCTTGCAAATGCAGATACATTACCCGCTACTAAAATGGATAGCGAAACCACTAAAGAATTTATGATTAAAAATGATTTAAAAGAAAAATTGATCATTGGTAACGAGTGGAAATGGGAAGAATAACCGTAGTCAAAAGAATTATCATAAGGCAGGGAATTGTACACGCACTACTCTGCCTTTCATTTTTAACAGGATGCTCACAGCATGTTGAAGAAAAACAAGTTGATTATTTTAAACTTGTACGTCCAGAATTTACAGGTCAGCTAGCATACGAGACCACGGATTTTGTAGAAGATTATTGGCGCGTAGTTGGCAATACCGGTTTTAACAACACCATATACCTAATTGCAGATAGTTTAAAAGCGGCAGGTTACGTTTTAGAAGAAAAAGCCAAGGAAGGTGACAGATTTACCTACCGTATTGAAAAACGGGCAATGACCCACCAAACATGGGAGCCCTTATCCGCATTGTTGCAAATTGTTGATAACGAAAAACCTTTGCTATTATCGGAAACCAACCGAAACATGACTTATTTAAATTCAGTTTCAACCCCTAAAGATGGTTTAAAGGCAGAAGTAGTTTGGATTAAATCTGTTGATGAACTAGAGTCAGTTTCTGTTAAAGGCAAAGTGGTATTTGCAGAAATGAATGTTCGAAAGCTTTACAAATCAGCCATAAAGAATGGTGCTTTGGGGATTCTTACTTATAATAATCCCGCATATTTACAACCAGAAAAGAACACTACTTCTATACAATTTAGAAGTCTTCCTTCTCAGGATGATGGCAATTTTTGGGGTATTGCATTATCCTACGAAGCAAAAGAGAAATTAATAGCACAGCTTAAAAAAGGAAAAACAGATGTTCTGGTAAATATCCAGACCAAAAGATATACATCAGAAGAATTAACTATTGTTGCAGATATTAAAGGAAATGAATTTCCGGATGAGCGTTTGGTTTATAGCGCACATATTCAAGAACCGGGCGCAAATGATAATGCAACTGGCGTTGGCACACAATTAGAAATGGCTAAAACGGCTGCAAAATTATTTACGGATGACAAAATAGATTTTAAGCGTAGCATGACCTTTTTATGGGGCGATGAAATTGTTTCTACCAACCGGTATATTCAAGAAGACCCAGAACGAGCTAAAGGTATTAAATGGGGAATTAGTTTAGATATGGTCGGTGAAAACACCGCGGTAACTGGCGGAACTTTCCTAATTGAAAAAATGCCAGACCCAAGTGCTATTTGGACACGTGGTAAAGACAAGCACAGCGAATGGGGGGGTGAGGTCTTAAAATTAGCGGATATGAAACCCCACTATCTCAATGATTTTATTATTTCAAACTTTAAAAAGCAAGGGGAATATGCTAATTGGGTCGTAGAAACAAACCCTTTTGAAGGTGGCAGTGATCACACTCCGTTTTTACAGGCTAACATTCCCGGACTTTTACTTTGGCATTTTACAGATCAATTTTACCATACCGATAACGACCGTATTGACAAGGTATCACAAGAAACTCTAAAAAATGTGGGCACGGCGGCTTTGGTTAGTGGACTAGAATTGGTAAATGCATCTGATGCGTTTGCCCAAGCACAAATTGAAAATCTTAAGAAGCGAGCAAATCAACGTTTAGAAGACGAAGTAGAACTCGGCCAATCTGCACTTAAATATGGAAGCTCCTTTAAAGAAGAAGAACAAATTATTACGGCTTGGGAAGAGTGGTATTTATCATCGCTCAATTCTATTAATGATATTAAAACCAATTCTGACATTAAAACGGCTATTTCTAAAGCACAAAAAGAAATACAAGCGAAATCGAAAGAATTAAAAGCATCACTTCAATAGAAGTTTAGTCAAATGATATTACAGTTTGCCAAGAGCATAAGTAATCAGTAACTTACCATCAGCACTATCAACAACATGAAAATGAAACAATTTTACCTATTAGTATTCGCCAGCATTTCTATAGCAACAGCACAAATTCAACCTACCTCATCGCAAAAAATAGATGCGTCTTTACAAGCAAAAAAAGCTATGGACGCAAGTTCTTTGGTTAAAAACATTCCGCTGAAAAATATAGGTCCATCTGTCATGAGCGGTCGTGTTGTAGATTTAGCGGTCAATGAGAACAACCCTACTGAATATTACGTTGCCTATGCCTCTGGCGGATTGTGGTATACCAACAACAACGGTAATTCTTTTACTCCCGTAATGGATGAAACTCAAACCCAAAATCTTGGTGATATTGCCGTTCACTGGCAGAGTGGTACTATTTGGGCAGGCACAGGGGAAAACAATTCTTCTCGTTCATCATACGCAGGTATCGGTATTTTAAAATCTAGCGACAAAGGTAAAACGTGGCAACATATGGGTTTATCAGATTCACACCATATAGGTCGCATTGTGGTGAATCCTGATAATGCTAATGAGGTAACGGTTGGCGTAACGGGTCATTTATATTCTACAAATAAAAAGCGCGGTATTTACAAAACTACAGATGGTGGAAAAACTTGGAAAAACACCTTGTTCATTGATGACAAAACAGGAATAATAGATGTTGCCGTTTCGCCAAAAAACTACAACATTCAATATGCCGCAGCTTGGCAAAAAGATAGAAAAGCTTGGGATTTTACTGGAAACGGTAAAGGCTCCGGCATTTATAAAAGTATTGATGCTGGAAATTCTTGGACTAAAATTTCTACTCCGATCAGCGGTTTTCCTACAGGTGAAGGTGTTGGTAGAATTGGTTTAGCTGTTTTTGATGACAATACCGTTTATGCCGTGCATGACAGTCAATTTAGAAGAAACGCATCCGAAGAAAAGAAAGAAAAGCAAGCTGGGTTGACCAAAGATGATTTCAAAACCCTATCAAAAGAACAATTCTTAGACCTAAACGATAAAGACCTAAACGAATTTTTAAAGACCAATAATTTTCATGAAAAATACAGAGCTGCAAATGTAAAACAGATGGTACGTAGCAATGCTGTAAAACCAACAGACCTTGCCTTGTACTTAGAAGATGCCAACTCTATGCTTTTTGACACACCCGTAATTGGTGCAGAAGTGTACCGTAGTAATGATGGCGGTAGCACATGGTCAAAGCAAAATGAAGATTATATAGACGATTTGTTCTATAGTTACGGGTATTATTTTGCGCAAATAACAGTTGACTCTAATAATGTTGATGCCATTTACTTATCTGGGGTACCAATTATAGCTTCTAAAGATGGTGGTAAAACATACAGTTCTATAAGTGGCGACAATGTACACTCTGATCACCATGCGGTATGGGTAAATCCTAATTTACCAGGACATTTAATAAATGGAAATGATGGTGGTGTAAATACTAGTTATGATGATGGTAAACATTGGTTTAAAAACAATTCACCTACCGTTGGTCAATTTTATGCCATAGCGGTTGACAATGAAAAACCATATAATGTGTATGGCGGACTTCAAGATAACGGCGTTTGGATGGGACCGAATAATGCTGAAGAAAACAGCAAATGGCAACAAACAGGTCAATACCCTTGGAAATCGATTATGGGTGGCGATGGTATGCAGGTAGAAGTAGATAATCGCAATGCTAATATCGTTTATACGGGATACCAATTTGGTAATTATTTCAGAATAGATTTAGAAAATGAAACACGCAACTATATTCAGCCAAAGCATGAGTTAGGTGAAACACCGTATCGTTTTAACTGGCAATCCCCTATTCTACTTTCACCACATAATCAAGATATATTGTACATGGGTAGCAACAAGCTACATCGTTCATTAAATCAAGGCGATACTTGGGAAACCATTTCTGGTGATTTAACCCAAGGCGGAAAAAAGGGTAATGTAGCATTTGGAACTTTAGCAACCATTTCAGAATCACCTTTCAAATTTGGATTACTATATACCGGTAGTGATGATGGTTTAATTCAACGCACAGAAAATGGTGGTGGTACTTGGAATGTTATTTCTAAAAACCTACCACAGAATTTATGGGTTAGCAGGGTTATCGCTTCCAAACATCAAAAAAACAGGGTGTATGCCACTTTAAATGGCTATCGTTCAGATGATTTTACACCGTATGTATATGTAAGTGAAGACAAAGGCGCTACTTGGAAAAGCATTTCGGCAAACATTCCTACATCTCCTGTAAATGTAATTATTGAAGACCCTGAAAATGAAAATCTATTATTTGTAGGTACGGATAATGGACTTTATGTTACTTTGGATAGAGGTGCAACATGGCAATCTTTTCAAAATGGAATGCCTTATGTAGCTGTGCATGATTTGGTTATTCAGAAAGAAGCTAAACATTTGTTAGTGGGCACACACGGTAGAAGTATTTACAAAGCCGATATTTCCGCATTACAAAGCATGACATCAGAAATATTAAACAAAGACTTACATGTTTACCCTTTGGAAAATATCAAACATTCTTCACGATGGGGTAACTCTTGGAGTTCATGGTCTAAAGCTAGAACACCAGGTTTAGACATAACATTCTACTCGGACAGAGATGATGTATACCGAGCCAAAATAAAATCATCTGATAATATTGTGGTTAGTGAGACGGAAATTATAGCCAGTAAGGGATTAAACATCTTATCGTATGATGTTGCATTTTCAAAATCTGGTAAATTAAATTATCTTAAAAAGCATAAAACTGTTTTAAAACAAGCTAAAAATGGTAGCACATATTTACCAACTGGCAGTTACAGTGTTGAAATTATTGGAAACGGAACCACTGAAAAGGTAACTTTTGATATAGAATAGCCATATGAAAATAGTAGATTGGAACGAACTACCTGATTTAGGGGTAAGTCATGACCCAAGCATAAAAAAAAGAACACTGATCGATCGTGGTGAGATACCACAATTAATGATGTATGGTACTGCTGTTTTCAAACCGGGTCAAAAAGTAGAATTACACAAGCATGACACTATGTATGAAGTGTTTCATATACAGACCGGCAAAGCCATTTTCACCATATCTGGAGAAGCATATGAAGTAGGACCCGGAAAATGCATTACCATAGCACCAGGTGAAATTCATGGACAATCCAATCCGTTTGATATTGATGTTACTTGGACCTATTTCGGCATAGCTACAGATTAATAAATATTATTTATGGAACTCACTTTAGGCATACCTGCATTACTTTTTCCTGCCATTTCATTGACCATGCTAGCCTATAACGCTCGTTATTTGGCCATTGCGGCATTAATTCGTCAACTTCATCAAAAATATCAAGAAACAGCATCACAGTCAGTAGGACTACAAGTGCAAAAACTAAGAAAACGCCTTACCATTATCAAAAACATGCAGGCAACCGCCATAGTAAGCTTTTTGTTGGCGGTAATTACAATGACTTTAATTTATGTAGAACTTACCTTTTGGGCTAATTTAATCTTTGGGGTTAGCTTATTCGCTTTAATGGTATCATTAGTACTCTCATTGATCGAAGTACAATTATCGACTAAAGCATTAGAAATACAGTTGAAGGATATGGAGAAATAATTGCTGTATGTCAGCTAAAGAATCCCAACTAATAACCTTACCGTTCGTCGATGTTTTTATAAGCTATTGAGTTAATAACCAGTATCTTTGCCTTCTGACAATTATAGGCATGAAAAGAGTTCGAGAACTCGAATTAATAAATCAAATAAAGGAAATTAGAGAATTTGAATTTGGTGTTTTCTATTTCTTTAAAGGTGGTATTGTCATTTCTGAAATGCATGAAGGTGCACAATTTAACTGGAAAAATGCTAAAAAAGCGGTTTATGCCGCACAAGAAATTTATGACAAAGACATTCCGCTAATTTACATTGCCAATAGGGTAAATAAATATCGTGTAGCTCCTTTTGAATGGTTTAAGTATCATAAAAACCGATTTGATATGCAATATATAGCTTCGGTCGGGCCGTTGAAAAATAATATCTTGAGTACGTTTTTTAAGAACTTAATATTCCCAAAAAGAATAAGAATGTTTACAAATTTGGATGAAGCTGTTGCATGGGCACTGCAGATTTCTAAAAATTCAGTATAAATTTTAAAATTATTCTCATTTTTTTGTTGAAAGTTTGCGAATCTACACACGTGAATTTTATAAAAAACTTAAACATCTCTAAAAATGATATTAAAATCAGTCTAAATTGACATACTAAAACTGCTTAATTCTTGTTAATAACTAGCTTGTGATGTAACTTCGCATATAAAATTAACGACTAATGAGCGGATTTTTTAAATCTTCGATTGGTAGAAAGTACGCAATGGCGCTTTCTGCTTTCTTTTTAATGTTTTTTCTACTTCAGCATTTTGCAATAAACATCTTATCGGTTTTTAGCCCCGATGCGTTTAATGAAGCATCGCATTTTATGGGGACCTTTTGGGCCGTACAATATGTTTTGCAACCAATTTTAATTTTTGGTGTTATCTATCATTTTGTGATGGGTTTCATTTTAGAAGCCAGAAATAGAAGTGCAAGAGTGAAAAAATATGCTAAGAACAATGGGGCTGCCAATTCATCTTGGATGAGCCGAAACATGATTTACAGTGGTTTATGCATTTTGGCATTCCTTGTACTGCATTTCATAGATTTCTGGTTTCCAGAAATAAACACCAAATACATTCAGGGTGATATGTCCGGATTATTGGGTAACGGTGAAGGTTTTCGTTATTATCAGGAACTTGCCCATAAATTCGAAAGCCCATTACGTGTTGGCGCTTATGTAATAGCCTTCGTATTCTTATCGCTTCATCTAATGCACGGTTTTAGTTCTGCATTTCAATCTGCAGGTGCATCTAGTATGAGAAAAGAAAAATTACAATTGTTTGGTAAAGCGTATGCTATAATAATTCCTTTAGGATTTATTTTCATTGCTCTTTTTCATCATTTTAATCATCATTAATACCTATTACTTATGTCTGTATTAGACTCAAAAGTACCTAAAGGTCCGTTGGAAACGAAGTGGACCGATTATAAGAATCATATAGATTTGGTTAACCCTGCCAACAAACGTAATATTGACATTATAGTTGTTGGAACAGGATTGGCAGGGGGTTCCGCTGCCGCAACTTTAGCGGAATTAGGCTATAATGTAAAAACATTTTGCTATCAAGATTCTCCAAGAAGAGCGCACTCTATTGCTGCACAAGGTGGTATTAACGCTGCAAAGAACTATCAAGGAGATGGTGATTCTACCTACCGTTTATTTTACGATACAGTAAAAGGTGGTGATTACCGTTCAAGAGAAGCAAACGTATATAGATTGGCAGAAGTTTCTGCAAATATTATTGACCAATGTGTTGCACAAGGGGTTCCTTTTGCACGTGAATATGGTGGGTTATTGGACAACCGCTCTTTTGGTGGCGTATTGGTTTCAAGAACTTTTTACGCTAAAGGACAGACCGGACAACAATTATTGCTTGGTGCCTATTCTGCTATGAACAGACAAATTGCACGCGGTAAAATTACCCCGTACAATCGTCATGAAATGTTGGATGTAGTTAAGGTTGATGGCAAAGCTCGTGGTATCATTGCCCGTAACTTGGTTACAGGTGAAATAGAACGCCACTCTGCACATGCCGTAGTTATAGCTTCCGGTGGATATGGAAATGTTTATTTTCTTTCTACCAACGCTATGGGATCTAACGTTACCGCATCTTGGAAAATACATAAAAAAGGAGCATTTTTCGCAAATCCTTGTTATACTCAAATTCACCCAACATGTATTCCAAGATCTGGGGATTACCAATCTAAATTGACATTAATGTCAGAATCGCTGCGTAATGACGGGCGTATTTGGGTACCAAAGAACTTAGACGATGTTAAGGCTATTCGCGAAGGCAAGAAAAAGCCAACCGATTTGTCTGAAGACGAAAGAGATTATTACTTAGAAAGAAGATACCCTGCGTTTGGTAACCTTGTTCCACGTGATGTTGCATCAAGAGCTGCAAAAGAACGTTGCGATGCCGGTTACGGAGTAAATGCAACAGGTGAAGCTGTTTATTTAGATTTTGCCGCCGCTATTGAAAGATACGGTAAAGAGCAAGCTAAAATTCACGGTATCAACAATGCATCCGCAGAAAAAATATATGAATTAGGTGCTGCTATTGTAAAAGCAAAGTATGGTAACCTCTTTCAAATGTATGAGAAAATCGTTGATCAAGATCCATACAAAACACCAATGATGATTTACCCAGCAGTTCACTACACAATGGGTGGTGTTTGGGTAGATTATAACCTAATGACGACCATACCTGGTTGTTATGCCATTGGGGAAGCAAACTTCTCTGATCATGGTGCAAACCGATTAGGCGCATCTGCACTAATGCAAGGTTTGGCAGATGGGTATTTTGTTCTACCATATACTATTGGTGATTATCTTTCCAATGATATTCGAACAGGTAAAATACCAACTGATACACCTGAGTTTGATGCAGCAGAAAAAGAGGTAACAGATAGAATCAATTTCTTTATCAGTAATAAAGGAGAACATTCTGTAGATTACTACCACAAAAAATTAGGTAAAATAATGTGGGACAAATGTGGTATGTCTCGTAATGCAGAAGGCTTAAAAACTGCAATTAACGAAATATCTGAACTAAGAAAAGATTTTTGGAAAAACGTAAATGTTCCAGGAACTACGACAGAATATAACGAACAATTGGCAAAAGCCGGTAGAGTTGCAGACTTCTTAGAGTTAGGAGAATTATTTGCTAAAGATGCATTGGTTAGAGAAGAATCTGCCGGTGGACACTTTAGAGAAGAACACCAAACAGAGGAAGGTGAAGCAAAAAGACTTACCGAATTCCAATTTGTCTCTGCTTGGGAATATAAAGGCGAACCAAAAGATGCTGTATTGCATAAAGAGGACCTCGTTTATGAAAATATAGAAGTTAAAGAAAGAAGTTATAAATAAAGAAGGTAGCATGAACTTAACACTTAAAATTTGGCGTCAATCAGATGCGAACGACAAGGGTAAAATGGTCGACTATAAAGTGACAGAAATATCTGAACACATGTCCTTTTTAGAAATGATGGATGTTCTTAACGAACAATTAATAAATAAAGGTGAAGAGCCTGTAGCCTTCGATCATGATTGTAGAGAAGGTATTTGCGGTATGTGCTCTATGTTCATTAATGGCGAAGCGCACGGTCCTGATAGAGGGGTAACTACTTGTCAATTACATATGCGTATGTTCAACGATGGCGATACTATTACGATAGAGCCATTTAGAGCTAAGGCATTTCCGGTAATTAAGGATTTAGTGGTTGATAGAGGAGCATTTGATAGAATACAACACGCTGGTGGATATATCTCGGTCAATACCTCTGGTAATACGCAAGATGCAAACGCTACATTAATTTCAAAACATGCAGCAGATGAAGCTATGGACGCCGCTACATGTATAGGTTGTGGTGCTTGTGTAGCAAGTTGTAAAAATGCCTCTGCCATGTTATTTGTAGGTGCAAAAGTATCTCAGTATGCATTATTACCTCAAGGTCAGGTAGAAGCTGTAGATCGTGTTAAAAACATGGTTGCACAAATGGACCTTGAAGGTTTTGGTAACTGTACCAATACCGGTGCTTGCGAAGTTGAATGCCCTAAGGGAATTTCACTAGAGAATATAGCCAGAATGAACCGCGAATTTTTAAGCGCTAACGTTAAAGGTTAGTCTTTAAATCATAAAGTTTTAAAAAATCCCGACCGTAAAGGTTCGGGATTTTTTATTTTTAGATATGTCCAAAGACTATTCTAAAGAACGAATAATAGTACCAAGGTTCAACGAAGCATCAGGATTTTACACTACACCTCAGCGTTCTAAAATCATGAGCAAGATCAAGGGTAAGAATACCAAACCAGAACTTGCTTTTAGAAAAGCATTATACGCTGCCGGATATAGATATCGTATAGATTTCAAAAAGCTTATTGGAAGACCAGATATTGCGTTACCAAAATATAAAACGGTCATATTCATAGATGGAGAATATTGGCATGGTAAAAATTGGGAAGAGCGCAAACCAAAAATAAAAACCAACCGAGAATTCTGGATTGCGAAAATTGAACGAAATATGCAACGAGACGTTGAAGTAAACCAAGAACTTACCGCTTTGGGTTATACCGTATTTAGATTTTGGGAGACAGAAGTAAAAAAGAATCTTCAAGAATGTTTAGCTAAAACCATACATCACTTAAATACAGTGCAAATGAGCCAAAAATGAGTTTTATAAAGTTCATTTAATAAATGTTTAACCCTTGGGAGTCCTTTATTAATAAGGCATTAACGGATTTTAAACAGTATGGTATGTAACTTAGTATCAAATAAATTATTAATCGTTAAAAACTAAATATAATATGAAGAGGATAGCAATATTAGCTACAAATGGATTTGAAGAAAGTGAATTAAAATCTCCAAAAGAAGCCATGGAAAAAGAAGGCTTTAATGTAGAGATTGTAAGTTTAGAAAACGGAGAAATAAAAGGTTGGGCAGATGGTAATTGGTCTAACAGCTATAAAGTAGACAAAACACTAAACGAAGTAAAAGCTGAAGATTACAATGCCTTGGTTTTACCAGGTGGAGTAATTAATCCAGATTTATTAAGAAGAGAAGAAACAGCATTAGACTTTGTACGTGACTTTTTTAAATTAAAGAAACCAGTAGCCGCAATTTGCCACGCTCCTTGGACACTGATTAGTGCCGGAGTGGTTAAAGGAAGAAAAATGACATCGTTTAATTCAATAAAAGATGATGTAATCAATGCAGGAGCCAATTGGGTAGACCAAGAGGTCGTAGTTGATGAAGGATTTGTAACAAGTAGAAATCCGGATGATTTACCAGCTTTTAATTCCAAATTAATTGAGGAAATAAAAGAAGGGAAACATGAAATGCAGCATGCATAATTCATTTTAGTGGAATTAAGAAGCCCAACCAATTGGTTGGGCTTTTTTTATGTCCGTTTTTAAAATTCTTACATTTACTACTATGGACTATGAACAGCACTTAAAAGCATCAAAACTACCAGATGTAAAGACAACGATATTCACTACAGTTGGTGATCTTGCAAGAAAGCACCATGCTCTTGACCTTTCTCAAGGGTTCCCAAATTTTCAGGCTGATAAGAAATTGAAGTCTTTAGTCAATGATGCATTATCAGCTGGTCATAATCAATATGCACCTATGCAAGGGTATTATGGTCTCAGGGAAATTATTTCAGAGAAAATAGCATCGCTACATCATCGTGCTTACTCTCCCAATAATGAAATAACGATAACCGTTGGTGCCACTCAAGCTATTTTTACGGCTATTACAGCCTTTATTAATAAAGGTGACGAGGTAATTGTCATAAAACCTGCTTATGACTGTTATGAGCCCGCAATTACATTAAATGGCGGCATACCTGTTTATGTTCAATTAGATGCACCAGATTATAAGATAGACTGGACTGTTTTTCAAGAAAAAATTACCGATAAGACGAAAATGGTAATTATCAATACACCCCATAACCCCAGCGGAACCGTTTTATCAAAATGGGATATGGAGCAATTAGAGAACATATTAAAGCCCACCAATATCATTCTTTTGAGCGACGAAGTGTATGAGCATATTATTTTCGATGAACAAGTGCATGAAAGTGCTTCAAGATTTCCAGATTTAGCCAATAGAAGCTTTGTCTGCGCATCATTCGGAAAAACTTTTCATGTAACCGGTTGGAAAATGGGCTATTGTGCAGCTCCTACTGAATTAATGGTCGAATTTAGAAAAGTGCATCAATTCGCGGTATTCTGTGTAGACCATCCGGTGCAACGTGCATTGGCTACATATCTGCAAAATCCATCACACTATTTAGATTTGAACAATTTTTACCAAGAAAAAAGAGATTTCTTTCTTAATGGAATAAAATCGTCCAAATTAAAATTTAAACCATCCCAAGGAACATATTTTCAATTATTGGATTATACCAACATTTCAAATGAAGAAGATGAAACTATAGGAAAACGATTAATTACCGAAAATGGAATAGCATCTATACCTATATCATCTTTCAATGTCGGTAACAGAAATGATTATATGTTAAGATTCTGCTTCGCCAAAAAACACGAAACTTTAGAAAAAGCAGTTGAAATTCTATGCAAGCTTTAATAGGTACTGTTTAAAAAGCAGTGTTTACCTTAGTCATAAATTCACCAATTTTACTAGGCTCTAGCCAACGTGTAACAACCACTACATCATTCTCTTTGTCTATAACAATAAAGTTACCACCAAAACCGGCAGCATAATAGATGTTTTCAGATAGACCTTCCCAATGTCTAGCACCTTTTTTATTCAACCACCACATGTAACCATAATTCGCATTGGGTGTTGATGGAGTAGTTGCTTTATTTATCCAATTTTCTGAAATTAATTGTTCATTCTTCCACTTTCCATTGTTTAAAAACAACATTCCAAAACGCGCCATATCTTCGGCACTAATAAAAATACCTGCTCCAGAATGCCCACCACCGGTTACCGATTTCATTTGTAGACCGTCAATTTCTGTCCAAGCATCATCGTAACCAAACCAGCGCCACGTAGAAGAAGCACTGATTTTGTCCATAATTCTCTCTTTTAAGACCAAAGGCATTGGTTTACGCCATACATGAGTAAGTGAATATGCCAACACATTAACGCGCACATCATTATATTCCATTACCGTACCTGGCTCTTTAGGTTGCGCTAATTTCCAATCATCGATACCACCTTTACTTGGCGGTCTGTCAGCCCAATCTTTTCCGCCCCAAAGTTCGCCAGACCAAGCCGAGTTTTGTTGTAAAAGATGTTCCCATGTAATTTTAGAATTATGTGCTCCATCAAAAGTGCCGTCCCAAATATAATCACCCACTAGGTTTTTTGTATCCGATATAATTCCTTCATCTTCGGCAAGACCTGCCATTGTACTTAAAAAGCTTTTAGTAACACTAAAAGTCATATCAACTCTTTTAGTATCTCCCCATTGCGCGACTATATACCCATTTTTAAGTATCATGCCTGCAGGACCACCTCTTTTCTTAGTAGGACCTAATATTTTATGAAATGGTTCTTTTTCAAATCCTTTTACAATAGCAATACGCAGGTCTCTAGAACCAGAATATTCATTAGCCTGTGCAAAATCTACCGCTTCAATTAAAGCTGAATCATTAATTTTAAAATCTTTTGGGGCTTTTACTTCCCAATCTGCATTTCTTTCCGGGAAATAATATTCTTGAGCATTTAAATTTATAAAACCAATTAATGCGAAAAAAGTAAAATAGTATAATTTCATAAGTGTTGGATTGATGTTACAAGTTACTTAAATCATAACCCATTAACCAATCTGTCTGCTTATCTTCTCCAATATAATAAGGGTGCGTATCAAATTTTACAAAGCCTTGGCGTTGGTAAAATCGAATAGCTGCAGTATTGTGTTCCCACACCCCTAACCAGAGTTTTTTTTTGCTCTTGCTTAGAGCCAATCCCTTAATATAATCTAAGATATGTTTTCCCAATCCTTTACCTTGATATTGAGCTAAAACATATATACGCTCAAGTTCTATACTTTCATCGGTTTTAAGGTCTGTTTGTGCATCACCAACGTTAAGTTTAAAGTAACAAACAATCGTACTGTTTTGATAGGCAAAATAAAAAGTGCAATTCTTATTTAACAGCTCTTCTTTTATTTTTTCTATGGCAAAAGCTTTATCTATATAATTCTTAAAATCAACAGGGTCATTATCCTTTTCAAAAGCGGTTACAAAAGTTTGTTCAGAAATAAGTCTTAATTGTTTAAGGTCTTCAAGAGAACACAATTTATATTTAAGTTCCATACCCCTAAAATAAAAAAAGGAGCAAATTACTTTGCTCCTAATCGGGGGAAATGTTATAAAAAGGTTGATTTGATAACTTTTCTGTTCATTGCACTACCTATTAAGGCAATACTTTTGTTCGTGGGCATTTTTCAATTGCGAACTCATTCTTGTTTTTCTGCAAAAACTTTACCCTCTGTTCTTACCAGAATGGTGCCTTCATCAGTTTCTTGCATTTTTACTATATCATCGGGGAAATCAGTACCTGGATAACTAACGATATATACGTCACCATTTACGCTCCAGTTAAAATCTGTCAAGTAAACAACTTGCCCATCTTTATAACCATGAAATCTACCTAAATAGACATCATTAAAAATCCATTCTTCATTATCAATAACCATCTTATTCGTATTGGTAGCCGTTTTCACGGTGTGATTCCAAATACCGATGATAGGATCGTCATTTTCTTCAATTTTTGAACAAGAGGTAACAAGTACCAACAAGATTAGGCAACTAAATACGTACTTCATTTTAGGTTAAGTTTTATAAGTGATTTGGGATTCACTATTAATTACACTTCAAATATATGTAGTCTTTTTCTTACAATATATTATTTGTGGTAAAACTTATTAAAATTGTGGTGAATCTAGAGAAGTTAGTTCATCAAAGCATTTTATAGAAAACCAAAAGGCGGTATTCAAAAAAAGCAAAAAAAAAGAGCGACTTATATAAGTCGCTCTTTTTTAAAATCTTTAAAGTAATTTATAACATAAATAACTTTTTGGTAAGTCTTAGAAATCCACTAAAAAAGTCATTTCTATAAACTTGTACTTTATGTTCGTTTGCTGTGTGGTTAATTTGAGAATTCATGACGGTTAAGTAATTAATAGGTTATGGGTTTAATTGAGTGATAAAGATACATCAGCTCTTCAGAATTTTGATAATAATTGTTGTGTACTGAATATAACCTGTTGTGAAAAATATGAAAAGCTTATTTCATCGATAATTCACCTACACCTATTAAACATTCATCTCCTTAACTTCTCCTTTTATAATCAAATTACCTTCGGTTGCAGTTTTAATATCATCTACCGTAACACCAGGTGCTCTCTCTAAAAGTAAGAATCCATCTTCCGTTACTTCTAACACAGCTAAATTGGTGACAATCTTCTTAACACAACCCACTCCCGTCAAGGGAAGACTACAACGCTTTAAAATCTTAGATTCTCCAGCTCTATTGGTATGCATCATAGCAACGATTATATTTTCTGCGGATGCAACAAGATCCATAGCACCACCCATACCTTTTACCATTTTACCAGGAATCTTCCAATTGGCAATATCACCATTCTCTGCCACTTCCATAGCGCCCAGAATGGTCAAGTCTACATGTTTACCTCTGATCATGGCAAAACTAGTAGCAGAATCAAAATAAGATGCGCCTGGTAGCGCCGTAATGGTTTGTTTACCCGCATTAATCAAATCTGCATCTTCTTCCCCTTCTATAGGAAAAGGGCCCATACCCAAAATTCCGTTTTCACTTTGAAATTCAACACTTATATCATCACGTACATAATTGGCAACCAATGTAGGTATACCAATACCAAGGTTAACATAATAGCCGTCTTCCACTTCTTGTGCAATTCTTTTAGCAATTCCGTTTTTATCTAACATGAGCTTATTTTTGACGTACTGTTCTTTGTTCTATTCTTTTCTCGTAATCTTTTCCTTGAAAAATGCGTTGAACGAATATTCCCGGAATGTGTATTTGATTTGGGTCTAATTCACCTTCTGGCACCAACTCTTCCACCTCAGCAACAGTAATAGTCGCAGCACCGCACATACATGGATTAAAATTTCTTGCTGTACCTTTAAATATCAAATTACCGGCAGCATCACCTTTCCAGGCCTTTACAAAAGCAAAATCTGCCTTAAAGGCTTCTTCTAGAATATGCATTTTACCATTGAACTCTCGTACTTCTTTCCCTTCAGCTACTTCGGTACCATAACCGGCCGGAGTGAAAAAAGCAGGAAAACCTGCTTGTGCAGCCCTACACTTTTCTGCAAGAGTACCCTGTGGCGTAAGTTCCACTTCTAGTTCACCACTAAGCATTTGTCGTTCAAATTCATCGTTCTCCCCTACATAAGAAGACACCATTTTTTTAATTTGATGTTGATGCAACAATAACCCCAAGCCAAAATCATCAACCCCTGCATTATTAGAAATACAAGTAATATCCTTTACTCCTAACCTTACTAATTCACTAATTGCATTTTCTGGAATACCACAAAGTCCAAAACCACCCAACATAAAGGTCATTCCGTCTTGTACACCTACCAAAGCCTCAGTTACATTTGCTTTTGTTTTACGTATCATTTTGTCGTTAATTATCTTGTTACTAAAATACCGATTATAAATGGGAAAAAATAAAAAAGGCCTTAGCGAATGCTAAGACCTTTTTAAATCATCTAATAATGCTCTCTAGAAATCTAAATCTTCTAGGTCGTCTTCAATATCATTATCTTCTTCTACGTTCTCTATAAACTTATCACAATCTATTGCGATGGACATATTACTTGGTCTTTCAAAATCTTCTTTGGAAATACCCAGATCCTTGTCTGCATAATTTTTGGTCATATACAAGCCCCAAATGGGTAATGCCATTGATGCTCCTTGACCATAGGTAATACTTTTAAAGTGTACAGCTCTCTCTTCACCACCTACCCAAACACCGGTAACGAGATTAGGCACCATACCCATAAACCAACCATCACTATTGTTTTGTGTTGTACCCGTTTTACCTGCGATAGGGTTTGTTAATTTATAAGGATACCCAGTAATAATTTCATCATACTCTGGTCTCCACTTATTATAGCCTGTAGTACGTAATCGTGTACCTGACCCACCTTGAGTAACACCTTTCATTAAATCTAAAATAGCATATGAAACATCTTTACTTAACACATCTTTAGTCTCTGGTACATATTCATACAATACGGTACCATCTTTATTTTCTATACGGGTTACCATTACAGGTTTCACGTAGACCCCTTGGTTGGCAAAAGCACCATAGGCACCTACCATTTCATAAACATTAACATCTACGGTACCTAAAGCTATAGAAGGTACTTCTAAAATATCACCGGAAAGACCCAAGTTACGTACCATACTAACAACAGATTTTGGACCTACCTCATCTATTAATTGTGCCGTAACCGTATTCACAGAATTAGCCAATGCCTTTTTAAGGGTGTAACTATTACCTGAATACTTAAGATTAGAATTTCTTGGGCACCATGGCTCAACATTACCATGCTTGCCAGCTTCAATACAGTATTGCGTATCTGGGCGAGTTTCACAAGGTGATAATCGTAATTGATCTATAGCCGCAGCATATACAAAAGGTTTAAAAGTAGAACCCGCCTGTCTTGCTCCTTGTATTACATTGTCATATTGAAAGTGCTTGTAATTGATACCACCTACCCATGCTTTTACATGACCCGTTTGTGGCTCCATAGACATCATTGCCGTTCTTAAGAAAGCCTTGTAATAACGAATGGAATCTCTTGGGGTAAGAATAGTATCTTTTTCTTTGGTAGGACTCTTCCAATCGAAAACAGTCATTTCGGTTTTCTTATCAAAAGACTCGCGAATCTCTTTTTCAGATTTTCCGGCAGCTTTCATGATTTTCCAACGTTCAGAATTTTTCATGGCGCGTTCCATGATTTTCTTCGTTTCTTCTGGAGTAATATCTAAGAAAGGAGCTGTTTTATTCCTATCTGGTGTATTCTGATGAAAAAATTCGGCTTGCAATTTAGTCATATGCTCATTGACCGCTTCTTCTGCATTTGCCTGCATTTTAGAGTCGATAGTAGTGTAGATTTTCAATCCGTCTAAATACAGATTATAATTATCTGGCTCGTCACCAATTGCCGGCTTCGGGTTTTTCGCTATCCAATCTTTCATGAATCGCTGTAGGTACATTCTAAAGTAAGTAGCCAAACCTACACTATGCGTTTCAGGATTATAATTAATATCCATCTTCATAGCCTGTAGCGAATCTTTCTCTACCTCGGTAATGTAATCGTATTTTGCCATTTGGGCAAGAACTACGTCTCTACGATCTTTCACCATTTCTTCCCTACGCATAGGGTTGAATAATGATGAGTTCTTGAACATACCCACCAACATGGCAGACTCTTCAATTTTCAAATCCTTTGGTTCTTTACCAAAATAAATACGAGCAGCAGAACGTATACCATCGGCATTATTACCAAAATCATAAATATTAAAATACATACTAATGATTT
>JAHDDP010000044.1 GCA_020629285.1 Maribacter sp.
AAAACAATTAAGTGCGACGCCAATAAAGTATTTGAGGTGGTGCAGAGAGCGGTTTGATGTTTTAATTACTAATAAGACCAATAATTTTCTATAATTGAATAATAATGATTGTACCTGTTGAAAATATTGTCGAAACAGTGGATTTAACTGCAGATGACGTTTTATTACCAATGATGGAATGTATAGTTAATTCTGTTATTAGCTTGCAGCAATCTGACATCCCAAATGATGAAAAAGAAATTCAAGTAAAAATTATAAGAGGTAGTTTACCAAAGCAAATAAACTTAGATAAAACAAAAACCATCGATAGTATTGTTATTACAGATAATGGAGTTGGTTTTAATGAAAAAAATTACAAATCTTTTGAAACACCCTTCTCAAAAATAAATAAAGAATTTGGATGTAAAGGAATTGGAAGATTTACAGTTCTTGCAGCTTTTAAAAATTTAAAAGCAAGAAGTAACTATTTTGAAAATGGAAATTGGAACTTTAGAGAATTTGAATTTAATGCATATGACGAACTTAAACCAATAGAATTTAAATTATCTGACAAGCAAAAATCAAAAACGACTCTAGTATTAGACAATTGTCATAATGAAATAATCAAAGAAAAATCGGCTTTATCATTAATTCAGATATCAGAAAAAATAATGGAACATTGCCTTATTTATTATCTCAATGATTCATTGCCTCGAATAGCCGTTTACGAAGCTGAAGATAATGAGGTGGAATTTATTAATAATCTTTTCGAAAGGGTATCAAAAGAAAAAGAAAGAGTATTTACTGTCAAAAACCATCCATTTAAAATTTATATTACAAAAACCCTGAAAGAAAGAAACAGAAAAAACAACTACGTTTATTACTGCGCTAATTCCCGTGTTGTCGGTAACCCAAAAAATATTAAAAACTTCAACAGTTTATTTAATTACCCGATTTCAAAAAATGGTGCATTATATTTTTTAGATGTATACGTGGTATCAGAATTTCTAAATCAAAAAGCATTTAGTACCAGAAATGGGTTTAATATTCCAAAAGAAAATGAAAACCTTCTTTTTGGCAACTCAACGCATATTACTTTCCAAGATATTGAAGAAAAATTAACAGAAATATTAGAAGATGAGTATGATCAATTTGTTAAAGAATCTAAAATAAAAAGTCAAAAACAAATTGAACTTTATATAAAAAATAATGCGCCTCGCTATAGAAGTTTTTTGAAAAACCCTGCAATTTTAAATTCCATACCTCCAAACCTCTCCGAGGATAAATTAGAAGAACATTTATATAAAATTTCATATTCAGCTCGCAAAAAAGTTGAAAATCATATTGAGAAATTTATATCTAACAAGCAGATCAATGAAGAATCAATAGAAAAAATAAAGGATGACATCAGAGAAAAAACTGCTTATGACATTGATAGTTTAGCAGACTATATGACAAGGCGTAAAGCAATCATCCAATTATTTGAAAAATTCTTAGATGCAGATGAAGATGGCAGGTACAAATTAGAGGAAGACGTTCATAATATTATTTTCCCAATGGGATTAACAAACAACCAAACATCGTATGAAAATCATAATTTATGGCTATTAGACGAAAGATTTATAAATTATAAATTTATTGCATCTGACAAATCTATAACTTCATTTTCTCAAAAGAAAAGTAGTAAGGAACCTGATTTACTTCTAGCCAACAATCCAGACATGTTCGATAATCCTATCAGTTTTGGAAATAGAAGTGCTGGCGAAATAAATTCAATGGTCATTTTTGAATTTAAACGTCCTGGAGAAATTGCTCACCAGAAAAACAAAGGTGATTATAGATGGCAATTTTCAGATTTAGTAGAACCATATTTCGATGAATTTCTATATAAGCAGGATAAAAAAAATTACAAAGGAAATCATATCGTAATTACTGAAAACACTCCAAAATTTGGTTTTATAATTTTAGATGTTATTCCTCCTCTTTTGGCGAAATTTAATAAAGGGAAAGGTTGGAAAAAAACACCTTTCGGAACCTATTATAAAATTCAATCTGAATTAAATATGCATATTGAAGTTATGACTTTTAGAAAATTACTGGATATCGCGCAAAATAGGCATAGTGCTTTTTTTGACAAACTTTTCACATAATAAGAAAGAATTTATTTTAGAATTCTAAATGGACCTATTACAAAAGACTCTATTTACATGTTAGATATTCCAAATAAATAGCTTCCTTTGAGATTTATCCAAATTAATATTCTTATCAAAATTTCAAATGAAAAACCCTGAAAAAAAACGTTTAGATCAACAACATACCGAAGAAAAAGATTGGTTAAAATGGGGTCCTTATTTAAGTGAACGCCAATGGGGAACGGTACGTGAAGATTATAGTGCCGGTGGCGATGCCTGGAACTATTTTCCGCATGACCATGCCAGAAGTCGCGCTTTTCGTTGGGGAGAAGATGGTATTGCAGGTATTAGCGACCGCTATTGCAACATGTGTTTTAGTATTGGTTTATGGAACGGTAAAGACCCAATTATAAAAGAGCGTCTTTTTGGATTAACAGGTCCGCAGGGTAATCATGGCGAAGATGTAAAAGAGCTGTATTACTATTTAGAGAACACACCCTCTCACTCGTACATGAAGTATTTGTACAAGTATTCTCAGAAAGCATACCCATACAATCAATTGATTGACGAGAACCAAAAGCGTAATCGTAGAGAGCTTGAGTTTGAGTTACTGGATACCGGTATTTTCGATGATAACACCTACTTTGATGTTAGCACCGAATATGCAAAAGGCGATGAAACCGATATTCTTATAAAAATTACGATTACCAATAGGCATTCAAAACCGGCACCTATCACTTTATTACCACAAATGGTAATGCGTAATCACTGGACATTTAAAAAAATATCTAGAAAGCCCGTTATCACTCAAAAAGGAACAAAATCGAATCCGTTCGTACATATTGACCACCCCTATGTAGGCAATTATAATCTCTATTTTCAAAAGGCTGAGCAGTTATTCTTTACAGAGAATGAAACCAACAGAGAAACCGTTTATAAGGATAAAAACGACCATCCGTTTAAAAAAGATGTGTTCAATAATGCTGTCTGTAACAATGATTTTGAATTAGCGACAAAGAATAATTCAGGAACAAAATTTGCTCCACTATATCAAGTTATTTTAGATGGTGGCGAATCAAAAACATTTCAACTTCGTTTAACCGAAGAAACACTTGAAGCACCTTTTGCCGACTTCGATGCCATATTTAAAAAGAGAAAAAATGAGTGTGCTCAATTTTATGATGAAATAGCCCCAAAGGCAAGCGAAGACAGAAAGGCGATTTTAAAACAAGCCTTTGCCGGTTTACTTTGGACGAAGCAATACTATAACTACGAAGTTGAGAAATGGCTAGAAGGTGATTACAAAACTACTCCGCCGCCAAAAGAGCGTAAACATGGTAGAAACAGCCAATGGAAAACACTACGAAATCATGATATTCTTTCTATGCCAGATGCTTGGGAATACCCTTGGTATGCTGCGTGGGATTCTGCATTTCACTGTGCATCGTTCGCCTCTATCGACCCAGAATTTGCGAAAGACCAATTGCTATTGTTCACCAAAGAATGGTACATGGCACCTAACGGACAAATACCTGCATACGAATGGAATTTCAGCGATGTGAATCCGCCAGTACAGGCATGGGCAACCTTACAGATTTACGGCACCGATAAATCTATTACAGGCGTACCGGATATTAAATTCTTAAAACGAATGTTCAATAAACTCAACTTGAACTTCAACTGGTGGGTAAACCGTTTAGATAGAAATGACAACAATGTTTTTCAAGGCGGATTCTTAGGCTTGGATAATATCGGAGTATTTGACCGTAGCCATGGTGTACCCGGTGGCGGTTCTTTAGACCAAGTAGATGGTACTGCTTGGATGGCAATGTATAGTCTAAACATGTTAGAAATAAGCTTACGTATTGCAGAACATGACGATTCTTATGAAGATATGGCAACTAAATATTTCGGGCATTTTATATTCATAGCCGAGGCATTGAACAAAATGGACACCGATAAAGCCAATGTTTGGGACGATGTTGAAGGTTTCTTCTATGACCGCTTAACACTACCTAACGGGCAATCGACCACTATAAAAGTTCGATCAATTGCAGGTATGTTGTCATTGGCAGCTGTGCTTACGATCAAGAAAAGTGTATTGGATAAATTCCCGAAATTTAAGGCAAGTGTGCTTTGGTTTAAAAAGTATAGAAAAGAAACATTGAAATACGAGGTGATACAGCAATATGAAGCAGATGGTGACCTATTGTTATCCTTAGTTCCAAAAGACAGAATGCAAAAATTGGTTACTGCACTTTTAGACGAGAAAGAGTTCTTGAGCGAATATGGCATACGTTCTTTATCCAAAATACATGAGAAAGCATATCAAATTCATATAGATGGTATAGATTACTCCATTGATTATGAACCTGCAGAATCTACCGTTTCGTTATTTGGCGGTAACTCTAATTGGCGCGGTCCTATTTGGATGCCAATGAACTATTTATTCATTCAGGCATTACGTGAGTACCAGTGGTATGATGGTAATGATTTTCTTTTTGAATACCCTACCGGAAGCTCAAAATTGCTGAACCTGAAACAAGTTAGTGATGAATTGAGCAAACGCTTAATTCACATGTTCGAGAAAGATGAAAAAGGCAATAGAGCCATCAATAAGAACTACGAAAAATATTATCAAGACCCTCATTTTAAGGACCTGATTTTATTCTACGAGTATTTTCACGGAGAAAATGGTCGCGGTTTGGGAGCTTCGCATCAAACAGGTTGGACCGCTTTAGTAGCCAACCTTATTGAGCAATTAGAAGATGAAAACTAGTATAAACAAAACAGTCAATAAGTGTTGTCATTCAACAGTTATTCTGAACTGTTGAATTAGTTAAAACAAAAAGCGAGGTGTTTTTTACACCTCGCTTTTTGTTCGTTTCTATACGAGTTTATGTTTAACTATTTTGTTCTAGCTCCATGATCAAATTCGCAACCAAGGCAGTCCACCCCGTTTGGTGAGATGCGCCTAACCCTTTACCGGAATCGCCATCAAAAAACTCATAAAAGAAATGCTCGTTTTTAAAGTGTTCATTTTTAGTAAATACTTGATTAGCATCTTCTGAATGGTACACAAACTTACCATCTTCATTAGGCTCAAACAATTTGATCAATCTTTTGGAAATCTCATTTGCAATTTCGTTCAAGTTTAATTTTACCCCAGACCCAGTTGGAAATTCATATACATATTGTTTACCGTAGTATGAGTAATATTTACGAAGCGATTGTACGATCATATAGTTTAAAGGCAGCCAAATTGGTCCACGCCAGTTAGAGTTACCTCCGAACATATTTGACTGACTTTCGCCAGACTCATACGAAATTTGATGATGCCCGTTATGCTTAAATACATACGGGTGTTCTTCATGATATTTTGAAAGTGAGCGAATACCATAATCGGACAAGAACTCTTTCTCGTCTAACAAGCGATATAATAATTTCTCAAGCCTAAATCCACGCATAATGGAGAACAAGTAGTTTCCATCAGAATTAAACTCTTCAATATTTGAAATCAATGAAGCCAAATCTGGTCTTGTTCGCACAATCTCGGCAGCTCGAACCTTAAAGTGTTTTAACTCATCGAACAAATCTTTATGAATGATCTCTACCGCGAACATGGGTATGATACCAACTAATGACCTTACTTTTAAGCGGTCTGTATTTCCATTAGACATTTCTACCACATCATAATAGAAATTATCTTCATCGTCCCAAAGTGAAATATCTTTTTGACCAATGTGGTGCATTGCCCATGCAATGTTCAAGAAATGCCTAAAGAACTTAGCTACACTATCCTCATAGTTTGGGTTAATCGTTGCCAATTCTAAAGACATACGCAGCATGTTCAAGGTAAACATGGCCATCCAACTGGTAGCATCTGCCTGCTGCATACGTGTAATACCTTCAGGCATGTGGTTTCTATCGAATACACCAATATTATCCAAACCTAGAAAACCGCCTTCAAAGAGGTTGGTTCCGCTTTTATCCTTTTGGTTGACCCACCATGTAAAATTGACCAACAGCTTTTGATACGCCTTCTCCAGAAAATTAAAATCTCCTTTACCGTTTCGCTTTTTATCCTTCTCATAAACCGTCCACACTGCCCATGAATGTACAGGTGGATTTACATCACTAAAATTCCATTCGTAGGCGGGAATTTGTCCGTTAGGGTGCATATAGCTTTCCTTAAGCACCAAAAGCAATTGTTCTTTTGCGAAATAGGGATCTATTTCAACAAAAGAGGCCATATGAAATGCAAGATCCCAAGCGGCATACCAAGGGTATTCCCATTTATCCGGCATCGAAATTACATGCCTATTGGTCAAATGTTCCCAATGCTTATTCCTAGAATCTGTTCTATAAGGTTTGGCTTCACCAGGACCGCCAAATAGCCATTTATATACATCATAGTAGTAGAATTGCTTTGTCCAAAGTAAACCTGAAAAAGCTTTCCTAGCAATCTCTTGTTGCTGAACGGGAAGTTCTTTTTTTAAGATATCTCCATAAAACTCTTCACACTCTTGAATTCGTTTTTCAAAAATAGTATCATAATTGCTCCAAGGGTCATCCAATTTTTTCTTACTAAGACGTACCTTAATTGTTTTTTCTTCTCCAGATTTTAAACGGAGCTTATGCCAAACGGCAAATTTAGATCCTTTCTTATCTGGGTTAACGGTAGGCTGACCATTGATAACATGATCGTTTATACCGTCTTTTACATATTCGACTTCATTAGGAACACCGTAAATACGTTGGTTGTTGGTCTCGTTCTCACAGAAAAGTTGTTCACCTTCTTCGTGATAAAAATAGTAACGACCATTTCGTGTACTACGAGACTGTACAGCACCCTTTGAAATAGGTTTCATCTCTGGTCTTTCAAATCTTTGATTGTGTTTCCAGAAATTACGAAACCATAAATGTGGTAATACATGAATATTTGCAGCTCTAGGTCCTCTATTGATTACCGTAACTTTCATTAAAATATCACCAACATCTTCTTTGGCATATTCAATAATACAGTCGAAATACGTATTATTGGCAAAAGCTTTGGTATCTAAAATCTCAAATTCAGCTTCTTTGCGATTTCTACTTTTATTCTTTCTTACCAGTTCTGTATAAGGAAACTTTTTATGAGGGTATTTGTATAAATACTTAGCGTAAGAGTGCGTAGGTGTCGACACTTGATGAAAATAAAGCTCCTTTACATCTTCGCCATGGTTACCCTCATCATTGGTAAGACCGAATAAGCGTTCTTTTAAAATTGCATCTTTTCCATTCCAAAAGGCAGGTGCCATGCATAGAATCTCTCTAGAATCACAAAAACCTCCAATACCTTCTTCTCCCCATCTATACGCATTACTACGAGCCTTGTCATGACCAACAAAACTCCAAGCATGCCCTTGCGGACTATAATCTTCCCTTACCGTACCCCATTGACGCTCTGCCAAATAAGGACCCCATCTTTTCCAATTTTTATAATTATCCTCAACGGCTAATCTTTCTTCCTCAGCATTTTTATGGACCATAAAGTCTTTTTCTGTTTAGTAATTTTTATCAACCTCAACCGCCTAAGGGCAATATAAAAAGTTCAATAAAATTCGCGTCTTTTTAATAAACGTTATATTAAAAATAGTATTTGTTCTGCTATAAGAAGGATTAACGTATTGATGAAGTGATTAGTATTGCCTAATCATAACAATTAAGACATATAAATCGATAACTTGTTAAAATTAACCCAGTTATTATGGCAACCTCATAACTAATTATTTTTAATTTGGAGAAAAAAGTCTAATCGATACGCCAAGGTGGATTCAATCTATTACTACCACCATAAAACAAAATCAATTGATTACCATCTAAATCCTTCAATCTAGCTTCTCTCCATAACCATTTTTCATCAACGGGCTCTTGGTCAAATTTAACTCCTTTATTTTTAAGCAGTTCTACTTTTTCATCAAGATTATCGCATTCAAAATAGACATACACTCCAATTCCTTGAGGTAATTTATCTACCAAGTGAATAGAAAACGTAGAATTTCCATCAGGGCACTCAAATCGTGCATAGTTAGGAAGTGATCTTACAATGAGTCGTAATCCTAACTTTTCATAAAAAGCTATGGCATTCTCCACATTTATAGAGGGAACGGTAATTTGATTTAAGTTCATGATTGCAATATAGAATTATCATGACACCTAAGGTATTAAAAATTCTCTTTTACCAATTCCATATTAATAACCGCACCAACCATGGTACCCGATGCTACGGCATTGGCCAATGATCGCATTTTTATACTGTTGTCTCCGCAGGCAAACACACCCGTTACCGTAGTTTTGCACATGGGATCTACTAGAATAAGACCATCATCCGTTAAATTACACCCCAAAGCTTCAGGTATATCGCTATGCTGAACAAAAGGCAAGGCAGCGTAAAGTGCTTTAAACTTTTCTTTGCTTCCATCGTCAAAAACAATAGTATTCATATATCCGTTTTCATGCTCCACTTCAACAACTTTCTTTTCTACAATATCGATAGCATTTTCTTCTAACTTCATTAATTGCTCTGGTGTAAAAGAAGCAGACCCGTTAGACAATATACTCAACTCTCTAGTAAGGTTGTTTACTAACTGTGCTAAATGATAAGCACGCTCACCGTTGACCATAATACCGGTTTTTTCATTTCTAATTTCATACCCGTGACAATATGGGCAATGAACGATAGATATACCCCAACAATCTTGAAACCCCTTAATATTGGGCATTATATCTTTAATACCCGTAGCAAAAACCACTTTTTTAGCCACATATGTTGCCCCGGTATTAGTGCCAATAGTAAAATTATCTTCATTCTTAATACCGAAAATTGCTTTGCCCGATATAAAATGTACAGTATTATATTCTAAAACTTGAGATTTAGCAATACTACTAATTTCACTAGGCGCCTTACCGTCTTGGGTTAGAAAATTATGTGAATGTGGTGTTTGCCTATTGCAAGGCTTACCACTGTCAATTATCAATACTTTTCTTAATGATCTGCCCAAGGACATCGCCGCTGCTAAACCAGCGTAACTACCACCTACTATAATAACGTCGTAATTTTCTATAACCTTCATATTTTCAAATTAGAAATTAGTAAAAACAAAAATTTGATTCATTGTAACCTTGAAGGGCTACATTACATCATACCTACAGCGCCACTATTGCAACTCAATTGCAATAGCAGAGGAACAAATATATGGATTATAATTATTATCGCAACTTAATTGCAATAAGGAATGGTTATTAAAAAAAAGATGTACAAAAATTACCATATACATCTTTTACCGTATACATAAAGATAGAGGTATACGTCTCTTCTATTTCTTAAACAAAGAGAGTAAGCATAATATACAGGAAAAGGTATTCTTAATTGGCAGGCAGATAAATAACGAAAATAGAACCCTCGTCTTTCTTGCCTATTGCATGTATGTGACCATGGTGTTTTTCTACAATCTTTTTACAAATAGAGAGTCCGATGCCCGTACCTGAATATTCTGTTTTAGAATGTAACCTGTGAAACACTTCGAATATATTGGTCGCAAATTCAGGTTCAAAACCAATACCGTTATCTATAAAAGATATTTCATAGTAATTTGCTGAAGTTTTACTAAAGTTTTCTTCAATGTCTGCCGCACGTATTCTTTTGGATATAATATGTATTTGAGGCGATATATCACTTTTTCTATATTTAATGGAATTGCCGATAAGATTGGTACATAACTGTTCTATTTTAAAAGGTATACCATCTATAACAGGTAAGTTCTTATAAGAAATTACGGTATCGGTATCTTTAATAAGCTGTGACAATTCATCTTCGACTTTACCAAGTATATCGTCTAGAGAAATTTTTTCGAAATTTGTATTTACTTTATCTATTCGAGAATACGAAAGTAAGTTCTGTATTAATCCGCGCATTCTAAAAGTACCTGATTTTATTTTGGCAAAATACTTTTTAATACCCTCAGACATATTTTCTTCGCCCTCATCTTCTATTCTAGAAATGAACATTTGTATTTTTCGTAACGGTTCTTGCAAATCATGACTGGCCACTCTATTAAAAGATTCAAGCTCTTCATTACTCAGCTTTAGTTTCTCGTAACTATCTATGAGTGCCCTGTCTTTTTCTACACGACTGGTAATATCTTGTACAATACCTACAGATACGGGTCTATTATCTATTTCAACGTATTTTCCTTTTAAATCTAGATACTTTATGTTCTTGTTCTTAGTAGAAACACGGTATGTAAAAATAGTAGAAGTACCTTTTTCTATCTCATTTGTGCTTAAAGATTCAAATATGGAAACATCCTCTGGGTGTACAAATTCTTTGTAAGCATTAAAAGTAACCTCAAAGCTATTAGGCTCTACTTCTAAAATCCTATAAAAATTATCAGAAACAGTAGCACTACCATCATCTAAATACCAAATAAAACTACCTACACCAGCTACATTTTCAGCCTCTTTAAAAATGGTATTCTGAAGGCTAAGATCCTCGTTCAATTTCTGAAGGTTTTTTTCCGCCTCTTTTACCTTGGTAGTGTCCCAAGCTGTATTGGTTATACCGTTGCCAGATTTTACAATGGTATTGTAAATGTATTTGGTTTGATCTTCAAACGTGTACACGCTCTCATGCTCTTGGGTATTGCCGCTCACATAACACTTCTTCATTAATTCAAAAAGGCCATTATCCATGACCATAGGATACATCTCTAAAAGCGATCCGCCAATAATATCATTTTGTTCTGATCCGGTTACTTTTTCTATGGCATTTGAAGTATACCTAAACTGAAAGTCTATAATATTTTTTTCAGTATTAAAAATAGGTTCAAAATGACTGATTACATTGTTAGAACTTTTATAAACACCCTTTAAAAATTCTTCTGTTTCCTGTAATTTCTTGTTCTTTAGATGAACTTGATCGTTCACCTCTTGTATTTCTCCTTTTTGCTTATAAATACTGATAAAACCAATTAAAAAAATAACCAAAGCCGTTAGAGCAACCAACAAAGATGACATGGGCGTTAAAAAAGATTGCGATGTATATTCTTCTTTACGAGAAACCATCAAATAGTTCTCTTCGGCCAACATTCTATCTTTAATAACCTGAGCTTCAGCTACTATTTTTGATATCCTTTCTTTACGTTTATAAGGCAAACCGGCAAAATTAATAATCACGCTGTCTTTTGCACCTAGACTATTTATTACCGCAGCACTATCTGTGTTTATAGAGAAATCTAGTTCATTCTTTATCTTTTCATGTAATAACTGAAGCGCCTTTATGCGTTCTTGTTGCGCATTGTTGTCTTGGGTAAGTGTTTTTAATCTGGTCAATGATTGAGCCATTTCCGTAAGCACAATGGTAGAAAGATCTGTTTCTTGTTTTTCAATAAGCTTTTTAAGCTGAATAGTTTCTACCTCTAAAAAATTGGCAGATAGTTCTACAATTGCACGTTGCACCTCTAAGGTATGTGACACCAAATCGCCCGTCTTATGAAGTCTATTCACCTGTTTATACCCCAAACTAATGGTATACAATAACAAGGTTATTGCCAATATTAATAGTATTATATAGGTTTTTGTAGAACCGACAAACGATTTAAATTTCGTTATGAACTCACTGAAAAAAAGACTTTTCATGTATACTAACAAATTAAATAGGAGGATTACGGATCATAAATTTTCAAGCAATGAATATACCTCATTTTAAGATGATGATATTGAAAAATACATATTAAATCAGCTTTAATTCCGTAAAATTTTTAGCGCTATAAAATTTAGACAACAGCTCATATCCAATAAAAATTTTGATACTAACAAAAGTAAAACTCCATCTCTTTTATAATAAAATGGGACTTTAATTCTATATTAGAATTCATTACCACTGAAATAATAGAGATCGCTTCTTTTAAGATAAATTATTCTATACAATTCTAATTTTCAAATTCAGAAAAGTCGACCAACTGAAACCTACGATCACCAACAAAATCATATGGAATTGGCTCAAGATGCGCATGAAATTCATCGTAAATTTTTCCAGTACCCTTTTTAACTTTATACCTAGACTCCTGAGATGCCGACAATACTTCTATATCATAATAATCGTCATTTTCTCGTATAATCATATCATTTTCAAAACCCTTTAAATCACCAATTGCCTGTTTTACGAAGTTGATATGTTTCTGCATGTCTTCTGTTTCATAAAAATAAGGAATTGGCGTTTTGTTCGCATATCCAACAGGATTTGCTACCGAACTTCTATAGATCGTTTCAGTAGTAACATTCACACCCACATCAAAATAATAAATTGAGTTAATAGGTAAGTATTTGTATTGATTTCTAAAAGAAACGTACACTTCTTCGCCATTAGATAATACGCTTGCAGATGTAAAATTTTCAATAGAAACATTTTCATCTATACGCTTTAATGCCATTGCCACAATAGTATCTTCACCCATTGTAATAAGCTCTTTGACCGCGTTGGTCATTTTGAGATCATTCTGATCTGTATTTTGTGCGCTAGAGGTCCAAAAAATAAGGTTAAGCACAATAACAATAATGTATGTGACATTTTTCATCAATGATTTTCTATTATATGCTAAAAAATTAATCAAAAACCTCATTCTCTTTTTAAAAAGCAATTTACATATTACAAATTGTTAATAGAGCGGTATAGGTTTTAAAAAGGGCTAAAAGCTAATATAATAAGAGATTGATGATCATAAGAACAAAAGGCTTAAAATTAGTTTTACCAAAATCTTTTAAGCCTTTTATTTACATTATAGAAATAGTTAAAATGTAATTACCTCATATTTAATTTCTTGAATGAAGTCCTATAGTATTCCCGTCCCTATCCAATAAAATAGAGATAAAACCAAACTCTCCAATAGACATTTTTGATCTTATAACTTTTCCACCAGCCTTTTCAACTAGATTTTCTTCAGTTATACAATCTTCAGATTCAAAGTATATAATGGTGTTATTGCCGTTAGGCTTAAAATCTTCTTTTTCTACTAAGGCACCGGTAATATTCAATCCTTTCGGGTCAAAGGGAAAGCCAGCTTGTATTCCAAATTCAATAGGAAAATCAACAAGTTTAATATTAAACACAGTTTCATAAAACTCTTTTGCAGTGTTTAAGTTTGATACATTGATGTCGAACCAGTTTACAGGATTTACGTTTTTCATATGATTAGCTTTATAGTTTTGTTGCTTAATTGCACTACAAATTTGCTAAGAATTAAAACCTAAAAATTGTAAAAATGGGACAAGCCTAATCTTCACTATCAAAAATTAAGGACATTTTTAAATGGTCGCCGTAAAATTCTTTTGGAGTCAGGCCTGTAAATTCTTTAAAGTCTTTTATAAAATGTGCTTGATCAAAGTATTCATTCTCATAAGCCAAATCTGTAAGGCTAGAAACTTCTTTTGTAAGCAGTGTTTTTAGTGTATTCTGAATTCTTACAGTTTTTATAAGCTGTTTTGGGCTTAGCCCAATGGTTGAAGAAAATTTTCGTGTTAATTGTCTGCGATTAATATTATTTCGCTCAGAAAGTTCATTGACAGAAAATTGTCCGTTAGCTTCTATAATGGTATCTACCGTTGATTTTACGATAGTGTCAATTACATTTTTCTCGGTTAATCTTTCAAGTAAAAAAGTTTCGATTAGTGCTATCCGCTCTGAGGTCGTATCAGCGTTTAAAATTTTATTTCCAATTTTCACACCTTCCTTTCCAAACAACTCTTGTAAGGGTACCGCTGTATTTTGAATATCTTTTATTGAAATATTAGAAAAAGGTAAAAAACCGTTAGGCTGAAATCTAACTACAAATGACCCCGTAATACCTAAGGGTTCTACAACGTATGGTTTTGTCAATTGCCCAATTAAAAAACATTTCGGAAGAATTATACTCTCTTTTTTATCTGGATGATGCCTATACGTATCTCCATAATGAAAGATGAGTTTCATTGTACCGTCTGGAACAATGGTATTTTTTAACGGTGTATTTTCAAAATCACTTTCTAAATTCCAATAGCATTTAACCCACTCTTTCAAATTCTCTTGTGGCTCAAATATTTGGTGATTCATTTAATGATTTTGTTTTGTTCTCATATTACCTAAGCATCATTACCGAACGTGGCATAGCTAAATTGGGTCGGTAAGAAAAGAAGTTAAGAAAATTTATCTGTACCTAAAGATAGCTTTTTAGTAATTATCTCCTGTTAACAAATCAGCAAACCATGAATTTTAGCCATTGTCAGCACTTGTTTTACACAGCCTATTCCTAAGAATTTGAATACTTGTAACGCCCGCAAAAATTCCGATTAAAAACCGACCATGGACTAATAACCACAAGACGATAAAAGAGAATAGAATTCCAACAATAAATGTTACTATATAGTTTTTATTCTTTTTCATTACGATTGATTTACAGGAGGTTTATTGAGCTCCTCTTTACCTTCATTCTTTGTTCTTCTTTTTCTGATTTCCATAATGGCAAATCCACTAATCCAAAAAACCAATCCAAGTAATTTTAGAAGTTGAAAATCCGAAAGCATATCCGATGTTTCTCCATCAGAGAGTCTTGTAACTATTTTTGCTATCACTCCTATTCCAAATAAAACGTATCCAATGATTTGTAAAGCTTTACCGAATTTCATGCTAGTTCTTTATGATTACAGTTTATAGGTAATGTTACTAGTCAGTTTGTTACAACTTTTTAAAAAAATGTTTTAAAAGCCAAATCAACGGTATAATGCAAAAGTATTGAGCGATTCAATAAAAAAGTAGCACAAAAAAAAGCCAGTATGTGTTCATACTGGCTTTCTCCTAGGAAAAAATAAAAATCTAAACTATTCCTCCCCTAATTCGGTAATTTTCTTTTCGTATAGTTTTTTGCTTTCTACAACGGCAACGTTCAATTCTTGCATGATACCGTCTACGCGACCTTCAATGCTTTTCATTTGATCATTGATATTATCGAAAGAGTTAAGGGCTGCAGCCACTTCTAATGCTTTAACGACCTCAACGGCATCGCCATGTAACAACCTAAGTTTATCTATTGCCTTAGAGGTGTTGGCTAAAGTGCCGTTATACTTTGTACGTGCCTTTTCAATAGCGCCCAACAAGGTTTTCTTACTTTTTTCGTCACTTAGGCTATTGGTCTGTGTCTCCATTGCCGTGAACAGATTGGAAGCTTTCTCTTTTAAGTCTTCGTACTCCTTATTCAGGTTATTAACTCTACGATCTACTTTTTCCCAATCTCCATATACCTTGGCAAATTCCTTATCTTCATTCTTGGTATCTTCCAAAGCGCTTTTTAAAGCGTTTAAAGATTCTAGACCTTTATTTACATTTTTGTTCGCGGTCTCTTTCTTATTCTCAAAATCGTCGACTTGAGACTTGAATTTATCTTTTAAACGAATAAGGTCTTCCGGACTTTTATCTTTCCAACAAGAAGTTAAGGTAAGGGCAATTAGGGCAACAAATAGTGTTCTTTTAAACATGTAATACTTTCTTTAGTTAATGGTAAAGCAAAGATACATATTCTTAGATGCTTTTAATTTGAAAATGAAATGGCAAGAGTTTTTACTTGTAAGTAACTAAAATGTCCGCTGCTTTTTTTAAATCAGACACTACTATTTCTGTTTTGGGCGCTAACGGATATTCTTGTTGACCAGGTCTACCAATAAACGCTGCTCGCCAGCCTGCCCAAAGTGCTCCTGCAACATCCCAGCCATGGGCTGCGATGAGCATACACTCTTCTAGTTCCAAACCCATTTGTTTTGCTCCCCATGCGTACGTATCTGTAAAGGGTTTGAATTTCCCCGTTGGTTCTACGCTCAGCATTTCATCAAAATACTCGGTCAATCCGGCACTTTCAAATTGCTTTTTTAATCCGTCTTTAGATGAATTGGTGAATGCTACTAATTTGTATCCCGCGTTTTTTAATTGGGCAAGCGCTTCCTTAACCTCAATATGCGCGGGCAAATTACCCATAGACTCAGAAATGGTTTTACGCGCATCTGCTTCCGTCAGGTTTATATTATGATTTGCAGCTACCATTTGCAATGCGGCAGCACCAATATGACCAAATGGCTTGTATTGACCACTAGCAGAAGTCACTAATGAATACTGCAACATTGTTGTAAACCAAAGAGAAAGTAAATCTTCTCTTCCGCCTAATGCTTTGCCGACTTCTTTTTTAACATTAGTAAGATCTAAAAGCGTTTCATTGACATCAAAGAACAACACTTTAGGGCGAATAGTTTTTGAATTTTTATGTTTCTTAATATTATCCATAACCCTAGTTGTTTTTAAATGTATTTATATTTTTTTACTAAAGATATAAGAAACAACCAATGACACCCAAGCAATTACAGCCGCCATTTGTTCCCCATCACTTACCATAATGTGTGCAAAAAATGCTAAGGTAACCGCAAAGAAAAATGCGGCATACGCCCATTCTTTTGTAATATGAAACTTAGGATTCCATATAGCAAATAACCCCACCAACTTTGCAGTAGCGTACGGATAAATTAAATATGTAGGGTAGCCCAAACTCGTAAAGGCTCCTTTAATATATTCATGATTAAAAAAATACATGCCTGCAGAAAACAACATGACCAAGGTAAAAACACCTGTAGCAACGTAATAGATTATTTTGTTCACATTCATAATTATTGATTGGTTAAATGAATATTATTTTAGCTTATTAATAGCTGTTAATATTTCTGATACTTCTGCGCGTTTTCTATAGTCAACATCTAAAAAAGCATATTGTACTATCGCATCGGTATCGATCACATAAGTTGCAGCTAACGGAAGCTCATTGCTATCATCTCCATTTACCTTACTTAAACCAAAACCTGCTTCATACATTGCAGCAACCTCATCGGTCAAGGAATACACTACACCATATTCTTTTCCAACAACATTACCCACATCGCTCAAAACAGAAAACTTTAAAGAATTCTTTTCCGCTGTACTTAGTGAGTTATCTGGCAACTCTGGTGTAATTGCAATCAAAGTAGCACCTGCTTTTTGAAATTCAGGTAGTTTTTCTTGCAAATAGTGCAGTGTGATGTTACAATACAGACACCAGCCACCTCTATACCATGTTAGAACTACTGGTCCGTTTTCTAATTCATTATATAACGAAATTGATTTGCGCGATACATTTTTCAAGGTGAAGTTAGGTGCTTTACTATTGACATTCAAAGCATTTTCCAATACCCCAGATGCTACAACGCTAGTAATACCCTCAGCATAGATTTGCTTTTTCTCATCGGTAAACTTCACAGCTGCTTCTTGGCGTTTTACCGCTAATAATGCATCTAGCTCCCCTTTATTTGTTGTGCTCATGATAGACGAATTTATATTTTTGTTAATCGGCAATTAGTTCGCCAAGTATTTGTTTGAAAGTAGAAACGGGTTGTGCACCTGTTACCGCACTTTTCATGTTAAAAACAATCGTAGGCACTGAGTTTACACCCATATTTTTCCATTTTCCCTGTTTGTTTCTCACCTCGTATCTGGCTTCTTCGCTATCTAGTTTTGCCAATGCTTCATCTGCATTTAAGCCAACATCCAACAAAGCTTCTTTCAAAACAGCTCTATCAGAAACATCTTTTCTTTCGGTAAAAAAAGAAGTGATCAATCGCATTTTAAGTTCGGTCTGCTTCCCAAAATCTTTAGCAAATTCTAGCAACACATGAGCATCAAAAGTGTTCGCCATACGCATGCCTTCAAAATAGTCGAACTTAAAACCAAGTTCTTCCCCAATATCGGTCATGTTTTGTTGCGATGCTTGTTGTTGCTCTACAGTAGAACCATATTTCTCGGCAATATGTTCCGTAAGGTCTTGACCTTCTGGTGGCATACCAGGATTTAGCTCAAACGGTTGCCATTCAATCTCTACCCTGTCTTCAACACCTAGTTCTGAAATCGCTTTTTCTAAACGCTTATACCCAATAATACACCATGGGCAAACTACATCAGAAACGATATCTATTTTTAATTTCTCTTTCATCTCTTAAAATGTTACCAATTCACTGATCTGAATCTCACCTTGTACATTGCTATAATTTTTAACATCTGCCGCAAATGTGGCTGCATGAGGACCAAATGCCGCTTGAAAAGAAGCTACATCATCAAACTTTAAATGAGCAATAGCTACATAGGGTGCAGCTTCACCTGGCGCTCTACCGCCAACACCAAGGTCCAATTCCAAATCTTTCAATGCACTGCCCACTAGTTTTTGAACCATGGGCAAGTGTGTATTTTTATAATACTCCGTATCGAACTTTACGCCTTCGCTGTTCGGATACATTACAGATACCTTTATCATTTTCTGAGTTTTTAAAGTTGAAAAAAAGTAGCGTTTCTATTCAATCAAGAAACGCTACCTAGTATATTCTAGTTTTCTGATAAAATTTGACGAATCATTTGATTGGTGAATCCCCATTCGTTATCATACCAGGTCATCACTTTTAATAAATCGCCATCTACTACCCTTGTCATACCCAAATCTACTGTAGATGCATGCGGATTCTTTACAATATCGGAAGATACCAAAGGCTGATCTGTGGTGTCCAGAATATTCTTATACCTGTCGGTAGCTGCTTCTTCCTTAAAGATTGCATTTATTTCTTCAGGAGTTACTTCGCGTTCGGTCACAAAAGTTAAATCTGACATCGACCCAACCGGAATTGGTACACGTAGGGCAACACCATCGAACTTACCGGCAAATTCCGGTAAGGCTTTGGTAGTTGCTATAGCCGCACCCGTTGATGTAGGTACAATATTGGCGGCACCGGCACGTCCCATTCTCATGTTCTTTTGTGAAGGCGCATCTACAATACCTTGAGAAGCCGTATAGGCATGTACCGTTGTCATGATCGCTTTTTTAATACCGACTCTACGCCCCAATACCTCTACTACGGGACTAATATTATTGGTGGTACAACTTGCACAAGAAAAAATATTGGTTTCCCCGGCATCGGTATTAACACCGTGTACTACTGTTGGTACATCTTCACTTTTTGTAGGAGCGGAAATTATAACCGATTTGGCACCCGCTTTAATATGTTTTTTGGCATCTTCACTCTTGGTAAAGAAACCGGTACTTTCAATGACGACATCAATTTCATGTGATGCCCAAGGTAAATCTTCAGGATTGCGTTGCGAGTTGTATTCAATTTTTTTACCATCTACGATCAAGTTGTTCTCATCATGAGAAACCTCTTTTTCATATATACCATACACAGAATCATACTTTAGTAAATAAGCAATATTTTCTATGGATACAATATCGTTTACCGCTACCAATTCTAATTCTGGCGTATCTAAAATCACCTTTAAAGAGGCTCTTCCTATACGTCCCATTCCGTTAATTGATACTTTTTTCATTTTCTAGTTTTTTAAGTGTTACAGATTAAGATTTCTTACTAGCGTAATTAAGAAATCGATATATAGACTACCCTAACTTACTTATTACTTTGCTATAAGACGATTCTATTATATTAGGGTTTTGTTAATTAATAAGCCTTCTGCCCATAAGCAGAAGGCTTACAACAATCAACCCATGGTTTCTTAGGGGGAATTACGAAACCAATTTATTTAGACCATTCAAATTTTTTGAAAGCATCGTCTACCGGCGTGTTTGCAATGTGGTTAGTATAATTACTAATCGTTTTTTGCGCCAAGCCTAAAATAATTTCCAATACTTGTTGTTCTCCGTAACCTACAGCGTAAAAAGCATTTAAATCTTCTTGCGTTACGTTACCTCTATTACGAACAACACTTAATGTGAACGTACGTAAAGCCTCTAATTTTTCATCTGTCAAAGGAGTTTCATTACGTAAAGCTTCAGTAATAGCTTCATCGACCTTCATCATATTAGCAATACCGGTATGTGCAGGTACACAATAGTGACATGCATGCTCAACATTGATTGTTTGCCATACCACGGTCAACTCATCGTTATTGAAAGAAGTTTCCGTAAATAATTGATGTAATACTTGGTAACCTTCCAAGGCTTTTGGTGCTGATGCAAGTACCCCATGAAGACCTGGTACCATGCCAAATGCTTTTAGAGAGTTTTCCAATAATGGCTTGCTACCTTCTGGTGCAGATTCAATGTCGTGTACTTTTAAAGTTGTCATAATGTTTCTGATTTTAATAATTATTATATCTATGTTAAATCTAAGCAACTGCTTAGTTATAGTTTAAAAAAATGCTACAAGGGTAAGAACGTCATTCTAATGATATCTTTAAGCTTTGCTTCATTGAACACTTTCGATGAAATCGACAAACCTAAAAGGGCGTTCATTAAATAATCGGCTTGTGCCTCTATTTCTTTTACATCCCTTTCGTCGTCTTGTTTAAGATTCCTTACAAACAATTCTCTAATACTTAAAGAAAAGCGTTTTAATGCCGCCATAATAATGGGGTTGGAATTTTCTTTTATTTCGTTTACCGTATTGGTAACCAGGCAACCCTTAAAAATTGCACCTTCCCTTGAGAAGTCTAAAAAATCGTAGAAATAATTTTTGATTCCCTCCACTCCGTTATTAGAATTTTCCAAGGTATTGGTGATGGATTTAATTTGAGCATTATACAGTTTAATACTCTCTAAAAATACACCTTCCTTATTTTTAAAACTGGCATATATTGAGAACTGGTTAATACCCATTTCCTTTTCCAACATACGAACAGAGGTACTTTCATAGCCATTACGCCAGAACAGGCGCATTGCCTTTTCTATGACCTCAGCTTCATTATATTGTTTTTTTCTTGCCATTGATTCTAATTTCGACACAAAACTAAGCAAGTGCTTTGATATATAAAAACTTTTAACTCGTATTTAGCAATTGACAGAAGTAATGAATAAAAAAAATGAGCCAACCCGTAGGTTGACCCATTTAAGGAAAGTAAGCAAAACCATACATGTGTTAAGACAACACGCCTACCTCTTTTTCAGTTTTCTTACTTTTATCACCAGCATCAAACTGGTTAGAGGTATTCTTCTCGCCACCTGCTTTTAGAGCTTTATCTCCTGCAAAGAAAGATTTATGATCGTCACCAAGGTCAGACCCTGCCATTCTTTGATGTTTTACACAAGAAACACCTTTACGAATTTCTTGTCTTTGTACCCCTTTTACATATGCCAACATACTTTCTTCACCAAAATATCCTTTGGTTAGATCGCTCATATGCAATGCCGTTGTATGATAGGTCGGTAATGTAATTAAATGGTGAAAAATACCGGCATCCCTAGCTCCATCTACCTGAAAGCTTCTTATTTTCATATCTGCACGGAATGATAATTCTGAATCATCATAAGCTTCGTCCATTAAATTATTTCTATCGTACTCCGTCATATTCTCACCTTCGGCAAGCATTTCATCATATGCCTGACCACGGAAATTTAAGGTCCAGTTAAACGATGGTGAGTTATTGTATACCAATTTTGCATTAGGTATCACTTCTCTAATTCTATTCACCATATGTGCAATTTGCTTTACATTAGGTGTCGGTGTTTCAATCCAAAGTAAATCAGCGCCATTTTGCAAACTTGTAATACAATCCAAAACTACCCTATCTATATTGGTGCCGTTTCTAAATTTATACAATCCGTTAGGCAAGCGAATTGGGCGTACCAATTTACCGTCTCTCTTTAAAAGCACATCATCTTCACGAGCATCTGAAATCGCAATTTCCTCTGCCTCTACAAAAGCTAAATACTGTGAAGCCAAATCGCCAGGTTCTTGACTTACCGGCAATTTCTGTGTAAGTCCCGCACCTTCAGAATCTGTTCTGGCTACGATTACCCCATCGTCAATTCCCAATTCAATAAAAGCATATCGTACAGCATTCAGTTTTGCCACGAAATCTTCATGAGGCACGGTTACCTTACCATCTTGGTGACCGCATTGTTTTGCATCTGACACCTGATTTTCTATCTGTATGGCACATGCACCGGCTTGGATCATTTTCTTTGCCAATAAATAAGTAGCCTCTTCATTACCAAAACCGGCATCAATATCGGCAATAATCGGCACGATATGGGTTTCATAATTATCGATTTCATCTTGAACATCTTCCCCATTCTCCAATCTTCTGAACAAATCATTCAATTCAATAGCATCCGCTTGGCGTAAAAAATCATAGATTTCTTCAATTAAACTAGAAACCGCCGTTTTTTCATGCATAGATTGGTCAGGCAAGGGTCCAAATTCTGAACGTAATGCAGCCACCATCCACCCAGAAAGGTATAAGTATTTTTTACTGGTAGTTTTGTGGTGTTTTTTCACGGCAATCATTTTTTGCTGTGCCACAAAACCATGCCAGCAACCAAGAGATTGGGTGTAATTAGATGAATCCGCATCATAATCTGCCATGTCTTTTCTCATAATCCCCGCTGTATATTTCGCTATATCCAATCCGGTTTTAAAACGATTTTGAGCGACCATTCTAGCAGCATTTTCAGGGTTGATATCGCTCCAAGTTGCCCCGTACTTTTGCTTTAGGTTTCTTACAGTCTCCAATGCTGAACTGTACTTGCTTTGTTCTAAATTTTTCATAATTTTGAAATACGTTATTTATTATTGATAATGAGATCCTGTACATTGTTGCCGCAATGGCAGGATCGTTTTTATTAAATGAATTTATAGGCTGGTAAGGTTAAGAATTCCTCAAAATTATCTGTAACCACCAACTGATCGAAAAGTTGTATCGCCAATTCAAATTTGGTGTTCTTCAAATTACCCTCACCAACTTCGGTAATTAGTTTCTCTACCTCATCATCGAATATTTCCATATACAGACCTTTATTCAATTGACGCCCATCGGCAAGAATAACTTCATTCTTCAACCACTGCCATACTTGGGTTCTAGATATTTCTGCCGTAGCGGCATCTTCCATTAAATTATACAATGCCACCGCACCATGACCTCTTAACCATGATTCGGTATACAGAATACCTACATTGATGTTTTTTCTAATTCCGGCTTCCGTAATAGTGCCTCTAGGTATTTCAACTAAATCTTCCTCCGTAACATTCACATCTTCACGCAATACATGCATCTGGTTAGTTGTCGGCATGTGTTTATTAAACTCGTTCATAGCAACCTCAACCAAGGCTGGGTGAGCCACCCAAGTACCATCATGACCGTTTTGAACTTCACGTTCTTTATCTTTTCTAACCTTCTCCAACGCTTCGGCATTTGCCTTGTCATCGTTCTTGATCGGAATTTGAGCCGCCATACCACCAATAGCCAGTATGCCACGCTTATGGCATCTTTGAACCACCAATTTTGCATAGGCATCCATAAACGGAGAGGTCATAGTTACCTGATCCCTATTAGGTACCACAAACCCAGGGTGATTTCTAAACTTTTTGATATAAGAGAATATATAGTCCCAACGACCACAGTTCAACCCAACGATATGATCTTTCAATTCAAAAATAATTTCGTCTAATTGAAAGCTTGCTGTTATTGTCTCTACCAAAACAGTTGCTTTAAAAGTACCCTTTGGTACACTCAAATACTCCTGGGCAAATTCAAACACCTCATTCCACCAACGCGCTTCTGTATAATGCTCTAATTTTGGCAGATAGAAATAAGGTGCCGTACCGTTGGCCATCATTGTTTTGGTATTATGAAAAACGTAAAGTCCAAAATCTACCAAACTACCAGAAGCCTCTTCATCATTGATCAACAAGTGTCTTTCATTCAGGTGCAAACCTCTTGGTCTTACCAAAAGCACTGCGGTTTCACCCTTTAATTGGTATGATTTACCTCTTTTAGTATCTGTTAAACTAATGGTCTTCGTATTGGCGTCCATCAAATTTTGCTGCCCTTCAATACTATTTTTCCAACTTGGCGAATTGCTATCCTCCAAATCTGCCATAAAGGTTTTGGCTCCGGAATTTAAAGCATTAATAATCATCTTACGATCTACAGGTCCGGTAATTTCTACCCTTCTATCCTGCAAATCTTCAGGTATGTTTCCTGCGGTCCAAACTCCTTCCCGTATGGTTTTGGTCTCTTTAGGAAAATGAGGGAACTGACCACTATCAAAGACTTCTTGCTGGACTTCACGGTTTTTAAGTAATTCTAATCTTTTCTCGTTAAAGTTCTCATGAAGCGCTGTAAGGAATTCTAAAGCACTGTCTGTTAGAATCTCAGGATAGTAATGACGTACCTGATTTGCGAACTGAATTTTTGGATGTTTTAAAATCGTGTTTTCCATTATTAAAAGTTTTTGTTGACACAATGATAAAATAAAATATTTTACAAAACAAGCGAACGTTCGCTAAATAGATAAAATTCACTTTTTTTACGTTGTACGCAAAAAGTAGTATCTTTAAAGTCTAGATATGGAACAAGAATATATTAAACTCATTTTCGGCTTAAAACTGAAGCAAATACGAACAGATAAAAATTTGTCGTTATTTGGTTTGTCAAAAATTTGCGGACTTTCTAAATCGTATTTAAACGAAATTGAGAAAGGAAAAAAATATCCGAAGCCAGATAAGATCATTTTACTATCAGAAAAATTAGATGTGCCATATGATCAAATGGTCTCTTTAAAGCTTGATAAAAACCTGGCACCTATTGGAGATTTGCTTCGTTCAAAAATTTTAAAAGAGATTCCGCTAGAGCTGTTTGGCATAAAAGAAAGCGACCTAATAGATATTGTGGCTACGGCACCTGCAAAGGTAAATGCCTTTATAAGCACCATTATAGAAATAGCACAGCACTATAGTTTTAGTAGAGAAAGTTTTTTCTTGGCATCTTTACGTTCTTACCAAGAGGCCAATAACAATTACTTTGATGATATTGAACAGCAAGTTTTAAAATTTGCCAAAGCCTATCATATAGATTTATCCAAAACGCTTTCTTCAAAAGATTTAGAGGAAATACTAATTGAGGAATATGGTTATACTATCAATAATGGGGAAATAAAAAAATACGAAGCCTTAGAGAACCTAAGATCTTTATTTGTTCCTGAAACCAAAACGCTGTTACTTTCTGCAGATATTAACGAGCCACAACGTGCTTTCATTTATGCTAAAGAAATTGCCTATAACTTTTTAGCCTATACTGATCGGTTATATTCTTTTCCATGGATAAAATTCGAAAATTTTGATCAGGTCTTAAATAACTTTTACGCCTCTTACTTTGCGGGTGCATTGGTTATACCTAAAACTCTTCTTGTTCCTAAAATTGAAGCGGTTTTTTCAAAAGAAACTTTTGACCCTAACAAATTCTTAGCACTTATTAACGGTTTTAACGCCTCACCAGAATCTGTTTATCAGCGACTCACAAATATTTTACCTAATTCCTTCAACATTCAGAACTTATTCTTTCTCCGTTTTACCCATAGATTAGGCAGTACAAAATACCATCTTAAAAAAGAGCTACACCTATCTCATCAACATTCGCCCAGAGCAAATGAAACCAATGAGCACTACTGCCGTCGGTGGGTGTCGTTAAAAGTATTGAACGATATTAAAATGAGCCAGAAAGACCATGAATTCGATTGTCAAATATCTGAATATGATGGTGAAGACAATAACTACATTGTTTTCTCTTCCGCAACCAAAGATCCTTTTAAGGATAATCAGTTTAGAAGCATTAGTATAGGGCTGCTCATGAATAAACAGCTAGCACGTAAAATTAAATTTTTGAACGACCCTAAATTTAAGTCCCAAAAAGTGGGCGTTACGTGTGAGCGGTGTGCTATTAAAAATTGCAAGGAACGTCAAAATTCTGCCGTTGTTTTAGACCGAATCGACAAAAATAAAAAGGTAGAATCTATTGTAGAAGAATTGCAGACAAAGTTTAAATCTTAAAAACATAGCAAGAATATTTTTTATCTAAAAGCAGCATACGTTATAATACTAGCAAGTTTATCTTAAATGGTGCATAGTTACATATAAACATTTTTTGTTTTGTTGTTATTAAAATAACCACCTGACTTACCGCTTTTTATGATTTAAAAAAACTATCATAATAAAATGATAAAATTAATCGTTATTCAACTAATTAGATTTCATTTGTATCAACTTTTCTAGCTATAAAAAAGCCTGAAAACCGAACAAAAAAATCGATAATTAACTTAACAAGAAAAAAAATGAAATCACTTTTAATTGTATTGTTCGTAGCAGTTTCTTCTTTAACTACTTTTGGACAAGAGACGAGTACCATGAACGGAACTTACGAGGGCTATATCGATGGCGCTTATGTATTTTCTGATGGCGAAGGTTACAAAACAGAATTCAATAATGTAACTAGTGAAGTAATAGCGGAATATGACCTAAATGGTCAAAAATTTGTTGGCAGACAGTTCTCTATAACTTTCACGGTAGATTCTGAAATGGATGAAGATGATGAAGAAATTCAAGTAAGCACGATTACCGGCTTGCTCATGCCAATATAAAAAACATCAAGGACCTTAAAAGGTCCTTTTTTTATGCCTTTAACGAACGGAAAAAGGTCTGAAAATCGACAAATATAATCTCACTTCAAAGAGCCGAATCTTTTTCGTTTCTTTGTAATTCATAACAAA
>JAHDDP010000045.1 GCA_020629285.1 Maribacter sp.
AATTTAGTGTAAACTCTAATCTATAACTTGTGTAAACCATGTATATTAACGAACACTAGTTGAAAATCGAATTAATAACCGTAAACAAACAAGAAGCAATAAAATATTAAAAAAGAGTTTTGGATGATTTACTCTCAACAACAACCACATCAAAATCTTAGAGATTATATAAGGTGTTACTGGAAAATTGAAAATAAGAAAAAAAATGTTCAACAGTATACAATTTTTCCTGATGGTTTTTTCGATTTATTAATTTGCTTTCACAATGACAAACTAGAAAATGTTTTTTTATCTGGTTTATGGAATCATAAAACCAAGGTAATTATCTCACCTGAAACTACAATATATGGTGTACAGTTCAGATTGATTGCTGTCGAAAATATAATTCAAGAAAATATTAGCTCACTGCTAAACAAAATAACACGATTAGATAAAACTTATTTGAGACTGGATGAGTTTAATAAAAATAGTGACCATTGCTTATTTGAATACCTGAACAAATGTTTGTTATCGTCTATTAAAGAACAAGAGATAATAGATTCCAAAAAATCAGTTCTTTTAAAATCGATTAATCAAACCAAAGGGAATAAGACAGTTGAATATTATTCACAACAAGCGAATTGGTCGAAAAGACAAATAAATCGCTATTTTCAATCTACTTTCGGACTTTCCTTAAAAAAGTATTGTAATATTCGAAGAGGAGCTTCCACATATAGTCAGATAAAAAATGGAGAATTATATCCTCTAGAAGGTTATTTTGATCAATCACATTTTATAAAAGGAATAAAGAAAATAACAGGATTTACACCTTCTACCTTGCTAAAAAATGAAAACGACCGATTTTTACAATTTTCCATCATCAAAAATAAATAGATTGCGATTATAGAAATTAAAATCTAATTATTATGGTATTACAAATTGTTACGTTGAAATCGGATTTACCAGAAGATGAGTTATTAAAAAGAGCAAAAGAAAGAGAATCTAATTTTAAATCTATCTCTGGACTTCTACAAAAATACTACGTTAAAACAAGTAAAGACGGAGAATACGGAGGTGTATATGTATGGGATTCTCTACAATCCCTAAAAAATTATCAAGCATCTGATTTAGCCAAGAGTATACCATCTGCCTATGCTATTAATGATGCTCCAAATATTGAAATTATGGATATTCTTTTCCAATTAAGAGATTAATAATAAACGATGCCAAAAAACGTATCTAAAACATAAACAAATGAAAAACACTCTTTATATTTTACTCTTTATTTTTGGTGCCGCTGTTCAAGTATTTAGTCAAGAAACTTTATTGAGTCCGTCTAACAATACTGCAAATAAAAAACTTATAAACTCAGGAACATCAGAAATGTCTTGGTTTATGCTTCAAGATACTATCAAAATACAAATAGGAAGCATACAGACTCAAATCCAAAAAGAAAAAGTGAAAATATCTATTATCACAACTGTAAATATGAAACAGTCATCCACAAAATGGATTGATAGTACTATAGTTGAAAGTGAAACATTTAAACCTATATATCATTCTTCATTCAATCAACAAAGAGATATGGTTTTGAAATTTGGTGAAAAAATTACAGGCTATTATTTAGATAAACAAACTATCACAAAAACAGAAATTTCAGAAAAAGTAGATAAACCCTTTTTTGACAGTAATTTCTATCCACAATTAATAAGATTTCTTCCTTTAAAAAATGGCTATTCCAATACTATTTCGATTTTTGACTATAATCCAACTTCTAAAATTGGAGTTATTACAGCAACAATTAAAAACACGGAAGAGACAAGCATCAACTTTAATGGCAAAAAGACAAAAGTTTGGAAAGTTGAAACTACTGATGATATTTCAAATAATACTGCAATAATGATCTATTTCATAGATAAATCAACAAGAAAGATATTGAAACAAGAAATAGATTTTGGTGGCAGAAAAATGTTGATGGAGTTAGTAGAATAAAGTAAAAGCAATATTTACAACTCCGTATAAAATAATTGCGGTTTAGTACTTAATCAAAGTCGTTGTGTACAATTTGAGAAATGAAAATAATAATCACTAAAGGTAAAACTAGAAACACCTTAACTTGTAAAAGAAAAGATGGTACCTTAACAAGTATAAATCTTGGACCTAATATCCCAAATCACGATATTGCACACTATGTTGTTGAAAAACAATTTAAATTAAAAAATGGTTTTTACGAAAAAGTTAAATCTGGAAATACCATAGAAGAATTATCCGATAAAAAAATAATTCAAAATTTAGGCTCTGAAACTTGGCTATCTGAAATTATGGCGAGAAATCTACAATCTATTGTTTCTGGTGCAGCGAAAACTGAACAGTACATTGAATTAGTAAATTGGGAAGCTAAAAACATTAGCGAAATTAAAGTTCCGATTATGAACTTAACAGATATTGAAAAAATGAAATCGCAATTTGACCAACTGTGCGAAAAGTGGAATTTGATTCCTGAAAACGGAGAGTTAAAACTGATTTTTGAATAAAAACTGTTGCCAACACCGTATATAATTTATTGCTGGTTATAGCCTACTTACGAAAGTCCTCGCGGACTTTCTATCTGTGATTTATTATCTAACTTTAGTGCTGAAACACGCAACGAAATTATACCATAGACCGTTACCATACAGGGTGACAAACCATTAATGTATACAAAAAGAATTGGGAGAAATTTTTATTGTAATAAGTGTTGAAGCACTCTTTTGGATAATTTTCAAATATAGCATTGTAAACGCAGAACTTCCAATTAGTGAAATAAAGGTGCATTTGGATAAAAATAATCTAATTTACGAACGTCATAAAAGAGTCAAAATACCGTGGAATCCAAATTTTGTAAATGGAAAGTCAATTTTCACACCTTTTGCTTATCGAAAACATCAATACGAAATTGATGCTACGGATTTGGATGGTAACCCTAAAACAATAAGGGCTTGATGGTACCTATCGATGTCTTTTTTTCATAAAAACATGGTTTATTTTAAAATAGAAAAACCTATGAACAAAAAACTATTGCATGATGAAAATTAAAATTTCTTTATCAACATTGGTTAAGAAAAAGAGCTAATAAAGATCAATAAATTGGAAGTAAATTGAACTTCATAGGTATTCAATTAATTAGGGCTTTAATAAATTTTCAAAAAAACTAGATGACGAGAAAAGAAATCACTAAAATCCTTAAAACTGAATCTGGAATTATCCTTGTTCAAAAAGAATCTGAACATTTATTCTTTGAATCTATTTTAAACAACTCAAATTCAGTTTTTGCCCCTATTTATTTTTTAGCTAGTAAAAAACTTGATTCTTTAATTCTAACTAAAAAAAGAATTTTATTAATAGTTCGTAATAAAATCGAATTTGAAAAAAACTTAAACGGAAGCGAATCATTGGTTTATAATGGTATCAAATCTTCGTTAGAAATAACCGACTACAACAAAAAATCTATAATAAGATTGAATAAATTACGAATTAATTTTGATGAGGGAAATTTAATCAAACAGAAGCTAATCGAATTTAAAAACTAAAAAAACCAAGCCCTAAATTCTTTAGCGCTTGGTTTTCTTTTGATATCAATACCCTTTCTACTCTACCGTATAGATTACCGTATTTTTCTGAGTAACCCTAAAATAACCATGTGCGTAATTATCTGGATTTGTCGTGTTAATACAATTGCCTTTTATTGCTACAGGCGTAGATTCAAAAATACCGACACCACCAAGTTGATCGATTACAATATCAATATAATTGTAATAGGGTCTAGAAATACTGTGCATATTTATGGTTACCACATCACCTGGGGCTAATGGTTTTATTTCTCCCTCTTCATCATCATCTTCATTTATCTCGAACCACCAATCTACCTCGTTACCGTTTATAAATTCATCATCACCTGATTCTAGTATTGGAAAAAGGTCTTGTGGTCTTTCATACTTAAAAAAGTAATTATCACCTTCCGCCTCAAAATCGTTAAAAACAATATGTAATTCAATGGTTTCATCATCAAAACCATCTTCTGTATCTTGAAATACATCTATTATATCTGCTACCGGATTCATGGTGTCATTTGCAGTATATGTTTGTCCGTCATAAATAATTTCTAAGGTATAACTAGCTTCTAATTGCGGATTGAATGTTGTGGTTGTATAGGTTCCATCATTTTGGTCTGTAAAGAGATAAACTTCTCCGTTAACATCATTGGTTACCGTAACTTCTGCACCTACTACATCTGTACTTTGAGTATCGAAAAATGGCGTAGATGTACGCAACGTTATACTTTGCTCATTACCAGCAGTACCTTTTTCCCAATCTAGAGAAGCTTCTACAACTAAGCGTATAGTATCGGTCTGTACATCAACATCAATAACATCTTCACAACTTACTATGCATATAGCAAATACCACTAGAAATAGTTTTATATAGTTTTTCATCGATTAAAATTTAAAGTTATAAGTAATAGATGGCACAATACCGAAAATAGCAGTTCTGGTAGCTTCATTAGCCCCTGTTTCTATATTCTGACCAAATGAAATGGACGCCGCATTTTTACGATTGTACGCATTATACAGCCCTAATACCCATTCTCCTTTTAATTTCGCATTCGGTTTTCTATTCGGTTTATAATTAACCGATAAATCTAAACGATGATAAGCCGGTAATCTATCAGAATTTCTGTCGGAATAACTGGCAATGGAAACGCCTTCATACTCATATTGACCATTAGGGTATGTCACCGGTCTACCTGTTTGAAAAACAAGATTGGTTCCAAAACTCCATTTGTCATTTAATTGATAGGAGCCAGAAATGGAAATATCGTGAGTTCTATCATACGGAGTATTATACCAATTACCATCATTAATACCTAGTCCGCCAGCAGTACCACCAGGAGTTCTCTGTTCAGATTTAGAAAGGGTGTAAGCAATCCATCCTGTAAATTTCCCTTCGTTCTTACGGAACAATAGCTCTAATCCGTATGCCCTAGATTCCCCTTTTAGTATTTCGGTCTCAATCGTATTCTGTCCAATAAGGTCTGAACCATCTATATAATCAATTCTATTATCGGTATTCTTATAGTACACTTCAGCTTCCATAGAATAAGCTTTGTTCTTGAAATTACGGAAGTAGCCCAAAGCATATTGATTAGATAGTTGAGGGTCGATATATTGTCCGCTGGGTGCCCAAACATCTAAAGGCGTTGCAGAAGAAGTATTCGATAATAAATGAATGTATTGAGCCACTCTAGAGAAACCAGCTTTTAATGAAGAATTATCATCAATAGTGTAGGCAAGTGAAGCCCTAGGTTCTAAATTTCCAAAAGATGTAATGGCATCTCCATTATCATAAACCGTCTCCCCTATTGCTGTACCGCGCTCATAGATACCTAAGTCTGAATTGTAGACTACTGGTTGGTCATTTTCATATTCCGTCATGGGTTGACCACCCAATCTTGTAAACGCGCTATAACGCAACCCGTACTGAGCCGTTAGTTTATCTGTCAATTTATGTTCGGCATTTATGTAGACACCACTTTCTATAGCTTTTTTATTATCTAACAATAAAGGATTTACAGCCGAGGTTTCAGAAGTTGGTTTTATCTCGCCTGGATCAAACTGGTAATATATTCCACTTGCGCCAAAATCTAGTTTAAATTTATCGCTGAAATAATATTTAAGATCATATTTAAGATTGTAATTGGTAATAGAAGAAACCCAGTCGAACTCTGCAAAAGTAAGACCTAACTTATAATCGTACTTACTATAAATAGCAGAAAGGTTTGAGAAAAGCTTGTCGTTAAATATATGATTCCAACGTAGATTACCGGTAGCATTACCGTAAGAATTACTGAAAGTATCTCCTAGTTCAAAAGAATCCCTTCCAAAATAACCAGAAAGAAAAAGCCTGTTATTTGCATTGATCTTATAATTGGTCTTTAGGTTTAAGTCATAGAAACCAACACTATTATCTTGCCCAGCCGCTTTTAATAATAGATTGGCATATGAACTTCTACCGGCAATTAAGAAAGATCCTTTTTCTTTAAATAAAGGAGCTTCTAAAGCCAATCGGCTAGAAATAATACCTATACCACCAGTAGCTGCAAACCGCTTACTGTTCCCATCTTTTTGTCTCACATCTAAAACCGAAGAAACACGACCACCATATCTAGCAGGGATACCACCTTTATACAATTTTACATCCTTTATGGCATCAGCATTAAAGACAGAGAAAAAACCGAACATATGCGATGTGTTATAAATTATAGCCTCATCTAACAGTACTAGATTTTGGTCCCCTGCACCGCCACGCACATGAAATCCGCCAGTGCCTTCACCATTGTTGGTAACACCAGGTAACATCTGTAAAGACTTTAGAATATCAACTTCCCCCAAAACCACTGGCATTTGCTTTACGGTTTCAATGTTCATTTTAAGAACACTCATTTCCGGCTTACGTAACACGGCAATCTCAGATTCTTCTGCCGTAACTTCTACTTCATCTAGCTGTGTAGATATTTCCGATAGTTCAAAATTGAAGTTTTGGTTTCGATCAAGATTTACATCTTGTTTAATATCGGCATACCCCATATAAGTAATAAGTAAGCGATATTCGCCTTTTGGGGCGGTAATAGAATAAAACCCATATTCGTTGGTTACTACACCAATTGTGGTTCCCTCTAAAAATACCGATGCCCCAAAAAGGGTTTCCCCATTTTCAATGTCAGATATTTTACCACTTATGGTATAGCTTTCTTGAGCTAAAACCGGAGTGTAACTAAGTAATAAAATAATAATACTTGTGACGCTAAGCCACCTTAAGCGTACTTTACGCTTTCCTTTTTTAATCATGTTGTTTGTATAATTGATTGATGAATACCGCAATATGACTATATCCTTTTAAAAATGTTACATCAAAAATGAATATTTAAGAAAATGCTAACATTGACGGTCATATTTTAAACACAAAATACCAAAATGCACTATTCAAATCCAATATTGAAATGATGAAGAACATTGATTTTATGGCAGGATTATCTCCTTGGATTTTGATGGATTTTCGTTCACCTAGACGACCGCTACGAAGAATACAAGATGATTTCAATAGAAAAGGATTGATCTCTGAACAAGGCATGAAAAAGAAAGCGTTTTTTACTTTACAAGAGTATTATCTTGATATGGATAAGAAATAATACTATTAGATATTCTAACTGAGATTATAACACTTTCAGTTAGCATATTTTCCTTCTGCATACGAAGATATTATACTGCTATTCGGTGATTTACAATTCTGTGGAAAATCATAGAAATAGATACATTTAGGAAGTCCGTTTTTAAAAGTAATACGCACAGATCCTTTACTATTCCCGCTAAACCCAGAAAAGCTATAATTAGCACTTAGCTCCATTGGTCTGCCTTCACTATCACGAGATGATGTTGTTACACCAGAAATACTTCCCTTAGTATATCTGTTAAAAGACCATGTTTTAGACTGGTCATATACCAAATCATCAATAAGTTTATGATAGTTCTGGTCACCAGTTGGTCCGCCAGACTTTTTCATAGTGGTATACTTACTAGCCTTCTCCATTCGTATAGACTGTTTGTTCAAAGCAAACAATCTTAAATTTTCTTCAAAACGTTTTAAACCCGGACTACCACAAGCATTAAGCTTAAAAATTTTCAGCATATCACCTTTAAGTCCGTTGGTTTTATGAATCATATCAACCGAATTTCCCATACTATTGGGGTCGGTAATCATATCCATCATGGTTCCTAGTCCTTTTGATCGTTGTATTTTATCAATCTCACCATAAGCCTCATACAACGCAGTTTTTGCGTAAAGTCCGCTGCCTACCCAAACATACTTCACACACACCCTACTGATAACATCTCCCCATCCATTTTTTGTAACCTCTTCCGTAGCACATTCTTCATTCATAATTTGCACTTTATTGGTGGGCAAAGAACCAGAACATTGTGCACCGTAAGCCCTTAAGTACTGATCAAAAATCAACAGAAATTGCATATCATCCCTGCTAACATCAATCTCCTCAAAATGACCACGGAAAATATAATCGTAAAACTCAGCGTAATAGAGTCCGTCTGTATTTAATTCTAAAACTTCCGATTTATTTTCTACAGATATGGGTTCAGAATAATGTGATTTAAAAATGAAGTAAAAAGCAGCCATATGAGACATAATAAGAATACTCTAAGAAAAATAGCAGATGATTTCATAGTTTGGTGGTGGTTTTAAAATGAAACAGTCTGAGGGATAGTTAAAGATATAAAATTTATAAAAATCTAATAATTAAGGCATTGAAATAAAAAAAGCGATTAATGTTTAATTTAACATTAATCGCTTTTTCAGCATGAAATTTAAATTTATCCCGTATAAGCACCAGAAGAATATGTTAATTCATAACTATGCGTGTATACTTCAAATACAATCCCGAAAGGATCTTCTACATAACACATTTTGTATGGCTTGTCTTTTGGATAATACTCACGAATGGGCATTCTTTGTTTACCTCCATATTCAACAATTTTGGCTACCAAATCTTCAATATTAGGGTCTTGAATACAAAAGTGAAACAAACCGGTATTAAACGGATTAAACTCCGGAGCTTCCTTAACGCCATGAGGAAAAGAGAATAACTCAACACCTATTCCGTCAGAAGTTGACATGTGGGCAATTTCAAACTCTTCCCAATCATCGCCAAAGACATCAATACACATAAGACCGATAGCAGTTTCTTTCTCTTTCTTAATTTTTGATGGTTCCATAATAACATACCAGCCCATTACTTCTGAGTAAAATTTTACAGCCTCTGTAATATTAGGAACTGTAATGCCAATATGTGAAAATGATTTGGGGTATGCTGTATTTGTTTTCATATCTATTATTTTATAGTACAAAATAAAATTATATTTGCCTTATTGACAATAACTTACCTAAAAGTGCCATAGTTACCAAAAAGAGTTAATTGTTGATTATTAGTAAGTTATATTTCATATGAATTCAAAAAATTATTGTCCCTTAGACCATACCATGAATTTAATTGGTACGAAATGGAAACCCATTGTACTTTTTCATCTTTTGGAGAGTCCGGTTCGGTCTGGTGTACTACAAAAAAAAGTACCAGGCATATCAAACAAAATGTTTACCCAAACCGTAAGAGAGTTAGAAAAAGACGGATTGATTATACGCGAGGTTTTCCCAGTAGTGCCTCCAAAAGTAGAATATGGCTTAAGTGAGCGTGGAAAATCACTGGAAAATATTCTATTGAGCTTAGATTCATGGGGTGCGAAAGATACCCCTAACAATCTAGTATAAAACTAATTAACTATTCCTTAACACAACAAAATACAGAATATTGGGTTTTATTAAAAAAATATCGGTTTGATCGAAAATAAAAAACCTACTAAAATCTATTCGCAAGAAGTAATTGACACCCAGCATGTATTTACAAAAGATGATACCGTTTACATAAAAAATAACGCGTCAACCGAAAGTAAAGACAATTGGTCTCCTATAAAATTTAAGTGGGTATCAGTAGATAAGGTTCAAGACAAATTAGTGTTTGAATAACCCATAAAACCTGATTACATTTGAGCAACTTGTAGTTGCTGGATTATGTCATACAAAATCATTGAAATTACTTCTCAGGAAACATTAGCCATTAGACATCAGGTTATGTGGCCAAACAAGCCATTAGATTATATAAAACTACCTAAAGACAACGAGAGAAGGCATTACGGTCTATTTTTAGAAGACCAATTAATATCGGTAATCTCTATGTTCATACATCATAAGGAAGCCCAATTTAGAAAATTTGCTACATTAGAAAGTCACCAAGGCAAGGGATATGGTAGTATATTATTAAATGAAATAATGCAAATAGCCGCTACAGAATCACTAACAAAAATCTGGTGTAATGCTAGACAGAGCAAGACTAATTATTACACTAAATTCGGGATGAAAGTAACCAACAAAACTTATATGAAAGGTGGAATAGATTTCGTAATTATGGAGAGAACTTTTTCTTAAACCAAATATAATATGTTTAGATGTTAACTTTAGTCAAGGATTATTATAAAGGTCTATTAAGCATACTAGTACAACAGATCAACTCCAAAATAGAATAGGTTAACAACGGTTCTCCTAAAAGCAAATACCTATTTAATTGCCTTTAAGCTATTAAATAGGTATTGTTTTAATTTAGTAAAGTATTTAAATTACTTTTTCCTCTTCATTAGTTCCGCCTCAATATCTTTTAGCGTAAAACCTTTTGCTTGCAATAACATTAAGTAGTGAAACAATAAATCTGCACTTTCGTATAAGAACAATTCATCATTATTATCCATAGCCTCTATAACAGTTTCAACAGCTTCCTCCCCTACTTTTTGGGCAACTTTGTTGATACCTTTCTTAAATAATGAAGCTACATAAGATTTACTGTCATCTGCAGTAGTTCTACGTTCTTCAATAGTGCTTTCCAATTCCGAGAAAAATCCAAAATTAGAATTATTTTTTTCACTCCAACAGGTATCAGTACCTGTATGACACGTTGGACCAACTGGATTTACATTAATTAAAAGGGAATCGTTATCACAATCGTTTTTGATGGAGACCAAGTTTAAAACGTTTCCACTTTCCTCTCCTTTTGTCCATAACCGCTGTTTTGAGCGACTAAAGAAAGTTACTTTTCCAGTATCGGTAGTCTTAGCTAATGCATCTGCATTCATATAACCAAGCATTAATACATTTTTAGTTCGTGCATCCTGTATGATTGCAGGTACTAATCCGTCACTCATTTTCTCCCAATTCGGTGTATTAAACTCCATATGTATTGTATTCTAATTTTATTTTTATTCTATTTTAAAATCGGTCACTGAGCGTAGCCGAAGTGACATTTCGTTTGTCAAAACTGTAAACTTGTACTGATACTAAACACTGCGACTGCCAACTGAAACTGAACACTGTAACTAAACCCTCACAGGAATCCCATTTCCTTGTAACTCAAGTTTCAATTCTTGTATACCAATTTCTTTGAAGTGAAAAACACTTGCTGCCAATGCTGCATCTGCTTTACCTTCTGTAAAAGTATCGCTAAAATGTTGTTTATTACCTGCTCCGCCCGAAGCAATTATCGGAATATTTAATTCTGAAGATAATCTTGCTAAAGCTTCATTTGCAAATCCGTCTTTAGTACCGTCATTATCCATAGAAGTAAATAAAATTTCACCTGCTCCGCGTTCCTCAACTTCTTTTGCCCATTCAAATAATTTGCGCTCTGTAGGTACTTTTCCACCTACTAAATGGACTATCCACTCACCATCTATCTGTTTGGCGTCTATAGCAACTACAATACATTGCGAGCCAAATTTAGCAACCAGATCATTAATCAACTGCGGATTCTTTACTGCAGATGAATTGATGGAAACTTTATCCGCCCCGTTATGTAATAAAACATCAACGTCTTCAACAGATGATATTCCGCCACCAACAGTAAATGGTATATTTACCTTTTCCGCTACGCGATATACTAAGTCTGCCAAAGTTTTACGTTTTTGTTCCGTAGCAGAAATGTCTAAGAATACCAATTCATCTGCCCCTTCTCGGCTGTAAATTCCCGCCAACTCAACAGGGTCACCCGCATCACGTAAGTCAACGAAATTGACACCTTTTACAGTTCTACCATCTTTAATATCTAAACAAGGTATTATTCTTTTTGCAAGCATTTTTTCAAGTATTAAGTACTAAGTATTATAAAATCAATATTTAAATTTCAGGTAATTCATACCTAATGCAATTCTGTATCCCTTATTTTGTACTTAATACTTTGTACGCTATACTTGATACTATTTTCTCATTACTCATTTTTAATATTCAAATCGACCCCATCATAAAATCCCAAATCCTTTTCTTTAATCAGTTTCACATAAAAAGCTATTTGACCCGTATGGTAGGAATAGTGTTCAACGGCATGCATAATAGCACCAACCCCCGAAAAAGACATTCCTTGTACAGATCTCACTTTTATCAACTTATCGGCTGTAGAATCAAATATGACCCGTTTTACGGAATCTACTGTATCTTCTAACTTATGTAACAACTTAGCTTTCGTTAGACCTGAATTCACTGAAAACTCGGCGTCTCTATCTCTATTATCTTCGATTTCACCGATAGAAGAAATTACATATTGCGTCATATTACCACATAGATGTAAAATAAGATTAGCCATACTGTTCAAAGAAGGGTTAGGCTTCTGCCAAATTTCTTCTTCTGAAATTTCAGCAAGACTTTTCTTGATCATGCGCGTGCTTTCGTCCATACGATACATGGCATTTTCAACAATTTCTTGTACTAATCGTTCTTCCTTATCCATTATTTAAAATATACGATTCCAATTGCTTAAGACTGATTCTATTTTCATAAATCGCCTTACCGATGATAGTACCCTCACAACCCATTTCTGCTAGTTTTGGTAACTCGTCAAAAGTAGATATTCCGCCACTGGCTATTAGTTTTAAACCTGAGTCTGTTGAACTTATAATTTTGGAATATAAGTCGAAAGACGGACCTTCTAGCATACCATCTTTACTAATATCTGTACAAATAACATATTGTATGCCTTTTGCTTGGTACGATTGTATAAAGGGAATCAGTTCTTCCTTAGATTCCTCTAACCAACCGGACACAGCAACTTTTTCATCCATAGCGTCTGCTCCAAGAATAATTCTTTCTGAACCATGTTTTTCAATCCATCCCAAAAACGTATCTGAATCTTTGACCGCAATACTACCACCAGTAATCTGCTGTGCGCCACTTTCAAAAGCAATGCGCAAATCATCATCAGTTTTTAATCCGCCTCCAAAATCAATATTTAAATTTGTTTGCGAAGCAATTTGCTCCAGTACTTTATGATTTACAATATGCTTTGATTTCGCACCATCCAAATCTACCAAGTGTAAATATTGAATTCCGTGTGCTTCAAATTCTTTAGCTACCTCTAATGGGTTCTCATTATATATTTTTTTGGTATCGTAGTCTCCCTTAGAAAGGCGGACACATTTACCTTCAATGATATCTATAGCTGGTATTATTCTCATATTATATGGTCGTATTAAGTATTAAGCAAAGAGTATTAAGAATTAAGTACTATGTCTTAAGTATTAATTTTTAGGTCATTACTAAATTACATACATCTTACTTATGTTAACTTTAATTATTTTAAGCTTTTTTGTAAAGCGTAATTCATGTTCTTTATTTCTTTGCATAATGCCAAAGCATTATTTATCTCTGTTTCTAATAAAAATTTCAAGTTTACAGAAAGAATCAATTGTGTTTCAAGTTCTGTAGTTGAGCCATTTGCAATACTAAGAAAACGTACAAATTCTTTATTTGAATTTCTTCCAGCTCCTTCAGCTATATTAGATGGTATAGAAACACTACATCTTTTAATTTGAGAGGTCAATCCAAATTTTTCATCATCTGGTAATTTCTTTGATAAGAAATAAATTTCCTCAACAAGCTGCATCCCTTTTTTCCAAATATGTAGTTCTCTAAAATTATTCATCCACTTAATACTTAGTACTCATTACTTTGTACTTTGTAATTGCTACTAAACATTACATTTTTAAAAAATTCTCTAAAATCTTCTCCCCTACGTCACTAGATTTCTCTGGGTGAAACTGAGTACCGTAAAAATTATCTTTTCTCAATGCAGCACTATAATCTAAACCATAAGTACATTCAGCAATTGTTTCAGAACACAATGGCGCATAAAAACTATGCACTAGATAAATATGCTCTTTTTCTTCAATACCATTAAATAATTCAGATTTCAAATTTGTAATCTGATTCCATCCAATCTGTGGAACCTTTACTGTATTATCAAACTTTACGACATCAACATCAAAAATTCCTAGTCCAGTAGTATTACCTTCCTCAGACGAATGACACATTAATTGCATACCTAAACAAATACCTAATACAGGCTGTTTTAAAGTCGGGATTACTTTGTCCAAACCACTGTTCAACAACATTTTCATGGCACTACTTGCCTCACCTACCCCTGGGAATATCACTTTATCGGCACGCTGTATTTCAGAAACATCATTGCTTAAAACAGCTTCATAACCTAAGCGTTTAATCGCAAATTTGATACTCTGAATATTTCCTGCTCCGTAATTTATAATTACAATTTTCATTAAAACTAGTATTAAGTAGTTAGTAAGAAGTACAAAGTAAATATCATAAAGACTTAATACTTTGTACTCAATACTTTTTACTATTTAAAGAACTCCTTTTGTACTTGGTAAAACCATTTTTTCAACATCTCTTTTTACCGCCATTTTTATGCTCTTTGCAAAGGCTTTAAAAATAGCTTCAATTTTATGATGCTCGTTGGTACCTTCTGCCTTTATATTTAAGTTTGCCTTAGCTCCGTCAGTGAAAGATTTAAAGAAATGATGAAACATCTCCGTAGGCATGTCGCCTACCATTTCACGATTAAAGTCTGCATCCCATACCAGCCAATTTCTACCACCAAAATCTATAGCGGATTGTGCTAAACAATCATCCATTGGCAAGCAGAATCCATATCGTTCTATACCTAGTTTGTTTCCTAAAGCCGAATGAAATACTTCACCTAGTGCAATACCCGTATCTTCTATAGTATGGTGTTCATCAACTTCTAGATCACCATCTACTTTTATCATTAAATCCATTTGCCCATGGCGTGCCAATTGATCCAGCATATGGTCAAAGAATGCCAGTCCGGTTTTAATATCACTTTTACCAGTACCATCTAGGTTCAGTTTTATGGCAATATCAGTTTCATTGGTTTTTCTATGAATTTCAGCCGTTCTATCATTCAACTTCAAGAACTCATAAATCTTCTCCCAATCATTGCTTTCAATCGCAATATGGCTATTTAAATCATCTCGCTTAACCGTAATTTCCCCAGTACCCAAATTGGTTTCATCATTGATGAATATCCCTTTTGAACCTAAGTTTTTAGCCAATTCCATATCGGTTAATCGATCACCGATAACAAAAGAATTTTCTAAATCATAACCATCCGAAAAATACTCGGTTAATAATCCGGTGCCAGGTTTTCTAGTGTTGGCATTTTCATGCGGAAAAGTTCGATCAAGAAACACTTTATCAAAAACGACACCTTCGTTTTCAAAAGATTTAAGAATAAAATTATGAACGGGCCAAAAGGTGTCCTCAGGAAAAACATCTGTTCCTAATCCGTCTTGGTTGGTAATCATCACCAATTCGTAGTCTAATTCTTTAGCGATTTTGCCTAGAAAAGTAAATGCTTTAGGGTAGAAAATCATTTTCTCAAATGCATCTATCTGCTCATCCACGGTTTCTTTGATGATAGTGCCATCACGATCAATAAACAATACACGTTTTTTACTTTCCATATTAGTTCGATAATGTTTTTAAAGCAATAATTAATGATTCATTCTCTTTTTCTGTCCCTACTGTAAAGCGAAGTGTATTCTCACATAAAGGTTGGGTAGTTCTATTTCTTACCACGACCCCTTTTTTCAATAATCCATCATATCTAAGTGAGGCATCATCTACTTTTGCCAAGATAAAATTGGCATCTGATGGATATATCTTTTCAACAAAAGAAACTGTTTTTAAAGCCTCTTCTAATTTTACCCTTTCCGTTAAAATTTGCCTCACCTCGTTCTTTACAGCATCTCTATCCAACACACGCAAAGTTGCCTTCTCTTGCGTAAGTTGATTTACATTATAGGGAGGTTTAATTTTATTGACTACAGCAATAATTTCTGCCGATGCTATACAGATACCCAGTCGTATACCAGCCATACCATAAGCTTTTGACAAAGTCTGTGTAATGATTAGATTTGGAAATTCAGATAGTCTAGAAGTCCAACTTTCTTCTGATGAAAAGTCAATATAGGCTTCATCAATGACTACTAGTCCATTAAATGAATTCAACAGCTCTTCTATTTTTTTTGTGGAGAAACTATTTCCAGTGGGATTGTTTGGAGAACATATAAACAATAGTTTGGAATTGCTATCAATCGTCTTTAATATCTCCTCAACGTTAGGCTGAAAATCATGTGTCAATAAGACCTCTTTATTCTCAACCATATTAATACCAGAAAGTACCTTATACATTCCGTATGTTGGCGGCAAGGTGATAATATTATCTTGCTTAGGCTCACAGAAAGCCCTGAACAATAAATCTAAGACTTCATCACTACCATTTCCTAAAAGAATATTTTCTTCTTTAATACCTTTCCGTTCCGCTAAAATAGCCTTTAGACCTCGCTGTTGAGGATCAGGATATCTATTGACTCCATTCTCAAACGGATTCTCATTCGCATCCAAGAAAACCATTGTGGAACCATCTGAAACATATTCGTCACGAGCTGAGGAATAAGGACTTAAACCTTTAACGTTTTCTCTTGTTATTTTATCTAAATTGAAACTCATCAGTTCAATACGGTGTTGGTCATTGAGCGTAGCTGAAATGACATTATTTTAAACTATTTAATCTTAAAGTAACTGCATTTTTATGAGCCTCTAGTCCTTCTGCTTCTGCCATCAGTTCTATAGCATTACCAATAGTCTGAATGCCTTCTTTTGTAATTTTTTGAAAAGTCATGCTTTTCATAAAACTATCTAAGTTAACACCGCTATACTGTTTGGCATAACCGTTAGTTGGTAAAGTATGATTCGTACCAGAAGCATAATCTCCAGCACTTTCCGGAGTATAATTGCCTATAAAAACAGAACCTGCATTTTGAGTATTGTCAATATAAAAATCTTCATTTTCTACACAAACAATGTAATGTTCCGGTCCGTATTCATTAATCAAATCAATAGCATCTTGATCATTGTCAACATAAATCAATTTACTATTGGCAATTGCTTGTTTCGCTATTTCTTTACGTGGTAAATCTTCTAATTGCACAGCCACTTCTTTCTCCACGGCATCTATCATTTCTTTAGAGGTAGATACCAGAATAACCTGGCTATCTACACCGTGTTCAGCCTGACTCAACAAGTCAGAAGCAACGAATGCAGCGTTTGCAGAATCATCAGCCACCACAAGAAGTTCTGACGGACCTGCAGGCATATCTATAGCAACACCGTGTTTTGTTGCAATTTGCTTTGCAACGGTTACATATTGATTCCCTGGTCCGAATATTTTATATACCTGTGGTATAGTGTCCGTACCAAAAGTCATTCCCGCGATAGCCTGTATGCCACCAACCTTTACAATTTTAGTAACCCCGCATAAATCTGCCGTATATAAAATAGCCGGATTCAATTTCCCTTCCTTATCCGGTGGTGAACACAAAACTATTTCTGAGCAGCCTGCAATTGCAGCAGGTACCGCTAACATTAAAATCGTAGAAAACAAAGGAGCCGTTCCACCAGGAATATAAAGTCCCACCTTTTGAATAGGTCTTTTTTCTTGCCAGCAAGAAACTCCCTTAGCAGTTTCTATTTTAACCCTATCTGTTTTTTGGGCAGTATGAAAAACTTCAATATTAGATTTCGCCAATTGAATAGCAGCTTTTAATTCCTCAGAAACTAGCGTTTTAGCTTCTTCAACTTCAGCTTCTGAAACCAATAGATTATCTAAGCTTACCTTATCGAATTGCGCCGTGTATTTCCTTAATGTTTCATCACCATTACTGGCAACCTCTTTGAAAATACCATCCACCAATCCTTCAATATCGGCAACGGTTTGGGTAGGTCTCCTTAAGACTTCTTTCCAACCTGCTCTCTCTGGATTATATATTTTATTCATTTCTTTAACTAGCTAAAAGCTTAATTACAATACCATTTTCTCAATTGGGCAAACAAGAATACCTTCTGCACCGGCTTTCTTTAATTCGTCTATTACTTCCCAAAACTTATCTTTATTGATAACAGTATGTACAGAGCTCCAACCTTCATCGGCTAAAGGCAATACCGTTGGGCTACGCATACCTGGTAATAGTTTAATAATATCATCTAACTTATCGTTAGGTGCATTTAGAAGCACATATTTAGACCCTCTAGCACGTAATACCGATTGGATTCTAAATTGTAATTTTTCAAGCAGTTCCTTTCGCTCAGAAGAAATTTTTGGAGAGACCGCAAGCACAGCTTCACTAGTAAGCATTACTTCTACCTCTTTCAAGTTATTTTTAAACAGGGTACTACCACTAGAAACGATATCGCAAATAGCATCTGCAAGTCCGATATTTGGTGCAATCTCAACAGAACCGTTAATAATATGTAAATCTGCCTTAACCCCTTTCTCTTTCAAATAATTAAGTACTGTATTCGGATAAGATGTTGCAATACGTTTTCCTTCAAAATCTTGAACAGAATTATACTTTACTGATTTTGGCACTGCCAATGACACTTTACATTTAGAAAATCCAAGTCTTTCTGCAATAGAAATATCTTCACCTTTTTCAATTAAGACGTTTTCTCCAATAATGGCAATATCTACTACTCCGTCTCTTAGATACTGAGGTATATCTCCGTTTCTTAAATAAAATACTTCGATAGGGAAATTTCTAGATGATGCTTTTAATTGATCCTTTCCGTTATCTATGGAAATACCGCAGTCTTTTAAAATTTGAAGGGATTCCTCATTTAGTCTTCCCGATTTCTGAATAGCAATTCTAATTTTAGTCATTTTCTTTATTTAATGCTTGGCAACCAAAAGAGATTTAAATACAAAACCCGTTTGATTGCTCAAACGGGTTTTTAAATATGTTGTTCTACTACAATACATTCCTACCTCGCCTGAGCGTGAATATGGAAATGATGATGTGTAGTTCTGTTTTTCATTCTGATGTAAAAGTAAAAGGTATTTTTCATTTCACAAAACAAAAGTTTAAAATGAAACAAAAATAATTAAGTCCGTGTTTTAGTTATTCCCTAAAATTAAAGGAAGACCAGATTCGCCACCACCTACTACAATCACTTTAGAATTAGGGGATTCAGACAATTTTAATGTTGCATCAATACCTTTATCTTGAAGAATTTTATCAGTTAATGACGCACTTAAAATTCTGTTCGCATCTGCTTTACCTTGTGCCTCAATAGTTACTTTTTCAGCTTCTTTCTTAGCGGTAACCAAACGAAACTCATATTCTAACGACTCTTGCTCTTGACGTAACTTTCTTTCAATTGCCTCTTTAATTGTTGGTGGTAAGGTTACATCGCGTACCAATATTTCGTTTAATTGAATGTACTCATCTTCAACAATTTTTTTTGTTTCTTCAAAAATCTCAGCTTGAATTGCGTCTCTTTTACTAGAATACAATTGCTCGGGTGTATAACGCCCAACAACAGAACGGGCAGCTGAACGTATGGTAGGCAAGAGAACACGCTGAACGTAATCTTCACCTTTTTCTTGATGTAATTTTCCTAAATCGTTAAACTTAGGCTGAAACCATGCCGATGCATCTAATTTTATATCTAGACCATTACTAGAAAGTACATTCATTTTTTCAAAAACTTCTTGCTGTCTTACTTCATATATGTAAACTTTATTCCATGGTGCTACAATATGAAAACCTTCACCCATTGGGGGTTCGTCTGTTACTACACCATCTCCGAATGTTTTGTACAATACTCCCGCTTTACCAGAATCTATTGTAACTGTTGATTTAGAAATTGCAATTACTACTACAATAAAAATAAAAATCGCGGGCAACGCAATCTTAGGTAACTTATCCATTAGTGTTTATTTAAATTAATCCGTTATATTTTCTGATAAACCATTCTGCTGCAAAGGCAAAAACTATAAGCCCCAATAGCAGTTTAAAATCAATCAAAGATACGATATTTTCGGTGCTTTTCTCTGTAGGTACGTACGCATCATTTTCTTTCAAGTCTTGTAGTAGCCCATTTATCTGAGAAGGATAAAACAACTTACCACCTGTACCCACTGCCAGTTTCTCCATTTTTTCATTATCGCTAGATACAAATTGATTTTCCATTTCAAACTCAGAAATGACAAAACTGCCCGACACTGACTTCTTTTCTTTTTCTACGGAAACAACAAATTCATAAGAACCTGCAATTAAGTTAGAAAGGTCAGCTTCAAAATATCCCTTCTTTAAGACCATTGGGTTCGTTTGAACGTTTTTAGATGATGTATTGGTTACTTTAATAGTAACTTTTGCGTTTGGATCAAATAGAAATGCCTCATCAAAATAAGTCGCGGTAATTACTGTATTGCTACTACCCTCGTATACTTTCTCATAATCGACATTCAATCTCGTCTTATTTTTAGAACTGGTTAAGTAGCGAATTAAGTTCCCGATAAATTCATCGAAATTGACAAAATCATTTGCATTCCTATATGTTTGCATTCTCCATTTCCATAGGTTCTCCCCTATTAAAAATGCCTGTTTCCCAGCATTTTGCTCCATAACGCCCATTAGTGGTTGTTGCACATCAAGTCCTTTAATTTGAGTGCCTAACAAAGTTTCATAGGGCGTAGTTATTAAAATAGGACCAGCATCACTTACTAACGGAGGAAAATCAGTAAGATTAAACTTAGAGATATCGTATTTGGTAAAACCATTATTCAACAAGCCGAATACTTCTTGTTCAGGATAACCATTTTCTATTTCAAAGCCAACATTGCTATTGTTCAAAAATGAATAATCTGTTTGCGTACCAGTAATAATAAATGTGTTGGCATTTTTACTTTTAGCAAATGTGAATGAATTTTTAAACCTAATGGTTGGTTGATAAAATATAAATAAATCAATTTCTTCTAAAGAACTGTTTGGTGTGCTTGATTTGAAAATAGTTACTTCTCGCTGTTCATTACTTTCAATTGCCTTTTTAAGCGCACCCAAGTCTGGATGTACAATATCGGATATTAAAGCAATCTTAGTTTTTTCATCTATAACCTCAATAGTTGTACTTCTGCGGTTATTTTCAATATTTCGCTCTTCTGGTAATTTAGTTACTTCAACCAATAGATTTTTTATTCCAACGGAATTAGCATCGACTTCAATGGTAATCGTTTTAAAATTAGACTGAGCGTCTAATCTTAGGTTTTCTTTATGTACTAACTTATCATTCATTTTTACCGATACAGTCGCCGATACCGGCGTATTCCCTTGGTATGAAATGTATGATTCTAAAGGAAATTTGTTTTTTAGAAATGCATATTTATTTGTTAGAATGGGACCCACCGAAATATCTTTATACTTGGTGGTATCCCCTAAGACCATAGCATAAATAGTATTATTTTGATCTGCTTTTAAATAACTATAATCCTCACCAACGGTCTGATTACCATCTGATAATAATACAGTTACAGTTTGCTCACGAGCATAAATATCTTTTAAAGCCAAAAGTGATTTGGAAATATTAGTATTCTTATCAGTAAACGAAAGACTATCAAGAATATCTAACTTGGACCCAAATTTATAGGATGTAATTTTAAATCTGTCGGTAACTTCTTCAGTATCTTTTAATTCAGAAATTAAACGTCGTAAATCATTTTCGCTCTCAGAAATAGAAGTGGAATTATCAGCTAGAATAACCAAATTAGGTTTTTCTAATGTATATGATTTTTGCGAAAACTTAGGATTAATAAGAAGTAATAGCAGTCCAAAAACACCAACAAAACGCAAAAAGGCTAAAAGCCAGTGAATATTGCTTTTAGCCTTCTGCTTATATATGTACTGAAAAACAACGATACCCAGCGCTACTATCGCAGCAAGAATAATATACAATACCGTTATACTCTCCATGTATGTTATAAAGTTGAACTTAAAAAAGGAACAATATACTCTTGTTCCATAGAAAATCTATACTGACTTAGGTTAACATACCACCATCAACATTCAATACCTGACCAGTAACATAGCTAGACAAATCTGATGCAAAGTATAGACAAGCATTTGCGATATCTTCAGTAGTACCACCTCTTTTTAATGGAATACCATCTCTCCATCCTTGAACAGTCTTTTCATCAAGCTTATCTGTCATTTCAGTTTCAATAAATCCTGGAGCAATGGCGTTACACCTAATATTTCTTGAACCTAATTCCAAAGCTACAGATTTTGTAAATCCGATCATACCTGCTTTAGAAGCTGCATAATTTGTCTGACCCGCATTACCTTTTACTCCTACAACACTACTCATATTGATGATAGAGCCTTTACGTTGTTTCAATAAAGTTCTTTGAACAGCCTTGGTCATATTAAAAACAGACTTCAAATTAATATCGATTACAGCATCAAAATCAGCTTCAGACATACGCATGAGAAGATTGTCTTTTGTAATACCTGCATTATTGATCAATACATCTATTCTTCCATCAAAATCTTCTAAAACTTTAACAACTAATTCTTCAGCTTCTTGAAAACTAGCAGCATTACTTTTATAAGCCTTTGCTTTAACCCCCTTTGCTGTTAATTGTTTTTCCAATTCTAAAGCCGGAGCTTTACTTGAGCTATATGTAAATGCAACATTTGCACCATGATCGGCAAATACTTGGGCAATACCCATACCGATTCCTCTACTTGCTCCTGTTATGATGACGTTTTTATCTTCTAATAATTTCATAAGTCCGTTATTTAAAACCGAAGTTTACCAAATATACCTTTTGTTTAATTTATAGGCTAAAAAAAATCCCGCTATAAACGGGATTTTATATGAAAAATATGAGTTCTTAACCCATTACTTCTTTTACTTTCAAACCAATTTCAGCAGGAGAATCTACTACGTGAATACCACAATCTCTCATAATTTGCTTCTTAGCTTGAGCGGTATCATCGCTACCACCAACAATAGCACCTGCGTGACCCATTGTTCTACCTGCAGGAGCAGTTTCTCCAGCAATAAAACCAACAACTGGTTTTTTACTTCCGCTAGCTTTGTACCATTGTGCAGCATCCGCTTCTAATTGACCACCAATTTCACCAATCATAACCACACATTCGGTTGCAGGGTCATTGATCAAAAGCTCAACAGCTTCTTTTGTAGTTGTTCCAATAATTGGATCACCACCAATACCTATTGCAGTTGTAATACCTAAATCTTGACGTACTACTTGATCAGCAGCCTCGTAAGTCAATGTACCAGATTTAGAAACGATACCTACATTACCTTCTTTAAAAACAAAACCTGGCATAATACCAACTTTAGCTTCACCCGGAGTGATAACACCTGGACAGTTAGGACCGATTAAACGACAATCTTTACTCTTTATATAATTAGCAACCTTCACCATATCGGCAACAGGAATACCTTCTGTAATTGTAATAATAACTTTAATACCAGCTTCGGCAGCTTCCATAATTGCATCTGCGGCAAATGCTGGCGGAACAAATATAATAGTAGTATCCGCACCTACTTTTTCAACAGATTCAGCAACCGTATTAAATACCGGTTTACCTAAATGCTCTTGTCCTCCTTTTCCCGGAGTAACACCACCCACGATATTAGTACCATACTCAATCATTTGACCAGCATGGAAAGTACCTTCACTACCGGTGAAACCTTGTACGATTATTTTTGAATCCTTATTTACTAATACGCTCATACTACTGTAGTTTTATTTTTTTGTTAGAACAAAAATAAAAGTTGTTAATGACTTTTCTAGCATTTAAACCCTTATTTCTTATCCATTTTTTTAATTATTTGTGGAATTTGCTTTAAATAAGCCAATTGCTTCAATTTTTCTCTAGATTCTTCTATGGGAGTACCAAAATAACTCTTGCCACCCTTCACAGATTTTGTAACACCTGTCTGCCCCATTATTACAGCTTTAGCACCAATAGTTATTCCGCTATTCGTACCTACTTGACCCCATAGGGTAACTTCATCTTCAATAATAACACAACCAGCAATACCCGTTTGTGAAGCTATTAAACACTTTTCTCCTATAACGGTATCATGACCAACATGAACCTGATTATCCAATTTTGTTCCAAAGCCAATGGTGGTATCACCTGTAACACCTCTATCTATTGTGCAAAGGGCTCCTATATCAACATTGTCTTTTAAGACAACCCTTCCTCCAGAAATTAATTTATCGAATCCCTCTGGTCGCTTTTTATAATAAAATGCATCGGCACCTAAAACACTACCAGCATGTATGGTCACATTATTACCAACAATGCAATTATCATAAATTGTAACATTAGAATGAATTAGGCAATTATCACCTATATCAACATTATTACCAATAAATACATTTGGTTGAATTACTGTGTCTTTACCAATTTTAGCCGTTGCCGCAATAGTTTGACTGCTAGGTACAAAAGGCTGAAAAAAAGTCGTCAATTTATTAAAATCCCTAAAAGGATCATCAGAAATCAGCAATGCCTTACCTTCGGGACATTCTACATTTTTATTGATTAAGATAACCGTTGCCTTAGACTCTAATGCTTTGTCGTAGTACTTTGGATGATCTACAAATACGATATCTCCAGATTCTACAACATGAATCTCGTTCATTCCCAATACAGGAAAATCATCATGACCCACATAATCGCTAGATATAATATCTGCGATTTGTTTTAACGAAAAAGTAGTCGGGAATTTCAATTGACTGTCTTATGTCTAATTAGTGAATTATAAAAATACCCCTACTCCTTAACACGTTCCATATAAGAACCGGTAGCAGTATCTATTTTAACCTTATCACCTTCGTTTATAAATAAAGGAACATTTACCTCTGCTCCTGTTTCTACTGTTGCAGGTTTTGTAGCATTTGTTGCCGTATTCCCTTTAACACCAGGTTCTGTATAAGTAATTTCTAAAATTACACTTGCAGGCATATCAACAGATAAAGGCATACTATCTTCAGTATTGAACATGATCTTAACCACTTCACCTTCTTTCAAAAGACCCGGTGCATCAAGAGAGCTCTCTTCTAAAGTAATCTGATTATAATCATCTGTATTCATGAAGTGATAAGTTTCACCTTCAGGATACAAGTATTGATAAGAACGTGTCTCTACACGTACATCTTCAATTTTATGACCGGCAGAAAAAGTATTGTCCAATACTTTACCAGTAGAAACACTTTTTAATTTAGTACGCACAAAGGCAGGTCCTTTACCCGGTTTTACGTGTAAAAATTCAATTATTTTGTAGATATCATTGTTATATCTAATGCATAGTCCTTTTCGTATATCTGATGTAGATGCCATTCGTAATGAGTATTAATATTGTTAACTTAAGTTTTAAAAATAGTTTAATTATTGCTGAAATATCCCTTCATAATACCACGTTGAGAATCACGAATAAATTGTAATATTTCATCGCGTTCTGGAGTTGCCTCCATTTCAGCTTCTATAATTTGAACTGCTTGCGTGTTGTTATAATTCTTTTGGTAAAGAATTCTATAGATATTCTGTATTTCTCTAATCTTATCGGAAATGAATCCTCTACGTCTTAATCCGACAGAATTGATACCTACATAAGATAACGGTTCTCTTGCCGCTTTTACGTAAGGGGGCACATCTTTTCTAACCAAAGAACCACCTGTTACAAAAGCATGTTGACCAACAGATACAAATTGATGTACTGCAACCAAACCTGCAAGAATAACATTATCACCTATGGTTACGTGACCGGCTAAAGTTGAATTATTCGAGAAAATACAATTATCACCAACTAAACAGTCATGGGCAACATGGCAATACGCCATAATAAGGCAGTTTTTACCTATTACGGTTTTCATACGATCAGATGTACCCTTATGTATTGTAGCACATTCTCTAATAGTGGTATTATCACCGATTACAACAGTAGTATCTTCACCATCGTATTTTAAATCTTGTGGAGATGCGGATATGACTGCACCGGGAAAAATATTACAATTTTTACCAATGCGAGCACCTTCCATTATTGTCACATTAGACCCGATCCAAGTGCCATCGCCAATAATAACATTGTTATGAATAGTTGTAAATGGTTCCACTACTACGTTTTTAGCAATCTTAGCTCCCGGATGTATATAGGCTAAAGGTTGATTCATTCTATGTTCTT